>JALHRS010000365.1 GCA_022841325.1 Lysobacterales bacterium | reverse complement strand
CTCAAGGTGCTGACGCTGTGCGGTGGCGCCACCATGCGCCCGCAACTGGCCAGCCTGGAGCATGGTGCGCATGTCGTGGTCGGCACGCCGGGCCGCATCATGGACCACCTCGAGCGCGGCAGCCTGAACCTCGAGGCGCTGAACACGCTGGTGCTCGACGAAGCCGATCGCATGCTGGACATGGGCTTCTTCGGCGACATCGAGACCGTGGTATCGCAGTGCCCGGTGCAGCGCCAGACGCTGCTGTTCTCGGCCACCTACCCCGAGGGCATCGCCAAGTTGGCCGCGGCCTTCATGCGCTCGCCGCGTGAAGTCAAGCTGACCGAGGCCCCGGCGCCGACGCAGATCCGCCAGCTGTTCGTCGAGGTGCGCGAGGACGAGCGCCTGCACGCCGTGTCGCTGCTGCTCGAGCATTACCGGCCGCAGCGCACGCTGGCCTTTTGCAACACCAAGCAGCAATGCCGTGACCTGGTGCAGGTGCTGCGCGCGCAAGGCTACGTGGCCCTCGAGCTGCACGGCGAACTGGACCAGCGCGAGCGCGACCAGGTGATGGTGCGCTTCGCCCAGCGCAGCTGCAGCGTGCTGGTGGCCACCGACATTGCCGCGCGCGGGCTCGACATCGAGCAGCTGGAGGCGGTGATCAACGTCGACATCACACCCGACCCGGCCACGCACACGCACCGCATCGGCCGCACCGGCCGCCTGGGCGCCGGCACCGAGCAGGCCGGCTGGGCCTTCAGTCTGGCCAGCGGCGATGAAATGGGCTGGGTCGGCCAGATCGAGCAGGCGCTGGGCTTCAGCTCGGTCTGGCAGCCGCTGGCCGAACTGATGCCCACCAGCCAGGAGCCGCTGCGCCCGCCGATGGTGACGCTGCAAATCCTGGGTGGGCGCAAGGAGAAGATCCGCGCCGGCGACGTGCTGGGTGCATTGACCAAGGACCTGGGCTTTGCCGGCGCGCAGATCGGCAAGATCAGCGTCAACGCCTTTTCCACCTACGTGGCGGT
>JALHRS010000364.1 GCA_022841325.1 Lysobacterales bacterium | reverse complement strand
ATCCCCCCCGGCGACCGAGAAGGCAAGCGGGAAGTTCGACGCCCCGAACACCGCAACCGGCCCGATCGGTCGCTGGATCAGCTTCAGGTCAGGGCGCGGGGCAGGCTGGCGGTCAGGCAGGGCTGCGTCATGGCGGCGATCCAGCCAACCGTCCTTCAGGATGTGACTGGCGAACAGCCGAAGCTGCATCGTCGTACGCCCGCGCTCCCCTTCCAGCCGCGCAGCAGGAAGCCCGGTTTCCTGGGTGCCGATCTCGGTGATGGCAGCCCCGCGCGCGTCAATTTCATCCGCGATGCGATTCAGAAAGGCAGCCCGTGCAGCGCGGGTCGTGGCGCAATAGGCTGGGAACGCTGTCTCGGCAGCCACACAGGCAGCATCGACATGGGCCGGGGTCCCGACGGAAAACTCGTGCGACGGGCCATGTGCGGGGGACGAAGTGAAGGTATTGGCGCCCGCGACCCATTCGCCAGCGATCAGGTGTTTTCCGGTCAGCATCGGCTGTTCCTTGTGAAGGCAGGTGGCCCCAAGGGGGGCAGATTTAGAAGTGAAAGGCGGCGGTCGTCTCGCGCTGGCCCAAGGTCATGGCGTCAGCAACGTGAACCATG
Source organism: Lysobacterales bacterium (assembly GCA_022841325.1). Taxonomy (GTDB): domain Bacteria; phylum Pseudomonadota; class Gammaproteobacteria; order Xanthomonadales; family SZUA-5; genus JADKFD01. The sequence goes on along the minus strand of JALHRS010000364.1, from coordinate 402 downwards.
GGGGCCAGGTCAACATCCGACGCACCCGTGCGGACCAGATCGGCCATCCGCGCATAAAGGGCCGGGTATTCCCCCATTATGCTGGCCTCGCCCGAGATGGGCCGGCCGTCAACCTCCAGAACATTGCCGCCCATCCGTAAGGAAAGAGAGCCTTTGGAGGTTTCAACCTCGATGTCCCAGGTTTGCGGGCCTTCCTGGCGCCAGTCGAAATCGGCCGTAACCTGATCCGAGAAGATCAGCTGGGCTGCGATAGGCGTCTGTCGGTTAGCCGGAAACTTGAGGCGCGCCGACGTCAGGTGGACCGGCATCGGCAGGATCTCGGTCAGGATCGACAGCGCATTGATGCCGGGATCGAAAACGCCCATTCCGCCGGGCTCGAAGACCCAGTCCTGGCCGGGATGC
>JALHRS010000363.1 GCA_022841325.1 Lysobacterales bacterium | reverse complement strand
GTGATGAACAATGGTGCACCGTGCGCCCGCCGCTGGTGGAACTGTCGAAGGAACAGCGCGCCAGCCTCGCCGCCGAGTGCAAGGCGATCGAATTCGAAATGCCCGGACTCAAGGCGTGATTATTAAAAATATCAATAAAATCAAGTACTTATAAATGCCCGCCAATACGCCGACAACCGCCGCGCCGCTCTGCGCGGCGCCGGACTTCAATCCCCATCCGCCGAAATTCCGGATGCCGGCGAAGGCCTGCGACACCCACGCGCATGTGATGGGCCCGGCCGCGCGTTACGACTACTCGAGTGCGCGCGTCTACACGCCGCCCGACTGCCTGCCCGCGCAGTACCGCCACATGCTCGACACCCTCGGCGTCGAACGCGCGGTGCTGATCCAGCCCAGCGTCTACGGCAGCGACAACGCCGCGATGCTCGATGCGATGAAAGCCGATCCGCAGCGCCTGCGCGGCGTCGCGGTGGTCGATCCGGCCATCGGCGATGCTGAACTGAAACAAATGGATGCCGCCGGCATCCGCGGCGTGCGCGTCAACATCGTCGATGTGAAAGACCGCAAGCCCGGCACGCTGCCGATGGACCATCTGCGCCCGCTGGCAGCGCGCATCAAACCCATGGGCTGGCACATGGAATTCCTGATGCACGCCAATGAATTCCCGGATCTCGACAAAACCTTCGCCGATTTCCCGGTGCCCATCGTGCTCGGCCACCTCGGCTACATGAAGGGCAATCCCGGCACCGGTGATCCCGGCTTCCAGGCACTGCTGCGTCTGATGCAGGCGGGCAAGGCCTGGGTCAAGCTGACGGGGCCCTACCGCATTTCGGCGCAGCCGCTGCCGCATGCCGACACCATTCCCTATGCCCATGCGCTGATAAAAGCGAATGCTGCGCAGGTGATCTGGGGCAGCGACTGGCCGCATGTTATGCACAAGGGACAGATGCCCAACGACGGCGACCTGACCGACCTGCTGCTTGACTGGGTGCCTGACGAGAAGCAGCGC
>JALHRS010000362.1 GCA_022841325.1 Lysobacterales bacterium | reverse complement strand
CCAACGAGATCTTCATCCCCGTGGCCGAGCGCCTGGGCAACGAGGTCATCGAGTTCGTCGACGTCAGCAAGAGCTTCGGCGACCGGCTGCTGATGGACAAGGTCAGCTTCAAGGTGCCGGCAGGCGCGCTGGTCGGCATCATCGGCCCCAACGGTGCTGGTAAATCGACGCTGTTCCGCATGCTGCAAGGCATCGAGAAGCCCGACAGCGGCGAAGTGAAGATCGGCAAGACCGCGCAGCTGGCCTTCGTCGACCAGAGCCGCGAAAGCCTGGACGGCGAGAAGACGGTGTGGGAAGACGTCTCCGGCGGCCTGGACAACATCATCGTCGGCAAGTTCGTGATGCCCAGCCGCGCCTACCTCGGCCGCTTCAACTTCAAGGGCAACGACCAGCAGAAGCGCGTGGGCAGCCTCTCGGGCGGTGAACGGGGCCGCCTGCACCTGGCCAAGACCCTGGCCAAGGGCGGCAACGTGCTGATGCTGGACGAGCCTTCCAACGACCTCGACGTCGAAACCCTGCGTGCGCTGGAAGAAGCGCTGCTCGAATTCGCCGGCAGCGCCATGGTCATCAGCCACGACCGCTGGTTCCTGGACCGCATCTGCACCCACATCCTGGCCTGCGAGGGCGACTCGCAATGGTTCTTCTACAACGGCAACTACCAGGAATACGAGGCCGACAAGAAGAAGCGCCTGGGTGAAGAAGGCGCGCGGCCCAAGCGCGTGCGCTTCAAGCCCATCCGCTAGGCGCAGGCGTGCAGGGCTGCCCGTTCGCGGGCAGCGCCGCGGCGGGCTTTGGCCGACAATGAAGATTCACTCTTCTGGCGCCTGGCGCCCGTCGTCGCCATGCGCACTCGCCCCACCACCTGTCGTGCGGCACTGACCGCAGCCACCACCGTGCTGCTGGGCGCCTGCGCACAGCTGCCCAAGGAAGACGCGGCCAAGCCCGCCACCGTGGCCACGGCAGCGACGGCGCCCGCGGCACCGGCCTCCGCGCCGACCAGCGGCCCTGCCGGCCAG
>JALHRS010000361.1 GCA_022841325.1 Lysobacterales bacterium | reverse complement strand
CCTGGTGCGGCTGCCGCGGCTGCAGGTTGACTTCGACTTCGACGCCGTGCCACCCGAGGCCCGCGCCGGCTTCATGCGCCACTTCGACCTGTTCATGCAGCGCGGCGGCGGGTGAGGCGTAGCCCTGATCACCGGCGAGACTATGATCTACCCATGAACGCGAGCCTGCTCGATCGAATCACCATCGAACCCGGGAAGTGCGGCGGCAAGCCCTGTATTCGAGGCATGCGCATCCGGGTCAGCGACATCCTGGAGTTGCTGGGCGAAGGCGTGAGCATCGAGCAGGTTCTTGGCGACTTCCCCGACCTCGAGCGCGAAGACGTGCTGGCCAGCCTGCAGTTTGCGGCGCGACGCAGCGACATCGTCCGCCTGGTGGCGTGAAGTTCTGGGTTGATGCCCAGTTGCCACCGCTGCTGGCAGCATGGCTCTCGGATCGGCACGGCGTCCATGCGCAGTCGCTGCGTGACCTTGGCCTGCGCGATGCGACAGATCTGGCGATATTTCGAGCCGCTCGCGCAGCAGGTGCGGTGGTTATAAGCAAGGACAACGACTTCGTGGAACTGGTCAGCAAACACGGCGCACCGCCGCAATTGCTGTGGGTGACCTGCGGTAATGTCACCAACACGTTCCTGCAACAGGTTTTCGACCGGACGTTTCCCGATGCACTGGCCTTGCTGACCTCGGGTCAGGCCATTGTCGAGATCGGGTGAGCCGGGCACACACTCGAGCGCCAGCACCCCTGCAGCCAGCAGTCTCGATGGCCGCGTACCTCTCGTCGTAGCGAATGCCTGCCAGCATACGGAGCATACGGGCGGGCACGCAACTGGGCATGGCCGCAATGCCTGCGGCGAAACCTGGTCGGCGCCTGATCCAATCGGTTCACTTGCCGTCGGCGCCGGCCATGGCCTCGAGCGTCGACCGCGCTTCGCGGCGGTCGCGTACGGCCAGCGCTTCGTGCCCGGTCAGCCAAGTGCCGAACACGCCGCTGGCGGCCACCAGGGTTATGCCCGTCCATGA
>JALHRS010000360.1 GCA_022841325.1 Lysobacterales bacterium | reverse complement strand
TTCAGGCACATCGCCAGCGAATAGGGCTCCTGGCCGGTCGAACCGGCCGCACACCAGATCCGAATGCTCTTGCGGCTTGCGCGGGCCTTGACGATCTCCGGCACGATGGAATCGCGGAAATGATCGAACGGGACCTTGTCGCGAAAGAAGAAGGTCTCATTGGTGGTCATGGCCTCGACCACCTGGGTGGTGAGGTCAGCGGATCCGCCCTTCATTTTCTGCACGAGTTCGCTGATGCCGGGCAGGCCGGCCTTGCGCGAAAGCGGCAGCAGCCGGCTTTCGATCAGATACTGCTTGTCGGCGGACAGATCGAGTCCGGAGCGGTCCTTGAGGAGTTTGCGCAAATATTCATAATCGGGCGGGGTCACTGGCGGCCTCTCTTACAACGCTAACGCTACGGGCAGTACCGGACTATTCCGGAACCGCGATCAGACCGACTTCCTGGAATTTGGCCGAGATAATTTCCTTGTCGAACGGCTTCATGATGTACTCGTTGGCACCGCCTTCGAGCGCCTTCGAGATGTGCTCGATGCCGTTCTCGGTGGTGCAGAACACCACCTTGGGCGTTTCACCGCCCGGCATGCGGCGCAGATGGCTGAGAAAATGGTAGCCGTCCATCACCGGCATGTTCCAGTCGAGCAGCACCGCTTCCGGCATCGCACGCTTGCAGACCACCAGCGCGTCCACGCCCTGCTCGGCTTCGACGACCTGGAAATCGAGCCCTTCCAGGATCCGGCGCGCGATTTTACGTACGATGCTAGAATCATCGACTACGAGACACGTTTGCATTCCAGGCTCCTTCTTTCACTGGCGGCACATGCCAATCACTATGCTGCGAGCGAGGTCTTGGGCACGATTTCGAGCACGCGATCGACGTCGAGGACGACCATGAGCTGTCCGTCGAGGCGGTGCACGCCGCCGGCGAGCTTGGCCATGCGGGGATCGAGGTTGACGGGGTTTTCCTCGCGGCCGTCGTCGGGCAGCTTGAGCACCTCGCCGATCTGGTCGATCAGCAGGCCAT
>JALHRS010000359.1 GCA_022841325.1 Lysobacterales bacterium | reverse complement strand
GTCGAGCCGGCCGACGCCGCTCTCTGGGCGGTCCACACACCGCACATCGGCGGAATCCTGCACCGCTATGTTGCTCAGGGTGGCAGCCTCGCGGTTGAACGCGTCGCAACCGGCCTCACCAACCACCGCCTCGGAGAGCGCGATCTTGACGTCACAGCCCGGATGGGCCGACGGCTGCTGCTGCCTTCGCAGAACTGGCAACAGGTGCGCGTCGTCGATCTCGAACAGAAGGCGATCGTTTCGTCGTTCGAAGTCGACGCGCCGCTGCTGCAACTGGTGACAGCGCCCAGTGGCCGGGCCGTTGCCATGCTGACGCAAAATGGAATGTCGATACATCCGATGCACTTGAGCCCGGCCCCGACATTGCCCGCACGATAGGCGCCGGCAGCGCGTGTTCCCCGCCGAGTGCCCGAACTAGGCGCGAAAATTAGGCGCGAGACCGTTGCGATGGATGGCGCGGCGGGCGCCTGTAATCATGGCGCTGTCACACCACAAAGGCGCAGCTCCTTCCCATCATCCGTCCGTCGCGCTGCTGAACAAGGCCAAGGGACGGATCTCCCCAAGCATCCTCAGGACCGAAGCGCGGACCGCCCTCGCGCTGATCACTTTGCAACCGTTGCAGCCGCAATCGCGGCCAGCGCCTTGCCCACCTGCTCGGCGGGGGGGCAGTCGCGGGCGCCATGGCGGTGGATCAACCATTGCGGATCGTTGTATCCCAGCCATGTCTGACCGGACTCATCAGACCACACCAGGGCTTTCATCGGCAGATCGATGCCGGTCAGTTGAGCACAGAGCATCAGCGGCGTGCCGGCCTGTGGATTGCCGAAAACCAGCAACTCGGTCGGCCGCAACGTCTGGCCGGTACGCTGGGCGGCGGCCGCGTGGTCGATGCGGGACACAACGGCCAGATTGCGCTTTTTCACCTCGACTTCCAGCCGGTTCATCGTTTCGGCTGGCGCGTACGGGCTCTTCAGCGCAATCAGCCCGTGCGAGGCGGTCGCCCGGTTGCCGCCGTGGCCGGCGGCCCC
>JALHRS010000358.1 GCA_022841325.1 Lysobacterales bacterium | reverse complement strand
TGCGCCGTCGTCTGGGTCAGGAGCCGGTCACGTACTTTCATCCACTGTTGGAGGCCGCCCTGGGCGAGACGCTAGGGGTGATCCTGTTTCAGGAGCAGGTGTTGAAGGTCGCCCGCGATCTGGCGGGTTTCACCCCCGGCGAGGGCGAACTCCTGCGGCGGGCGCTGGGTGCCAAAGACCCTGGCTTGGCGGTCGAACGCTTCCGCGAAGCATTTATCAGCGGAGCCGCTGGGCGGGGTGTCGATGTCGAGACGGCGGAGGCGGTCTTCAACAAGTTGCGCGCCTTTGGTGGCTACTCGTTCCCCAAGAGTCACGCCGCCGCTTTTGCCGTGCTGGTTTATCGCTCGGCCTGGCTGAAGGTCTATCACCCGCAGGCCTTTTTTGTGGCGCTGCTGAATAACCAACCGATGGGGTTCTGGACACCGGCTGTCCTCATCAATGATGCCCGGCGACGGGGGATCGAGGTGCGCGGCGTGGACATCGACCACAGCGGTTGGCGCTGCGCAGTCGAGGATGGGACGATCCGGCTGGGATTCAACTATGTGCGCGAGATCACCCAGGCACAGGCCGAGGCTATCCAGTCGGCGCGACCGTTCCGCGATCTGGGCGATCTGATCCGCCGTGTCCGACTGCCGCGCCGGGCTGCCGAGCATCTCATCCAGGCCGGGGCTATGGATCTCTGCGGCTGGGGTGGACGGCGCGAGCTGCTCTGGCAATTGGGCTTGCTGCGCGAGCCGGATGCGCTAGGGCTGGCGGTGGAGCCGGTGGCGGTCAGCCTGCCCGCCCTGAGCGCTGCCGAGTCTGCCGGCATGGAGGTGGCGATGACCGGCCTCTCGACTGGTCCACATCCGATGACCACCTACCGCCAGCGATTACAGAGCGATGCTGTTCTCAGCAGTGCTGATCTGGCCGCTTGTCCAAGTGGGTCACAGGTACGGGTAGCCGGGCTGATGGTGGTGCATCAAGCCCCGCCGACCGCCAAAGGCTTCCACTTCCTGACGCTGGAGGACGAGTGTGGCTTCATCAATGT
>JALHRS010000357.1 GCA_022841325.1 Lysobacterales bacterium | reverse complement strand
GCAACGGCATCCCGGCAAGCTGGAACCACTGCGCCCGCCTGGTGACGGGCTTCGATAGAGTCGGCGCGCTCGCTAAAGCATCTAGCCTTGCGGTGGCTTGTCTGCACTGTAGCTCAGCGTACGAGCTCACTCATCGGCGGATCGGCCTTTCCATCGGTAGAAGAAGTAGCCGTCGATGAACGGCCGCGCGCGGGTCACGTGTTCGATCCAACGCCAGTGCGCCATGCGGTGCAGCGCCAACCAAGCATCGACCCGATGGAGCACATGCTTGTCGGCTAGGAGGGTGACGAGTTCTTCACCGATGAAGCAGTCCGGATAGGCCGTGCCCAGGTAGCTTCGAGTTGCCGTTCGAGCGGGGAGTCCATCCTCGACGGTCTGCCACAAGGCGGAGGCATCGACGCGGTCGAGCGCGTCTGACCAAGCCAGGCGGTAGTACAGGCCTTGATCGAGGAACGGGTGCTCCTGCACCACATGGGTCAGCAGGCCCAGTTCATTCATTGCCTGGCCGAGGGCGATGGCTTCCTTCCGTGGGAGCCGCAGTGCGCTCATCAGCCGCTCGACGGCCTCGCTGCCGACAAAGCAACGCGGGTAGTCGGTGAAGCGCCAGCGCCGATCGGCGATGTGAAGCAAGGTCGCGAGGCGACCGACGAAGGCTTCCGGCGCCTCACCGGTCAAGCGCCACACAGTCGCCCGCGCAGCGATAGCGTCATCGCCTCCGCTAACGCCGGAGAGCACGCGCGTGTAGGTCAACAGGGCTTCCGGTGCGGGCTCGTCCAGGCCTGTCAGTCGAGCGGTCCAGGCCAGCACGGCACGCAGCACCTTGCGATCCGGCCCCCCCAGCCAGTCTGGCAGCAGCTCGGCAAAACCCTGCTGCATCATCCAGTCGCGGTCCTGCGCGCTCACATGACCGCCACCGGCGCGGCTCAGCATGACGCGGCCACGAGCGGCCGTGTCCGGCAGCTCCTCCAGAAGCCTACCCAGCGGTAGACGCCCATGCAGTGCCGGGTCGGACACGTCGATGAAGGCCAGCGCGCCA
>JALHRS010000356.1 GCA_022841325.1 Lysobacterales bacterium | reverse complement strand
GGAGTGGCATCCCCCTCGGTTTCCCGGACACCGGCCTAAGCTTGATTTAGCTTCACGCATGAGTCGCCTCTGCGGTTGTGGAATTTGCAGCGCAGACGGGTTCGGGGGAGACTGCGCCTGCTCCCATCCTAGCCATTTAACAGTGAACCTACTCTACCTCGCCCGCGCCGATGTCCAGGCGCTGATGCCCGCGCCGCGCGAGTTGGAAGCTGTCGTCGAAGCCGCGTTCCGCGGGTTGGCCGACGGCAGCGCGGAGGTGGTGCCGAAGAACGGCATGGATCCGCTGCCGGGCACCTTCTTCCACGCCATGCCGGCGCGCCCCAACCCTGCCGTTGCCGGGATGAAGTGGGTCGGCGTTGCCAACAATGCCGCCCGGGGTCATCCGGAACTGCCGCACATCAACGCGCTGATCGTCCTGAACGACCTCGCCTCGGCGGGAATCCAGGCGGTGATGGATGGCGACGCCATCACCGCGTTGCGTCCCGCGGCCGTCAGCATGGTGGCGGCACGACGGCTCGCGCGCGCGGACAGCAGGCGCATGGGCTTTGTCGCCTGCGGGATGCAGGCACGCGCGCACTTCGACGCATTCTCAGCGGCATTCCCGATAGAGGAGGTCCGCTGCTACAGCCGACGGATGGAAACGGCGCAGGTTTTTGCGGAGGAGTTGGGCGCGCGAGGCGTCAAGGCGCAGGCTGTCGCCGAACCGCGCGCCGCAGTGGAAGGCATGGACATTGTCGTGACCAGCATGCCGCGCTCGCCCGGCCTGAAGCCCTACCTGGATCCCGCCTGGCTGTCGCCCGGCAGCTTCGTCAGTGCGCCCGACCTGGCGCGGGGCTGGATCTGCACGGAACTCCGGAAACTCGACCTTCTTGCCACCGATGACTACAAGCAGAGCGCCGAGGCTATGGCCTCCGGTCACATCCCGTGGACGGGCAGCTTCGATTGCGACCTGCCGGCACTGGTGACGGGGAAACATCCCGGGCGGCAAAGGCCGGAGCAGAAGACCTTCTTCATCCACCCCGGCCTAGGGATTGGCGATAT
>JALHRS010000355.1 GCA_022841325.1 Lysobacterales bacterium | reverse complement strand
CGCGGGGAGCGACAGCGACCGCGAGAACGTGGTGCCGGCAGGATGGGCCGTGCGGCTGACCTCGAGTGCACCGATCTGGCCCTGCTCGTCCCTGAACTCGATGGGGCTGGTGACATAACCCGGCTCGAGGCCGGCCACGTCGAAGTGCACGCCGAACGCGCCGCTGATGAAGAAGCCCGCGCCGGTGTTGGCGGTGACGGCGATGCTCAGGTTCATCGGGATCCGGTCGCTCGTGCGGATGACGGCCGGCGGGTTGCTCCACGTCGACCTGAAGTCGAAGGTGTTCGCGCCCTGGCTCCAGCGCATGGTGACGTTGCCCCGTGCGTAGCTGATCGTGGTGACGTAGTAGCCGTTGTTGTACGGCGTCGGGTTGAAGTCCTTGGTTTCGACCAGGACCCAGGCCTTGGCGGCCGACGGGTCGATCGTGCAGACGGTCGGTTCGGTCTTCATCAGCGTGGGCGCACCGGCCTGCAGCGCTGCCGCAACGCCCTGCTTCCAGGCCATCACGTCGAACGGGACCGAGGTCGACCCGTGCAGGTAGGCCTTGCGCAAAATCATGTTGGCGTTGAAATCCAGGTCCTGCTGCGTGTCGTTGAACGCGGTCAGCCTTGCACGCGTCGTGTTCATCTTGGCGACGAAGGTGGCAAAGACATCCGCGTCGGAGGCGTTGGCCGGCAGGGACATGCGGATTCCCGCTTCGAAGAAGACCCTGTCCTTTATCCACATGGCCTTGAGCTCGAGCAGCCGGGTGCGCAAGGGACCGGCTTCGTTCTCGCGTTGCTTCCAGGCGCTGAAGATGCGATTGAGTTCGGCCTCGGCGCGGGCCGTGCTGATGCCCTTCTTCAGGGCGTACTGGGTGACCAGCGGGTAACCATAGCCGCTCAGGGACCAGTCGACCAGCGGATCGTTGTCCCGCCGGTACTTGTCGTACACCTTGCGGGCCAGCGCATCGGTGACCAGGCCCCGCAGTTCCTTGGCCGATTGCAGCATCACGTCGACGCCGCAGGACGACAAGGGAAACGCGGCCCTGGCCAGTCCTTCG
>JALHRS010000354.1 GCA_022841325.1 Lysobacterales bacterium | reverse complement strand
GTCACCATCAGCGGCACGGCGACACAGGGGCAGACCTTGACGGCGTCGAACACGCTGGCGGACGTCGACGGCCTGGGTGTCATCGCCTACCAGTGGCAGGCCGACGGTGTCGACATCGCGGGCGCGACCGGCAGCACGCTGCTGCTGGGCCAGAGCCAAGTCGGCAAGTCGATAGTCGTGATCGCCACCTACACCGATGCTTTCGCTGCCCCCGAGAGCGTGGCCAGTGCAACGACGGCGGCCGTGGCCAACGCCAACGACGCGCCGACCGGTGGCGTCACCATCAGCGGCACGGCGACACAGGGCCAGACGCTGACGGCGTCGAACACGCTGGCCGACGTCGATGGCCCGGCGACGCTTGCGATCAGCTACCAGTGGCAGGCCGACGGCGTCGACATCGCCGGTGCGACCGGCAGCACGCTGGTGCTAGGCCAGAGCCACGTCGGCAAGTCGATCGGCGTCGTCGCCAGCTACACCGATGCCTTCGCTGCCGCAGAAAGCGTGGCCAGTGCGCCGACAGCGGCCGTGGCCAACGTCAACGACGCGCCGACCGGTGGCGTCACCATCAGCGGCACGGCGACACAGGGGCAGACCTTGACGGCGTCGAACACGCTGGCGGACGTCGACGGCCTGGGTGTCATCGCCTACCAGTGGCAGGCCGACGGTGTCGACATCGCCGGCGCGACCGGCAGCACGCTGCTGCTGGGCCAGAGCCAAGTCGGCAAGTCGATCGGCGTGATAGCCAGCTACACCGATGCTTTCGCTGCCCCCGAGAGCGTGGCCAGTGCAACGACCGCGACCGTGGCCAACGTCAACGATGCGCCCACGGGCGCCGTCACCATCACCGGCACGGCGACACAGGGCCAGACGCTGACGGCGTCGCACACGCTGGCGGACGCCGACGGCCCGGCGACGCTTGCGATCAGCTACCAGTGGCAGGCCGACGGCGTCGACATCGCTGGCGCGACCGGCGGTACGCTGCTGCTGGGCCAGAGCCACGTCGGCAAGTCGATTGGCGTCGTCGCCACCTACACCGATGCTTTC
>JALHRS010000353.1 GCA_022841325.1 Lysobacterales bacterium | reverse complement strand
CAGGCGAGCACCGTGCGGCGGGCAAGGCGATGCGGTTTCATCTCAGGCCTTTGTCGAGGTCAGTCCAGCGGCCAGGTAGGGCCGACATGCGGCGCGACTGTTACCGCACACGTCACGAGACGCACAGACTAGAGCATTCGACCCGTCGATCGACGTCCTGGGGTTGATCCGGACCCTCCAAACCCCACCAGCCACCGTCAGAACAACTCCATGTCGCCCGTGCGCGCTTCTTCGACGAAGACACCGCGGGCGACCAGTTCGCCGTGATGGGCGACCTGGTTGCGGCCATTCTGCTTGGCGTAATAGATCGCCTTGTCGGCGCGTTCGAAGGCGCTGGACGGCGAGTCGCCACTGCGCAAATCGGTGAACCCCACCGACACCGTGATGCTGCCCACCCGCGGAAAGGCATAGGCCTGCACGTTGTTGCGCAGCCGCTCGAAGGCCATCGTGGCCTGATCGACGTTGCCGCCGCGCATCAGCACGACGAACTCTTCACCCCCGAAGCGGTAGAGCTGATCCTGGAAACGAAAGCTGCTCCGCATCAACCGGGCCACCAGCAGCAGCACCTCGTCACCGATCAGGTGGCCGTGGTTGTCGTTGACACGCTTGAAGAAATCGATGTCCACCACGCCCACCCAGGCGGTGTCGGGGGCGGCCTTGCGGCGGCCATCGCCACGGCCCTCTTCGGGCTGCCGGGCCGAGCCCTGGTGCTGCGACGCCACGCGCAGGAACGAGCCGTCGAAGGTCTTGCGGTTGAGCAGTCCGGTCAGCGTGTCGCGCTCGCTGTAGTCGAGCAGACCCTGGAAGTTGCGGTAGACGCGCAGAATGCTCGACACCAGACGTGTCTGCTCGACCGTCAAGGCAGCAGCGGTACGGACCTCCAGCACCCCGCAGGCGTCGCGATCGGTCGACAGCGGAAACAGGCTCACCGCCTCGCCATCGACGGTCACCGTCACGGCCGCCTGCTGCTCGAGGCAGCGCTGGTGAGCCGGCATCGCGTTCAGTGCCGGCAGCTCTTGCGGGTCGGTCCACACCGAATCGGCCGTTGGCGTGGT
>JALHRS010000352.1 GCA_022841325.1 Lysobacterales bacterium | reverse complement strand
TTCGGGCGGTACATCATCTTCTACGCGCCGATGGAGGACGGCATCGATGTCGTTCGAGTGCTGCACAGCGCCCGCGACGTCGGCGCTGTCTTCGACGACGAGCCGTAGGCCGCGCGTTTCGGTTTGCAGGTCAACGCACCGGAACCGGCATGCCTCAAACCCGGATGGCCACCTCAAATTCCCCCACCCTGACCGGCGCCAAGGCGCTGGGCGAGCGCTGGCTGGGCCTGTCGGCGCAGCGCTCGCTGCCGCGCTGGCGCCGCGACACGTTCTGGCGCACGGTCGATGCCAACCGCTTTGCCACCCCCGAGCAGACCGTGGCCGCCGCGCCCAAGGCCGCGGTGCTGTTCGTCGACACCTTCAACGGCCATTTGGAGAGCGAAAACGCCCATGCCGCGGCCCGCGTGCTGCAGGCCGCGGGCTACACGCTGCACATCGCCGCCAAGGCCGGCGGCGCGCTGTGCTGCGGCCGCACGCATCTGGCCAGCGGCATGGTCGACCGGGCGCGGGCCAAGGCCACTGAGCTGGTGCAGACGCTCGAGCCTTTTGCCCGCGCCGGCATCGCCATCGTCGGCCTGGAGCCGAGCTGCCTGCTGGCGCTGCGCGACGAGGCCCTGGTGCTGGGCCTGGGCGAGGCGGCGGACGTGGTGGCGAAACAGGCCTTGCTGTTCGAGGAGTTCATCGCACGCGAACCGCGGGCCGACCGCTTCGAGGCGAAACCAGCCCCTGCTGCTGCACGGCCACTGCCACCAGAAGGCCTTTGGCGCCGTCGCCCCCATCCTCGAGGTGCTGCGGCTGATCCCGGGCGCCAAGCCGCAGCTGATCGAAAGTTCGTGCTGCGGCATGGCCGGCAACTTCGGCTACGAAGCCAAGCACCACGCGGTGTCGATGCAGATGGCCGAGGCCGCCTTGCTGCCCGCCATCCGCCAGCAGCCCGACGCCATCGTCGTGGCCGACGGCACCAGCTGCCGGCACCAGATCGCCGACGGCGCGCAACGCCAGGCGCTGCACGTGGCGGTGTTGCTGGCGGGCCAGCTGGCTTGAACCGCTCACCCCCG
>JALHRS010000351.1 GCA_022841325.1 Lysobacterales bacterium | reverse complement strand
GCCCACCACCGGTTCAAGAGCACAGCGCATGTGCAACGGCTGGCTGCCCGCGCCGATGCGGGCAGCCATGCAACATCAGTGGCGCCGGCTGCCACTGACAGCGGACCATCGGCTGAACATCGAGTGACGAGCGTGGGGTAGGGGCGCCGGAACGGCGTCACCGCCCCTCTCCAGGGCTCCCCCACCCTACACTCGGAACTGGATAGGACGATGATCGGGTACTTGATTCGACGCTTCATCCTCGCCATCTTCACCATCATCGCGATTTCGATTCTGTCGTTCGCGATCATCCAGCTACCCCCTGGAGACTACGTCGATGCGTACATCGCGCAGATGTCGGCCTCGGGTAGCGCAGTCTCACAGCAGGAAGCGCAGAATCTTCGGATTCAGTACGGCCTGGATCAGCCGATCTACGTCCAGTACCTCAAGTGGTTGAGCCTCGCCATGCGCGGCAACTTCGGCATGGCGATGGAGTGGGGCCGCCCCGTCACAGAGGTCATCGGTGACCGCCTTGCCCTGACGATGGTCGTCTCGGTCGCGGCCGTCATTCTGACCTGGGGCCTCGCGCTTCCCATCGGCATCTACTCGGCCGTTCGCCAGTACTCGATTGGTGACTACATTTTCACCTTCATCGGGTTCATCGGGCTGGCGGTGCCGGGCTTCCTCTTAGCGCTGCTCATCCTCTACTTCGGCTTCACGCTGTTCGATGCGAACATCGGCGGCCTCTTCAGCGCCGAGTATCTGGACGCGCCCTGGAGCCTCGGTAAGGTCTGGGACCTGATTGAGCACCTGCCGATCCCGGCCCTGATTCTGGGTCTGGCCGGCACCGGGCAGGCCGTCCGCATCATGCGCGCCAACCTGCTGGACGAGCTGCGCAAGCCATACGTGGTGACGGCGCGCGCCAAGGGCCTCTCCGAGACCCGCGCCATCCTCAAGTACCCCGTGCGCGTGGCGCTCAACCCGTTCGCCAGCACCATCGGCTACACCCTGCCGTACGTCGTCTCGGGCAGCATCATCGTGTCGCTGGTCCTGAGCTTACCGACCGTCGGCCCCCTATTACTGA
>JALHRS010000350.1 GCA_022841325.1 Lysobacterales bacterium | reverse complement strand
GGCTCGTGGTGAGGGCACGGATCTGGCTGGTGCTGAACTCGACGAGATCGGTGGTCTCCAGCGCGGCGATCTGGTTGGTCGTGAGGCCGGCGATCTGCGCCGTGGTCAGGGCGACGAACTGGCCGCTGTCCAGCGCATTGAGGTCGGCCGTCGAGAGCGCGGCGAGCTGCGTGGTCGAGAGGCTGGCGAGCTGCGAAGTCGTCAGCGAAGTCAGCTGCGTCGTGCCGAGGGCGTCGATCTGGCCGGTGCTGAAGGCGGCCAGCTGGGCGGTGCCCATGGCGGCCAGGTCGGTGGTGTCGATGGCGGCGATATCGGCCGTCTGCATCGCACGGACTTGCGTCGTACTGAGGGCGGCGATGTGCGTGCTGCTCAGGTCCGCCACCTGACCGGTGGTCAGCGCAGCGATCTGGCTCGTAGTGAGGGCACGGATCTGGTTGGTGCTGAATTCGACGAGGTCGGTGGTCTCCAGCGCGGCGATTTGATTCGTCGTCAGGCCGGCGATCTGAGCCGTGGTCAGGGCGACGAACTGGCCGCTGTCCAGCGCGTTGAGGTTGCCGGTCGACAGGGCCGCCAGCTGGCTGGTGGACAAGCTGGCGAGTTGAGAAGTCGTCAGCGACGTCAGCTGCGTCGTGCCGAGGGCGTTGAACTGGGCGGTCGTGAACGCCGCGAGTTGGGACGTGCCCATCTCGGCGATGTCGGTGGTGTCGATGGCGGCCGCGTCAGCGGTCTGCAGCGCGCGCACTTGCGAGGTGGCCAGCGCCGCGATGTGCGTCGAGCTGAGGGCCGAGACCTGCGCGGTCTCGAGCGCGACGATCTGCGCCGTGGTCAGGGCGCGGATCTGCGAGGTGCTGAACTCGACCAGGTCGGTCGTCTCGAGCGCCGAAACCTGCGCCGTGGTCAGTGCCGCCACCTGCTGCGTCGTCAGGGCGACGAACTGGCCGCTGTCGAGGGCGTTGAGGTCCGAGGTCGCCAGCGCGGCCACCTGCGCCGTGCCGAGGCCGGCGATCTGCGAAGTCGTCAACGAGGTCAGCTGGGTGGTGCCGAGGGCATCGATCTGCGCCGTGG
>JALHRS010000349.1 GCA_022841325.1 Lysobacterales bacterium | reverse complement strand
GCTGGAACACCAGGAAGGCCAGCAGCAGCGGCCCCGAGGCCAGCAGCGTGGCGGCGGTGATGACCGACCAGTCGATGCCCTGGTCGGTGCTGGCGAAGACCGCCAGGCCCACGGTCAGCGGGCGCGTGTTGACCGAGTTGGTCACGATCAGTGGCCACAGGAAGTTGTTCCAGTGGTAGCTGATCGAGACCAGGGCGTAGGCGATGTAGACCGGGCGCGCCAACGGCACGTAGACGCGCCACAATATGCCCATCGTGCCGCAGCCCTCGATCCGCGCCGCCTCCTCCAGTTCCTTGGGCACCGACTTGAATGCCTGGCGCAGGAGGAAGATGCCGAAGGCCGAGGCGACGTAGGGCAGCGCCATCGCGGCGATCGTGTCGACCAGGTTCAGCGCGCGCATGGAGCGGTAGTTCTCGATGATCAGCACGTCGGGCATGACCATGAGCTGCAGCAGCACCAGCGCGAAGGCGACCGAGCTGCCCCAGAACTTGAACCGGGCGAACGCATAGGCGGCCAGGGTGCAGAGCACGAGTTGCCCCACCAGGATGAACGTCACCAGCAGGAACGAGTTGAGGAAATACTGCGGAAATGGCGCCGCGGCCCAGGCGGCCTTGAAGTTCTCCAGCGTGAGCGGGGCCGTGGGCACGAACCGCGTCGAGAACTCGGCCGGGTGGAACGCGGTCCACACCGCGTAGAGTAGCGGCAGTATCCACAGGATGCCGAGCGTCCACGCGGCGAGCGTGTTCAGCAGCGTGCCGATAGGGGAGGAACGCCCGACCCCCGTCATTGGTAATGGATCTTCCGGTCGAGGTAGAAGAACTGGAAGCAGGCGACGATGCCCAGAACGAACAGCAGCACCATCGTCAGCGCCGCCGCATAGCCCAGGTCCCAGAACTTGAAGCCGATCTCGTAGATGTAGAACAGCAGCAGCGAGGTGGTGTTGTCCGGTCCGCCGCGGGTCATGACCACGACATGGTCGACCAGGCGGAAGGCGTTGATCACGGCGTTGATCAGGACGAACAACGTGGTCGGCATCAGCAACGGGAAGGTGACGCGGCGGAAATAGGTCCAGCGCG
>JALHRS010000348.1 GCA_022841325.1 Lysobacterales bacterium | reverse complement strand
CATGCGTTATGGCGATGTGGCGCTGCTGTTCCAGTCCACCTCCAACCTGACCCTGTACGAAGATGCCTTCAAAGCTCACGGCCTGCCCTACCTCACAGTGGCGGGACGCGGCTACTTCGACCGGCAGGAAGTCCATGATGTCCTCAATTTGCTGACGGCCCTGCACAATCCGGCTGATGAACTGGCGCTGGCCTCCGCGCTGCGTTCACCCCTGTTCAATCTGAGCGATGAAGACCTGCTCCGGCTGCGGTTGCTGCGGGATGGGGCGGGTGAACGGCTGCCGTTGTGGGAAGCGCTGCAGGATTCAACACAGAGACACAGAGAAATCACGGAGGAAGAAATTACTGCAGAGGGGCAGAGGGACAGAGAAGCAGAGGCAGAAATTTATCGCAAAGAGGCAAAGGGGAAAAGAGGCAAAGAAGATGTCCACTTAGGGACGCCATTCTTGGCGTCTGTCAGCTCAGTCATTGGGCGGGCTGCTGATATTCTGGCGAGTCTGCGGGGGATGGCGGGACGGGTGACGATTGCCGAACTGCTGCGAACGGCGCTCGACCAGACCGGCTTCCTGGCAACCCTTACCGCCCTGCCGGATGGCGCACGGCTGCGCGGCAATGTCGAAAAGCTGCTGGATCGGGCGCTGACCAGCGGGCAAGTCACGCTGGGCGCATTTGAGGCTTATCTGCGTGACCTGAGCGCCAGCGAAGCCCGTGAAGGGGAAGCTGCCGTCGAAGCCGGGGACACCATCACGCTGATGACCGTCCACGCCAGCAAAGGGTTGGAATTCCCGCTGGTGGTGCTGGTGGATGTGGGCTGGGAGCGAGGCTTTCGGGGTGGTGGCGCGGTCATCCATGATGTGCGGGAGGGCTTGGCCTGCAAGGTCTACGACGGCGAGGCGGAAAAGCTGGTCGCTACCAGCGCCTATGTCCACATCCAGCGCCTGAACGACTCGCGGCAAAAAGCAGAGCGCAAACGGCTGCTCTACGTCGCGGCGACCCGCGCACAAGATTACCTGCTCATCAGCGGGTCGATCAATTACAGCGAAAAAGAATCGGTCTGGAAACGCACCGGCTGGCTCGACC
>JALHRS010000347.1 GCA_022841325.1 Lysobacterales bacterium | reverse complement strand
TGGCCCACCCAACTGGCCAGCGTCGATCTCGGGATGGCCAGGCCGGCACGCCCGAAGATGTGTTCCTGGCGGTACAGCGGCAGGTGGTCCTGGTACTTGGCCACCAGCACCTGGGCCAGCAGGCCCGTGGTCGGGATGCCCTTGTCGATGATGTGCGCCGGCACGGGGGCCTGCACCAGGGTCTCGCACTTGGTGCAGACCCACTTGCCGCGGATGTGGCGCTCGACCGTGAAGACGCCGGGCACGTAGTCCAGCTTCTCGGCCACGTCTTGCCCGATGCGCTTCAACTGGCAGCCGCAGCTGCAGGCGGTGTTCTCGGGCTCGTGGTGGTGCTCGGTGCGAGGCAGATCGGCCGGCAGCGCGACACGCTTGGGCTGCTGCTTGTCGGCCGAGTCCTTGCTCGGCGCACGCTGCTCGATCTCCAGGGCCAGCGCCGCCAGGTCGGTGTCGATGGTTTCCTCGATGAGGCTCTTCTGCTCGGCGTTGAAGGCCTCGGACTTGGCTGCGAACTTCAGCCGCTTGAGCACCGCCATCTCGTGGGCGAGCTTGTCGATCGTGGCTTGCTTGAAGGCGATCTCGGCGCTCTTGCTGGCCACGTCAGCCATCAGCGTGCGAACCGCATCTCGCAGTTGGTCCGGGCTGAGCGTGTCGAGATCGGCGATCACGGACCGTGATCTTGCCGAGTGCCGCGCACGCGCGCATCGGCACATTCAGCAATTGAACTGCGCGAGGCTCTACAGCACCGTGATCACGCCGGCCTCGCCGATGCGCGCCCAGGGCAGGCCGAGCACCAGCGCATCGAGTTGCGCGCGTGTCAACGTCAGTGTCGGCGCGCCTTCGCGGGGCCACACGAACTTGCCTTGGTTCAAGCGCCGCGCCGCCAGCCAGACACCGATGCCATCGTGCACGAGCACCTTCATGCGGTTGGCGCGGCGGTTGGCGAACAGGTACGCGTGATGCGGGCGGGCGGCGCCGAAGACGTTGACCACCCGGGCCAGCGCCGACTCGGTGCCGGCGCGCATGTCCAGCGGCGCGACCGCCAGCCACACGGCGTCGATCCGGATCACCGCAACAGCTCG
>JALHRS010000346.1:725-1081 GCA_022841325.1 Lysobacterales bacterium | reverse complement strand
TGAGCCGCTCCAGTAGGCGAGGGCAGTGGCTGGTGGTCAGTGGCTAGTGAAGAAGTGAAGAAGTACAGAGTGTAAATAGGCTGGAAGCACGTAGCTAGCAGCGGAATGGAGGGCACCGATGGAATCCACAACCCAAATTCTACCCGGTGTGCTGGAACGACGTGGCTGCCCCCTGCACTACTGGTTGAGCGGCCCGGCAGGAAAATCGCTGCTCATCCTCACGCACGGAGCGGGGGTCGATCATCACCTATTTGACGGGCAGATCGAGGTGCTGGCGCAGGATTACCGCCTGCTGCTATGGGATGTGCGCGGGCATGGGCAATCACAGCCCATTGGGGACTCCTTCTCACTGGCGT
>JALHRS010000346.1:0-715 GCA_022841325.1 Lysobacterales bacterium | reverse complement strand
GACCTGTTCGCCCTGATGGATGCTGTTGGTGTGGAACAAGCCGTGCTGGTCGGGCAGTCGATGGGCGGCTACATCAGTCAGATCGCCTACCGCCAGCATCCCGAACGGGTGCGGGCAATCGTCATCATCGGGGCGACCAACCTGGCGCAACCGTTGGCCCGTTGGGAAGCCTGGGCGCTCCGGCGCTCGATCCCGCTGATCCGCGCCTGGCCTTACGATCATTTCTTGCGGACGGCAGCCAACACCGCCGCCCGCACCGAGTCCGCCCGTGCCGCCACCCTCGCCGCCATGCGGCAGATCAAGCGGGCGGACTTCATGGCGATCTGGGAAGGGGTGACACTGGCGGCGACCGTCGAGGGCTGGCCCGGTCATCAGATTCGCGTGCCGTTCCTGCTGACACATGGCGAATATGATGTCAACGGTAGCATCCGGCGTGATGCGCCGGGTTGGGCGGCAGTCGAACCGGATGTGCGTTACGAGGTCATCCCGAACGCGGCTCACAACGCCAATCAGGATAACCCGGCGGCCTTCAACCGGGTGTTGCTCGACTTCTTGAGTCATCGGTTGAAAGCGTAGTGGCTGGTGGTCAGTGGCTAGTGAAGAGTTACAGAGTGTAGACCGGCTGGTAGCTGGTAGCGCGTATTCAACCGGCAACCACATGGCTGACCGCTGTCAGCTTCCTGAAAGGTAACACCATGGAGAAGCAGAAAAACAA
>JALHRS010000345.1 GCA_022841325.1 Lysobacterales bacterium | reverse complement strand
CCCGCGCCTCCCCATAGCGGTCTTCCATCCGGTCGAGGTCGCCCAGGGCTTTCAGAGCATAGGCTTCACCATATTGATACCCCTGCGCCTGAGCGACCTGGATAGCCCGCTCGGTCAAGCGTCGCATTCTTTCATACTGGTTGCTTAATCCCAGATACAAGCGCAGCGCATCAACCCAATCGACCGTCCGTTCTGGCGCTGCCGCCCAGCCCCAGGCCAGGGCCGCCTCGACATTGTCCAGGTCGGCGGTGATGGCCGGATGGTTTTCCGGCTCATTGTTGCGGTCGTAATCCCCCAAGTGCGCGTAGTAATGGTCGAAGTGCGCCCGTGCTGCGCCATCCGGCACTTGCCGGGCAGCCGTCACCGCCTGGATGACCACCTCATCCAGCGCGTAGCGGTCGCCCGGCAGCGTCCGCACGAACTTCCAGCTTTGCAAGGTCGCCAGCAGGCGCTCGGCAGATTCGCAGGCCTCACCCCCTGGCCCCCTCTCCCGGCCACTCGCTTCGCTCGCTGGAGAGGGGGAAAAGAGAGATGCGGCTGATGAGAGGGTGAAGCTGCCCCGGAAGACGCACCAGAGGCGGAGGGCCTGCGCGGCGGCACCGCCGTCGCGGGATTCCCGCTCCATTTGCGCCAGCGTCTTCAGCACCATTTCGTCCAGCGCGGCCTGGGCGTCCTGGCTCCGCAGGGTTTCCAGGTCATGCAGGGCGGTCTTTGCGCCGATGTGTTCGCCGCCGATCTGGTTCAGCACCCACTCCATCAGGCGCGGATGCCCTTTGGCCCCGGCGACAATCCGCTGGAGGTCGGCCTCGCCCGCCCCGGCGTCCAGCGCCGTGTTCATGGCCTGCGCCGCCTGCAGCGCCGGGTCATCCGGCAGGGGATGGAGGTCGATGACCTTGCGCGGTTTGAGTTCCTTCCATTCGACGCGGCTGGTCAGCAGCACGCGCGCCCCTGCTCCTCGCGCCCGGCTCATCAGGTTTAGATAACCGGCCCGGCGCGAATCGCCCGCTGGCACGTCTTCGGCGTTATCCAGCACCAGCAGGCAAGGCCGGGCGGCCAGGGCTGCGTAAGTCGTATCGGCGTCG
>JALHRS010000344.1 GCA_022841325.1 Lysobacterales bacterium | reverse complement strand
AGCCGCTGATGGCGATGCCGAGGTACAGCAGATACAGCAGCGCCGGCAGCCACAGCTGCTGCGCGCCGTACAGGAACACCGACACCGCATCGATGACGATCCAGTACAGCCAGTTCTCGAGCTTGGCGATGGCGACCATCGATGTGGCGAACAGGCTTGCGAGCATCGTCGCCGTGTCGATGCGCGGCCAGGCTGCCGAGGTGACATCCTCGACGATCGGTGCCAGCAGCAGCGCCAGCGCGACGATCACGCAGATCGCGAGGACATGCACCCGCAACGGCCAGGTCGAAACTTCCAGACCATCGCCATCGCCGCGGCGCGACCACTGCCAGAAGCCCCAGAATGCCATCGCGACATAGCAGGCCTGCAGCGCCGACTGCATCGGCAGTCGCCCATGGAACGCGAGCCAGGCCAGGATCGCCGACGACACGGCACCGAAAGCCCAGCACCAGCGATTGCGGCGCACGGCGAGCAAGGCATACGCCACACCCGCAAGCAGCGCCACCCACTCGAGCGGAGGACTCGCCGCAGCGGCCTGCAGTATCGAACGTATCGGGTCGGTGTCGACGGAGTTCAAGGCCACTCGTAGGAGATCGTCATCCCGAGCTGCCGCGGATCCCCCGGCTGCACATACAGGCGATTCGGAAAATCTGGCGGCTCGTTGCCAAAGAAGAAGCCGCGCTGAGCATACGCCGCGTCGAAGGCATTGCGCACCCACGCCGAGGCGCGCCACGGGCCGCGCTCGAAGCCGCCGCGCAGGTGCACGAGCGTGTAGGCCGCGGATACCTGCTCATGGCTCTCGGAGAAAAAGAAACCATCGGTGCCTTGCACGTCGGCACGCAGGAACCAGCCGGTGGGGAAGCGATGCTCTGCGCCCAGCGCGAACTGCCAGCCCGGCGCGTGCGCCTGGTCCCGACCCGACAGGTTGACGCTGTCGCGCTGGTAATCGAGGAAGCGCGCCCTGAGCAAACCGATCGACGCATCGATGCGCCAACGCGTGTCGGGACGCCACTGCAGCGCCGCCTCCGCGCCGACATTCTCGCCGCGTGCCGCGTTGTCGGTCAGGTAGATGAACGATAGCG
>JALHRS010000343.1 GCA_022841325.1 Lysobacterales bacterium | reverse complement strand
ACCGTGATCGAGTTGCGGAAGAAGATCATGAACTCGGACGAGGTCAGCAGCGTCGTGTAGTTGGCGAGGGTCGGGTTGAAGACCCACCACGGATTGGTCGCCGCCGAGATCTCCGCGCTGGTCTTCAGCGAGGTGATGAACATGTAGATCGGCGGCAGCAGGAAGAAGGCCGCGAAGATCACCAGGAACACGTAGCTCCAGATGAGGGCCCAGCGCCGGCTCTTCTTGATGCTGCCGCGGCGGAGTTCCGCGGCGGCGCGCTGTGCCTGGATCGAGACGGCCATCAGCTCTGGTTCCCCCGGCGGTTGACGTCCCTCAGGATGAAGATCGCGGCGAGCCCCAGCAGCGGGAACATGAACAGCGACACCGACGCGCCGAGCGGGATGTCGCTCGACTCGATGCCGAGCTTGAAGGCGTAGGTCGCGAAGACATGCGTCTGGTCGACCGGACCGCCGGCCGTGAGCACGCGCACGATGTCGAAATTCGCGAAGGTCACGATGGTGGAGAACAGCACCGTGATGGCGATGATGTTGCGCATCATCGGCAGGGTGATGAACCACATCCGCTGCCACCAGCCGGCGCCGTCGATCTCGGCCGCCTCGTAGAGCTGCTCGGGCACCGACTTGAGCGCCGCGAGATACATGATCATGAAGAACGGCGCGCCGTACCAGACATTGACCAGGATCACCGAGAAGCGCGCCCAGCCGGCCTCGCCGAGCCAGGGCACGCGCGGACCGCCGATGCCCTCGAGCAGCCAGTTGAAGGCGCTGTAGGAGGAGTCGAACAGCCACAGCCAGGCGAGCGTGCTCATCGCCGGCGGGATGACCCAGGGCACCAGCAGCATGCCGCGCCACTTGCGCTGGCCCTTGAGCGGGATGTTGTGGACGAGATGCGCGACGATGAAGCCGATCAGCGCTTTGAAGATGACGGCGGTGATGGCGAAGATGCAGCTCTGCCAGACCACCATCCAGAACGTCTCGCGCTCGAACAGATAGGTGAAGTTGTCGAAGCCGACGAACTCCTCCATCGACTTGTTCAGCGTCGCGAGATGGAGCGCGTAGAAGGCGGGATACACCACCAGCG
>JALHRS010000342.1 GCA_022841325.1 Lysobacterales bacterium | reverse complement strand
TGCAGGGCCAGGCCGCCACGACCCATTGGGGATATGCTCAGCTTTTCCGCGAGCGCTTTCCCGGCGTGACGCTGCACGAGGATCGCATCCTGGTGCAGGCCGGCGCCGGCCACAGCGTGATGTGCTCCGGCGGCGCCTCGTCGTGGCAGGATCTTGCGCTGCTGTTGATCGCCAAGCATGCTGGGACGCAGGAGGCGATCCGCATCTCCAAGATCTTCCTCTACCAATGGCATCGCGACGGCCAGCTTCCCTATGCCTCGATGATCGAGAACACCAGTCACGACGATGCCGTCATCCTGCGCAGCCAGACCTGGATCGCCGACAATTATCAGCGCGCCGACATCGTCACGGAGCTGGTGGTGGAATCGGGATTGCCCAAGCGCACCTTCGACCGTCGCTTCCGGTCCGCCACGGGCTACTCGCCGCTCGCCTATATCCAGCAGATGCGCATCGAGGAGGCCAAGCAGATGCTGGAGACCGGCGATTCGCCGGTCGACAGCGTCGCGCACGAAGTGGGCTATGAGGATGCCGCCTCGTTCCGGCGCCTGTTCCGGCGTCTCGCCGGCATGACGCCGGGAGACTATCGCCGCAAGTTCCGGGTGCCGTCGCTGAGCTGACCGTTCCGGCGACAATTTTTGCAGCGCAACACGCCCGTTGCCCTAGACCGCCTTTTCCCTGTCAATCGCCGCCGTCCTGCCGAATGATCGGGGACCGCAGCGTCGCCTTTAGCGTGCGGTCGACAACAAAGAAGAAAATGACACCCCGGGATGAACGCCAGCGCTGAGAAGGGCGGCCTCTTCACGATCAGTGGGCGGCAGTGGCTCATCCTGCTGATGGTCCAGCTCGCCAACATGCTGTTCGGCATGACCATCACCTTGGCCAACCTCGTGCTGCCGCAGATGCGCGGCAACCTGTCGGCCACGCAGGAGGAGATCTCCTGGGTCATCACGCTCAACCTGGTCGCCACCGCCGTTGCGACGCCGATGACGGGCTGGCTGTCGGGGCGGCTGGGCTGGCGCAACCTGATGTTCTTCACGGTGTTGGGCTTCACCGTCACCTCGCTGCTGTGCGGCCTCGCCAACAGCCTGG
>JALHRS010000341.1 GCA_022841325.1 Lysobacterales bacterium | reverse complement strand
AAGGCGAAGAAGAGCAGCGTCTGCGCGTTCAGCGGCAGTGGCATCCGGTGCCAGGCCTGGATGTCGAAGCTGCCGCCGCTCTTGTAGTAGAGGTAGACCAGCGCCACCAGCATCAGCAGGCTGCCGGCCAGCGTGTAGAGGAAGAACTTGAAGGCCGCGTAGACGCGCTTCGGGCCGCCCCAGACACCGATGATGATGTACATCGGGATCAGCGTGGCTTCGAAGAAGACGTAGAAGAGCAGCCCGTCCATGGCGCAGAACACGCCCACCATCAGCCCCGAGAGGATGAGGAAGGCGCCCATGTACTGGGCCACGCGCTCCTCGATCACCTGCCAGGCGGCGATGACGACGATGACGGTGATGAAGGCGGTGAGCGGCACGAACCACAGCGACAAGCCGTCGACGCCGAGGTGGTAGTTGACGTTGAAGCGCTGGATCCAGCTGAACTTCTCGACGTACTGCAGCGCCGCGGTGCTGGTGTCGAAGCGCGTGATCAGCGGCAGCGTGACCAGGAAGGACGCCACCGCGCCCACCAGCGCGATGGCGCGCACGGCGCCGGCGTTCTGGTCGCGGCCAACGGCGAGCAACAGCACGCCGAAGGCCACCGGCAACCAGATAGCAAGGCTCAGCAGACCCATCTCGTGTTCTCTTCAGTGATTCTTGTTGTCGCGGCAGGTCTTCAGCGCATGAGGCCGCTGAAGAAGGGCCAGAGCTGCCAGGTCAGCAGGCCGAAGATGCCCAGCAGCATCACCAGCGCGTACTGGTAGAGGTGGCCGCTCTGCAGTTGCCGCACCACGCCGGCGATGCGGCCCACCAGACCCGCCGAGCCGTTGACCAGCGCGCCGTCGATGAGCATCTGGTCGCCGCCCTTCCACAGCCCGGTGCCGATGAGGCGCGCGCCGGCGGCCAGCACGTGTTCGTTGAACCAGTCGAGGTAGTACTTGTTCTCGAGCACCCGCACGACGGGGCTCAGCGCCTTGCCGATGGCCACGGGGATGCCCGGCTGCTTCAGATAGAACCACCAGGCCGTGACGACGCCGGCCAGCGCCAGCCAGAACGGCAGGGTCTGCAGGCCATGCAGCGCCATCGCGGCGGCGCC
>JALHRS010000340.1 GCA_022841325.1 Lysobacterales bacterium | reverse complement strand
CCTACCAGGTGTGCGAGCGGTTCGAGCGGGAGTTCGCCACCAAGCGCGGCGAGGTCTCGCCCGACGGCGAGGTCACGGTCGAGTTCGTCGAGTGCCTCGCCAGCTGCGGCACCGGGCCGGTGGTGATGGTCGACGACGACCTGCACGAGAAGGTCGACGCCGCGAAGGTGAAGGAACTGGCGGACCGCATCCGCGCGGAGGCGAAGGCACGGCAATGAGGAAGATCCGGCTCATGCAGGTCCCGCCGATCCGCTTCGGCATCGTCCTCGGCCTGATCAACGGGGTCGTCGGGATGATCACGGCCCCGATCCTCCTCCTCTCGCTCGGCGCCGCCGCGACCTGGGACACGAACCTCCTCCCGCGCTTCCTCGGCATCCCCTGGCTCTTCGCCGGCGGCGCGGCGCTGTTCATGCCCTTCATCCACCTCGTCGGCGGCTTCCTCGTCGGCGTCCTGCTCGCCATGGTCTACAACCTCGCCGCCCGCTGGACCGGCGGCATCGAGATCGTCGTGAAGGACGACTGAGCCGCCCCGACCGCCGCGAACCCCTTTCCCGCGATGCCCGCCCCCCAACAGCGCCGCCTGATCTTCGCCCACATCGACGAGCCCGGCTACACCCCGGACCTCGCCTGCTACGTGAAGCACGGCGGGTACGAGGTGCTGAAGCGCGCCGTCGCCCGCCCGCCCGCCGAGCTGATCGACGAGGTCAAGAAGTCCGGCCTGCGCGGCCGCGGCGGCGCCGGCTTCCCCTGCGGCGTGAAGTGGACCCTGGTCGACCGCAAGAGCGGCAAGCCGATCTACCTCGTGGTCAACGCCGACGAGTCCGAGCCGGGCACGTTCAAGGACCGCTACATCATCCACCAGGACCCGCACCAGCTGATCGAGGGCATCATGGTCTCCTGCTGGGCGAACAACGTCCGGCAGGCCTACATCTACATCCGCGGCGAGATGCCCCACGGCGCCCGCATCCTCGAGCGCGCCATCCAGGAGGCGCGCGACGCCGGGTTCGTCGGCAAGGACATCCTCGGGACCGGCTACAGCTGCGACATCTTCGTCCACCGCGGCGCCGGCGCCTACATCTGCGGCGAGGAGACGGGCCTGATCGAG
>JALHRS010000339.1 GCA_022841325.1 Lysobacterales bacterium | reverse complement strand
GAACCTTCGGTGCGCCGGACACCGTGCCTGCCGGGAAAGTCGCCCGCAGTACGTCGATCGCCCCCAGCCCCGGCTTCAGCTTGGCCTCGACACTGGACACGATGTGCATCACGTGCGAATAACGCTCGATCACCATCTGTTCGGTAACCCTGACGCTGCCGGTCTGCGCAACGCGCCCCGCGTCATTGCGTCCGAGGTCAACCAGCATGATGTGTTCGGCACGCTCCTTGGCATCCGCCAGCAGTTCGGCGGCCAGCGCCGCATCCTCTTCCGGCGTCGCACCGCGGCGGCGTGTCCCGGCAATCGGCCTGACGGTGACCACGTCGCCTTCCAGCCGCGCGAGGATTTCGGGCGAAGCACCGACCACATGGAAATCGCCGAAATTGAAACAGAACATGTACGGCGAGGGATTGAGCGCCCGCAGCGCGCGGTACAGCGACAGCGGGGAGGCGTGGAAGGGTTTGCTCATCCGTTGCGAAGGCACCACCTGCATGATGTCACCTTCGAAGATATATTCCTTCGCCCGCTCCACCGCCTTGTGGTAAGCCGCCTGGCCGAAACCGGACACGGCCGGTTCGGAACGAACGGGCGCACTTTCCGGCAGGGAAACCGGCGCCCGCAGCTTCGCCAGCAGCTCGGCGAGCCGCGCGCGTGCGGCCGCCCAGGCACCGGTTTTCCCGGGCTCTGCGTACACCACCAGCGAAAGTTTCCCGGACAGGTTGTCGACGATCGCGATTTCCTCGGAAACCAGCAGCAGGATGTCCGGGGTGCCCAGCTCGTCGCGCTTGTCGCTGGACGCCAGCCGCTTTTCGATGTAACGGACGGTGTCGTAACCGAAGTAACCCACCAGCCCGCCGCAGAACCGAGGCAGCCGCGGATCGGTGGCCACCTTGAAACGCCGCAGGTACTGCTCGACAAACGCCAGCGGATCGTCGGCTTCCTCGCGCAGCGTTTCGCGTCCGTCACGGATCTCGGTGCAGCTGTGGCCGTGCACTTCGATGCGGGTCCCGGCCGCCAGTCCGATGAAGGAATAACGCCCGAAACGTTCGCCACCGACCACTGATTCCAGCAGATAGCTGTACGGCTGGTTGGCGAGTTTCAGGTAGATCG
>JALHRS010000338.1 GCA_022841325.1 Lysobacterales bacterium | reverse complement strand
TGCCCTGCGCACGCGCGGCCGTGCCGGAGCGGGTGATCTCCTGCAGCAGCGTGCTCATCACGAAGGCATTGCGCGCCGGCAGCGTGCGCATGCTCTCGTCCAGCACCGGTGGGCGCGTTTCCAGCAAGACCTTGCCCTTCTGGTCGATGACCCTGTCGATGAGCTGGGGCTGCAAGGCAAAACCGCCGTTGGCGAACACGCTGTAGGCACTGGCCATCTGCAGCGGCGTCACCGAGCCGGCGCCCAGGGCCATCGTCAGGTAGGCCGGATGTTTGCTGGCCTCGAAACCGAAATGCTCGATCCACTGCTGTGCGAACGCCGGGCCCGTGCCCTGCAGCACGCGGATAGAGACCATGTTCTTGGACTTGGCCAGGGCCGTCTGCAGCGGCATCGGGCCATCGAACTTGCCGTCGTAGTTCTTCGGCTCCCAAGGCTGGCTGCCCGTGGCGCCGGCATCGAAAAACAGCGGCGCGTCGTTCACCACGGTCGCCGGCGTGAAGCCCTTTTCCAGCGCCGCCGAATAGATGAAGGGCTTGAAGCTCGAGCCCGGCTGCCGCCAGGCCTGGGTCACGTGGTTGAACTTGCCGCCGCCGAAATCGAAGCCGCCCACCATGGCGCGCAGCGCACCGGTGCGCGGGTCCATTGCCACGAACGCGCCTTCGACCTCGGGGATTTGAGTGAGCGACCACTCTCCCTTGTTGAATCCCGCATGTTTGTAGACGCGCACGACCGCACCGCGACGGATCTGCTTCTGCGGCAGCGCCTTGTCCGACAGGCCCGAGGTCACCGGTTTCAGGCCCTCGCCGGTGACCGTGAGCACGTCACCCGACTGCAGCATCACGACCACCTTGCGCGGCGAGGCTTCCAGCACCACGGCCGAGAGCAGGTCGTCGTTGTCGGGGTGCTCTGACAGGGCCTCGGCGACGCGGGCATCCAGCAGCGTGGCGTCGGCCGGCAGAACGACGTAGGCCTCGGGCCCTCGATAGACCTGGCGCAGCTCGAAATCCATCAGGCCCCGGCGCAGCGCACGGTAGGCCACCACCTGGTCGGCTGCCTTCACCGTGAGGTGCACGTTCAGGCCGCGCGTGTAGGTGTCTTCGCCGTACTGTG
>JALHRS010000337.1 GCA_022841325.1 Lysobacterales bacterium | reverse complement strand
AGCGAGCGCCGGTCGCGTGCGGACCGGCGCTCGACGGTGTGATTACCGCGGCTCGTTGCCGCTGACGTCCGCGCCCTGCACGCCGCCCACCACTGCACTCTGCACGTTGGCAGCGGCGCCCACGTTGGCGCTGATCTGCGTGACCGCGCCGTTGACCGTGCCGTTGGTCGTGATGTTGCGTGCACGGGTTGCGTGTACGCCGCCCACGTTCGTCACCTGTTGGTTGAGAAAGCCATCGGCGTTGACTGCGACCTGCAGCAGGTTGCCGCGCAGCGTGCCGTTGAGCGTCAGGTTGTTCGCCTCCACGCGGCGGGCGGCGCCGATCAGTGCGACCTGCTCGTTGAGCCCCGCCAGCGCATCGGCGCTGATCTGTGTCGAGGCGCCCACCAGCGTGCCGGTGGCGTTGATGTTGTTGGCTTCCACTTCTGTCACCGAGCCGATCTGCAGCGCCTGCACGTTGGCACCGGCGGCCACCGTGGCGCCAACCTGGGTGATCGCGCCGGTCGCGGTGCCGGTGACGCGGATGTTGTTGGCGGTGGTGTTCGACACCGAGCCGACTGCCGCGAGTTGCTCGTTGCCACCGTCGGCCACGCCGAGCCGCACTTGGGTGATTGCACCGTTGACGGTGCCGTTCGCATCGATGCGATTGGCGGTGACTGCACCTGCCACGCCGCCCACCCGGGCATGCTGACCGCCGAGGGCGCTGCCATCGGCGCCCACCTGGAACCGGTTGGACGAGGCGCCATTGAAGAAGCTCAGCGCGCCGCCGCCGATCTGCGTGATCGCGCCGTTGACCGTACCGCGTGCATTGATGTTGCCGGTGACCGCCGTGCCCGGCTGCGTCAGCGACTGGGCGTGGGCGGGCGTCTGGGCGGCAAAGGCGGCCAGGGTGGCAACGGCGAGGACGGCGAATTTGAAGTTGTTCATGGTCTGCTCCGTGGGTTGGCTGGTTGGTTGAAGGCGCGGGGTTTGTCCCGTTTGGCCGCCTGAACCGACTTACGGGGCGGATGCGGAATCGGATGCAGCCGGCGCAAAAAACGTTGCGCCGGGCCGATGTCTGGTCCCGCCCGACCCCAAGCCCCTCACCAGACGCCCGGTCCGAGCCCACGCC
>JALHRS010000336.1 GCA_022841325.1 Lysobacterales bacterium | reverse complement strand
CGTGGCTGGGCTTCGCCGCAGCGTGGCTCTGGAACCGCTTCCGCGCGCGCGATTTCGGCGGCCGCTGGGACCTCTGGGACACGCTCATCGCGGCCTGGATCGCCTCGGCCTACCTGGTGGCGGCCTTCGCCCCGATCCCGTACCAGGAGTGGAAAGGCGCCAACGACGTCCTGCGCTACGCCAGCATACTGTGGATGGTCAAGCGGGGGGGCTACGGCCCGGGGGCGATCGGACTGGTCCTGTTCGCGCTCCTGATCTCGACGCTGGCGAGCCTGGCGCTCGGCTGGTGGCGGCACATGACGGTGCCGTGGACTACGCTGCAGTTGAAGTCCGTGGGGCATGTGAACCACAGCGCCATCTACCTTGCCATCCTCTTCGGCCTCGCCAGCGCGTGGCTGTTCGCTTACTGGAAGGCCTGGAACACCGCGCGGCGCGCGGCCGCGCTGACCATCTGGATCCTGATGGCCGCGTCGTTGGTAACCATGGCCAGTCGTGGCGCGGTCGCGGCAGCGTTTGCGCTCGTTCTGGTGCTGGCGGTGGCCTGGTGGCCGCGCTGGCGTGCCCCGCTGGTTGCCGGGGTCGCGGCCATCGTGGCGTCGTTCGCGCTTGCCGTGGCCATGGACGCCGAACTGATCGCCAAGCACCAGCGGGTCTCCGCCCACGATGACGTCCTGAATGCCCGCGATCGCGTCTGGAACATGGGCTTCGCGGCCTGGGAGCGTTACCCCTGGTTCGGCGTCGGCATCAGCAACTACAGCACCATTTCGCTGGAGCGCGTGCAGGAGTGGCGCCTGCATTCGGGCAAGCCCTTCGACGCGAAGCAGTACGCAGGTACCAACCACGCGCACAGCCTTTACGTGAACACCCTTGCCGAACGCGGCATCGTCGGCATGCTGGCGCTCCTTGCTGTGCTGCTCGCCTGGGCGGTGTGGCTGGTCCGCCGTCGGCCGCGCGCGTCCGATGGCGATCTGGGCTGGGTGCTGTGGGGCGGGGCGCTGAGCGGACTGGTCATCACCGCCACCGTCGGGCTGGTCAACACCACGCTGCACCACGAGCACGGCATCCTCGCAACGCTCTTCCTCGGACTATGGCTGACGAACCTGCCCCGGCAAGC
>JALHRS010000335.1 GCA_022841325.1 Lysobacterales bacterium | reverse complement strand
ACGACCAATTCAATCGGGTTGTGGCAATGGGGGCAATTGAGGCGCACAGCCGCCTCGGGGGGAGGAGGATCGGCCAACTTCCGCTGGCGATCCGCGGCCAGCAGACTCTCCAGCTTCAGACGGACCTGGGGCGGATCGCCCTGACATGCGGCATCGAGAAACCGGGTCTGCTCTTCCGGCGGCAGGTCCTTGGCCTGCGCGAACAGCTCGTCGATCCGGTCTTGGTAAGGGTCGCTGTCGGTCATGGCTCCATTTGTTCGAGCTCCACGGCCAACTCGGCCAGGGCCAGTCGCCGGTCCTCGCGCGCTTGGGAGTAGGAGATTCCCAATTCCTGAGCCGCCTCTTTGACATTCAAGCCGCCGAAAAACTCGAGCTCGATCAGCTCGTGCCGACGGCGTTTGCGGGCATTGCGGCTGCGGGTGAAGCGGTCCAACGCCTTATGCACGGCCAGAAAATCCCACTGCGTCTGACGGCGGAAGTCGACCAGAAACTGATCGGCCAACTGGTCCAGGGGGGAGGCGGCAGGTTGGCGATGCTGTTTGCGGATGCGGTCCACCAGGATGTCGCGCATCTTGCGGGCGGCGGCGAAGAAAAAAAAGCGGCGGCTGGGGACGTCGAGAGGCAGGCCGATGCGGAAAAGATGCTGGAAGGCCTCGTGGACGAGCGAGGAAGGCTCGGCCGATGGTCCTTTGGCACGCACTAGACGCTCGGCCTCGCTGCGAAGCTGGTCATAGATCCGCGCGTAGAGCTCGCTTCGCGCGGCGGCATCGCCCTGTTGGGCCTGTTGAATCAGGCAGGTGAGATCGGATCCGTGGTCCATCGACGCAATTGCCCTGTGCCCCGGCGACATTCAGGCTAGCCCCGCGGGTAGCGAACGTCAAGGAAACGGACGGCAAGGTTGATTGCAGCGCGGCGAAAAAGTTTCCTCGGAAGCTAAGTCGCTGCTGGGCAATCGCTTGGGGCAAGGCAGAAAACTTGGCGGGTAGCACTTCTTTCGGCCAGTAACAGCTAATTTGGCGAACCGGCTGGCGTCGATCGCACGAATCGCCGATTCGCGACCGGTTTCCAAGCGCAGTTCGCAGCGAGGGTTGTTGGCTGTTCACGAAACCGGGAGT
>JALHRS010000334.1 GCA_022841325.1 Lysobacterales bacterium | reverse complement strand
AGTTCGATGAACCGTTCCTTGAGGTGGCGCGTGGCCTTGTGCTTGAGCCGCATCGGGTCGACTGTAGCGCCGACCGCGGCAGGGTAAGGAATCGCAGCCAAAGCTCCTCCTGGCGTTCTTTTCCGAAGGCGGCCGCATGCAGCGGCCGGGCCGGACCGGTCATCGGAGCACCGCCCCGCGACGGCGTGGGTGGCCGCGGGGCGGGCTCGTGCGTGCCGTCGCCGGGTTCGGCCGGCTGACGGCGGCAGACTCGGGGAGGCTTACTCCTTTGCTTCGAGCGACATCAGCTGCTCGATCGTCAGGCCGACCTTATTCTCGCCGCCCATCTTGGTGCCGACGCGGCCCTTCTGCAGCGCGGCCAGGTTGTACTCGTAGGCCTTCGCCGGCAGCGGCACGTACTTCACCTCCGACACCAGCTTGGGCGCGTGCTTCATGTAGTACTCGGCGAAGGCACGGATCTCCGGCTTGGCCAGCGACTTGGCATTCACGTAGATGAAGATCGGGCGCGACAGCGGCTGGTAGGTGCCATTGAGCACGTTCGCGCTGCTCGGCGCGACCGCCTTGCCGCCCTTCCAGCTGATGGCCAGGCCCTTGACCTTGTCCTTGTTCTCTTCAAAGTAGGCGTAGCCGAAGAAGCCCAGCGCATTGCGGCTGCGGCTCACGCCCTGAACGATCACGTTGTCGTCTTCGCTGGCCGTGAAGTCGCCGCGGCTGGACTTGCTCTTGCCGGTGACCGCTTCAGTGAAGTAGTCGAAGGTGCCCGAGTCGGCCCCGGCTCCGAACAGCTGCAGCGGCGCGTCGGGGAAGGCCGCGTTGGCATCCCTCCAGCGCATGACCTTGCCCTGCGCGCCCGGCTCCCACATCTTCTTGAGGTCGTCGATCGAAATTTCCGTGACCGGGCTGTCCTTGTGCACCACCACGGTCAGCGCGTCGAAAGCCACCGGCAGTTCGATGTACTGCACGCCAGCGGCGCGGCAGTCCTTCATCTCGCCGGCCAGGATGGGGCGCGAGGCGTTCTGGATGTCGGTCTCGCCGCGGCAGAACTTCTTGAAGCCGCCGCCCGTGCCGCTGATGCCGACCGTCACCTTCAGGCTCTTGTTGGCCTTCTGGAACTCCT
>JALHRS010000333.1 GCA_022841325.1 Lysobacterales bacterium | reverse complement strand
GCACCCGCTTGCGGGCCGGAGCACAGCGGAGGATGGCGGCGGAGCGACTTTCTTGCCTCGCGAGGAATGGGCGAAGCCCAGGGGAAGAAAGTCGCTCCGACGCCGTTGCGGCTCAGGCGATCGAGGCACCGCCGTCCTACGGCTAGATCAAGCCAAGGAGAGGCCGTGGGTCGCACGCCGAACAGCATCCTCACGAGAAGTCGTGGCTAACCTGAAGGGTCCTGCACAAGAGGTCAGGCCTACCGGGCGAAGAGAAGGCGGCCGTGGCGTAGAAATAGGACGGCGTTGTCCCCAACCAACCCGGCGTAGACGATGAACCTGCCACAGCATCTGTCGGCCGTGCCGAAGACACAGGCTCATCGAAGCGCTATCCGGTGGCCGCGTTTACGCTCCGTGCATCACACCGAGCACACGCACCCATCCTCGCCAACCTTTTCGACGATGGGGATTCAGGAAGCGTCACCGTCTCTGGTTGTGCGGCCGTCAGCTAACCGGCGGGTGAGTGCGCCCGCTGCCCTGTCCGTCCGACGGCGGCACAAACAGCGTCATGCGCGAGAAGGCCGTGCCGCCAGAGAGAACGGCGCCGACAACGGCGAATGCCATCTGCCAGCCGCCGGTGGACATGCCGATGCCGGCCAGCGCAAACGACACCTGATAGCCGGCGACCGTTGCCGGCGCAGCGTAGAGCAGACCGATGATGGCGCGGATCAGCGGCGTGCGGGTGGTGGCGAAGGCAATCTGTCCCAGCGCCAAGGTCGCTCCCCCCGCAAGAACTCCGATGCCGAGCGCAGCGGTGACACCTGCCCCGCCATGAAAGGCAGCGAGGCCTGCCGTCAGTCCGGCAAGGAAGGGAAGCGCATAGATGGCGAGCGTGAACAGCAGCCAGCAGAACAAGCCGAGGCCGAAGACGCTGAGAACAATGCCAATGACAAGCATGGTGGATCTCCGTGACAAAGGTCGAACGGTTGCGCCTTCCACCACCACCATGGCGCGATTAACAACTGTCGACTGTGAAGTTGGCCAAAAGGCGGCGCTTATGCGCCGCCCGAACCGAAGCGCCAGACCGGGATGCCGAGCTTGCGGGCCTTGTCGGCGAGGTTCTCCTGGATGCCCGAGCCC
>JALHRS010000332.1 GCA_022841325.1 Lysobacterales bacterium | reverse complement strand
CGCCCCGCCTCCGGCACCCACTGCACCCGCTCGATTTCGGCCTCCGCAAGCGAGCGCAAGGTCGATCCCCTCTCCCCGCGCGCGGGGAGAGGGCTAGGGTGAGGGGCAGCGACTTGCGAAAGCATTTGCTGCTGCCCCTCACCCACGCCCTGCAGCCGGCTCCCCGCAATGGAATCGCCGGGCGCCACATCAAGACCCACCGCGCCCGGCAGCCGGCTCCCCGCAGGGGAGTCGCCGGTCGCCACATCAAGACCAATAAACCACTGCGGGGTATTGCGGAAAATGACCGGCTTTTTCGATCGCCACGAATGCGGATACTGATGCTTCAAGCGTCCGCGCGCGATGATGTTGCCGGCCTCGCTGAGCGCCTTGATCACAGCATCGTTGGCGTCGCCCTTGTCGCCGTTTTCCTTCAGAACGCGCTTGCCCTCGAACCCCGGCGCCGCCTTCGTCAGAACGCCATTGGCGTCGACCGTAAACGGGATCGTGGTGTCGATTCCACGGTCGTGCAGCGCCTTCTGGTTCTGCATCCAGATGATGTAATCGTCCGCACCATGCCCAGGCGCCGTGTGCACAAACCCCGTGCCTGTGTCGTCCGTGACATGATCCCCATCCAGCAGCGGCACGTCGAAGTAATATCCTTGGCTATCTGGTCCGACCCCCTGCAGCGGGTGAGCACAGATCAAGCGAGCCAGCTCTTCGGCTTCGACGCCCCGAACGCGCTCGAATGCTTGAACTTTCGCCGCCGTCATTACGTCAGGCGCGAGCTTGTCGGCTACGACTATCCGCTCGCCAATTTTTGCCCAATTACCTTCCGGCGAGGTAGTGATTTGGTAAAGTCCATATTGAATTTTTGATGAAAACGAGATCGCGCGATTGCCAGGAATAGTCCACGGTGTGGTTGTCCAAACCACTATGTCTGCGTCGCGTAAATCGCTTGTTGGGAGTATATCTTCCGATGACAATCCGTCCCTCGCACGAAGGGCGTCTGGCGAGCGTCGGACAACAGGAAACTTCACCCAGATCATATCCGACTGATAATCCTGGTACTCGACCTCCGCTTCCGCCAGCGCCGTCTTCTCGACCACGCTCCACATCACCGGCTTCGACCCGCGATAAAGCAGCC
>JALHRS010000331.1 GCA_022841325.1 Lysobacterales bacterium | reverse complement strand
AGAGAGATGATGGCGCTCGTGTCAACGTGCGGAAACCTAACTATATGTTCAAGCCGACGCCGGAACTGACTCTTCGCTTGCTCTGGCTTGGCGGCCGGCGCGGCTTAACATGGCGTTAGACTTCCATGGAAATGTCTCGAGTCCTTGCAAGTTGTGCTCTCGCGTTTGGTGTCATACATGCCGCCGCTCTTGGTTTTGAAGCAATCTACGTCGGAGCACTTGTGTCGCCTGAAGCTTTGGCCTCGTATCATTTTGGCTCGGAGTCGATGGTAGGTGTTGGTGGTTTGGCCTATGGATCAGTGGAGAACTACGTGTCGTTGTCGGCTGCCGGTGCAGGTATGTTCCTCTGGGCTGCAGCGGCTTGGTTGGCATTCCTGCGGAAAGGCGGTCTGGTAAATGCGGGAGCCGCAACAGGTTTCTTTTGTGGTGGCCTTTTTATTGTTTACGGTGTGTAAGTCTAACTATATGTTCAAGCCGACGCCGGAAATGTCGCTTCGCTTGCGCTGGCTTGGCGGCCGGCGCGGCTTAACATGGCGTTAGGCATCTTTGGGATGGACCTCGTATGACCGCTTCAGGCGTTGAGCTAGCTGTGAAATCCCTCGATGAAGCTTTTGCGCGAAAGGACTTGGCCGCGGTTCTCTCTTTCTATGAAGATGATGCGGTTCTTGTGGTAGAGCCTGGAAGGGTGGCGAGAGGGAAAAATGAATTGGCGCGTTTTTTTGAGTTCCTTTTTACGTTGAATGGTAGAGCGGAGCAATTGGAAACCCATGTTCTGGAGTCCGGAGAAATTGCGCTTTTTACGTCAAAGTGGCGGTTTCATGGGACGTCGTCTGACGGAAGGGTTTTTGAAAAGCAGTCGGTGGCTACTAGCGTGTTCAGGAGAGCAGAAAACGGTGCTTGGCGGATGGTCATTGACAACTCGCATGGACCGGCAGTGCTCTCAGGAACAGATGCCTAACTATATGTTCAAGCCGACGCCGGAACTGACTCTTCGCTTGCTCTGGCTTGGTGGCCGGCGCGGCTTAACATGGCGTTAGGCTTCAGTTTGGAGTCCTTCGATTCATGAATCACTATGATCCCATGGAATCACCTGATCCCGAAGCATGGCTGGATCTTGACGAGTCCGAGC
>JALHRS010000330.1 GCA_022841325.1 Lysobacterales bacterium | reverse complement strand
GGCGATGAGTCTCAATGGGTATGCGTGGGTCGAGCGGCTTTCAGCGGACGCCAAGAATGGCGTCCCTACGACGGTATGCGGGGGCGATCCAACGGATCGCCCCTACGATTTACGGGGTGGGGACGGGTTCGGGGGCGAGCGGGATGGTGAAATGGAACTGCGTGCCTTTGCCGAGTTCGCTCTCGATCCACAGCAGGCCGCCGTGTTTGAGGATGATCTCCCGCGTGATGGTCAGGCCGAGGCCGGTGCCGGGCTGCTCCAGCGCCTCCGGGTTGGTGCTGCGGAAGTAGGTGGTGAACAGCTTCTTCTGGTCGGCTTCGCTGATGCCGAGGCCGGTATCCGCCACGGTGAAATGCACCGCCGGGCCGAGGTCGCGGTTCTTCGAGTCCAGGTTGCGCTCGCGCAGGCGGGCTTTGAGGGTGATCGCGCCGCCCTCCGGCGTATATTTGTAGGCATTGCTGGTGAGGTTGGTCAGCACCTGGAGCAAGCGATTCTTATCCGCATGGATCAGCGGCAGGTCTGCCGGGGCATCCACCGTGACATGTTGGTGCTTGCCCTCGATCTGCTGCTCCAGTGGGCGCAGGGTGTCCTCGATCAAGGGCAGGACGGCTTGCGGCGCAAGCTCCATCGCCATGTTGTTGGTTTGCAGGCGCGTCACGTCGTTGAGGTCGGTGACGAGGGTGCTGAGTCGCTCGACATTCTTGAGAATGGTATCGAGGAAGGACTTCTGCTGGTCGTTGATCTGTCCGGTCATGCCGCTGGACATGGCAGCAGCATAGCCCTGGATAGAGGTCATCGGATTCTTGAGTTCGTGGGCGACAAAGCTGACGAACTCGCTCTTGGAGTTGTTGGCGACGGTCAACTCGGCGTTGTACTGGGCGTTGGCAATGGCGATGCTGGCGTGTTCAGCCAGACGTTGGGCAAAGGCCAGGTCGACCAGTGAGAGCCGCGGCTCGCGGTTGGTCTCCAGCACCAGAATGGCGTTGATCTCCTTGCCGGAGAGCATGGGGATGGTGATCTGGCTGAGGCTGCCGCGCAGGCTGCGGGTGTAGTTGGGGTCGAAGGAGACATCCGGCACGACTTCCGCCTGCCGAGTCCGCATGACGCGGGCGACGATGCCGCTGATCGGCCAGAA
>JALHRS010000329.1 GCA_022841325.1 Lysobacterales bacterium | reverse complement strand
GCGGCCAGCGTCAGGTCGATCGCGGCCAGCGTGGCCGCCAGGAAGCCGACCTCGCTGCCCAGAAGCCCGAAGCCGCTGTCGATGTAGCTGGTAAAGACTTCGAGGAACCGGTCGATGACGCCTGTACCGCCCATCGGCTTTTACTCCGTGCTTTTTGCCCACGGGAGGGCGGGCTCACTCATGGAACATCCGGACGGTCGAAGGCTGATAACCTTGGCTGGGCGTGAGGAAACGCCGGAGCTGCTCCCGGGCCTGATCCTGTGCGGCAACCCGCGCGGCAGCCTCGAGGCTCTGGGCCCGGCCTTGCGCGGCAATGGCGGCCGTCAGATCGGCGAGCTGCTGCGCCTGGAGCGCGAGAAGCTGATTGCCGGCCTGGGCCGCCTCCAGCGCCCCTGCTGCGCCTTGGCTCGCCCCCACGAGCGCGGACATCTCGTTCCGGTTGGTGTCGAGATTGCCGACCACCGTCGCCTGGATGCGCAACGCATCCTGCAGCCCCGCCACCGAGTTCTGCCAGCGCACTTGCGCATTTGCGATCAGCGCGTAATCCGACTGGTTCGCCGACGCCGGCGCGTAGGTCGTCGAGAATGCGTGATCGATTTGCTGGACGTCATAGGCGATGTTCTGCGCCTGGCCGAGCAGTTGCCGGGTCCGCCCGATGGACTGTTGCAGCTGCTGCAGGGAGGAGTACGGCAGGCTCGTGAGATGGCGCGCCTGGTTGATCAGCATCTGCGCTTCATTCTGCAGCGACAGGATCTGGTTGTTGACCTGCTGCAGGGTGCGCGCTGCCGTCAGCAGGTTCTGCGAATAGTTGCTGGGATCGAAGACGGTCATCTGAGCGGCAGCCGGCAGCGCGCTGGCCCCGATGACGATGGCGGCCGCAAGGGCGATGCCGAAACGACGGATAGAGATCATGACGTTTCTCCTGTGGTGAGGTTGGGGATGAGATCGACGGCCCAGGCCGCGCCGCGGACTGCAAGCCACCCGGCGAGGAAGCCCTCGCGACCGTGCTCGGCGAGGATGCGGTCGATCAGGGCCTGGTCGGACTTCGAGGACGCCGCCGTCAGGGCGAGCGCCACCTCGCCAAGGCCGAGCTCGAACAGGCGGTTGCCGCGGCGGGACTGGCAGTAGTAGTCACG
>JALHRS010000328.1 GCA_022841325.1 Lysobacterales bacterium | reverse complement strand
CAGAAGCTCAACGCCATCGGCATGGAATTCAAGGGCCGCAACGTGCTGCTGGTGGACGACAGCATCGTGCGCGGCACCACCAGCAAGGAGATCGTGCAGATGGCGCGCGAGGCCGGCGCACGCAAGGTCTACATGGCCAGCGCCGCGCCGCCGGTGCGCTTCCCGAACGTCTACGGCATCGACATGCCGACCAAGGAAGAGCTGATCGCGCACGACCGCAGCAACGAGGAGATCCGCGCCTACATCGGTGCCGACGCGCTGATCTACCAGGACGTCGACGCGATGAAGCGTGTCGTCGGTGCACTGAACAAGAAGATCACCAGCTTCGAGGCCAGCTGCTTCGACGGGCGCTACATCACCGGCGACGTCACCGCCGAGGACTTCGCGACCATGCAGGCGCAGCGCAAGCTGCAGTTCGACGAGGAAGACAGCAACAACAACCGCTCGCGGCTGGCACTGCAGGGCGCGGAGCTGGGCTGATGACCATCCCCCGCGTGAAGCTGCCGGCCGATGCCCGGCCCGACACCCTCGCCGTGCGCGAAGGCCTGCCACCGTCTCAATACGGTGAGAACAGCGAAGCCCTTTACCTGACGAGCAGCTTCGTGCACCCCGACGCGGCCACCGCGGCGCGGCGCTTCGCGAACGAGGAAGACGCCTTCGTCTACAGCCGCTTCAGCAACCCCACCGTCACGATGATGGAGCGGCGGCTGGCGGCGATGGAAGGCACCAGCGGCTGCATAGGCACGGCCAGCGGCATGGCCGGCATCCTGATGCTCGTCATGGGCCTGCTGAAGGCCGGCGACCACGTGGTGTGTTCGCAGAGTGTCTTCGGCAGCACCATCAAGCTCTTCCAGGACTTCGCGAAGTTCGGCATCGAGACCAGCTTCGTCGCGCAGACCGAGCCCGCGCAATGGCAGGCTGCGATGCGGCCGAACACGAAGCTGCTGTTCGCCGAGACGCCCAGCAACCCGCTGACCGAAGTCTGCGACATCCGCGCGCTGGCAGACATCGCACACACGGGCGGTGCGCTGCTGGCCGTGGACAACTGCTTCTGTTCACCCGCGCTGCAGCAGCCGGTGAAGCTGGGTGCCGATCTCGTCGTCCACAGCGGCACGAAGTACCTCGACGGCCAGGGCC
>JALHRS010000327.1 GCA_022841325.1 Lysobacterales bacterium | reverse complement strand
CCCGACGTCTACGCCGCCACGCCGCAGCGGCTGCACCCGGTGGCACGCCGCTCGCTGTTGGCGCATCTGCTCAAGCTGCAGGGAGACGGTGTCGCACGGGTCGACGGCGAGCGCTGGCAATGGACGGGTTGAGACGCTGCGCAGCCGACGGCTGTGCACGATCGTGCCGGCCCGGGGCCTCGCGGTGCGCCGGCAGGGATGCATGCGCGGTCCACAAACGACCGCGGCGGCCATGAGGCCGCCGCGTTGACGTACAAGGAAGGCCGCTGCAGCGGTCAGCGCGACCGGCGGCGCCGCGCCACCAGGCCGCCGGCAGCGAGCGCCGCCGCGATCAGCCCCAGCACACCGGGCTCGGGGATCGTGCCACGGGCGAGAGGCGAATTGGGGATGCCACCGAGCGGGAACGCCGGATCACCCGTTCGCACTGGCAGGAACGCCCACGATGCCTGGTACGGCGCGTTGGTCCGGTCGAAGTCGGCATCGAAGCTGAAGCCGCCGAGAGAGTTGTCCGGGAAGATGGCGTTGTCGAACTGGCCTTCACAAGATACGACTACCGCCTCTACCTGGAGTTCGGTGGGGACGTTGAGTTGTTGCACCCAGCACAGGTTGTACCAGTGCAGCACCTGGGTGACCGTGTTGAACGGGCTGCCGGCGACGTAAAACGGGTCGCCCGGGGTCTGCCAGTCGGCCACGCCTTCCCAGCCGGTGGCCGCATTGGGTGCCCCGATGTCCTCGATGCTGTAAGTCCAGTTGAAGGGTGACTGGATGTTGGTGATGCCGGCGTCACCGAACCAGGGCAGTTCCCAGTCGACCAGAATCGGCTGCCGCGCATCGGGCCCGCCGTCTTCCGGTCGGCTCGTGTTGTTGACGGTGTAGCTGTAGGTCCAGGTGCCGTCGCCGTTGTTGGTGACGCCGTCGCTGACCGTCGAACCGCGGGTCCAGCTGGCAGGCTGGCCCGCATGGGCGGGCAGGGTGGCGCCGAGTGTTGTCAGCGCGGCGAGGGCAAAGGCCTGCAGGGCTCTGGCCAGGGTGGGTGATTTGTGCATGTTCGCTCCTTGTCGACATCTTTGGCTAACGCAGTACATCTGCAAGATTCGCGCCGACGATGAGAAAGTCTTGTTGCGACAACAACATCCCAAGC
>JALHRS010000326.1 GCA_022841325.1 Lysobacterales bacterium | reverse complement strand
ATTGGCGGTGATCTTGCCTACTGGTATGCGCGCAACAACAGCCTGACCGGCATCAGTCTTACAGCGGCGCAGGGAGTGATCGGCGCCGGAGGGTTCGGTGCGGAGGCGCAATCCCTGCGGCCTTTCTCGGGGCTGCAGGAAGGGATGGTTCATCTGGGCTGAGATATCGATGGCGCCCAACAGGACAGGTGTTTCACCGAGGGACTTTTCCCCGCCGCTGCTGCGTATCCAGGAAGGGCCGCCGTCGCCGTTTGCGGGCTGGCTGCTCAAGGCACTGCTGCTCTTTTTCGGTTGCCTGCTGGCATGGGCTGCGATTGGCAGGCTGGACATCGTTGCTGTAGCAACGGGAAAACTGGTGCCACAGTCCTATCTGCGCATCCTGCAACCGGCGGAACACGGTGTTGTGCGCGAGATTCTCGTGCGGGAGGGCGAGCGCGTTGAAGAGGGGCAGGTCCTGATGCGCATGGATCCGCGGATGCTGGAGGCCGATTGGCGGGTCCTGGAAGGCGAGCTTGCGCTGAAGCGTCTGCAGATTCGGCGTATCGACGCGGAAGTTTCAGGTGTTCCCCTGGTCGGTGCAGCAGGGGATGACGCCAGCCTGCTGGCCCAGGTCAGCGCGCAATACCGCGCCCGGCGCCAGGCGCATCAGGATGCGGTTGATCTGGAGCGTGCGGCACTGCTCAAGGCGCAACTCGATCTGAAAGCTGCGCGTGAAGTCGAGTCCAAGCTTAAACAGACCGTGCCCATGTACAAGGAGACGGCCGATGGCTGGGCCGATCTGGCGAAGCAGGGATTTGCGGGGAAACTGATGGCTCAGGAGCGCATGCGCCAGTATATCGAAAGCGCGCAGGATCTCAAGGCGCAAAGCGAGAGCGTGGCCAGCCTGCAGGCGACCATCGAACAGGCGGAGAAGCGCCTGTCGCAGATCCAGTCAAACCACCGACAGCAACTCCAGGGCGAGCGTATCGAGCTTGCCGCGGTTGTGCGTCGTCTGGAGGAGGAACTGGGGAAACATCAGCATCGCAAGGGCTTGATGGAATTGCGTGCGCCGGGGGCCGGGGTTGTGAAGGATCTGGCTACTCACACTGTGGGTACGGTGGCGGCCCCGGGTACCATCCTGATGACTCTGGTGCCGGCCGGTGAGCCGCT
>JALHRS010000325.1:779-1155 GCA_022841325.1 Lysobacterales bacterium | reverse complement strand
TTCTTGATCAGGCCTTCATACTGGTGCGCGAGAAGATGTCCCTGCACCTGCGCGACCGTGTCCATCGTGACGCTCACGACGATCAGCAGCGACGTGCCGCCGAAATAGAACGGCACCGAATACTGCGAGATCAGGATCTCCGGGAGCACGCAGATGATCGCGAGATAGCCGGCGCCGAGCACGGTGAGGCGGGTCAGCACGTAATCGAAATAGTCGGCCGTATTCTTGCCGGGTCGGATTCCGGGCACGAAGCCGCCGTGCTTCTTGAGATTGTCCGCCGTCTCGACCGGGTTGAACACGACCGCCGTGTAGAAGAACGCGAAGAACACGATCAACGCGACATAAAGCAGGATGTAGAGCGGCTGGCCGTGCGCGA
>JALHRS010000325.1:0-769 GCA_022841325.1 Lysobacterales bacterium | reverse complement strand
CGTCGTGATCGCCTGCAGCCATCCCGGCGCGTCAGCGCTGGCGCTGAAATTGGCGAAGGTCAGCGGCAGCAGCAGCAACGAGCTGGCGAAGATCGGCGGGATGACGCCCGCGGTATTGATCTTCAGCGGCAGGTGCGAGGACTGGCCGCCATACATCTTGTTGCCGACCTGGCGCTTCGGATACTGGACGACGATCCGCCGCTGCGCGCGCTCGAGGAACACGATCGCCGCAATGACTGCGATCGCGATGATCAGCATCAAGATGATGAAGATCGTCGACAGCGCACCGGTGCGGCCGAGCTCGAGCAAGGCTGCGAGCGCAGTCGGAAGGTTCGCAACGATGCCGGCGAAAATGATCAGCGAGGTGCCGTTGCCGACGCCACGGGCGGTGATCTGCTCGCCCAACCACATCAGGAACATCGTACCACCGGTCAGAGTCACGACCGTGGTCAGCTGGAAGGCGATGGGGTTGATCAGCACCAGCGGCCCGGACTGGCCGGTCGAGTTCTGCAGGCCCAGCGAGATGCCGTAGCTCTGAAAAATCGCCAGCAACAGCGTCAGATAGCGCGTGTACTGGTTGAGCTTCTGTCGGCCGGCCGGCCCTTCCTTCTTCAGCGCCTCGAGCGTCGGGGAGACCGCCGTCATGAGCTGGATGATGATGGCCGCCGAGATGTACGGCATGATGTTGAGCGCGAAGAGCGTCATGCGGCTGAGCGCACCGCCCGCCAGCATGTCGAACATCCCGAGGATGCCGCCGCGCTGGGCGTTG
>JALHRS010000324.1 GCA_022841325.1 Lysobacterales bacterium | reverse complement strand
TCAGCTGTTGCTCCTGCACATGATGTGTTTTGAGGTGATATGAATCCTTCTGTAGTAGTATCTGCATTTATACCTGAAAGGTTAAGTATGTCTCCATCTGCAAAGGCGAGAGTGGCTGAGAGGTCAGTTGCAGAAACAGTGTTATCCAAGATCTCGGAAGTTCCAATTGAACCTGTAGGGAGAGAGACCTCAGCATCACCAGTTCCATCTGTTGTAACTGTAAGGGCTGTGACTGAGCCTGATCCAAGAGTGATGGATGTTGCTGTTGTTGCACCGACCGTGAGAGACCCAGCAGTTGATCTATCTATGGCATTCCCAAGTACACTACCTGTTGTTGTGAAGTTGTCTGCTCCTATGTTAATTGCTCCAAAGTTTGAAGTGATTGAACCACTATCAAGAGCTCCTGTTCCAACTATGGCAGTTGTTACTGCATCTGTTGTGTCAACCAAAGCAGTGTCTCGTCCATCAAGGAGAGTGAACTCAGTTTGTGAGATCAAGGTTCCTGCTACATTGAAGAGGTTTGTGAAGCCTCCACCTGCATTTACAAACTCTATGGCATTTGTAACTGCAGTATCAGTGTCACTGTTATCTATGACCAAGAGAGATTCAGTAACTCCAGTAGATGCGGCATTATCTAAGTAGAACAAGTTTTGTGTTCCGCTTGATGATGAGTTAGTTGATGTTATCGTTGTTCCATTGAGAGTTGCAGTACCTGTGAATGCCTGTGCTACTGAGAGTGTTGAATCAATATCAAGGTTTACAGTCAGGTCATTGGTTCCTGATGGAGTGAATGCATTGTTACCTGTGAAGGTAAATCCAAATGCTTGATTAACTGCAATGTCATCTGCATTAACTGTGAGAGAGGAGTCGGCTGCTGAGATATTTAGTGTCACATCTCCCGAAGCTCCACCACCGGCTAGACCTGTTCCTGCAGTTACTGAGGTTATGTCACCACCGCCTGATCCAC
Source organism: Lysobacterales bacterium (assembly GCA_022841325.1). Taxonomy (GTDB): domain Bacteria; phylum Pseudomonadota; class Gammaproteobacteria; order Xanthomonadales; family SZUA-5; genus JADKFD01. The sequence continues at coordinate 190 of JALHRS010000324.1, read as the reverse complement.
CAACCAAGGTGGTGGTTGTCCCATTACCCATGTAAAGGGCGTCAGTGTCGCTGTCCCAACAAAGCTGTCCTTCAGCTGTTGCTCCTGCACATGATGTGTTTTGAGGTGATATGAATCCTTCTGTAGTAGTATCTGCATTTATACCTGAAAGGTTAAGTATGTCTCCATCTGCAAAGGCGAGAGTGGCTGA
>JALHRS010000323.1 GCA_022841325.1 Lysobacterales bacterium | reverse complement strand
GGTCTTGCCCGGTGGGATACCGGGCTGGTTCAGCCCCGTCACGCCGTCCATGCCGTTCGGCAGGCGCTGGCCGTGCCAGTGGATGCTGGTCAGCTCGCCCAGCTTGTTGGTGACGAAGAGTCGCACGCGGTCGCCTTCCACCACCTCGATGGTCGGGCCCGGGCTCTGGCCGTTGTAGCCCCACAGGTGGGCTTTGAAGCCAGGGCTCATCTCACGCACCACGGGCTCGGCCACGAGGTGGAACTCCTTGACGCCGTTGTTCATGCGCCAGGGGAGCGTCCAGCCGTTGAGCGTGACGACGGGGTTGTAAGGGCGCCCCGTGTTCGGCACCAGCGGGGGCATGGTGTCGGGCTTGGTCTGGATGACGGGCTCGGGCAGCGCCGCCATCGCCACCTTGCTGACCGAGGCGACGGCAGCGGCAGCGGTGATGGCGCCGGCACCGCCGAGCATCTTGCGTCGCGAAAGCATGTGACTTTCAGGCATGGAGACGTCCTTCATGTTCAATGTCCTGGGCCGGCGGCTTCAGCGGCCATGGCGGGGCCGGCCGTTGCGGCCAAGTTGGGTTTGCCGATCAAGGCCATGTCGAGGTCGGCCTGGGCGATCCAGAAGTCGCGCAGCGCCTCGATGGAGGCGTTGACGCTGGCGATCTGCGTGCGGGCATCAGCCAGCAGTTCGAACACACCGATCAACATGCCGTTGTAGCGAAGCACGTTCTCCTCGGCAATGCGCTGGTTCAGCGGCACGATCTCGTCGCGGTGGTGCCGCGCGATGTCGTAGGCCGAGCGGTAGCCGGTGTAGGCCTCGCGCACTTCCGAGCGCGCGTTGATCGCGGTCTCGGCGGCGCGGTGCAGCGTCTGCATGTAGATCGCCTCGGCGCGTGCGACGCGGGCACCGCCCCAGTCGAACAGCGGCAGCTCGAAGCCGATCTCCCAGCCGCGCTGGGTTGGTTCTTCGTTCGAGCTGTTGCGCATCACGCCCAGTTCCAGCACGTTGACGAAGCGCGTAGTGCGCGTCAGGCCCAGGTTGCTGGCCGTTTGCTCCGCGGCGAGCCTGGCGCCCTGCACGTCCAGCCGTTGGGCCAGAGCTACCTGCTCGACGTCTGGCAGTTCGAGGGGCGACGACGGCAGATCGGGCAGCCGCTCGGGCAACGTGAACTGCGTCTGTGCGCCC
>JALHRS010000322.1 GCA_022841325.1 Lysobacterales bacterium | reverse complement strand
CACGTCCACATCGGCCCGGTCGATCGCCAGCGCACAAGTCGAAGGGTCCGACAGATCCGCCCGGTCGCGCCCCAGCGCCGTGACCGTCACCCCGGCTGGCGCGCGCCGCAGAAGTTCCCTCGCGACCTGCCCGGTCTCGCCAAAAACCAGAACCCTCACGCCTTCACCCCAAGCCGCTTGCCGACGCCCTGACGCTCCAGCAAGGGTCGCCACCATGCCTCGTTGTCCAGATACCAGCGCACCGTACGACGCAGGCCCTCCTCCAGCGTGACCGAGGGCCGCCAGCCAAGCTCGTTGCGGATGCGTGTCGGATCAATGGCATAGCGCGCATCATGGCCCGGACGGTCAGTCACGAACGTGATCAGCCGGTCATGCGGCGCACCGGACGGACGCATTTCGTCCAGCAATCCGCAGATCATCCGCACGATGTCGATGTTGCGCGCCTCGTTCTCGCCACCGATGTTATAGCTGCGGCCCAGCGCACCCTTCTCCAGCACCGTCAAAAGCGCGTCGGCATGGTCTTCGACATACAACCAATCGCGCACATTCTCGCCCTTGCCATACACCGGGATCGCCCGGCCATGCAGCGCGTTCAGGATCACCACGGGGATCAGCTTTTCTGGAAAGTGGAACGGCCCGTAGTTGTTGGAGCAATTCGTCATCACCACCGGCAGGCCATACGTCTCGGCCCAGGCCCGTACCAGATGGTCGCTCGCCGCCTTCGAGGCCGAATAGGGGCTGTTCGGCGCGTAGGGGGTATCCTCGGTGAATTGCCCGGTCTCGCCCAACGTGCCGAACACCTCGTCGGTCGAGATGTGGTGGAACCGAAACCCCGCAGGCTTGCCCGCTGCCGCCCAATAGCGCCGCGCCGCCTCCAGCATGTTGAAGGTGCCGGTGATGTTCGTCTCGATGAAATCCGACGGGCCGTCGATCGACCGATCCACATGACTTTCCGCCGCCAGATGCATCACCGCATCCGGCCGGTGCAGATCGAAAATCCGGTCCAGGTTGGCCCGGTCCCGGATATCCGCCTGCTCGAAGGAATAAAGGTTCGACCGCGCGGCATCCGCCACGTTTTCCAGACAGGCCGCGTAAGTCAGCGCATCAAGGTTCACCACCTCATGCCCCCGCGCAACGGCAAGCCGCACCACGGCCGATCCGATGAACCCCGC
>JALHRS010000321.1 GCA_022841325.1 Lysobacterales bacterium | reverse complement strand
CACAGGTGTCCGGTCCCGAGATCGCCCGACAACACGCGTACAAGCTTCCGGATGTAGTTCCTGGAGCCAGGCACGGAGCACCCCTCTCGAGGGGTAACCCAGTGCCTTGATCGTCACCGCGAAACAGCGGCCGCACTCCACGTAGTGTTGGACCGCTCGTTCCTTCTCATCCTGCGAGAATTTGGGCGGGCGCGCATAGCCAGCGCGGACGTCGCGGTCCCGCTCGTACTCCCGATACCAGCTCTTGAGAGCGTTCTTCGTCGGGTAGCCGAGTTGACCAATCGTCGCCTGGATTCGTTTGCCCAGCTTGATGTAGAGCCTTACGGCGCGGAGCCGATCTTCGTATGAATACATGAACTACCCCTGAAGGTAGTCCAAGTTTTCGTCCGCACCCCCGCCTGGTCAGGATTCGTCGCGCAGCAACATCCAGTTCATCGAGCCTTCGGAGCTGGCGGCCTTCCGCCAGTGGCGCAGCGGCGCCGTGGGCGACGAAGACAACCTGTGGCGCATGCATGACCAGGTGATCTGCTCGCTGGACTCGGTCAAGCCCCTCGAAGCCAGGCGTGGCTGGAGCCTGGAACAACTCAACACATACAACCGAGAGCGCTTCGAGGACCTGATCTCGGCGTCGTGGGATCTGGTCATCATCGACGAAGCCCACCGCATGGGCGGCAGCACCGAGCAGGTGGCCCGCTACAAGCTCGGAGCAGCATTGGCCGAGGCGTCGCCCTACCTGCTGCTGCTGTCGGCCACGCCACACCAGGGTAAGACCGATCAGTTCATGCGTTTGATGCAGTTGCTCGACCGCGAAGCGTTTCCGGACGAAAGCAGCGCCAACCGGGACAGGGTGCGTCCCTTCGTAATCCGCACCGAGAAGCGTGCGTCGATCAACGCCGAAGGCCAGCCCCTTTTCAAGCCCCGGGTCACCCGACTGCAGGCGGTGGCCTGGCAGGCGCGTCACAGCGCGCAGCAGCGCCTGTACGAAGCAGTGACCGACTATGTGCGGCACGGGTACAACCAAGCGATGGCGGCCAAGCAGCGCCACATCGGCTTCTTGATGATCCTGATGCAGCGCCTGGTGACATCCAGCACGGCGGCCATCCGAACCACACTGGAAAAGCGCCAGGCCTTGCTGGAAGCGCCGCAGCCCCAAGGCAACCTCTTCGAGAACACCA
>JALHRS010000320.1 GCA_022841325.1 Lysobacterales bacterium | reverse complement strand
GAGCGCGCGCGCCTCGCCGCGGGCTGGCTCGCGCTCGGGCTCGCGGCGCTGCTCGGCTCGGGCCTGTTCGCCATCCTGCTGGTGCTGGCGCGCGCGCCGTGGGTGAAGGACTTCATGCCAGGGGGCGATTTCTTCCGCGTCGCGCTGATCGTGCACGTCGATCTCTCGGTGCTGGTGTGGTTCGCCTCGCTGAGCGGGATGTTCTGGACCCTGGCCGGCAGCACGCGGGCGCTGGGCGCGGGCTGGATCGCGCTCTGGGGCGCCGCTGCGGGCACGCTGGTGATGGCGGTGGCGCCCTTCGCCGAGCGCGGGCTGCCGATCATGAGCAACTACATCCCGGTAATCGAGGGCCGCTGGTTCTTCGCCGGCCTGGCGACCTTCGGCGCGGCGTGGGGCCTCGCCGTGCTGCGCGGCATGTACGCCGTGACGCCGGTGGGCCCGCGGCTCGATGCGGCGGGCGCGTTGCGCTTCGGTTTCAACGCCTCGCTGGTCTCGGCCGCGGTGGCGCTGATGGCTTTCATCTGGTCCTGGGCCAAGCTGCCGCCGACGCTCGAGGCGCGCGCCTACTACGAGGTGCTGTTCTGGGGCGGCGGCCATGTGCTGCAGTTCACCTGGACCCTGGTGATGCTGGCGGCCTGGCTGTGGCTGGCGCATGCAGCCGGCGCCAGCGTGCCCTTGTCGCCTCGGGTCGCCACCCTGTTCTTCGGCGTCGGCCTGGCCTCGGTGTTCGCCACGCCGGTCATCTATCTCGCCTGGGACATCGTCTCCATCGAGCATTACCGCTACCAGACCTGGCTGATGCGCTTCGGCGGCGGCCTCGCCATCCTGCCCTTCGTGCTCGCCGTGGGCTGGAGCCTCGTGCGCCTGCGGGGGATCGCGCCCGAGGCGCGGCCGCTGCGCGCCGCGCTGGTGGCTTCGATCGTCCTGTTCGGCGCCGGCGGCCTGATCGGCTTCGCCATCCAGGGCAGCAACGTGCGCATACCGGCGCATTACCACGGCGCCATCGTCGGGGTGACGCTGGCGCTGATGGGAACCGTCTACCACCTGCTGCCGCGGCTGGGTTTCGCCGCACCGCCGCCGCGCCTCGCCGCGGCGCAGGCCTGGATCTACGGCGCCGGCCAGCTGCTGCACGTGGCCGGCCTCGCCTGGTCCGGCGGCTACGGCGTGCAGCGCAAGGCG
>JALHRS010000319.1 GCA_022841325.1 Lysobacterales bacterium | reverse complement strand
GAACGCCTATGCGCTTACCGACCGGGGTACCTGGCTCTCGTTCAGGAACCGCGGCGAACTCGTGATCGCGGTCGAGGGCGACAAGCGCCTGTTCAACCAGTACGGCGCCATCCTGGTGAATCCGGCGAAGCATCCGCACGTGAAGAAGGACATGGGCCAGGCCTTCATCGACTGGATCGTGTCGAAGGAGGGGCAGGCGGCGATCGCCGGATACAAGATCGGGGGCGAGCAGCTATTCTTTCCCAATGCCGACGGTTGAACAGTGGACCCGACCCTCGTAGCAACCCTGGCCACCGGCATGCTGGTGGCTGCCTTCCTGTACGCCGCCGTGGGCCACGGCGGCGCATCGGCCTACATCGCCGCCATGGCGCTCGCCGGCGTGGCGCCGGCAGAGATGCGCCCGATCGCGCTGCTGCTGAACGTCGTCGTGTCGTCCCTGGCCACCTGGAAGTTCTGGCGTGCCGGGCATTTCAGGTGGAGCCTGTTCTGGCCGTTCGCCGTGGTGTCCGTCCCCATGGCATACGTCGGCGGGGCCATTGTCCTGTCCGGCACCGCGTACAAGGTCCTCGTCGGGCTGGTGCTCCTGTACGCGGCGTGGCAACTGTGGTGGAGCGCCCGCGCCGGGGAGGAACTGCGGCCGGCCCGCCTGCTCTCGGTGCCGCTGGCGATGGTCATTGGCGCGGCCCTGGGCGTGCTCTCGGGCCTGACCGGCGTCGGCGGCGGAATATTCCTCAGCCCCTTGCTGTTGCTCGCCGGCTGGGCCGGCACCAAGCAGACCTCGGCGGTCGCGGCGCCGTTCATCCTGGTGAACTCGATGGCCGCACTGTTGGCGGGGTTTGTAAGGAATCCCACCCCTCCGCCCGACTATGCCTGGTGGCTCATGGCGGCGGTCCTCATCGGAGGCTGGGCGGGCGCGGAATACGGCAGCCGGCGCTTCGCCAATCCGCTGATCCGGCAGGTACTTGCGGTGGTACTCGGCATCGCGGGCGGCAAGATGGTGTTGGTATAGATTCGGCTGTAGATTCCGCCCTCCCGCAAAGGATCCCCATGAGCAACTACTACGAATCCGATGATCTGAAGAAATTCGGCGCCATCGGCGAGCACGCCAAGGGCCTGGCCGACGACTTCTTCAAGTACTACGGCAGCGTCACCGGCACCGACGGCGCCCTCACGAAACGCGAGAA
>JALHRS010000318.1 GCA_022841325.1 Lysobacterales bacterium | reverse complement strand
ATCGGGCCGGTGGCCTTGATGCCAACGGGCAGGTGCCCGAGCGGCAGGTGGCGGTGGGGGCGGGAAACCCGTGCCGGCACTGTCTGGCGATGATCCCCGACGGGGCGGAGATGCTGGTGTTGGCGCACCGGCCATTTTCGGCGCTGCAACCTTATGCCGAGGTGGGGCCGATCTTTCTTTGCGCCGAGGAGTGCGAGCAGGGTGGGGGCGAGGCGCTGCCGGCGATGCTGGCGTCGCCTGAGTATATCGTGCGGGGCTATGGGGCGGACGACCGGATCCTTTATGGCACCGGCGGGGTCGTGCCGACCGGGGGCATACCCGTGCGCGCGCAGGCGTTGCTGGCCGATGCGCGGGTGGCCTATCTGCATGTACGCTCGGCACGGAACACCTGCTTTCAGTGCCGCATCGAGCGGTGACCCGGAGCGGCTGCGCCGCGCGGCTGGTCTTTCAAATGGGGGCGCTGCCCCCAAACCCCCGGGATATTTCCGAACGGATGAAATGGTTTGGCCTTAGCTGGGCGGGTTGGCCGCGTCCCAGGTTTTCAGCCAGCGTTTCGGGGCGGCGTCGCGCCATTGCTGGATGAGGCGGGCCTTTGCCCAAACTTCGTCGATGCGGCCGGCGCGGACGAGGATCAGGTTGTGCGGGGCGTAGTGGGGGTGGAGGGTGAAGGTGTCGGGGTCGGCTTCGAGCAGCATGTCGCGTTCGTCACGGGCACTTTTGAAGACGGCTGCATCGACGTAAGGGCTCCACCAGCACCACATCTTGCCGTGGGCCTTGAGACATTCGTTGCCCCAGGGGTGGTCGACGGTGACCATCGGCAGGTCGAGGGCTAAGGCGAGGGATTTCAGCTCGGGCCAGGTGTGGATCATGCGGTGTGCGAGGCCCCTGGTTCAGTGCGCCTCGGCCCAGTTCCGGCCCTGGCCAGCCTCGACCGCGAGGTGGACGTTCAGGGTGACGGCGGGGGCGGAGGCGGATTCCATGACGTCTTTTGCGATTGGGATCAGGCGGGGGGCGTCGGCTTCGGAGACCTCGAAAAGGAGTTCGTCGTGGACTTGCAGGAGCATCTTTGCGTCGAGGTGGGCGATGGCGGATGGCATGCGGATCATGGCGCGGCGGATGACGTCGGCGGCGGTGCCTTGAATCGGGGCGTTGATCGCGGCGCGTTTGGCGAAACCGGCGGCGGGGCC
>JALHRS010000317.1 GCA_022841325.1 Lysobacterales bacterium | reverse complement strand
CGCGGGCGGCGCCGACACCATCACGACGGGTGCGGGCAACGACATCGTGATCGGCGGCCGCTTCGGCGACACGATCCATGCCGGGGCCGGCAACAACATCGTGATCGGCGACAGCGGCGCGATCACGGCGGCCAACGAGAACGCCAACCGCTTCGGCACCCTGGGGATCACGGTCGGCCTGATCGAGACGATCACCTTCGGCGACGGCGGGGCCGACACGATCACGACCCTCGGCGGCAAGGACATCATCCTCGGCGGCCACGATAACGACACGATCAACGCCGGCGAGGGCGACAACCTCGTGGCCGGCGACGACGCCCTGATCGACTTCGTGCGCTTCGAGCGCGGCGGAGCCACCCCGGGTGCCGACACCAACGCCGGCGACATCGACCTGATCCTGAGCATTTCGACGACCGCCGCGGGCGGCGCCGACAGCATCACCACAGGTGCGGGCCACGACATCGTGATCGGCGGCCGCTTCGGCGACCTGATCCACGCCGGTGCCGGCAGCAACATCGTGATCGGCGACAGCGGCCGGATCACGGCGGCCAACAAGGACCTGAACCGGTTCGGCAGCCTGGGCCTCACAGTCGGCCTGATCGAGACGATCGAGTTCGGCGACGGCGGGATCGACGACATCACGACCCTCGGCGGCAACGACCTCATCCTCGGCGGCCACCTCGGCGACCTGCTCAAGGCGGGCGAGGGCGACAACCTGGTCCTCGGCGACGACGGCGCGATCGACTTCGTGCGCTTCGAGCGCGGCGGGGCCACCCCGGGTGCCGACACGAACGCCGGCGACATCGACTTCATCACCAGCCTCTCGACGACCGCCCACGGCGGCGCCGACACCATCACCACGGGTGCGGGCAACGACATCGTGATCGGCGGCCGCTTCGGCGACACGATCCATGCCGGCCAGGGCAACAACCTCGTCCTCGGCGACAGCGGCGACATCACCGCGGCCAACAGCGACGCCAGCCGCTTCGGCACCCTCCTGGTCACCCTGGGCCGGATCGAGAGCACGGCGACTGCCGACGGCGGCAACGACACGATCACCACGGGCCGCGGCTTCGACCTGGTCATCGGCGGCATGGCCAACGACACCATCGTGGCGATCGATGGCGAGACGGCGGGCAGCCCGGATGCCGGCAACATCATCTTCGGCGACAACGGCCTGATCGACTTC
>JALHRS010000316.1 GCA_022841325.1 Lysobacterales bacterium | reverse complement strand
ATCCCGCGCAGGGCGACCAGATGGTGCGCGGCACCACCCCGCTGCCCAACGGCTCGGGCAAGAAGGTCCGCATCGTGGTCTTCACCGACGACCCCGAGAAGGCCCTCGCCGCCGGCGCGGACCATGCCGGCCTGGCCGAGCTGATGGCCAAGGTCCAGAGCGGCTGGCTCGACTTCGACGTCGCGATCGCGACCAACGAGGCGATGAAGCAGGTCCGCACCCTCGCCCGCATCCTCGGCCCCAAGGGCCTGATGCCGAACCCGAAGTCCGGCACCGTGACCGACGACATCGCCGCCGGCATCAAGGCCGTCAAGGCCGGCCGCGTCGAGTTCAAGGTCGACAAGACCGCGAACATCGGCGTCGGCGTCGGCAAGCGCTCGTTCACGCAGGCGCAGATCCTCGAGAACGCCCTCGCGGTCATCGAGGCCGTGGGCAAGGCCAAGCCGGCCGCGTTCAAGGGCCACTACATCAAGAGCGCCACGATCTCGTCCTCGATGTCGCCGGGCGTGAAGATCGCGTCCACCGAATTCAGCAAGTACTGAGGAGCACCGACCCCATGAGAGCAGAAAAGAAATTCCTGATCGACGAGGTCACGGCGCACCTGAAGAAGTCGGACTACGTCATCCTCGCCAACTTCACGAAGATGACGGTCGCCGACACGGCCGAGCTGCGCAAGCGGCTCGCCCCGGAGAAGGCCGAGTTCCACGTCGTGAAGAACAGCTCGTTCCGCGTCGCGGCCAAGGCCTTCGGCCTGCCCGAGGTGGACAAGTCCCTCGCCGGCCAGACGGCCGTCGTCGTCGGCGGGAAGAATCCCGCCGGCGTCGCCAAGGTCCTCAAGAAGTTCGTCGAGGAGAAGCAGAAGCTCGAGGTCAAGGTCGGCGTGCTCGACAAGAAGGTCATGACCGCCGCCGAACTGGCGAAGCTGGCCGACCTGCCGTCCTTCGAGGCCCTCCGTTCCATGCTCCTCGGCCTGTTCACGATGCAGGGCGCGGCCTTCGTCCGCGTCCTCAACGAGAAGGTCAAGAAGGAGACCCCCGCCGCCTGAACCCTTTTCGCGCCGGCCCGCCCCCTGGGCGCGGTCGGCGCGGGATCCAACCCTCCAAAGGATTCCGCTAGGGGATACGTCCCTTAAACGCGCGGCCTCCCGCCGTCGCTAGCGCTCCAAGGAAGACTACCATGAGCAACATCACCAAAG
>JALHRS010000315.1 GCA_022841325.1 Lysobacterales bacterium | reverse complement strand
AACAGCCGCACCAGATGCGGCATCATCAACCCGACAAAGCCGATGATCCCGGAAAACGCCACCATGACGCCAGTGATCAGCGCGCCCGCGACAAAGACCGAAAGCCGGAACCGCGCGACCGGAATCCCAAGGCTTGCGGCGGTTTCATCGCCAAGGCTCATCGCGTTCAACGCCCCGGAGCCTGACCAGAGCCAGAGGCCCGCAGGCAAAAGGACCAGCGCGGGAAACAAGAGATGCGACCACTGCGCGAGGCCGAGGCCGCCGAGCATCCAGAACACCACGGTATGCGTGGCCTTCGGGTCGCCAAGGAAGATCAGGATGTTGGCCCCCGCCATGATGATGAAGCTGACCGCAACACCCGCCAGAACCAGACGGTCCGCCGTGGTGGCCCCGGCAAGCTGTGCTACGGCCAGCACCATCAGCGTGGCGGCCAAGGCACCGCCGAACGCCATCAGCGGCACGGTCAGCACGCCAAGGAAAAGCCCGGTGTGAAGGAGGGCCGCAATCGCGCCGAATGCGCCGCCGGAAGAGATGCCGAGGAGGTGAGGGTCGGCCAGCGGGTTGCGCGTCACCGATTGCAGTGCCGCCCCGGTCAGGCCCAGCCCTGCGCCGACCAGTGCGGCAAGGACCGCGCGCGGAAAGCGGATGTCCCAGACAATCGCCTCGCGCCCCGCCGTCCAATCGACGTTGACGAAGCCCGGGATGAGGTGATGCAGCATCACGCCCCAGACCGTGCCGAGCGGCACCGACACCGCGCCGACCGACACTGCCACCATCAAGGACAACAGCAGCGCCGCGACCGACGCCGCCCCGACCGCAATTCGGCGCGACCATCGCAGCAGGCGGGGGCGCGGACCCGTGGCGAGGGGCAGGCCAGCCATCTATTTTGCCCAGAACCCGGCAACGAGCTTTTCCACCGCGCGGATGTTGCGCGGGCCGGGCGTCGCCTCGACGTATTCAAGCACGACATAGCGGTCGTTCTGCACCGCTTCGATCCCTGCAAAAGCGGGATTTTCCTCAAGAAACGCGATCTTCTGGTCTGCCGTCACGTCCCCGTAGTTGACGATCACGATGACTTGCGGGTTACGCTCGACCACCGGTTCCCAGGCGACGGTGGCCCAGCTTTTCTCCAGATCGTCCATGATGTTCACGCCGCCTGCGGCCTCGATCAGCGCGGTCGGGATCGCGTATTTGCCG
>JALHRS010000314.1 GCA_022841325.1 Lysobacterales bacterium | reverse complement strand
AATTCGATTGCGCGGCGGCCGGGCAGCAGCTGCGAGCCGGACAACATCGCCGCCAGCGTGTCGAGCAGATGGTGTTTCGCGCGTTCGGTGACTTTTGCAGGCAGCGCGCGGCGGGGTGCTGTGGCGATGTACGTCGCCAGCCGGTGCATCAGCGGCGAGATTTTCGCCGCGGTTTTCCTCGAAACCATTCGTTTTACTCCGGCTTGATGCCCGCAGCCTGGATCACCTTCGCCCACTTCGCCGTCTCGCCGCGCAGATAGGCCGCGAATTCCTCGGGGCTGCTGCCCACCGGCTCGGCACCGTCGTTGAGCAGGCGCTGGCGCACCTCCGGGTTCTGCAGCGCGCGCACGACACCGGTGTGCAGTTTGACAATGATGTCGCGCGGTGTTGCCGCCGGCGCCAGCACGCCGTACCACTGCACCGCCTCGTAGCCCGGCACGCCGGCTTCGGCGATGGTCGGGATGTCGTCTGCGCCCGGTGCGCGTTTGGAACCGGTGACACCCAGCGCACGCAAGCGGCCGGACTTGATGTGTGGCTGCGCCGACAGCATGTTGGGCATCATCGCCGGCACATGGCCCGCAATGAGGTCGGTGACGCCGGGGCCGGAACCCTTGTACGGGATGTGCAGCATTTTCAAGCCGGTCATCACCAGGAACAGCTCCATCGACAGGTGCGGGCTGGTGCCGACGCCGGCGGAAGCGAAATTGATCTGGCCGGGACGCGGTTTCACCAGTGCGATGAATTCCTTGATACTTTTCGCCGGCAGCGAGGGATGCACCACCAGCACGTTCGACAGCGCGACAGCCTGCGAAATCGGCGCGAGATCCTTCAGCGCGTCATAAGGCACTTTTTTGTACATCGCCGGATTGATCGCCAGCGTGCTGATGCCCATCAGCAGCGTGTAGCCGTCGGGTGCCGCGCGTGCGATCGCCTCGCCGCCGATCATCGTGCCGGCACCCGGCCTGTTTTCAACAACGACCTGCTGGCCGAGGAACTGGGTCAGCTGCGGCGCGAGGATGCGCGCCGAAATATCGGTGCCGCCGCCGGGCGATGACGGCACCACCAGCCGCACCGCGCGCGTCGGATAATTCTGCGCCGCCACCGGCAGTGCCAGCAGGGACAAGGCGATGAATGATGATAAGTATTTGATTTTATTCATTATTTTAATCCTCCTCAGAGATGTGAATAAAGCAGCTTGCCCGCCACCG
>JALHRS010000313.1 GCA_022841325.1 Lysobacterales bacterium | reverse complement strand
GGTCCGGACGGCACTCTCGCGAGTCGGCGCTACTGGGAGGTGCAGTACGACCTCGACTGGAGCCACGACGAGGCCTGGTTCGTCGAGCGCGTGCGCGAGCGGTTGTTCGACTCGGTGGACATGCACCTGCGCGCCGACGTCGAAGTGGGCGCTTATGTCAGCGGCGGCATCGACTCCAGCCTGATCGCCTCGGCGGCGCGCGACCGGCGCCCGGGCGACCGCTTCCAGGCCTTCACCGGCAAGTTCGCGGAGTTCGGCGAGGCCTTCGACGAATCAAGCTACGTGCGTGCGCTCGCGGACGAACGCAGCATGACGCTGCACGAACTCGACATCACCGAGGACGATTTCGTCCGCTGCATGCCGGAGGTGATCTACCACCTGGACCAGCCGGTGGCCGGGCCGGGCTCGTTCCCGCAGTACATGGTGTCGGGCCTGGTGAAGGGCAAGGTGAAGGTGGTGCTGGGCGGGCAAGGGGGTGACGAGACCTTCGGCGGATACGCCCGCTACCTCCTGGCCTACTGGGAGCAGTGCATCAAGGGCGCACTGGACGGCACCTCGAACAACGGAAACTTCGTCGTCACCTACGAATCCATCATCCCGAACCTGCAGACGCTGCGCAACTACAAGCCGCTGATCCAGGAGTTCTGGTCGCAGGGCATATTCGACGAGCGGGACCGGCGCTACTTCCGGCTGATAAACCGGTCCAATACCTTCGGCGACATCGTCGACTGGAACCTCTTCAAGGGCCAGTTCTCCTTCGAGGAGTTCAAGAAGATCTACTGGGGCAGCAACGTCGGCAAGGAGTCGTATTTCGACTCGATGACGCACTTCGACTTCAAGACGCTGCTGCCGGCGCTGCTGCAGGTGGAGGACCGGATGAGCATGGCGCACGGCATCGAGTCCCGGGTGCCGCTGCTGGACCACCCGCTGGTGGAGCTGGCGGCGACGATCCCGGCCAACATCAAGTTCCAGAGCGGCGAGCTGAAGCGTTTGCTGAAGATCGCCTTTACCGACAAGCTGCCGCGGCGAATCTTGGAGCGCAAGGACAAGATGGGCTTCCCGGTGCCGCTGCAGGCCTGGCTCAGGCGCGGCGGACGGGCCCGGGAGTTCATCCTCGACACCTTCCGCAGCGCCAAGGCTCGCCAGCGGTTTTATCTCACGCCCGGATTCGATAGTGAGCGCCTGATGGAGCGGGAGGGCATGTTCAGCC
>JALHRS010000312.1 GCA_022841325.1 Lysobacterales bacterium | reverse complement strand
AATCCGTTGATCCTGACGCCAGATGGCACAGTTCACGCGCTGGATGCGAAGGTCTCGCTGGATGATGACGCCGCTTACCGGCACCCGGAATGGGAAGAATTCCGCGCCATGCAGCAGGCCAACCTCCAGGGCCGCGAGAAGCTGGCGAAGGAGAAGGGGCTGCAATACGTCGGGTTGGATGGCACCGTCGGTATCATCGCCAACGGCGCAGGTCTGGCGATGAGCACCTGCGATACGGTCAACCAGGTCGGCGGACGCCCAGCCAACTTCCTCGATATTGGCGGCGGTGCCAATGCCGATGTGGTCGCCAACGCGCTGACCGTCATCAGCACCGACCACAACGTGCGCTCGATCTTCATCAACATCTTCGGCGGTGTCACCCGCTGCGACGAAGTCGCCCGCGGCATCCTCGAAGGTATGGAACGGGTCAAGCTGACCGTGCCGGTGGTCGTCCGACTGGACGGCACCAACAGCGCCGAAGGCCGCGCCATCATCGACGAGCGCGTCAACGCTCAACTCATCCGGAAGAACACCATGCTGGAAGCGGCTCAGACGGCAGTTGCGCTGGCGAAGGGGAACTAAGCACATGGCTATTTTCGTCAACGAGAACACCAAAGTCGTCGTCCAGGGGCTGACCGGCGATCAGGGGCGCTTCTACGGCCTCCGCAACCGCGCCTACGGCACCCAGGTTGTCGCCGGCACCAACCCGAAGAAGGCCGGGACGGATGTCGAAGGCATTCCGATCTACGCCGGGGTCAAGGACGCGGTCGAGCAGGCGGGCGCGAATGCCTCGTTCATCATCGTCCCGGCGTCGGTGGCACCAGCGGCCATCCTCGAATCCGCCGCGGCAGGCATTGAACTGATCGTCTGCGTGACCGAGCACATCCCCATGCACGAGCAGGCGCGCATCTTCAACATGCTCAAGCGGGATTACCCCAACGTGCAGTTGATTGGCCCGAACTGCTCCGGCATTCTGAGCGCGGGCAAGTGCAATATCGGCTTCACCCCGGCGGAAGTCTCGACCCCCGGCAACGTGGGTGTGGTCAGCCGCTCCGGCACGCTGGCGTATCAATCGGTCTACGAGCTGACCCAGCAGGGCATGGGCCTTTCCACCTGCGTCGGCATCGGCGGCGACCCGGTTCCCGGCACCAGCTTCATCGACTGCCTGAAGGCCTTCGCGGAAGACCCGGAGACTCACGGGGTCATCATG
>JALHRS010000311.1 GCA_022841325.1 Lysobacterales bacterium | reverse complement strand
CGATCCACACGGCGAGGATGGTGATGGCCGCGCCCCAGGCGAAGCTGGTCAGCAGCATGAACGGGTGGCGCACGTAGGACAGCAGGGCGCGAAAAACGAGCGTGCTGAAGCCGGTGGTCTTCGGCAGCTTGAACCAGGGCGAACGCGCTGCGCTGCTGGATTGCAGGCGGATACGGGCTTGCAGGCGCGGATCACGGTAGGCCATGAGTCCGAGCGCGGAAATACGGGCGTAGATGGCGCTTTCGTCGGCGGCGTGGATCATGTTGATGCGGTTGCCGAGCCAGACAAAGGCGACCACCAGCACCAGCGCAATCAGCAGGAGCGCCGGGAACAACCACACAGGCGCGACACCGAAAATCGCCAAAATGAGCGCCTGTCCCGGCCACAGCACCGCCGCCGGATAGACGTAGGCGAGGGCGAGCAAGAGCAGCGGCGCGACCCACAGCAGCGGCCAGTTCGACAAGCGGATGAAGGCCAGCCGCGAAATGCCGAGCAGCCAGGCCAGCGCCCACGTCAGCAAGAGGAGCAGGGCAGCCGCACCCGCTGCGCGTAAACTGGCGGGGCCGGCATTCGCCGCGCCGGGGATGATCGCCACCGCCAGCAGCGCCGCCACCGCGCCAAACAGGAACATGCGCCCTAGAATGGTGCGCAGAAAGCCGAGCAGCACCGGAATCGAGCGGGCGATGGGGGAGCCGGCGATGTAGGCCATGTCCGGGAAGGACAGCTTGAGCGGCGTACTCCGCAGCGCCCCGACCATCGTCCAGACCTGCGCGACCAGCACGATGACTGGCAGGAGGTTCAACAGATCAACGACGGTGGCCGGCGCGAGATTGTTGGCGATGCCCTCCGCCTGACTGTACGCCCAGCCCCACATCATCAACAGCCAGAGCGCACCGATGCCGGCGAGATAGAGGACGTAGCCGGCCTGCATGAGCGCCCGTCCGCCGGGTTCATAGCCGAGAACGCGCAGCCAGTAGACGGCGGAATCTTTGAACTGCCGCCAGCGGAGGCCGAACAGGACGCGAAAATCACGAACCGGAAAGAGGGAGAGAGTCGCCATAGGGTGTCCGATGCCTGGTTAAGATGCGGGTTGAGTCTACATGGCGACAGGGACGGTGACAAGCGTTGCTGCACTGCTGCAACACATTTCTGTGCAGCAAAAGTGGTTATTTTCCCCTCAAAAACGGTCAAAGTTTTTGCTGCAAAAATTAT
>JALHRS010000310.1 GCA_022841325.1 Lysobacterales bacterium | reverse complement strand
CCCGAAAGGAACGCCAGCGTCAGCGCGGCAACTGCATAACCGGCCGTTCCCGCCTCGGCCACCTGGCCGATCGTGGCGGCGGTCATCAGCGAGACCACGGCGACCGGACCCACCGCAAGCACCCGCGATGTGCCGAACACGGTGTAGAGCAGGATCGGCACAACCGAGGCATAAAGCCCCGCTTCGGGTGGAAGCCCCGCAAGCAGGGCGTAGGCCAATGACTGCGGGATCAGCATGATGGTCACGATCACGGCGGCCAGAAGGTCGTTCTCCAGCGTCGTGCGGCCATAGCCACGCGACCAGCCGACAATCGGAAACCAACGCTCCAGGGAATTGCCCCGCATCATTGCATCCTCGTGTACGGGCCGCGATGTGACCCAACGCGTCGGTGCCAAGGTGTGCAATGGTGGGTCATGGAGAACGCCTCGCTGGATCTGCACTGTCTATATATTCCAGAACGCGAATATAACAATAGGCGGTGGGTAGCAACACTGACATGACATCTTCATCAGGGTGTCGCGGGACGAACGAAGCGGCCCCTGACGTTGTGTTCTTGAGAAGGCTTGGGGTGTCCGCCTTTGAAAGGCGCAGAGATGGTCGGAAACGGTGACACAACGTTTACCTGCCCCCCTGAACCGGAAGACCGCTGCCTGATCGAACACAGAGGCGGATCGGCTTCACCCAACCTCCTCGGCGAGGATCGACAGATTGACACCCTCGTCGACAGTGCCGGAGTGATAACGGTACCCGCGCGAAACAGCCAATACGGGTTCGAGCTTCATTTTGGCAGCAACTATCTCGAACTTGCCTAAGGACGCTTAGGCCGACTCCAATCTATTCTACAGCCAGGCCCGCGATGCGGTCAGCTGTGCCAGAGGCGGAATGATGTGGTCATGGATGCAGGGTTTCGGCGCGGCACTCTTGATCTGCCGCGCCTGCCCGTCGACGGGCTTCACCCTTGCAACGCCTCGCCCCAGCGCAGAACCTCGACAACCAGCATGTCGAGGTCGGCATAGCGGGTACGGTGGTTGTTGATCGCTGCCCGGAGCGAGTGGCGGCCTGCGAGCGTGGTGTCGGTCGGCACCGCCACGCCGCTTTCCTGAATGCGCAGCATGATCTCGGTGTTGAGCGCGCGCAACTCCGCCTCGGTGCCGCCTTTCCCGACGAAGCGGAAGCAGACGATGTTGATCGCGACGGGAGCCATCAGCTCCAG
>JALHRS010000309.1 GCA_022841325.1 Lysobacterales bacterium | reverse complement strand
TTGGGTGTGACTCGGAGTGGCGGCGGTGGCGTGCACGGAGGCAGTTTGTGCGGCCTAACGTTCGAGCTAACGCGCCCGGAGCGGCGGGACGACTTGCCCGCGAGGCGCAGCATAGACAGTGAGCGCCTCGCGGGCAAGGCGGCCCGCCGCGGAGGGTCGCGTGTTGAGCGAAGGGTTAGCCAGCACCGCGCCGACCGCGAGCGGTAGGCGCCCCCGCACGACCTGCCCGGAGCGGGCTCTCCGCTTCTTGGCGCCTGGCGCGAAGCCGTGGGGCACTGGTTCGGCGCAGCGATGAATCCCAACGCGCAGCGGCCGTGGCAAACAACGAGAAGGAACAGTCGCGGGCGGCAACGTTGGCGAAGCATCGCGCTCGAGGGATGAGCTCTTCCATGGCCAACCGACGCATCCGAAGCGGGGACTTGCAGAAGCCAAGG
Organism: Lysobacterales bacterium; assembly: GCA_022841325.1. GTDB lineage: Bacteria > Pseudomonadota > Gammaproteobacteria > Xanthomonadales > SZUA-5 > JADKFD01. Next base: position 782 of record JALHRS010000309.1, on the reverse strand, counting down.
CGAGCCCCCTGGGGCGAGCCGTGTTGAGGAATGGCACGGCGGCTCAACAGTGCTGGCTAACGTTCGAGCTAACGCGACCCCGGCGGACTGACGCCTTGGCCGCGAGGCGCATGATAGACAGCGAGCGCCACGCGGCCAAGGCGGCAGGCCGTTGGGGGTCGCGTGTTGAGCGAGGGGTTAGGCCTCGCTTGGCGCGACGACTTCAAGCTTGAAGCGGTTCGGGTCTTCACAGAACAAGGCGTAGTACTTGGGACCACCCGCGAACGGGTGGCGTTCCGGGTACAGCAGCGTGTACCCATTGTCGTTGACCCACTGAGCCAGACGATCCACCTGAGCTCGCGACTCTGCCTTGAACGCAAGATGGTTCAGCCCGACCCGCTTGCGATGGTAGCCAGGAGCAAGATGCTCTACAGGTGCCGGCAGCAGACAGAAGTACGTGTCTTCTACGCCGCGCACGTAGTTCATGCCACCTGACCACTGCTCAGCCTGGTAACCCAACATGTCCATGAATGGGGTCCAGAACGCCGTCGATCTTGCCAGGTCGGCGACATACAGCTCAACGTGGTGAAGCATTCGCGGCGGCGGAGTGGCAGTGCGGAGGAATGCGGGGCCTAACGTTCGAGCTAACGCGACCCCGGCGGTATGGCGCTTGGGCCGTGCGGCCGATGATAGACAAAGGCGGCTGCACGGCCCAAGCGCCATGCCGCTGGGGGTCGCCTGTTGAGCGAGGGGTTAGGCTTCACTCGGCGGCGGTGACCACTTGACGTACTTCCAAGTGTTCG
>JALHRS010000308.1 GCA_022841325.1 Lysobacterales bacterium | reverse complement strand
GCCTCACTGTCGCTGCGGCTCGCTGCGCTGACGCGCGGGCCGGCACGGATCAAGGACCGACGATGACGGGTTTTTTCAAGAAATGGGCGCCGGGATCAGATCACGAAGCGCCCGGATCAGCTGCGTTTAGAGCATGATGATTTTAGCTCTGAGCATATCCTGCGTGTCGGAAGTAGTTGGCGCATTCTTGCGCGGTGAATCTGCCGAGGAGCTGGCCGATGGCGGTACAGACCGCCTCGACACTACGCGCGGCCGCCTTGCGCAGCAGATGCTTGAGCTTGGCGAAGACCTGCTCGATCGGGTTCAAGTCGGGTGAGTATTTCGGCAGGAAGAACAACTTCGCCCCCGCGGCACGGATGGCCTGACGCACGGCCTTGCCTTTGTGGCTGCCGAGATTATCGAGGATGACGATGTCGCCTGGCTTCAGGGTCGGAACGAGCACCTTCTCGACATAGGTCAGGAAGCTGGCGGCGTCGATCGGCCCCTCGAGCAGCCAGGGCGCGTCGATCCGGTCATGACGCAGGGCGGCCAGGAAGGTCATCGTCGTCCAGCGACCCTGCGGGACGCTGGCACTGAGCCGGCCGCCGCGTGGCGCCCAGCCGCGCAGTGGCGCCATCGTGGTCTTGGTCCAGGTCTCGTCGATGAACACCAAGCGCGCGGGCGCGACCTGATTCTGATACTTGGTCCACTGCGCGCGCCGGCGCGCCACGTCAGGACGCGCGCGCTCGCCAGCCACCACGGTTTTTTTTAAAGCTCAGCTTCTCGCCATGGACGAAGGCCCAGACCGAGCGGTAGTCGACCTTGAGGCCGCGCTCGGCGAGCTCGCACACCAGCCCGCGCAAGGTGAAGTCCTTCTCCTGAGTGCGCTGGACCAACCAGGCGCGATGCTCGCCCCGGATCGCCTTGGGCTTGTGGCCGCCCATCTGGCCTGGCGCCACGCTGCCCGTCTCGCGCCAACGCTGCATCCAAGTGACGACGGTGCTCACGCCCACGCCAAAGCGCGCGGCGGCGCGGTTTCGCGACAGACCCTCTTTCTCGACCGCTGCTACCACCCGCTCGCGCAGATCCAGAGAATAAGGTCGGCCCATCGAGGCTGGCCTCCTTGGTCCAGCCAGCATCTTGAATCACAACCGACCCGCTTTGGGAATCCCCCGCCGATTCAACCTGATCTCATCCCGCTCTAGCGCGACGTCACGTATTTTTCGTAGCGCGACGC
>JALHRS010000307.1 GCA_022841325.1 Lysobacterales bacterium | reverse complement strand
GGCGGCGCTGCGAGTATCCGCATAGGTGTAGACCGGAGTCACCGCCTGACCCGCCGCATCCAACCCCAGCAGATTGCCGACGAAGGTCGCCATGCCCGCTGCTTGAATCGACCTGGCAGCCGGATGCGCCAGCACCTCGTCGATGCAGGCTTCCGTCAGGGCGCGCAGGTGAGCGGCATCGGCTATCGAGGTACCATCGGCCTGGGTGGTGAAGGTATGCGCCCGCCGTGCTACAGCACCAGGAATCAGTCGAGCCGACTCATCATAGAGCAACGCCCGCACCGAGGAACTGCCAATGTCCAACACCAGCAGGCTCATCGCGGTTTCACCCGGTAGAGCATCTCCCCGGCTTTTGGCACGTAGAGCACCCCTTCGGCCTCGCGCCCCTGCCACTCGGCTGGATTGATCGTATCGGGATTCAGGTAGCCGAGGTTAAGGCGGGCGCACTCGGCGGCGGAGATGCGCGAAGCGAGTGTCACCTGGATGCGCGGGTACTCCACCCCCTCCCGAAAGATACCGCTCCCCCGCAGATGTGTGCTATGGGCGATCACCCCCAGCGGAATGTGGCTGAAGCGCTCCCACTGCTGGAGGAAATAATCCCGCACATGGTAGCCGATCTGGTCGATGTACGCGCCGTGAACATGGCTGACCACTGCCAGGTGCGGCGCATACACGATGATCTCGCCGCCGTCGACCACCGCCGGGTCGAGCTTGTACATGGCCTTCGCGCCCACCCATAACTCATCGTACATCGGCGGCGCATGGGAGAGCACCCGCTGATACGGCTGATCGACCCAGATGATGTGCCGCTGGCTGGAATGATCCGCCGCCGCTGACCACGCGCTCAGATGGTCGCCGATGAACAGGCCGCTGAGTTCGCCCTTTTCGACCGTCAGCGCCGCCAGCGAGATCGGCACCGGAATCAGCGCCGCCGCCGCGTGGATGACATCGCGCACCGGGGTCTGCTTGACGCCGATCATATCCAGCACCGTGATGAGCGCCCCCAGCCAGTGCGTCACGTTAATCATCTCCGGGCCGGAGATGCCGGGGAACAGATACTTGGCCCCGCCAGAGATACCGACCACCTCATGCGGGAAGACTGGCCCCAGAATCAGGATGTGATCGTAATCAAAAATGCGCCGATTAATCCGCACCGGCACATCCCCGCCCAGCGAGGGATGCCAGCGTTCACCCGCGATTGCTTGAATTTGTTCGCGGGTC
>JALHRS010000306.1 GCA_022841325.1 Lysobacterales bacterium | reverse complement strand
CTTGGGGCCGCGCAGGGCAGTCGCAGGCTCCATTGTCCTGCGCGGCCCCAAGGCGCCACGCCTCGCGGGTCGCGTTAGCGCGAACGTTAGGCAGCACCAGAGAGGCCGTGCAGTGCTCCAGCAAGGTCAGCGCCTTCGGCGTGAATTGAACTGCCACAACGCGGCGGAGCCGCGAGCAGCCTTGCTTGAGCGGGTCGAGCCGCAAGCCTGCAGGCAACTCGTGGGCTGCTCCTCGAGACTGGGCGAGTCCGTGTAGCTGATGGAAGGCCTGGCCAGGCTGAGGCGTCGGTCAGTCTCATCCAGGAGCCACCGTGCCGCCAGTGGCAGCGGGCTCGGCAGCGCTATCCGCGGGCAACCATGGCTGTCCGCGCGAGGTCGTAGTCAGCCAGTTCGTGGGTCCGGCCGCCGACGAAGCGCCCGCTCGTTTGGTCACCGTGGCGCAGGCAGCCGGTGAGCGCCGGCCGTGCTTCATCGGAGCCGCGCCTCCCTAGCCTTCCCGGCTGTAAGCTCTACCTCCCGCGCGCCGCCCAGCAGTGCTGCCTAACCCCTCGCTCGAGAGCCGACCCCGCGAGGCAGGCCACCTTGGCCCGGCAGCGGGGTCGCAAGCTTATTCTCCGCTGCCGGGCCAAGGCGTCCTGCCACACGGGTCGTCTCAGCTCGAACGTTAGGCGGCATAGTTCACCACCGTTCCGGAGTCACTACCGTGCGCCCTCAACCCATGATCTGTGTCGCTGATGTCGAGCAGTCGAGCGCATGGTTTCAACACGCGCTTGGGTTTGCCAGCGGGCACGGGGGACCCGAGTACGAACAACTGACCTCGGAAGGTCAGCTTGTGCTTCAATTGCATGCCTGGGACGTACACGAGCACCCGCATCTTGGAGATCCGAAGATCCAGCCGCCTGGGAACGGGGCCGTCCTGTGGTTCGAGTCCGAACAGATCGAGCAGGACTTCGAGCGTGCCAAGAAAGCCGGAGCGGAGGTCCTGGAGCCGCTGCATGTCAACCCATTGGCCAATCACCTGGAGTTCTGGCTCCGGGAGCCCAATGGCTACGTTGTGGTCGTCGCCAGCCCATACGGCCAAGTTGGCAGTCGCCGCGAGAATGCCGCCTAACCCCTCGCTCAACACGCGACCCCGCGAGGCAGGCCGCCTTGCCCGCGCGGCCGCCAGGGAGCATCATCGGCCGCGCGGGCAAGGCGTCCTGCCTCACGGGTCGCGTTAGCTCG
>JALHRS010000305.1 GCA_022841325.1 Lysobacterales bacterium | reverse complement strand
CCGGCCACGGGCCTGTCGGCCTGGTGCGGTGACCCGCAGCCCTACCTGAAGTCGGTGATCGATCTGGCGCCCTATGCCGGCCAGACCGTGCAGTTCCGCTTCCGTGCCACCTCGGACGGCTCGGTCGCCCGCGCCGAAGGCTGGAACATCGACAACGTCGAGATCAAGCGCTGCAACTGATTCAGACAGCGGCATGAATCGGGCGGCGGGGAGACCCGCCGCCCTTTGTTTGCACCTGGCTCTGCATGGTCATCGAGCTGCAACTACCCAAGCCCTTCCTCGATTACGATGTACGCAACCGGCTGACCGCCGCCAGCGCGTGCACCGAACAGGACCTGCTCTTCGATTACAACGGCAAGGGCGAGCGCGTCATCGCGTGGGTTCCCGGGTGGGGTGGAATCCGCCAATGGGGTGGTGTCGCACGGTTGGGGTGGAATCGTGGGCGGGTTCCACGGATCTCGGCATGTCGTGGTAGAAGGAAAGCCTGCCTTTGCAACGCCTACTTGGCGATTTCGATCAGTTCGAGATCTTTGCGCAGCAGGTGATTGACCAAATCGGAGAGTTCGATGCCTTTGGCGCTGGCGATTGCGCTGAGGCGTGCCTGTAGCGGGTCATCAAGGTACACCGGCAGTCGCAGCGTGATGCCTTCGCGGCAGAACTTGCCGCGCGTGGCACCGCTAAAGTCGATTTCGGCGGGCATGTCGTCGGGATCGGAGTGGTTCATGGGCTTGGCCTATTGAGGCAGGTTCTGGTACTGGTCGCGTTCGCGACGGGTGGCGATTCGCGCCGAGATCAGGCGCACCTTGGCGCTGGCGGGGCCGCTGACCTGATAGGTGTGGGAGATGGCCAGTAACAGGCCATCGCGGGTCAGGCCAAGAGTAAACCAGCGCTCCTCCGTTTCGCTATGGGCGGCATCGAAGATGGTCAGCGCCAGCGGGTCGAGCAGTGCCGTTGCGGCCCGGGTGAAGCTGACGCTGTGCTTGGCCAAATTGGCCTGCGCCTTGACTGGATCCCAGCTGATGTCGAGTTCCATGGCGACGTCGCTTCAATCCCTGTAACGTGGATTGAATATAACGCCCCAAAACCCGAACGCGTCAGGTGGGTTCCCGGGTAGGGTGTATATGGACTCCTCCTCTGGCGCAACAGTTTTGATGGCGGATAGAGAACAACGCGAACGCATATTCGGCTTCGTTGTTGGGGACCGTCGTCCCCGAGCCTGGATGGGTCGT
>JALHRS010000304.1 GCA_022841325.1 Lysobacterales bacterium | reverse complement strand
CACGAAACGCTTGCGGCCCGTGAGCGACCAGCCGCCGGCGACCGGCCGGGCCGGTAGCTCGATACCCTCCGGGCCGCTCGCTAGCCGGTCCTCCATCAGCGCCAGCGTCGCGATCAGGTTCCCCTCGGCGATGGCCGGCAGGTAGCGGTCGAGCTGCGCCCGGCTGCCGCCTGCCATCAGGGCCGACGCTGCCAGCACAACGGTTGGGAAGTATGGCCCGGGGTAGGCCGCACGGCCCATCTCGTCCAGCACGAGCGCCAGTTCGATCATGCCGAGGCCCATGCCGCCGTGCGCCTCGTCGATGGTGATGCCGAGCAGCCCGGTCTCGGCCAGTTGCTTCCAGAGGGCCGGGCTGTAGCCCTGGGGGTCTTCCATCTGAGCGCGGACCTCGCGCGGAGAGCACTCGGCCGTCAGCAGCTCCCGCGCAAGGCTGCGCAGCATCGTCTGTTCTTCTGTGAAATCGAAGTCCACCGCGTTCTGCTCCTGCCGTGAATCAGGCCCGCGCCATCCGGTCTGCGCGCACCTCGCGCGGCAGCTTCAGGACGCGCTCGCCGATGATGTTCTTCTGAATCTCGGATGAGCCGGAGTAGATCGTGCCAGCGCGCGACCACAGGAAGTTGTAGGCCCAGGAGCCTTCATCCTCTCGCGTGGAGCGCAGCCCGAGCGCCACTGCATCGGGCGCCCCCTCTAGTAACTGGCCGACCGGCCCGAGAATCTCCTGGATCAGCTCCTGGTGCCGCTTGTCCATCTCGCTGTAGTACAGCTTGTCCACGGACGATTCTGGCCCTGGTCGCTGTCCCTTCTCCAGCTTTGAGAGCAGCCGCAATCCGGCATACCGCAACACCTCGACCTCCGCCAGCATCCGCCCGATCTTCTGGCGCACCAGCGGATCGTCAATCGCCATGCCGCCGTTGCGCGGCAGCGTCTTGCAGACCTCGATCAGTCGGTTCAACGTCGCCTTGTGGGCCGTGACGCGGCCAAGCAGGCTGCCGCCGCGCTCGAAGCCGAGCGTCGTCTGCGCCAGCTCCCAGCCCTGCCCCTCCTCGCCGATACGGTTCTCCACCGGAATGCGGACGTTCGTCAGGAACTCTTCGCAGAACTCGGAGCTGCCGGTGATCTGCTTCAGCCGGCGCACCTCCACGCCCGGCGCGTGCATATCGAGGATGAAGTAGGAGATGCCCTTGTGCTTCGGAACGGTCGGGTCGGTGCGGGCCAGCAGGATCGCGTAGT
>JALHRS010000303.1 GCA_022841325.1 Lysobacterales bacterium | reverse complement strand
GACGAGCGCAAAGAAGAAGTAGGTGCCGGTCGCGGGATCATCCCGCGCGAGTTTCGGCCGGCGGCCGACCAATGTATTGGAGAAGACGATGGAAGCACTCAAAGGCGTACGCATACTGGACATGACCCATGTGCAGGCCGGGCCGACCTGCTCGCAGCTGCTCGCATGGATGGGCGCGGACGTCATCAAGTTCGAGCCGCCCCAGGGCGATGCCACGCGCGGTCAGCTGCGCGATGTCCCCAACGCCGACAGTCTCTACTTCACGATGCTCAACTGCAACAAGCGCTCGATCACCGTCAACATGAAAACGGCCGAGGGCAAGCAGGTGTTCGTGGATCTGCTCAAGATCTGCGACATCATCATGGAGAACTTCGGGCCGGGCGTGCTGGACCGATTCGGCTTCACCTGGGAGAAGATTCACGAGATCAATCCCCGCATCGTCATGGGTTCCATCAAGGGCTTCGGATCGTCGGGACCGTATGCCGAGTTCAAGGCCTACGAGAATGTCGCCCAGGCCATGGGGGGCGCCATGAGCACGACGGGCGTGCCCGATGGCCCGCCCTACGTCACCGGAGCCCAGATCGGCGATTCCGGTACGGGACTGCACCTCGCGATCGGCCTGCTCGCCGCACTGCGCCAGCGCGACCAGACCGGCCAGGGGCAATACGTCGAAGTCGCCATGATGGACGGCGTCATGAATCTTTGTCGCGTCAAGTGGCGCGATCATCAGCGGTTATGGCATGGCGGCTTGTCCGAATATTCGGTGCACACCGAGAAAGGCATGGGCGAAACGCCGCGTGCGGGCAACGACTCGGGCGGCGGGCAGCTCGGCAACGCAATCCGGTGCAAGCCCGGAGGGCCGAACGATTTCATCTACATCGTGGTCCAGGAGGCCGTATGGGAGGCCCTGGCCAAGCGGATGGGGCCGGAGGTCGGCAAGCCCGATCTCGCGGGGGATCCGAACTACGCCACGATCGGCGAGCGACGCAGGAATCAGCCGCAAATGTGGCAGATGATCGAGCAGTTCGCCTCGAAGTACACCAAGCGCGAATTCATGGCGATCCTCAACGAGCTGGATGTTCCCTGCGGGCCGATCATGTCGACCGCCGATCTCTTCGACGACGAGCACGTCAAGCTGCGCGGCATGATGGTCGAACTGGATCATCCGCAGCGCGGCAAGTGGTACAACGTCGGCATGCCGATCAAGCTTTCCGCATCGCCCGCGCAGATCG
>JALHRS010000302.1 GCA_022841325.1 Lysobacterales bacterium | reverse complement strand
CCGCTCGGTCACAGCGTCCGCGTGCACCGTGACGAGCAGAAGGGCACGATCGCCTGGAAGATCAAGTTCCGCAACGGCACGGAGAAGAGCTTCCTGTCGCCCATCACCACCAAGCCCTGGGGCACGGCGATCCCCAAGCTGGCGGCAGTGCCCGGCCCGACCAAGGAAATGCGCGACAGCCAGCTTCTGTACAACGAGCCGAAGTACATCCGGATGGACGACGGTGGCCTGCACACGCTCGAGTCCAGTGGTCTCAAGATGAAGAAAGGCGTGGCCTACTGATGGCTTACAAAACGATCGTCGAAGACGGCATCGACATTCTGGTCGTCGGTGCGGGCCTGGGCGGCAGCGGTGCCGCCTGGGAAGCCAGGTTCTGGGGGCAGGACAAGAAGATCGTCATTGCCGAGAAAGCCAACATCGACCGCTCCGGCGCGGTCGCCCAGGGCCTGTATGCCATCAACTGCTACATGGGCACACGCTGGGGCGAGAACAAGCCGGAGGACCACGTCCGCTACGCCCGCATCGACCTGATGGGCCTGGTGCGCGAAGACCTGCTGTTCGACATGGCCCGTCACGTCGACTCGACGGTGCACCAGTTCGAGGAGTGGGGCCTGCCCATCATGAAGGACCCGAAGACCGGGCGCTACCTTCGCGAGGGCCGGTGGCAGATCATGATCCACGGCGAGTCCTACAAGCCCATCGTGGCCGAGGCCGCCAAGAAATCGGCCGACAAGGTCTTCAACCGCATCTGCGTCACCCATCTCCTGATGGACGAGAGCAAGGAGAACCGGGTCGCCGGAGCCGTCGGCTTCAACGTCCGCACGGGCGATTACCACGTCTTCAAGTCGAAGACGGTGATCTGCGGCGCGGGCGGCGCCTCGAACATCTTCAAGCCGCGATCGGTCGGCGAGGGCTCGGGGCGCACCTGGTACGCGCCGTGGTCCTCCGCGTCGGCTTACGGCCTCATGATCAACGCCGGCGCCAAGATGACGCAGATGGAAAACCGCATCGTGCTGGCGCGGTTCAAGGACGGCTACGGTCCGGTCGGTGCCTACTTCCTGCACCTGAAGACCTACACGCAGAACTGTCTGGGCGAGGAATACGAATCCACGTGGTTCCCCGAGCTCCAGAAGATGGTCGGCAAGGAATACCTCGATCCGGAGGTGTCGCACCTGACCCACCGGCCGATCCCGACCTGCCTGCGCAACCACTGCATCATCAGCGAGGTGAATGCCGGCCGC
>JALHRS010000301.1 GCA_022841325.1 Lysobacterales bacterium | reverse complement strand
ACGTTGGATCCCGTTTCGTTGATCGACTCCACGAAAAATATCGGGCAGTTTCCCATTCGAGGTGCAAGAAGCTGTCGCGCAATCGTTGTCTTGCCGACGTTGCCGGAATTGTTGAGAACGGCGAGTTTCATGCGAGCCTGCTTGAATCCGCGGGGCGGGAATCCCTGGAGCGCAAGCGGTCCATGACCGAGCGAGCAATCTCGCCGTCGGTTTCACGGAAGGCATATGGCTTCGATGATTTGCGCTGGCATGCCTCGGTGCCGAGCGGGGCCGCAGAAGTACCGGTTGCCGGCGGGGCCGGTGCGGTTTCGCTCGCTGGACGGCTGACTTCCGGTCTCAGCAGGGCCGAGCCCTCTGGACGTGCCGGCACGCCCAGCGAAGCCATGAAGCGGGCCACCGTGGCCATATGGACCTGCACACCTTGGGCGCAGGCGTACGCCGTGAGCTGCCGCATCGAACATCCTTTGCCGCGCAGGTACCGCAGATCAGCGGACAGTGGATTCAGGGCTGAGCCACGGATTGGTGGCGGTAGTGACTTCAAGTACTCGTCGGGTGACATCGTCGGTTTCCTCTGTTTCAGTATGCGAAGCCGTGATCAACGATTCGCGCGATTTCGCGCCACGTCGCGTCACTTTCGCGTGGCGTCGCGCGAGTGTCGCGTCGGTTTCGCGCGGATTCGCGTCAACGTCGCAGCCTTTCGCATCGGGACCGTATATCGTCGCGCAGATTTTCGCAAGATCTGCGTCGAGGGAGGGGAGGTCGAACAGAATTGCAGGAAAAATAGGCACGACAGATATGTTTACGAACCGCCGACGGCGTTCGAAAATATCCTGTGCCAAAGGGTGCCCCCTTTGAAACCGGCCCGCCCAAAATCGGCTCGACGAGCCAGATGATCCTCAGCCGCGCAGCTGCTCTCCACCAACCTCGAGCCACCGATGCCCACCCGAAAGCGACTCCCCGGCGGTGCCGGCAAGCCCATCGCGTTCCGCCTGCCGGAGGCGGACCGTGCCGCCTGGCTGGCCAAGGTCCAGGCCAGTGGCATGACCCAGTCCGAGTTCTTCCGCGAGGTGGTGCTCACCAACCGAACGGCCATCCAGCCGCGGGTGGCGAAGACCCGTGACCTCGTGCGCCTGATCTACCACTTCAACAAGGCCGGCAACAACCTCAACCAGCTTACCCACCGGGTTCACGGCGACCACCTGGCAGGCAAGATCGGCCCGGCCTCCTATGAATCGGTGCTGTACCAGCTGGAGCTGAT
>JALHRS010000300.1 GCA_022841325.1 Lysobacterales bacterium | reverse complement strand
CCCGCAGCCCTCGCCCTCGCCTGGGTCCTTGCCCAAGGCGACCACCTCGTCCCGATCCCCGGCACCCGCACCGCTGCTCATCTGATGCACTGGGTCGCGGCCAGCGAGATCACCCTTACGCCCGACGACCAAGCGGAAATCGCCCGCCTCCTGCCCACCGGCTGGGCCTTCGGCGACCGCTACGACGACGACCAGACCAGCACGGTCGAACGCTATTGCTGATCTTCGCATTTTCCCCTTCGCCAAATATCCCACGGGGGGTGCGGGGGGTGTGAACCCCCCCGCCGCGCTCAGAGCCCGTGGCTCCGGTCGTAGGCGTTCGCATCCGGCGCCACCCAACCTTCAGGCGCCGCCTTCGGGCGGAAAACCTCTACCAACAACGGGTAACACTTTGCCTCGTCGGACGAATGCTTTGCCGAACAATCGCCACCGGGGCAGGCCGAGAGCGCACCCAAGAGATCGCTTTCGGCAAAGAATTCGATGAAATCACCGGGCCGGACCGGCGAGGCTTTCATGAAATACTGCCCGGTATCGCGGGTGAACCCCGTGCACATGAAGACGTTCAGCACGTCATGCACATGACGCTCCGCTTCGGCCAGGGGCAGCCCCGTCCGCGCCGCAAGGGCGCGCGTCAGGTTCGAATGACAGCAATGGTGATACTGGTCGCCGCCTGACAGCAGCGCATGGGTATAGGGGTCGCAGCGCGTGCCGATCACGTCATGCACGCCGCCGCCAAAGGCGTCGAACCCGTACCAATCGAGCGTGTCCTCGGTGATCAGTGCCATCGGGCGCAGATAGGGCAGGCAAGACCACATCCGGTCTCCCGCGCTCAGGTGCGTGCCATGCAGCGCGCGCGTCTTGCCGGAAAAGAACCGCTCGTCCAGATTGTCGGTCGCCCAGAGATTGAGGTCACCGACCTGGGGTCCCTCGACCGAACTGATCCTGAAATAGCAACCCGCAGGTACGTCAAACGTCCGCGCCTCGCGCGGCGGCACCAGCACTTCGGCCAGCCGATCCCATCCTGCGCGCGCGGCCAGGAACGGGCCAAGGTCAGGCCGCGCGAGCCGTTCTACGGGGTAGCAGATCACTGGTTCCACCGCCTTGCGGTTGGCCGCATCTTCGGGCGCCGGGTGGGCCGGGTGGTCAGGCTTCATGGCGGTCCGATCAGGTAAAGGCGTTCAGGAACAGAAACGCGATCGCCCGGATCATTGCATAGATCACGCCGTAGGCAATCACGATCGACAGCACGGCCAACACCAGCCCGCCGATGATCCAG
>JALHRS010000299.1 GCA_022841325.1 Lysobacterales bacterium | reverse complement strand
GCGCGTGGAGTAAGCAACGGCGCTCTCGGCGCCGGCAGAGGCCAGCTTCGGGCGGAAGTGGATCGAGTCGAGCAGCGCCACCGTCATGAAGGCGATCAGCACCACCGCCGAGCACATCGCGGCGGCGTTGTGCGTGACATGGCGCCAGGTGGCGCGCAAATTGGCACTGCGCAGCGCATGGCGCGCGTAGACCGCGACACCGGCCACCAGCAGCCACAACACGAGGTCGGTCCAGAGGAAGACGAACTTGGGCATCGTGTCGCCCGCTCAGCCAGTCAGCCGCACGCGCGGATCGACAAAGGTGTAGGCAATGTCGGTCGCCAGGTAGGCAAGGATGTAGAGCGTCGAGCCGAGGAACACCATCGCATGCACCACGGCGAAGTCCTGCGCGCTGATCGCCTCGATCGTGTAGGTGCCCAGCCCCGGAATGCCGAAGAACGACTCGAACACCAGCGAACCGAGGAACATGTACGGCAGCAGCGCACCAATGTGCGTGAGGATCGGCAGCCAGGTGTTGCGCAGCACGTGACCGAACAGCACCGCCGGCTCGGCCAGCCCCTTGGCGCGCGCGGTGCGCACGTAGTCGCGGCTGGATTCTTCCAGCAGCATCGCGCGGAACAGGCGCGCCTCCGCACCGAGCTGGTAGACGATGCCCACGACTACCGGCAGCAACAGGAACTTCATCAGGTCGAAGCCCGCGGCAAAACCCGACAGCGGCACCACGCGCAGCAGCTTGCCGAAGAACCACTGCGCCATGATGATGTAGAAGAGACTGGAGATCGACATCATCAGCACGCACAGCACCGTGCCCCAGAAGTCGAGCGCGCTGGCACGGAAGAACACCAGCAGCAGCGAGAACGCGATGCCGACGAAGGTGGTGAGCAACAGCATCGGCAGCATCAGCGCCAGGCTCGGTCCGATGCGGTGGCGGATCTCATGGCCGATGTCGCGCCCGGAATCGCTGGCGCCGAAGTTCAGCCCGAACAGGCGCAGCGAACGGTCGAAGAAGATCGTCTTCGTGACTTTCTCCATGCCTGGTGCAGCGCGGTTGAACCAGAGCGGCTTGTCGTAGCCGCGCTCGACCTTCCACTTCTCGATCGCCTCCTGTGTCACCCGCTTGCCGCCGATGTTCAGGCGCGCGATGTTGTCGGGCGAGTTGATCGCGAAGAACAGCGTGAAGGTAAGCAGGTTCACGCCGACCAGGATCAGCACTGCGTACACCAGGCGCCGCGCGATGTAGCCCGCCATCTAGCGCGCCTCCCGCGCCAGGCCGCGGCC
>JALHRS010000298.1 GCA_022841325.1 Lysobacterales bacterium | reverse complement strand
CGGGGCGCGTGGCTGCCGGGCGCTTGTGGGGTCGGCCGCCGCCGCGCCAGGCCGCAGCCGGCCAGCGCCATGCCCACCAGCAGCATCGACGCCGGCTCTGGCACGGGCACGGCCGGGTCGTCGGGGTTGACGATGCGCGGCGGCGTGCCTGACGAGAAGAAGAACGAATCGGGCAAGTTGTAGGTCACGATGGTGGTGATGAACTGCTTGCTGCCGTTTTCGGTGATGAAGCAGCCGTCGGGCATGCCGAGGCCACCGACCTGGTCGACGCACAGCTCGCTCGCGCCGGGGCCGTTGCCATTGGACCCGAACTCGACGAACAAGGCCGTGCCCGAGCCGGCGTCCCCGGAGATCAGTTGGGTGATGCGGAAGTAGTCGCTGACATGCTGGCTTGGGCCCGACTCGTCCTGCTCGCCGATCCACCAGGTGAAGCTGTGTCCGTGGTAGTTGCTCTTCTGGTCCAGCGACGACGCGTACGGCGCCGCGCCGCGCCCGGGCACTTCGACGTAGCAGGCCACCGCGTGATCAGGCGTGGTCGACGCGCAGAAGCCGTTGTCGAGCTGGGCGCCGTCGAGGAAGGTCAGGATCTCGCCTTCGACGGTGTTCTTGAACATGATTTCGTGGGCCGAAGCCACCGGGCTCACCAGGCCCAGCGCCGCACCGACCAGCAGGGTCAGCGTGGCGACCTGCTGGCGCAGCGGGCGGTGACGATGGTCTGACGACTGCGCCGGCGGTGCAGAGCAATGGCGAGGGGCAAGGTGGTTCATGTCGTCTCCTGTAGAGGGTTGCGGGGCGGCTCGTACTGCGCCGTGTTTGCTGTGTACCTGGGTGCCGTCATAAGAACGTGATAGCGGCGTCACAGCGCCGATAGGTTCGGCGGCCGGCCGCTGTGTCCATGCACCGGCCTGAGGAGGCTTGTGCCGCACGGTCGGCGTCGGCTGTGCGCGCGCGAGGCCGCCGACGCGTTTCAGGTTCCGTGCGAGAACATCCCGCCGGCGCTGAACTCCCCGAACGTTCGAGGCGCCATCGCGCAGCACTGTCGGCCTGAACCAGAATGCGACGCATGAACCTCAACCAACGCGCAGCCGGGGTGCTGCTGCACGTCAGCTCGCTGCCGGGGCCGCATGGCATCGGGGACTTCGGGCCGGCGGCCTTTCACTTTGTCGACTGGTTGTCCGCTTGCGGCCAGCGCCTGTGGCAATGGCTGCCGACCACGCCGGTGGGCCCGGGCTGGTCGCCGTACCAGAGCGTGTCGGCGTTTGCCGGCAGCCCGTTGATGGT
>JALHRS010000297.1 GCA_022841325.1 Lysobacterales bacterium | reverse complement strand
GCACTCGACGCTGGCCTACGTCAGCCCGATAAGGTTCGAGCAAGACTGGCTTGCGGCTCAGGCCAAGCAAGTCAATTCGTGACTCGGCTATGGGGTACGGATTCCAGGGGCAAGGTCAGCAGTCAAGGCCGACATTCTGCTGAGCCGATCGAGGTATTTTGTTGGCCAGTGCCCTTTGCACGGCGTTTATCAGGTCGCATCGCAGGAGACGACAGAAGAGAGTGAACCAAACCGTGGGAGGCTACGGGGACTGATCAAAGTGCCTTGGGACCCCAGCTGTCACTCGCGGCGGGTGGGCCGTCCTTGTGTGCCGGCACCGAGGCACAATGGCGACTCCCTCCCACAGTTTGGTTCACTCTCGCGTCGCCGACGTCGAGTTGGTACCAGTAGCCTCGCAATCGGCGCGACGCCAGGTAGCTGGCAAGCAGCGTGGTCTTGCCGATGCCTGGCGGCCCAGACACCCAGATCAGCGGGGCGCGGCACGCCTCGTCCAGCCGCGCGAACAGCCGCTCGCGAGGGGCGATCGAGAAGATTCGGGGCGCCGCCAAGTTTGGCAAATCTGTTCAAGCTTCTGACCCGCTCAGTGATCGCCTACGCAACATATCGAGGAGCCGTTTGCCGCCAACCTCTTCCCCGGAAATGCATCCCTTGCTGAGTGATCCAATCCAAGCGGCGCCTCCAGTTTGCCTGGCACGATGTCGCGCAGGCACCTGAAGGGAAACGAGATGAGCCCTAGGCTTACCTGTATGGTTAACTGGGCTCATCAAAACACGACTGGGCAGTAGATGCACTACCCACACCAGGGACACGGATAAGCCCGCCGCCCCGGCTCGCGTCACAGGCCTGCCCGGCAGCAGCGCTGCCGGGCGACAGCCTGCCCAACAGCGCGGCGGCCTGGGCGTACCAGGCGAGGGCTATTGCTCTTGAGTGGCGCGGACAGCGAACGACCGCACCGCGCCGTCAACAGCACCCCGGCCCGATGCCACGCCGATAAAACGGCCCCAGGTCCTCGGCCAAGGCCTGCACGGCGCATCGCCAGCCGGCCCACTCAGGTTCGGTCTGCAGACGGTGCCGCACCTGCGCGTTCAGCTCGGCTACGGCAGACGGTTCGTCGAAACCCAGCACACGACCCTGCTGCACCACCGGCCGGCCACCGGCGATCACCTCGTCGATGTGCCCGCCGTGCGCGCGCGCCAGCAGCAGGTCCAGCGGGTCGACGTCGGGCAGCAGTTCGCGGTCGTCGTCCAGCGACTCGGCGTCCAGCACCAGCAGGTCGGCGGCCG
>JALHRS010000296.1 GCA_022841325.1 Lysobacterales bacterium | reverse complement strand
GCTATTCAGCCGCGGCCGGTGGAAGAAGACCAGTGTATGAAGCGGTGCTCGGTCGGATCGTCAATAGCCATGCCGGTCGACGCAGGGTGAAAGTGCCCTGAGCAATTTTCTGTGTGTTGACAATCCGGTACCACCAAAGCTGGACTCGCCTCGCCGAATCTGCTACAACGTAGCGCCAGTGGACGCGCAACCGGGCGATGCAGCGTGGATTTGTCGAAGATAACGGTCCTGCCCATCGGGCGTGACGCAGACGCGCAATTCCAGGGTTTGCTGGACCGACATCACTATCTGGGCGCGATCCCGAAGATCGGGCAGACTGTGCGCTACGTGGCGCAGTACGAGGGCGCCTGGGTCGCGGTATTGAGCTTCTCGGCCTCCTCGCTCAAGTGTGGGGTACGCGACCGCTGGATCGGCTGGGATGCACGGTTGCAGTACGGGCGGCTGAAGTTGATCGCCAACAACAGCCGCTTTCTGATTCTGCCCGATTGGCACTATCCGAACCTGGGCTCGAAGGTGCTCGCGCTGTGCCAGCGGCGCTTGAGCGCGGACTGGTTGGAGCGCTTTGGTCACCCGCTGCTGCTGCTGGAGACCTTCGTCGATCCGCAGCGCTTTCACGGCACGGTGTACCGCGCGGCGAACTGGACCTGCGTGGGCCTGACCCGAGGCTTCCGGCGTAGCGCGCGCGGCTACAGCGAGCAGGCGCAGACGCCCAAGCAAGTCTTCGTGCGCGCGCTGCACCCGCAGGCCCGTCAGCGCCTGGCGCAACCGGTTCTCGACCCCCGCGACCACACCGAGGAGCACCCGACGATGACGCTGAGTGCCGAACAGATGCGCGCGCTGCCCGAGACCTTCAACGCCCTGAGCGATCCTCGGCGCGCCCAGGGCCGGCGCCACCCGATCCGTGCGGTGCTGGCGATTGCCGCGGGCGCCACCTTGTGCGGCATGCGCGGCTACAAGGCCATCGGGCAATGGGCCCAAGGCTTGGGGCAGAAGGGCGCCCAGCGCATCGGTTGCCGATTTGATCGGCACACGCGTGAGTACCTGATCCCCAGCGTGACGGTGATCCGCGATGTGCTCATGCGGGTCGATCCTGCGGCACTGGACCGTGCCCTGGGCGCCTGGAATGCCCTGTGGGCCGCGCGCGATCGCAGCCTAGCCATCGACGGCAAGACCCTGCGCCGTGCCACCGACGAGCAGGGCCTGCAAGTGCACCTCATGAGCGCCGTGGGCCACGACTCGAAGGCGGCCTACACCCAAAAAAAGTCACCCGCCTGAGCCTCTAGG
>JALHRS010000295.1 GCA_022841325.1 Lysobacterales bacterium | reverse complement strand
AATCGTCCTCACGTAGTCGTGCGCAGACATCGGACTCTCGACGATGAACTTCACCGGTACCGAATGGCCGTTGTCCGCGAGCAGCGGCGTGTCGACCGTCACTCGTCCGGGCTGCAGGGGTCTGCCGCCGGTCAGCTTGGCGATGATGGGGCCGAGATCGTTTTCTGCGGCTTGCGCCGATCGAGACGCGACATGCGGCAGGAGGCCGATGCTGGCGAGGAAGGCAACGAAGCGGCGTCGATTGTGCATGGCGTCAGCGCAAGGTTTGGAGATACGCAATGGTGTCTTCGATCTGCTGGGCGGTCAGCACGGTCTTGCCTCGATAGGCGGCAGCGACATGAACGAGGCCGTCCGTACTATAGTAGGACGGCATGATCGTCCGTGCGTTCACGCGTCTTGAATCCACCAGACGCAGTCGTATCTCGCCCGCACTCATTCTCGATGCGATGCCCGACAGCGGCGGGCCGAGATTGCCCATGAAGCGCGCCCCGGTTTCGGGGACGGCATGACAAAGCAGACAATTGCCGTCGCGACCGAGCAACACTTCGCGGCCACGATCCGGGTCGCCGGCAATGTTCGTCAATGGATGCTCCATGGGTGCAGCTGTCGTCGTCGATGAGGCGCCTTCGAGAACGGTACACCCACCCAAACTCGTGACCGACCATAGGAGCAGGGCGGGCGTACGCATGTGCGCCATCCTTTTCGCCGCTTCAGATCAGCGTGAGTCCGCTGGCTTTCAAGGGCAGCGTACGCACGGGTTTGCCTGTCGCGGCAAAGATGGCGTTCAGCACGGCAGGCACCGCTACGCAGATCGTCGGTTCGCCCACGCCCCCCCAGAAATCGTGGGTGGGTGCGATCACCGTTTCCACCTTCGGCAAGTGCGCAAGACGTGCGATGTGGTAGGTGTCGAAGTTCTGTTCGACGACGCGACCCTTGTCGATGCTGATCTGGGTGAGCAGCGAATCGAATCCGTATGCGACGGAGCCCTCGACCTGCGCTGCGACTGTGGCGGAATTGACGTAGTTGCCGCAGTCGGTGCCAAGCACCATCCGAATGACCTTGACCTCGCCCTTGCCGCTGACGGATACCTCCGCAACTGCCGCCACGTAGCTGCCGTAGCCCATGAAGTGGGCGATCCCTCGAAATACGCCCTTGGGCAAAGGTTTGCCCCAGCCGGCTTTGTCGGCGGTTGCGTTGAGCACGCCGAGGTGCTTCGGGTGCTTGTCCATCAGCGCGCGACGGAACGCCAGCGGATCCTTGCCCGCCAGCTTGGCGGCCTCGTCCATG
>JALHRS010000294.1 GCA_022841325.1 Lysobacterales bacterium | reverse complement strand
TCGGTGACCTGTTCATCGACCACTTGCACCACCGGGCGGTAGAGCCGATCCAGCGGGCGCAGTGCGCGCCAGTAAAGGATCACATCCAGGCGGCCCCCGGCGGCCGCGCTGGTTTGATCCAAGCGGTAGCCGAGCAATTGGTAAGCATCCCCAAAAGGCTGTCGAACGGCTGTTTGCATCCCGGCAGGTTGGTCTACTGGCGAGCGCAGGCGGAACCAATCGGTATGCGGTTGGATGAGCAAGCTATTGATTAGCGCGAACATCACGACCCCGCCAGCGACTCCCCAGGCTAAGCGCGCCGAGAGTGGTTCGGGCATAACCCCTGACAGGGGTGCGCCCCGCCACCAGAGCAGCAGGATCATCCCCAGGCAGACCAGGCTGAAGATCGGCGCGACGATCTGCGCGAGCGATGGTTCCTGCCAGAGAGTCACCGTATGCGTCCCGGCGGGCAGCGGCACCCGCACCAGGCCAAAGAAGGGATCGACCTGCGGCTCGACCGGGTTGCCATCCAGCGTCACGCGAGTGCCGGGCCAGTAAAAGCGGCGCAAGCGAATTTCGACGGGCGACTCTGCCGTCACGCGCAGGCTCGACTCCCCTATCGATTCAATTTGTGCCGTCCCGCCCAGCACATCCCGCACGCGCAGGCGGAAGGGATCGGTCGCGTAGGTGTCCAGATCGGGCGGCAGGTCATAAGGAGTGGACTCCTGACCAAAGAAGGGTTTGAACTCGTTGTAGCTGGTGGTGCCGAAGGCGGTGGTCCGGTACTCAAACTCGATGGCGTCCACCGGGCTGAGATTTGAGAAATCCAGCCAATCCCGGCTAGGGTAAACGGTTGGCAGCGCAGCGGCCATGACCAGCGCAATCAGCAGCGCAGCACCGGCGCTCCGCCAGCGGGCAGGCAACCAGAGCAGGCAGCCCCCTGCCAGCAGCGCAATAGCCAGGATGCCGATCCCCAGCACACGACCCGGAAAACGTAACTGGCCGAGTAGCGTCGTCGTCAACCAAACCGGCAGCGATGCCGAAGTCACCATAAAGAGCGTCATGCCAGCGATGACCAGCGCCGATAGCCCTAAGCCATAGTGCCGCCGCCAGACCAGGCCAAGCGCGCCAACCAGTCCCATCAAGCCGATCAGCAGGCCGACCGTCTCCGGCAGTTCGCGGCTGAGGTCGCTTTGGTCGGGTGGGACGGGCTGGATAAACAGTTGTTCAGGCGCAATGAAGCTGGCGGCCAGCACGGCTGGAATATCGGTCGCGCCGGTATCCAACTGGATGTAATGCGCTTCCAGCA
>JALHRS010000293.1 GCA_022841325.1 Lysobacterales bacterium | reverse complement strand
CAGGGCGGACCCGGCATGCCGGAATGGGGCATGCTGCCGATCCCGAAGAAACTCGTGAAGCAGGGCGTCCGCGACATGCTGCGGATTTCGGATGCCCGCATGAGCGGCACCAGCTACGGCGCCTGCATCCTGCATGTGTCGCCTGAATCCTACGTCGGCGGCCCGCTGGCGCTGGTGAAGACGGGCGACATGATCACGGTCGATGTCGCCGCGCGCTCGATCACGCTGGACGTCAGCGATGCCGAACTCGCCTCACGCAAGGCAGCGCTGAAACCACCGCCGCCCCGCTTCGAGCGCGGCTACGGCTGGATGTTCGCGCAGCACATCGCTCAAGCCGACGAATGCTGCGACTTCGATTTCCTGCAAAGCGATTTCGGCGGCCCGACGGGCGAGCCGGCGATTTTCTGAAGGCAGTCCGGTTGCCCCTCTCCTATCCCACTGCTTCGCAGCGGGCCCCTTTCCTCCCCCGCTATCGCGGTGGGAGGACACTCAGGTCCTCGCCCCTCTTCAGAGGGGAGAGGAAGGGGACCCAAGCGCAAGCTTGGGGGAGGAGAGGGGCATCCGGTCAACTTGTAAACCGGTAATCCCCGAACTGCTCCCGCAGCGCCAGCTTGGAAATCTTGCCCGTTGCCGTGTGCGGAATTTCTTCCACAAATACCACGTCATCCGGCATCCACCAGTTCGCGATCCTGCCCTTCAGGTGGGCAAGAACATCCTCGCGGCTCACATTCGAGCCCGGCTTCCGCACCACCACCAGAAGCGGGCGCTCGTCCCATTTGGGATGCGGCAGGCCGATGGCCGCTGCTTCCTGCACACCTGAGCAGCCAATCGCAATGTTCTCCAGCTCTATCGATGATATCCACTCGCCGCCGGACTTGATCACGTCCTTGGCGCGGTCGGTGATCTGCATGTAGCCATATTCGTCGATGGTGGCGACGTCGCCCGTATCGAACCAGCCTTGGGCGTCGAAGGCCTCATTGCCCTCGCCCTTGAAATAGCTTCTCGCCACCGATGGGCCCTTCACCTTCAGGCGCCCGAAGGTCCTGCCGTCATGGGGCAGCGACTTGCCCTCATCATCGGTGATCTTCATATCGACCATGAAGGGCGGCCGGCCCTGCTTCAGCTTCACCTTCCACCATTCGGCGGACGGCAATCCGGCGGCCTTCGCCGACTTGACGCCGAGCGTGCCGATGGGGCTCATCTCGGTCATGCCCCAGGCGTGGATCACGTCGGAGCCATAATGCTCGACGAAAGCCTTCATGATGGCCTCGGGGCAAGCCGAACCGCCGATCACC
>JALHRS010000292.1 GCA_022841325.1 Lysobacterales bacterium | reverse complement strand
AAACTTTCTTCATGTCGATGACGGTGCCGTCGATGCGGTTGCACAGGCTGATGTCCATGGCTTGGGTCTCCTCGTTCGGGTGGTTGACGGCGTGCGGCCTCGTCATACCTTGACGATGCGGCACAGCAGCGTCTTCAGGTTGGTCTGGTCGGAGATGGGGTCTCGCTGCGTCGCGTCGGTGAGGAAGTTCACCGAGCGCCAGGGCTGGAACGGCTGCCGTTCGCCCCAGCCAATGGGGATGAACACGCTCGTCTCGCGCAGGCTGGCGGTGACCCAGCAGCGCGCCTCGATCGCGCCGTGCGCGGTCTCGATGCGCACGCGCTCGCCGTCGGCGGCGCCGATGCGTGTGGCCTGCACCGGATGCATCTGCACGTACAGGTCGGGCCACATCTCCTGCGCCTGCCAGAAGTAATGCGTGAAGCTGTGAAAGTGCGGCGCCGGCGGGCGCCCGGTGATCAGCTCCAGATCAAAGCCCTGCGCGCGCAGCCGCGCACCGGGCGAGTCGGGCCCAGCCTGGCGGATGGTGGCCGGCGACACGTAGGTCGGGCTCTTGACGAAGGGCGAGATCACGCCCTCGGTGTCGTCGCCGCCGGTCGGCTCCACATAGGGCAGGTCGATGAGCTGTTCGCGCTCGCTGTAGAACTCGGGCAGCGCCGACAAGCCGAGCGCGGCAAAGCGCGCCTCGAGCGCCGCGGTGAAGAACTCGAGCTTGCCGCTGGGCGTGGGGAAGCGCTTGCCCGGGTGGCCGGCGGCCGACGTGCCTTCGAGGAACAGCGTCTCCTGCTCGAGCGCGTTCTCGTCGGCGAGCGGAAAGCGCAACCAGCGCCAAGGCACCGCATGCAGCCGCGCCTGCGTGATGCCGCGCAACTGGTCGTTGTCGATGCACATCTCGTCCCAGAAGACGGCCGGGTCCTTGAAGCGCTCTTGCAGCACGTCGCCGTAGCCCAGGCGGCGGCCGAGCTCGATCCAGATCCAGTCGTCGGACTTCGCCTCGCCCGGCGGCTCGATCATCTTGTCGATCCAGACCACGCGCCGGTCGTCGGTGGAACGGCCGATCTCGCCCTTCTCGATGCCGGTGGCCACCGGCAGCACGTAGTCGGCATAGACCGAGGTTTCGTTCTCGAACAGTTCGATGTGCACGAGCAGGTCGAGCGCGCCCAGTGCCGCGCGCGCGTCGGCCTGGCCCGGCCAGTTGGACATCGGGTTGTTGCAGGCGATCAGTGCCTTGATCGGGTAGGGCTTGCCGCTGCGCATGGCCTGCGTCCAGCCGGCCGGGCTGCGCCGCACCATCGGCTTGGCAA
>JALHRS010000291.1 GCA_022841325.1 Lysobacterales bacterium | reverse complement strand
CTGACCGGCGAATCCGGCAGCGGAAAAAGCACGCTTCTGCATCTTGTTGCCGGGCTTGAGCAGGTCGATGCGGGGGAAATCCGGCTGGCCGGGCAATCGCTGGGCGGTCTGGCAGATCGTGATCTTGCTGCGCTGCGGCGTGGGACCGTTGGCCTGATCTTCCAGCAATTCAACCTGATCCCGTCGCTTGACGCCGCTGCAAACCTGTCTTTTCAGGCGCGGCTGGCGGGGCGGCATGACCCCGACTGGACCGCGCATCTGGCCGAGGAGATGGGCCTTGCGGGCCTTCTGGACCGCTACCCCGAGCAGTTGTCCGGCGGCCAGCAGCAGCGCGTCGCGATCGGGCGGACGCTTGCCGTGCGGCCGCAGCTGGTTCTGGCCGACGAACCAACCGGCAATCTTGATGAGGCGACCGCTGACAACGTGTTGAACCTGATGCTGCGGCTGGTCGCGAATGCCGGTGCAGCGCTGATGATGGTCACCCATTCGCCTCGTCTGGCAAGCCGGCTTGACCGGCATCTGCACCTGACGGGCGGAAGGATCGCCGGATGATCCGCACCGGGCTTTCCGCGCTTTTGTCACACTGGTGGCGTCACCCGATCCAGCTTGTGATGCTTCTGGTCGGGTTGGCACTTGCAACGGCGCTGTGGTCGGGGGTTCAGGCAATCAATGCCGAAGCGCGGGCTGCCTATGCACGGGCAGCGGCCGTTGTAGGCGAGGATGCGCTGGACCGCATCGTGGCGCGCCAAGGGGAAACGATACGCGACGCAGACTATGTTGCCCTGCGCCGTGCCGGTTGGCCCGTGTCGCCATTGGTGGAGGGGCGCGAGCCGACGACAGGGTTGCGGATTATCGGGATCGACCCACTGACCTTGCCCACTGAGGCCGCCGTGTCGGGCGCTGTCGCGCTGCAAGGAGCAGATATTGTTGGGTTTCTTGGCGGAAGCCGCGGCTTTGCCCACCCCGAGACGCTGCGGGATGCAGAGGCCTTGGCAGGACTGCCGGGCGTGCGGATCAGCCCGGTCGACACCTTGCCACCCGGCACCGTGATCGTCGATATCGGCGCGGCGCAGCGTCTGCTCGGCGTCGACGGCCAACTGGACGCGCTGATCCTTGCGCCCGGGGCCGTCCCCTCGACGCCTTTGCCCGAAGGGCTGGAGCGGCGCGCAGCCGGGTCCGAACCGAGCCTTGCGCGC
Organism: Lysobacterales bacterium; assembly: GCA_022841325.1. Taxonomy (GTDB): domain Bacteria; phylum Pseudomonadota; class Gammaproteobacteria; order Xanthomonadales; family SZUA-5; genus JADKFD01. Next base: position 110 of record JALHRS010000291.1, on the reverse strand, counting down.
CTTACCGACAGCTTTCATCTGAATTTGACGGCATTTGGTTTTCTGGCCTTCGCGGTGGGAATCTTCATCGTGCATTCCGCCATCGGTCTGGCGTTCGAACAGCGCCGCCC
>JALHRS010000290.1 GCA_022841325.1 Lysobacterales bacterium | reverse complement strand
CGAGCGGGGAATGGTGGGTCGTGCAGGGGTCGAACCTGCGACCAACGGATTAAAAGTCCGCTGCTCTACCGGCTGAGCTAACGACCCATTCCGAGGGAACCTTCACCGACTGAGGGAACGGCGGTAGCGGCGAAGAAGCGCGCATTATCCAGATTGCCCGAGGGGGCGTCAAACGCGAGCGCGCTTCACGCCATGCGCTCGAGCCGCCACATCTGATACCTCAGGCCCATGATGGCGCCGCCGATGATCGCCGCCAGCGCGATGAACGAGCCCAGAGCGAGCGTCGAGACACCGCTGAGTCCCTGCCCGACAGTGCAGCCCATCGCCACCACGCCGCCAAAGCCCATCATCATCGCCCCGATGATGTGATTGGCCGTGTCTTCGGTGTCGCGGAAACCTTCCCACCGGAACTCGCGGCTGAGCAGCGACCAGGATGCCGAGCCGGCGACAACGCCGAACACCGCAACCACCCCGAGCGTCAGCGCCTTGCTCTTGTCGCTGAAGAACATCAGCCAGTCGAGCACATAGGCGATCGGTGCGACAAAGCTCAGCGACTCCATGCGCCCGGTATTGGTGGCGAGAAACGTTTCGTCGAGCGTCTCCGGGTGCTCGGTCAGATGACCCACGTGCCCGGACACGTACCAGACGCCGGCGATCACGCCGCCGATCGCCAGTCCGGCGAGCAGGTTGTCGAGGCGCCAGAAGTCGCGTCGCGCCAGCGCGAAAGCAACCAGCGCACCCCCGACAACCAGCGCTGCAATCCACTGCAGTTGCGTCTTGGCCAGGCCGCTGGCGGCAGCGATGATCGACGGCAGGTCCTGCGGCGTCGACAGCGTGATGCTGACCGGCTCGATGCTGCCGACCCGCAGCACGGCCAGCGCGCCGCGCAGCGAGATGAACGCGGTCACGCCCAGCACCACGAACACCACCAGCGCCTTCAGGTTGCCGCTGCCCACGCGCACCAGCGTCTTGCTGCCGCAACCGCCCGCCAGCACCATGCCGAAGCCGAACAGCAGGCCGCCCAGCACATAACCCAGCAGCAGCAGGCGCGGCCCGGTGTAGATGCTCTTGGCCGGATCGATGAGGCCGGTGGCAGCGAGGAGGCCGGTGGCGATGATGGCTACACCGATGGCCATGAGCCATTGGCGCATGCGTGTCCAGTCGCCAAAGTTGACCAGGTCGGCCACCGCTCCCATCGTGCAGAAGTGGGTCTTCTGCGCCACCGCGCCGAAGACGAAGGCGAGGGCGAAGGTCGCCCACAGCACGGTGCTGGTCAGGCCGGGCAGGGCGGCGGCATCGATCGGCATGG
>JALHRS010000289.1 GCA_022841325.1 Lysobacterales bacterium | reverse complement strand
GAGCTACTTTGCGCAGGAGCTGCGAACACCGCAGCCGGTCAGTGCCAAGCGGCTGGACAAGGCCTGGCAGCAAGTCTCGGGTTGAAACCTCGAGTTCGACATTCTTGGCTCCAGAACCTCGCGTCCTGTTTGCCACACAACACCCTGGCCCATGACTTCAATCACTGGTGGCGTGCAGGGGGCGCGCAGGCCGATCGATGCTGTGGCGCTGAATGCCCACTGCCTGGCCCTTATCGCGCGTTACACGCGGCCCAAGCGGTACCGTTTGTCGAGGCTTTGCCGACGTACAACTGTGGCAAGGTGTTGAAGATCGAACTGCTGAATCGGCGCTCGGTGACGATAGCCCTTCAGTTGGGATCAAACCGAACTGAGACCCAGCCGTGCGCGCAAACGTGCTGCGCAGGCGCGTACGGCGTCACGTGGCGAGGCGTCGGCTTTGTCGAGGCAGTCCCGCGCGTAGGCCGGATCGCTCTGCAGGCGTTCGACATGCACCCGAAACCCGTCCTTGGCCAGCAGCCACTTGAAATCGATGATGTCCACCAAGTCTTGCGATTGGTCTTTGGTGGGCAGAGTGATGGTCATGGGTGGCCGTTGGGGAGATCTCACGAGGACCTTAACGGGCCAGCATGGCCAGAAGCTGACAGCTTTCGAGGGAGTGCTCTCCAATCGATGCATCTTCGGGGTGCTCTCGACTCCGGGAATTCTCGCGCCGTGGGGCGGGGGCATCGCGGCGTGGCTGCATCGCCCGCTATGCTTCATCCATGAATCCAGCCCTTGCCATCGATTTCCCTGACATTGCCGCTGCGGCCGGTCGGCTGCGAGGCGTGGCCCATCGCACCCCGGCACGCACCTCGCGCACGGTGGACGAGCGCACCGGTGCCACGGTGTTCTTCAAGTGCGAGAACTTCCAGCGCATGGGCGCCTTCAAGTTCCGCGGCGGCTACAACGCCCTGGCCCGCTTCACCCCCGATCAGCGCAAGGCCGGCGCCATCGCCTACTCGTCGGGCAACCATGCACAGGCCATCGCCTTGTCGGCACGGCTCCTGTGCATGCCGTCGGTGATCGTCATGCCGCAGGACGCGCCGGCATCCAAGCTGGCCGCCACGCGGGCCTACCAGCAGGGCATGGCCGGCAGCGAAGTGGTGCTGTACGACCGGTACACCGAGGACCGCGAAGCGATCGGCCGGCGCATTGCCAGCGAGCGCGGCATGACCTTGATCCCGCCCTACGACCATGCCGACGTGATGGCCGGTCAGGGCACGGCAGCGCTCGAGCTGATCGAGGACGTGGGTCCGCTCGACGCGCTGCTGGTGT
>JALHRS010000288.1 GCA_022841325.1 Lysobacterales bacterium | reverse complement strand
ATCCCGGCCTGAAATCCTCGCCCTATCACGCGCTGGCCAGGATGATCGTGCCGAAGGGCGCCGGCGGCCTTTTCACCTTCCGCGTCAAGGGCGGCTACGAGGCTTGCGTCAAGCTGATCGACAGCCTCAAGCTGTTCAGCCACGTCGCCAACCTTGGGGATACCCGGTCGCTGATCATCCACCCGGCATCGACGACCCACCGGCAGCTGTCCGAAGAAGCGCAGGTCAAGGCCGGCGCGGCCCCTGACATGGTGCGCGTGTCGATCGGCATCGAGAACGTCGAGGACATCATCGCTGACCTCAATCAGGCGCTGGACAAGGCCACCGCCTGACCGATCAGCCCAGCGGCGGTGCGGGGAAAATGCCCTTCGGCAGGCGCGACAGCGCGCCAAGCTCGATCCGGGAGACACCTGCGCCGTCGCCTTGCCACGTCAGGTCCATCCGCAACACGCGGCAAGCCTCGGTGCGGCGCTGCGCGGCACAGGCGTCGATAGCGGCCTTGGCCGACGCGCGGATCATGTCCGGCACGGTGCCGGCACCCTCCTGGCCGGCCTCGAAGCTGAGGTCGACAGCCTTGGTATCGAACACCCGGTCCGACAGGTCCGGCAGTGCGTCGTCCGTGGGTTTCAGCCTGTATGCAAGCTCGATCCGGAACTCGGCCGTTCCGGTCGCCCGATCAACGCTGTCGGCCACGGCGCGCGCCGAATGCAGCGCGCAGTCCTGCGCCAACACCTCCTGCAGGGCCGCGCAAGCGCCCGCAGCCACCTTTGGCGCGCGAATATCGGCCAGAACCTGCAGATAGGGTGCTTCGGGCAGTTTTTCGCCGTCGGCCAGCAGGCTTTCCAACGGTGCGCGCTGGGTGATCACCACGGTCCGGCGCTCGACGAAGCGGTCCTGCGCCAGATACCCAAGGACACTTTCGCGCGGCACCAGGCTGCCGCTGGGAGAAATCAGCCAGTCCTGCTGCTCGGGCTTCGGCGCCGCCCCGGCGTCTGCGCCCGCCGCAACCTCGGTCTGCGGCAGCGTCTGCACATATTGCCAACCCGCCGCCCCGAAACCGACCAGCATCAGCGTCACACCCAGCCCGATCACCAGCTTCAGCATCAGAATTCCACCCCTTGGCCAAGGTTCTTCAGGTCGCCGTAGGCAAAGGCCGTCGCAATCGCCACCACGCGTGAGGCGAACCCTGCCCCCTCTGCCACCTGACCGCGGATTTCAAAGAAGGTGTCTTGCGTGGTGCGGACCTTCGCGCCGGTGAGCGGCATGTAGGCGGCCTTCGGGTCAGCCTCGCCCGGAACCGGACCGATCAGCGACAA
>JALHRS010000287.1 GCA_022841325.1 Lysobacterales bacterium | reverse complement strand
GCAACTTCCTTGCGGCAGGAGCGCACCAGCACCGTCATCGCGGCGTTGGCCAGCGCCTTCGCCAGCGTGTCCAGATCGAGTTGGCTCATCGGTTCGTCCTCGTGATGGGGGACGGCGATGAACGCGCTGCGCGGAGGTGAAGCCAAGCGCTTTTCGTCGCTTCTTCGATGGGATTGATAAGGGCCGATGGGACTGTCGATTCGCGCCTACGCGCGGCACCGAGGCGTATCGGACGCTGCCGTTCGCAAGGCCATTGCTGCAGGCCGCATCACGCCCAATGCCGACGGCACGCTGGACCCGGCGCAGGCCGACGCCCAGTGGTCGCGCAACACCGAGACCCCGCGCGTGGGTTCGCGCACACCGGCAGCGCGGGCGCCGGTGCCGACCGATGCTGCGCCGGGCGCCGATGCCGGCGCCGCGCTGCCCGCGGGCGGCGCGTCCCTGCTGCAAGCGCGCACGGTCAACGAGGTGCTCAAAGCCAAAATCAAGAAGCTGGAGCTGGAGAAGCGCACCCAGCAATCGGTAGATCGCGCTAGCGCCATCGCGCACGTTTTTCACTTGGCCCGTGTTGAGCGAGATGCCTGGCTGAACTGGCCTGCAAGAGTTTCGGCGCAACTGGCATCTCAGCTCGGCACCGATGGTCACGCGCTACACGTGGCCCTGGAGGCCGCAGTCCGGGCTCACTTGCTGGAGTTGGGCGAGATTCGCCCGAAGGTCGATTGATGACGACCGCTTCGAACTACGACGGCGGGTTCGACATCGAGCGCGCTTGGCGCGAGGGCCTGCTGCCCGACCCGATGTTGACCGTGTCGGAGTGGTCGGATCGGCACCGCATGCTGTCGAGCAAGGCCTCCGCCGAGCCCGGCCGCTGGCGCACCAGCCGCACGCCGTACCTCAAAGCCATCATGGACTGCCTGTCGCCGACCTCCGCGGTCGAGCGCGTGGTGTTCATGAAGGCGGCCCAGCTCGGCGCGACCGAGATGGGTTCGAACTGGATCGGCTACGTGATTCATCACGCGCCGGGTCCGATGATGGCGGTCTGGCCGACCGTCGAGATGGCCAAGCGCAACTCGAAGCAGCGCATCGATCCGCTGATCGAAGAGTCCGGTGTCCTGGCTGAACTGATCGCCCCGGCGCGTTCGCGTGACTCGGGCAACACGATCCTGGCTAAGGAGTTTCGGGGTGGCGTGCTGGTGATGACCGGCGCCAACAGTGCAGTCGGGCTGCGCTCGATGCCGGTGCGCTATCTGTTCCTCGACGAGGTCGACGGCTATCCGCTCGACGTCGAGGGCGAAGGCGATGCGATCTCGCTCGCC
>JALHRS010000286.1 GCA_022841325.1 Lysobacterales bacterium | reverse complement strand
GCAGCCACGGCATCTTTATTGCCGGCCTTGCGGAACACCTCGATCATCCCCGGTGTCACGTCCAGCCCGCGCGCTTCCAGCACCATCGGCACCACGGCCAACCGGCCAAGCAGGTCTGCCGCCGTGTCCTCGGCGGCGCGCCACATGCCGGCATGGGCGGGCAGGGCGCCATAGTGGCTGCCCAGCGCCTTCAGGCAGTCGCACATCAGGTTGAAGTGCTTGGCCTCCTCGTCGGCGGCCTTCACCCAGTCGTCGTAAAAGCCAAGCGGCATCGGCGTGTCAGTATAGCGGGCGATGACATCCCAATGCAGGTCCACCGCGTTCAACTCGATATGGGCCACCGCATGAAGCAGGGCGATGCGGCCTTCGGGCGAACCCGGCTTGCGGTGCGGCACATCCTTCGGTGCCAGCAGTTCGGGGCGTTCCGGCCGGGCAGGGCGCAAGGGCGGGGCTGCATGACCGACGGCCAGCGGCGTGCCTGCCTCGCGCGCGGCAAGCCAGGTCGCAGCATGACGGCGGCCAAGCGCGGTCTTTGCCCGCCCGTCAGCCGTGGTCAGCACCTCCACCGCCATTTCCGCCAAAGTGGTCACGCCAGCCCTCCCGTCCCGGTTCCGCGCAGCGGCGCCTCCACCGCAAGTGGTGAAGATTTCGTTAAGCCCATCCCGCAAGTCATTGATATGTCATGTGGGCGCATCATGTCCCACCGTGGACAGACAGGGTTACAGCGCCTTGACCGCCGCCAGGACCTCATCGGCATGGCCCTTGACGCTGACCTTCGGCCAGACCCGCGCCACCTTGCCTTCACCGTCGATCAGCACGGTGGTCCGCTCCACCCCCATGTAGGTCTTGCCATACATGCGCTTTTCCAACCAGACCCCGTAATCCTCGCAGGTCTGCCCCGCCTCATCCGATACCAGCACGATCGACAGCCCATGCTTCTTGCAGAACTTGTCGTGGCTTTTGACGCTGTCCTTCGACACACCGATCACCGTCGCCCCGGCGGCCATGAACTCAGCCAGCCGCATACTGAAATCCTGCGCCTCCAGCGTGCAGCCGGAGGTGTCGTCTTTGGGGTAGAAGTAAAGCACCACCTTGCCCGGCCTCAGCGCCGACAACGTGACGGTTTCTCCCCCGTCACGGGGCAGGGTGAAATCGGGGGCGGTTGCGCCTTCGGCGATCATGGGCAGCTCCTCGCTGTTTGCAGTGTTGTGACTTTCGGTTCTAGTTGCCTTCGGGCAAAGATAAAGGCAAGGACGGCGGCAGTTCGACGACAGGGACTTTCCGCACCAGACGGAACGCCCGGAGGTAATCGCAGCGGGGCTAGCGGGCTTACAT
>JALHRS010000285.1 GCA_022841325.1 Lysobacterales bacterium | reverse complement strand
GAACCAACTGACTGGCATCAAGGTGGTGCTGGATTATGTGCAGATCGCGGCGGAAGATGGCGCGCCCTCCCCCGGCACCTTCATTGGGTTTGATGAGCGTGACTGGAATGAGTTGATGTCGGTCGCGCAGACTAACTGCAATACCATTATCCGCCTGCTCAACAATATGTACGCCTACGCGGATGCCCAACCGCCGCTGGCTGCCGAACCGATCCGGTGTACCGGCGAGTGCCAAAAGGTGATGCAGCCAACCGCTGATTGATCGCCTGATCTTCCTGTAGCGACAACCGCCTATCCGAACTAGCGAATACCTCGGCTTTTCTATGCTGGCAGGGTCTGTTACAATTTTGTCACGATTCGTTATACTTCGCGTATCGGCCTATTGTCAGAGGAAGCCCCTATGCCTGCATCCCCCCGGCGTGTTGACCTGGATGACAAAACCCAGTGGGCTGATCTGAGCACCGACGAGTACATCGATGCCGCAGTCCACCGGATGCTCAACCAGATGAACAGCATTCAATTTGTCATGGATGCCGTCAATGAACCAGAGGTCATCCAGGCGATTGGCGAGGCACACACGCCTATGCTGGAAGAAATGGACTTGAGCGAATTAATGGGGGAAGCCGCCAAAAGCTGCGGCAACCTCGTCCGCACAATGAAGCAGCTCCACAGCTTTGCGGCGTTCAAACGGGAACAGGTCAGCGGGACCCCGCCAGAGTCCCTGTTCCCGGATAAACCTTAACGAATTTCTTCCACGGCCCAGTGGTCGCCCATGGCGCGGCGGCCTTTGGCTAACCCCTCACCACCTGACACTTCCCGCGTCAGGTCGGCGCGTTCCAGCATTGCAGGCAGCAGTTCCACGCCCAGCCCCGGCCCCGGCGGAATATCGAGGTGGCCGTCGCTGACGGTCGGCCCCCAACCGCTGAGGATGGGGAAATAGGTCTGGTAGAAGGCGCGGACGCTCTCCACATAGAACAAATTCGGGATATGCGCGCCCAGGTGCATACACGCCGCGTGGCAAATTGGCCCGGCGACGTTGTGCAGCACCAGCGGCACGCCGAAGGCTTCCGCCATAGCCGCGATCTTGCGCGTCTCGGCGATGCCACCGTTCCAGACCGGGTCGGTCATGACGATCTGCGAAACCCCCTTGACCAGCCAATCGCGCAACTGCCAGCGCGTCATCAGCAGCTCGGAGCCGATGACGGGGATGTTGATCGAGGCGGCAATCGACTTGATCTCGTCGAGGTGGACAGCAGGCAGCACATCCTCCATGAACAGGATGTGATAGGGTTCCAGTGCACGGGCGATGCGCTCGATGCTGACGCGGTTCCAGCGGA
>JALHRS010000284.1 GCA_022841325.1 Lysobacterales bacterium | reverse complement strand
CGGTCGGCGAACACGTGATCAGTTGGCCATCGGTACGAACCAGTTCGAACGACAAGGTCTGGTGACCAAAGCTGCCGGCGGAGTGATGCGCCTTGCCGTGCACATCATTGGCGATGGCACCGCCCACGGTCACGAACTGCGTTCCTGGCACCACCGGCAGGAACCAGCCGCGCGGCAGAACCACGTCGATGATGTCTTTCAGCAGCACACCCGCTTCGCACTCGATGACACCGGCCTCGGCATCGAACGCGATGAAGCGGTCCAGCCCGCGCATGCCCCACAGGGCGCCAGGCGCATTGAGGCAGACGTCGCCATAGGAGCGGCCATTGCCGTAGGCCAGCCCTCCCGCCCTGATTGCCGGCGCAACTGCAGTGCGGTCCGACAGGGCGATCCACTCATGCTCATCGGCGCTCAGGTTGCCCCATGCCGCCACGCGTCGCTTCAATGTGTTCAAGTTGCCAGCCACAGTACGAGCAGAAACATCAGTCCGGAGATGATGCTGACCTTGTCCTTCATCGCGAACAGGACCGGGTCATCGTGCATCAGGCCGCGATGTGTCTTCATCCAAACCCGGGTGATCCAGTACAGCAGGATCGGGATCGTCAGCCACATCGCTTCCGGGCGCTTGTACATCACGACCACCGCCTCGCTGTTGATGTAGAGCGCCAGCACCATGACGGCCGCAAAGCCCGACACGATCCCCATCATCTGGATCACGGGCAAATCGCTTGTGACATAGCTGCGCCCTTTGGCCTCGTCTCGCCCCTGTTCGAGCATGACCTGCAGTTCGGAAAACCGCTTGACAAAGGCCAGGCTGAGAAAGAGGAAGAGCGAGAACGCAAGCAGCCAGAATGAGGCCGGCAAGGCCACCGCCGTACCGCCGGCAATGATGCGCAACGTGTACAGCGCAGCCAGAGACAGCGCGTCGACAATCTCCTTGCGCTTCAACGCGAAGGTATAGGCCACCGTGATGACGAAATAGACGGCGAGCCAGGCAAAGAACGCCTCGGCGACCCACCACGCCAGCACGAAAGCGCAGACCAGCAGGACGCCCGCCACGGCCACGCCGGCCAACGGAGACAGGACACCGGCAGCGAACGGTCGCAGCCGCTTGCGCGGATGGTGCCGGTCACTTTCCAGGTCCATCAGGTCATTGACCAGATAGACCGACGAAGCGCAGAACCCGAAAGCGAAAAAGGCGACCGTGACCCTGAACAGCAGGGCGGGATCGAAGATCTGATGCGCCCCCAGCAGCGGGAGGAAGAGCAGCAGGTTCTTCATCCACTGATGCAACCGCAGGGCCTTGATCCACGCCTTGGGGCCGCCCATACTGCCGGCAAACTCGCGCTC
>JALHRS010000283.1 GCA_022841325.1 Lysobacterales bacterium | reverse complement strand
GCGACCGAGATGCAATGCTTCGCCCCGGTGAAGGCGGCCAGCCGCTCCTCCATCTCCTTCACCTCGGGGCCCATGATGTACTGGCCATGGTCCAGCACGCGCTGGATGCGCGCGTTGACCGGCTCGCGCAGGGCGCGGTACTGGGCCTTAAGGTCGATGAAGTCCATGGATCTCCGCGCCGGTGGCGCCCACTTCGCGGCGCAGCTCCTCGATCTCGCGCTCCAGCTCCCGGTACTCGTCCAGCCGCTGGCGCAGGAAGCCGACCGTGGTGCGCACCTTCTCCTTCGCGCCCTTCGGCGTGAGGTAATAGGCGTAGGCAAGCTTGTTCTGGCTGTCGCGGAAGTTGCGCACCTTGACCAGGCCGCGGTCGAGCAGCGAGCGCAGGCAGTGGTTGGTCTTGCCCACGCTGACGCCCAGTTCCTCGGCGATGCGCCGCTGCGACAGCTCGGGGTTCTCCTGCAGCAGCTTCAGCAGGCGGTAGCGGGTGCGGTCGTCGAGCAAACGGGGGTGCGTTCAGTCATTGAACGCGGGATTAGACCCGGTTCGGGCCGGACCGTCAAATCTCCAGCCTGCAGCGCCCCCCGGACACCCGGTACCGTTCGCCCGTATGCGGGCAGACGGCCTCGCCCTCGCCCTTGAGCGGCAGCGGCAAGCGCTCGCCGAAGCGGCTCATCCACCCCGCCTGCCGCGCCGGCACCCCCAGCATCAGGGCGAAGTCCGGCACGTCGCGGTTGACCACCGCCCCTGCGCCGACGAAGGCGTACTCGCCGATGGTGACCCCGCAGACGATGGTGCAGTTCGCCCCCAGGGTGGCGCCCTTGCGCACCAGGGTGCGGCGATACTCGTTCTTGCGCGTTACCGCGGAGCGGGGATTGTAGACGTTGGTGAATACCATGCTCGGGCCGCAGAACACGTCGTCCTCCAGCGTGACTGCGTCGTAGACCGAGACGTTGTTCTGGATCTTGACATTGCTGCCGATGACGACGTCGTTGCCGACGTAGACATTCTGGCCAAGCGAGCAGCGCGCCCCGATGCGCGCCCCGGCGCTGACGTGCACCCAGTGCCAGACCCGCGTGCCTTCGCCAATCTGCGCGCCCGGATCGACGATGGCCGTGGGGTGAATCGCCATGGGGCGTCAGCGCACGGGGGCCCAGGCAGCCGCGGCGCGTTCGCCCTCCTGGCGGTCCGCCGCCGAGAACTGGTCAGGCGGCGTGCGGAGCATCACCCCTGACAGCAGGTGGCCGCGCTGCGCGGCCAGTAGCAGCCACTTATAGGCTTCGGCAGGCCTGCGCGCGGCGCCCTTGGCGTCCAACAGAAGCACGCCGAGCAGGTGCTGCGCTTCCGAGTCGCC
>JALHRS010000282.1 GCA_022841325.1 Lysobacterales bacterium | reverse complement strand
GGAGCGAGAATTTGGACTTTGAGCTGTGGCGGCAATGCGTGGTGGATTGTGGATTGGATTTCGACTCGATCGTGCATCGGCCGTACGAGATTGGGGATCGGCTGCCGTGGGACCATATCAACGTGAAGAAGGGTCGGACCTATTTGGAGAAGGAGCAGCAGCGGGCGGTGTTGCAGCTTACGGCGATGGCGGGGGCGGTGTGACGGCGAGCGTTGGCGGCGGGGTCGCGAAAGCCCGGGGCGGCTTTCGCGGGGCGGCAAGCGGGGGTATGTTGATGGCGTTGGATTGACTGTCTTGGAAATAATCGGCGGAACCATGAATCTTCAGTCTGTATTGATGTTTGCGCAGGGCGGGGGCGAACCGCTGACTCCCAGCGTGCTGTGGATGCTGTTCTTCGGCGCGGTTCTCGTCGTGCTGGGGTTGGTGCTGCTGATCGTGGCGTTGGCCTATGGAAAGATTTGGTTCCAGGCCTACATGTCGAACGCGCGGGTCAGCCTGATGAGCTTGATCGGCATGAGTTTTCGGCAGGTGAACGCGCGGGTGATCGTGCAGTCGAAGATCATGGCGATGCAGGCGGGGGTCGGGAACGATCCGAGTTCGCCGATTACGACTCGGCGGCTGGAAGCGCACTATCTGGCGGGGGGAGACGTGCCGCGGGTGGTGCGGGCGATCATTGCGGCGCACCGGGCGAACATCGATCTGGATTTTGACCGGGCGGCGGCGATCGATCTGGCCGGGCGCGACGTGCTGGACGCGGTGCAGACGAGCGTGAACCCGAAGGTGATCGATTGCCCCGATTCCAACGTCAGCCGGAAGACGACTTTGAGCGCGATCGCAAAGAACGGCGTTGAGTTGAAAGTTCGAGCGCGGGTCACGGTGCGCACCAACTTGCAGCAGTTGATCGGCGGGGCCACGGAGGAGACGATCATTGCGCGGGTGGGGGAGGGGATCATCACGGCGATCGGTTCCTCGGAGAACCACTTGTTGGTGATGGAGAACCCGGACCGGATCTCGAAGGCGGTGTTGCAGCGCGGGTTGGACGCCCATACGGCGTTTGAAATCGTGTCGATCGACATCGCCGATATCGACGTGGGCGAGAATATCGGCGCCCGGCTGCAGGCGGATCAGGCGGAGGCGGATACGCGGGTGGCGCGGGCCAAGGCCGAAGAGCGGCGGGCGTTTGCGATCGCGCGGGAGCAGGAAATGAAGGCGGCGGTGGCGGAAAACCGGGCGCACGTGGTGATGGCGGAGGCCGAGGTGCCGAAGGCGATGGCGCAAGCGTTCCGGGGGGGCCGTTTGAGCGGAATGCCGGGTGCCAATGGGCAATAGTCCAGCACGGCCGCCGTCGAAG
>JALHRS010000281.1 GCA_022841325.1 Lysobacterales bacterium | reverse complement strand
AGGCCTGCTGATCCACGAATAGATACCTGTCGTGGAAACCTCCGACCGACCGCACTTCTATCTGTACTCCGCTCTGCGCCTTGAACGCATCAACTGCGGGCTTGGGTGTCGAGAGGCGCCAATGCACCGAACTTACTCAGCAGTCCGTAAGTAAAGCGACATAGATGGAACTCATGAGGCCAGAGGTAGTCTCATGAGGCATGAAACGAGACGGCCGCACTCTTGACCACACCACGCTGGAAGAATTTCGCCTGCTGGCGTTACGTCGAGTCAAGGAGGGGGAGAAGCCGTCGGAGGTTGTGAAGTCGCTGGGGATGAATCGCACATCGATTTATCGATGGCTGAAGGCGGCATCTGGTCGCGGCAAAGGCGAGCGTGCTCTGGCATCACGGCCGGCAACAGGGCGTCCGACAAAACTCACGCCGACACAGCGGGCGCAGGTATTTCGTTGGATCAACGGCAAGGATCCGCGGCAATATGGCTTGGACTTCGGCCTCTGGACCCGACAGATCGCGGCCATGCTGATCGAGCAGAAGTTTGGGGTGCGCCTGGGCGTGACCGCCATTGGTCGCATGCTGGCCAGGCTGGGGCTGACGCCTCAGAAGCCGCTGCAGCGTGCCTATCAACGTGACCCTCAAGCCATCGAGCGCTGGCAACGCGAAACGTATCCTGGCATCGCCGCTGTTGCGAGGGCAAACGGGGCGGAGATCTACTTCTGGGACGAGTCGGGTTTCAGGGCCGACACGGTACACGGCAAGACCTGGGCGCCCAAAGGCAAGACGCCAGTCATTGACCGACCTGGCCAGCGCCAGTCCATCTCAGCAGCCTCCGCGGTCAATGCCAAGGGCGGGTTCTGGTTTGCGACGTACCAGGGTGCCTTGAACGCGGAACTGTTCATCGAACTGCTCAAGAAGATGATGAGGGGTCGCAGCACACCGGTGCACCTGGTGGTTGACGGGTTGCCGGCGCACAAGAAGGCGAACGTGCGCGAGTACATCGAATCCACGAAGGGCAAGCTGACGATGCACGTCTTGCCAGGCTACGCGCCCGACCTGAACCCGGACGAATTGGTCTGGAGTCATGTCAAACGAACCGGCGTTGCCCGCAATCCACTGCGGGCAGGTGAAAAGCTCGAGATCAGAATCGATCAACAACTGCGTGACGTGCGGAAGAATCGCGCGCTCGTTCGATCATTCTTCAAGTCCCCATCTGTCGCCTATATTTCGGACTGCTGAGTAAGCCCGATTCTTGACCGCGAACCTCGATTGGCTGCCAATCGCTCCTTCTGCTCTACAGGTGTGCCGCATACAATGCCTATGGGTAACTGATTACGCGAACGGTAAACAACTTCCGAC
>JALHRS010000280.1 GCA_022841325.1 Lysobacterales bacterium | reverse complement strand
ACCATCAACGGCAGCGCCTCCGTGGCGGGCTTTGTTGACGGCGGCACCGGCAACGACACGATCACCGTCGATGCCGGAACGGCGGTCAATCCGACGCGGATCGGCGGGCAATTGCGCGGCGGCGACGATGCCGACATCATCAACATCGGTCTCAACGCCTCTGGCTTGATCGGCCAGCAGGTAACGATTGTCGGTGCAGTATTGGGCGGCTCGGGCGCGGACACCATCCGGGTCGATGGCGGCACGCTGACGAACGGCATCGATGCCGGGGACGGCGCGGACAGTGTCAGCCTGTTCGGCGGCCTGATCGATGGCTTGAACGGCGGCAACACCATCGAGATGGGCACGGGTGCGGATACCCTCGTGGTCAACGACCTCGCCGATGCCGGCCAGCTCCTCGACATCTCCGGGATCGTCGTCTTCAACGGCGGCACGGGTGCCGATACGGCCAGCTTCTTCAACCTGAACTTCTTCGAGGTGGCGGGTCCGCTATTTGATCGCCAGTTCAACAGCTGGGATGTGGTGAACGTCACCAACTCGGTTATCGACATCGACGGCACGCCGACGATCACTAACCTCAACCTGATCAACTCGACGATGTTGCAGCAGGACGGTTCGCTGACGATCCTCGATGAGAATGGCGGCAACACCGCCAGGCTGACGGTTGACGGCAACTCGTTCGTCGAATTGCTCGACGGCAATGCCAACGACCAGATTAACGTCGGCAACCTGACGCTGGCCAATAATGCCACTCTCCTCATCGACTTCGATGCCGATGATGTGGCGAACCAGGATGGCCGTGACGACGCCCCGGCCGGCAATGCCGACCAGATCGACGTCTCGACCAACATCACGCTGGGCGGCACAGTGGATGTCGGCATCCTGACCTTCGGCGGCTTCGGCAACTCGGGCTTGCCCTTGAGCCTCTCGGGCTCGGTGGCGGTGGTCGACAACCTCAGCCAGGCGGCCTTGGCCAGCCCCGGCATCAATGCCGGGCTGGTGGCCTCCACCGTCTACCTCACTGGCAGTCTCCCCGTCGACCCGGCCCGCGAACTGGCGCTTGTCGACCAACCCGGCAATGGCGTGTTCCTGCAGTGGACCACACCCATCAACGCCGCCACCATGGGGGCGCATGCCCAGGCAGACGTCGCTGCGGCCCTCAACGCCTCCCAGGTGCTCGAGGGTGTCGCCAATGGCATCACCGACGGCACGGTGGCGCGCCGCGACATCTGCGTGCAACCGACAGCGGACGCGCCGACCACCTTCTGCGATCCCACCGGCTTCTCGGTCTGGGCGCAGATCGCCGCCAGCCGCTCGAGCTTCGATGCGGTCGATGGCTTCTCGGAGTTCGATGCCGA
>JALHRS010000279.1 GCA_022841325.1 Lysobacterales bacterium | reverse complement strand
GGGGGATCTCTCCTGCGCCCTGACCGGCGGGCTGATGGCGGCGCACGCGAAGGCGGCCGGCATCGCCGGCTTCGTCATCGACGGCGCGGTGCGCGACACGGACGAATGCGCGCACGGCGATTTCCCGATCTTCGCCGCCGGCTGCAACCCGAACGGCCCGACCAAGGGCGTGGCCGGCTGGATCGGCATCCCGGTGTCGCTGGCCGGCACGCCGGTGAACCCCGGCGACCTGATCGTGGGCGATGCCGACGGCGTCGTGGTGGTGCCGCGCGAGCAGGCCGCGGAGATCGTCGGCGGGGCACAGGCCAAGATCGACAGCGAGGCCGCGCGCATCGAGGAAATCCGCCAGGGCAAGCTGCTGCCCGGCTGGCTGCCCGGCGTGCTGCGCACAGCCGGGGTGCTGGGGGCGAAGGAAGAGCTCTAGCGGCTGGCTACGCGCCTCTTGGGGCGCGTCCTTCTATCCGCCCTTGGCCCTCGTCATGAAGACGAGGCGCTCGAACAGGTGCACGTCCTGCTCGTTCTTGAGCAGGGCGCCGTGCAGGGGCGGGATGATGGTTTTCCGGTCCTTGGCGCACAGCGCATCCGGCGGGATGTCCTCCGCCAGCAGCAGCTTGAGCCAGTCCAGCAGCTCTGAGGTGGAGGGCTTCTTCTTCAGTCCCGGGACCTCCCGCACCTCGAAGAACACCTCCATCGCCTCCTTGAGGAGCGATTTCTTCAGCGCCGGGTAGTGCACCTGCACGATCTTCTCCATCGTTTCCTTGTCCGGGAAACGGATGTAGTGGAAGAAGCAGCGGCGCAGGAACGCGTCGGGCAGCTCCTTCTCGTTGTTCGAGGTGATGAACACGATCGGCCGGGTCTTCGCCTTGACGAGTTCCCGGGTCTCGTAGACGTAGAACTCCATCCGGTCCAGTTCGCGCAGCAGGTCGTTGGGGAACTCGATGTCGGCCTTGTCCACCTCGTCGATGAGCAGCACGCAGGGCTGGTCCATGGAGAACGCCTGCCACAGCGTGCCCTTGACGATGTAGTTGTTGATGTCCTGCACCCGCGGGTCGCCCAGCTGCGAGTCGCGCAGGCGGCTGACCGCGTCGTACTCGTACAGGCCCTGCTGCGCCTTGGTGGTGGACTTGATGTGCCATTCCAGCAGCGGCACGCCGAGGGTCTTGGCCACCTGCACCGCCAGCATCGTCTTGCCGGTGCCGGGCTCGCCCTTGACCAGCAGGGGGCGCTGCAGCGTGATGGCGGCATTCACCGCCAGGGTCAGGTCCTCGGTGGAAACGTACTCTGCGGAACCGGAGAAGCGCATCTCGTTCCTTCGTGGAATTTTTCTGGAAAACCACATTATAATCGCCCGGTTACCAATAACCGCCGGGC
>JALHRS010000278.1:970-1378 GCA_022841325.1 Lysobacterales bacterium | reverse complement strand
GGCCTGGGACGCTTACGTCATGGCCGCCCCCAAGGCGACCTTCTTCCACCGTGCGGGCTGGCAGCGGGTGCTGCGCAGCGCGTTCAGGCATGACACGCACTATCTGCGCGCCGAGCGTGCCGGCCGCATCGTGGGTGTGCTGCCGCTGGCCCACGTCAAGAGCTTCTTGTTCGGCAGTTCGCTCACGAGCCTGCCGTTTGCCGTCTACGGTGGTGTGGTGGCCGACGACGACGAAGCAGCCGCCGCGCTCGATGCCGAGGCCCAGAAACTGGCCCGCCAACTGGGCGTGCAGCACCTCGAGCTGCGCAACGTCGAGCTGCGTCATGCCGATCGACCGCGACAGGATTTGTACGTCACCTTCCGCAAGGCCATCCTGCCGGAAGAAGAAGCCAACATGCTGGCCATCCC
>JALHRS010000278.1:0-960 GCA_022841325.1 Lysobacterales bacterium | reverse complement strand
GAAGAGCGAGATCGACGATGGCGTCGACCGTTTCTTCGAGCTCTACGCCGACAACGTGCACCGTCACGGTACGCCGGCCATGCCCAAGCGCTACTTCCAGGACCTGCGCCGTGAATTCGGCCCCGATTGCGAAGTGATGACCGTCACCGGCCCCGACGGCCGCCTGCTGTCCAGCGTCATGAGCTTCTACTTCCGCGACGAGGTGCTGCCCTACTACGCCGGCGACGACGAAGCCGCGCGCGACCTGGCCGCCAACGACTTCAAGTACTGGGAACTGATGCGCCGCGCCTGCGCCCGCGGGCTCGCAGTCTTTGACTACGGCCGCAGCAAGCAGGGCACGGGCTCGTTCTCGTTCAAGAAGAACTGGGGCTTCGAACCGCAGCAACTGCACTACGAGTATTGCCTGTACAAGCGCGACGCCGTGCCGCAGAACAACCCCAGCAACGCCAAGTACAAGCTGCTGATCGAAACTTGGCGCCGTATGCCCATCGGCATGGCCAACTGGCTCGGGCCCTTTGTCGTGCGCAGCCTCGGGTGAATCGTGGCCAAGATCCTGTACCTGGTGCACCGCATGCCCTACCCGCCCAACAAGGGCGACAAGGTGCGTTCGTACCACCTGCTGCGGCACCTGGCCGAAGAGCATCAGGTCTACCTGGGCACCTTCATCGACGACCCTGACGACGAGCAGCATGTCGCCACCCTGCGCCAGTGGTGTGCCGATGTGCATGCGGTGCGGCTGCACCCCCTGCGCGCACGACTGGCCAGCTTGACGGGCCTGCTGGGCAATGACGCGTTGACACTGCGCTACTACCGCAGCGCAGCACTCCACCGCTGGGTCGATCAGACCCTGGCACGCGAGGCGATCGACACCGCCGTGGTGTTCAGCTCATCCATGGCCCAGTACGCCGAAGGCCGCCTTGGGCTGCAGATGCTGGTGGACTTTGTCGACGTCGATTCGGT
>JALHRS010000277.1 GCA_022841325.1 Lysobacterales bacterium | reverse complement strand
GTTCCTGCCTGCATTTCCTTGTCGCCCACCACGAGGATGTACGGCAGTTTCTGCATGGCAAGGGCGCGGATTTTATAAGTGATCTTTTCATTGCGCAAATCGGCCTCCACCCTAAAGCCTTGTTTTTTCAATGTTTGCGCAACCTGTGTGGCGTAGGAGGACTGACCATCGGAGATATTGGCAACCCCAGCCTGAACCGGCGCGAGCCACGGCGGCAGCGCCCCCGCGTGGTTTTCGATCAGGATGCCGATGAACCGCTCGAGCGACCCGACCACGGCCCGGTGCAGCATGACCGGAACTTTGCGGGTGTTGTCCTCGGCAACGTACTCCGCCCCAAGGCGGACCGGCATCGAAAAGTCGACCTGCATCGTGCCGCATTGCCATGTCCGGCCGATGGCGTCCTTGAGGTGATACTCGATCTTCGGACCGTAAAAGGCGCCATCTCCCGGCGAAATCGAAAACTCGACGCCTGAGCGGCGTAATGCCTCCATCAACGCATGCTCCGCCTTGTCCCAGATGTCATCGGAGCCGATGCGTTTCTCAGGCCGGGTGGCCACCTTGTAGAGCACTTCGGTGAAGCCAAAGTCGGCATAGACCTTCTGCAGTTGCTCGGTGAATGCGACGCACTCGTCCAGGATCTGGTCTTCGGTGCAGAACACATGCCCATCGTCCTGGGTGAACCCGCGCACCCGCATCAGGCCATGCAGTGATCCGGACGGCTCGTTTCGATGGCACTGGCCGAACTCGCCGTAGCGCAAGGGCAGGTCGCGATAGCTGCGCAGGTCGGACTTGTAGATCTGCACGTGCCCCGGGCAGTTCATCGGCTTGAGCGCGTAGTACCGGTTCTCCGACTCCGTCGTGAACATGTTCTCGCGATACTTCTCCCAGTGACCCGACGCCTCCCACAGAGAACGATCAAGGATCTGCGGCGCCTTGACCTCCCGGTAGCCGCAGTCGCGATACACCTGCCGCATGTACTGCTCGACCGCTTGCCACAGCGCCCAGCCGCGCGGGTGCCAGAAGACGAGCCCTGGTGCCTCGTCCTGCCAATGAAACAGATCGAGTTCCTTGCCCAGCCGCCGGTGGTCGCGCTTCTCGGCTTCCTCGAGCATCGTCAGGTAGGCGTCCTGCTCCTCTTTCTTCGCCCACGCCGTGCCGTAGATGCGCTGGAGCATCTCGTTCTTGCTGTCGCCGCGCCAGTACGCGCCGGCGAGCTTCATCAGCTTGAAGACCTTGAGCTTGCCGGTGTTCGGGACATGCGGCCCGCGACACAGGTCGATGAAGCCTCCCTCGCGGTACAGCGAAATGCGCTCGCCCGCCGGGATCGCACCAATGATCTCGGCTTTGTACTTTTCGCCGATGGACTCGAAGAACTTGACCGCCTCGTCC
>JALHRS010000276.1 GCA_022841325.1 Lysobacterales bacterium | reverse complement strand
GCCGCTGCCCGTTCCGATGTGCTGCGCCCAGGCTGGTGACTTGAGCCAGTCGAGGTTATCGCGCAGGTGCTGGTTGAGTTGGGCGGCGGTGACCAGTTCCCCGGTTGCCCAGGTGCGGGGGGTGGTCCAGATGGGGGGCATGGTTTCTCCTTTTAGTAGTTGGTGGCTGGTGGTCAGTGGCTAGTGAAAAACAGTGCAGCGTGCTGAGTACACAGTGAAGACGGGCCGATAGTCGATAGCTGATAGCTGATGGCTGGTAGCCTCTTCAATAGGCCAGCACGCAGGTTTGATCGAGTGCGCCGGTGGCGACGCGCCAGAAATCCCGGTCGGCGGGTTCGAGCAGCCAGCGGGTGTGGTGACGCAGGCCGCCACGCTCAACCGTGTGTTCCTCCGCGATGATGAAATGATCCGCCGTGTGACCGGTCTGCGTCTCGGTCAGGCGAATGCGGTCAAACAAGCTGTAGGCCAGCATGGCGGTCAAGTGGGCCGGGCCATGCAGCGTGATCGATGTGGCTTGCCCGCGTGGGCTGGAACGCCGCGCCAGTTCGAAACGGGCGAGATCGGCAGCGAATTCGGCAGTCAGGGCGGGCAGATTGAAGCTCAAGGCTGCCGCCCCGTACCGATTCTGCCGGGCCAGATCAACCGCTTCGACCGTGACCGGATCGCCTTGCAGGATCGGCGTGCCACGCAGCCGCGCCCCCGCCAGGATGTAGAGCGTCTCCGAGGCATTGGTGATGAACTCCAGTGTTGCGGCGGCGGCGGTGGCGGCAACCTTCAGAAAGACGCTGGCCGTGCGATCCTGCCCCGTCCCATCAGCGCGGGTATTGGCCTGCCAATCCAGCCCGGCAATAGGTTGTGCGATAGAAGCTGCGCCGATGGGACGTTCAGCGGAATCGCGGAAACGGGCGGTCAGCAGCAGCGGACGACTGGCACCGGGAATACGCTGGGCAGCCGCCAGTGTCCACAGTGTCGAGTTGGGCGCGCCGGTGGCACGCGGGAGGGTGTTGACGGCTACCCGGTTGATGTGATCGACCCCGTAGCGGTATTCCAGCCCCTCCAGGTTGTCAGTGAAGCTGGCGAGCGGCGTCGGGTCGAGCAGGGTGTGGTGCCGGTTGAGCAGGACGATCTGCCCGACACGGTTGATGAACAGGTGCCCGCGTTCGGCAGCGGCGATTTCTACTAAGGCTTCCCAGGTGCTGGTGGCCTCTGTCCAGGTATCGGCACACAGTACAAAGGTGGAGATTCCGGCCTCCAACGCACGTGGATACAGATCAGCCAGCCGGGTGTTCAGGCCCAGTTCAGCCTGGTCGGTTTGGTTGAGCAACCAGCGCCCGGTCAGGTTGGGCTGACGCAGCGGGGCCGAGTCGATCAGGTCCGTGATGATCTGATCGGCGCGGCGATTGAC
>JALHRS010000275.1 GCA_022841325.1 Lysobacterales bacterium | reverse complement strand
GGCTACACCATCCTGTTCTCGCACGTCGGGCCGATGGCGATCCACCCGGCGGTGGCCTCGAGCATGCCCTACGACACGGTGAAGGATTTCGAGCCCATCACCCAGGTCGCCGCCGGCGCGCTGGTGCTGCTGGTGCGCAACGACATCCCGGCGAAGACGGTGCCGGAGCTGGTGGCGCACGCCAAGGCGAACGCGGGCAAGCTGAGCTGCGGCTCGGTGGGCCCGGCCAGCACCACCCACTTTGCCTGCGAGATGCTCAACATGATGGGCGGCGTGAGCACCATCCACGTGCCGTACAAGGGCTCGGCGCCGGTGGTGACCGACATGCTGGGCGGGCAGATCGCGATCTCGTTCCTCAACATCGCCGGCGTCATGCCGCAGCTGAAGGCGAGCCAGCTGCGGCCGATCGCGGTGACCACGCTGAAGCGCTCGGCGGTGCTGCCCGAGGTGCCGACGATGAACGACTTCATGCCGGGATTCGAGGTCAATTCCTGGTACGGCATGATGGCGCCCGCGGGGACGCCGAAGGCCATCGTCCAGCTGCTCGCGCGCGAGACTGCCAAGGCACTCAAGGCGCCCGACGTGCAGGAGCGGTTGCGGGCCGCGGGCCTCGACCCCGTAGGCAATACGCCGGAGGAGCATGCGGCCCAGATCCGCGCGGACCTGGAGCGCTGGTCCAGGGTCGCGAAAACCGCCAAGATCAAGATCGACTGAGCATGGCCGCCACTGAAGCGATCCTGGTCCTGGACATGACCAGGGATTCCATCGCCCCCGAGGCGCGCGCGGTCGACAAGCGCCTGGCGGTGCTGCCGCGGGCGGCAGAGTTCCTCGCCTGGGGGCGCCGGACCGGGCGGCCGGTGGTGTTCGTGTGCAGCGCACGGCGCCGCACCGACAAGTGGTTCCTGAAGCACTGGGAGCTGGCCAACGAAATCTGGAAACCGGGACAGGAGCCCATCCCCGACCTCTATGACGCGAAGAAGGACCTCATCGTCCACAAGCGCCGCTACAGCGGGTTCTTCGATTCGGACCTGGACCTCACGCTGCGGGAGCTTGATGTGAAGTCGCTCTTGCTGCTGGGCTGGTCCACCTCGCTCGCGGTGGCGACCACGGCGGTGGACGGCTGGCAGCTGGGCTACGCCAGCACCGTGGTGGGCGACCTCTGCATTTCGCACGCCTGGGGCGGGCACACGGTGGAGGAAACGCAGCAGTGGTCGCTGGAATTCATTGCGGCGATGGCCAAATCAAGGCTCGCGACCTCCCAAGAACTGATGCAATGAATGTTCTGCGTCAATTGAAGGTCGAAGGGAGGGCCTTCGACTACTACAGCATCGCCGCCGCCGAAGAGCAGGGACTCGCCGGCGCCTCCCGCCTGCCGTGCTCGCTCAAGGTCGTGCTGGAGAACCTCCTGCGGCACGGGGAGAATGAAGA
>JALHRS010000274.1 GCA_022841325.1 Lysobacterales bacterium | reverse complement strand
AAGTTCGCGTTGCAGCACCATGCGGAAATGACGCTGGTTGGCAATGCCGGTCAGGCCGTCGCGTGAGGACAGTTCGCAAAGGCCGTCGATCACGGCCTGCAGGCCGGGAATGTCCGTGACCTGCGGCGGGCAGCCGCCGCGCCCGGCATGGCGCAGCAGCCGCAGCGCCTCGTCAAGCTGCAGTTCGCCCAGTCCGGCCAGCAGGTGGTTTGGTCTGTCCAATACGCGTCCGCACGCGATCTGGCGCGCGGCTCCCGGTTGTCGTCACCGGGTTTACGGCAATATGGCAGTGTTCTTGAGGTGAATCAGCTTTTCAAGGGCTTGAAGCGGAGCCGCTTGGGCTTCGCGCCCTCCTCACCCAGCCGCTTGCGCTTGTCCGCCTCGTATTCCTGGTAGTTGCCGCTGAAGAACACCACCTGCGATTCACCTTCGAAGGCGAGGATGTGCGTGGCGATGCGGTCGAGGAACCAGCGGTCATGCGAGATCACCAGCACGCAGCCCGCGAATTCAAGCAGTGCATCCTCCAGCGCGCGCAGGGTCTCGACGTCGATGTCATTCGACGGTTCGTCGAGCAGCAGCACGTTGGCACCCGTCAGCAGCGTGTGCGCCAGGTGCAGCCGGCCACGTTCACCGCCGGACAGGGTGCCGACTTTTTTCTGCTGGTCCTGGCCCTTGAAGTTGAAACGGCCGAGATAGGCGCGCGAGGGCATTTCGAATTTGCCGACATTGATGATGTCGAGCCCGCCGGAAATCGCCTCCCAGGCCGTCTTGTCATCGGGCAGTGACTCCCGCGACTGGTCGACCATCGCCAGCTTCACCGTGGAACCGATCACGATCTCGCCGGCATCCGGTTTTTCCTTGCCGGCAATCATCCGGAACACGGTCGACTTGCCGGCGCCGTTGGGGCCGATGATGCCGACAATGGCGCCCGGCGGCACCGCGAAGGACAGTTTGTCGATCAGCAGGCGGTCGCCGTAACCCTTGGACACATCCTTGAACTCGATCACGCTGTCACCGAGGCGGTCAGCGACCGGGATGAAAATCTCCTGCGTTTCGGCACGCTTCTGGTAATCGAAGGAGGACAGTTCCTCAAAGCGTGCAATCCGCGCCTTCGATTTCGCCTGGCGACCCTTGGGATTCTGGCGCACCCAGTCGAGCTCCTTTTTCAGCGCCTTCTGCCGCGCCGACTCGGTCGCTTCTTCCTGCTTCAGCCGTTCTTCCTTCTGCTCCAGCCAGGAACTGTAATTGCCTTTCCACGGAATGCCGTGGCCACGGTCGAGTTCGAGAATCCACTCGGCGGCGTTGTCAAGGAAATAGCGGTCATGGGTCACCGCAACCACGGTGCCGGGGAAACGGTGCAGGAACTGTTCCAGCCAGTCCACGCTTTCGGCATCGAGGTGGTTGGTCGGCTCGTCGAGCAGCAGCATGTCGGG
>JALHRS010000273.1 GCA_022841325.1 Lysobacterales bacterium | reverse complement strand
GCTTGCGAGCGACGTGAAGATTCTATGCCTGCGTGTCAACCAGTGGGGGCTGTGCGTCGACCTTTTGGGGCTGTTGGTCAACCCGTTGGGGGTCGTAGGTGGTGTGGTGGGCGACGAGCGACCAGGCGACCTTGGCGAGTTTGCGAGCGACGGCGTTGAGGGCAGCGGGCTTGGTGAGGCCCTTGGCCTTCTCGCGGTCGTAGCGTTGGGCAAAGGTGGTGTCGCGGCTCTGGGTCGCGGAGAGCGCCGCGATGTAGAGGAGACGTCGGAGTTCGGCGTCGCCCTGCTTGGAGAGGCCGAACTGGCCGTTGCGGCGGCCGGACTGGTGGACGCGGATGTCGAGGCCGAGGTAGGCCACGAACTGGTCCGGGTGGGTGAACTGTTTCTCGACGAGGCAGGCCGCGAGCGCGGCTGCCGTCACCGGACCGAAGCCAGGCACGGTGCGGAGGGTCCTGGCTGCGGCCAGGACTGGCGACGGCGGCGGCGCTGCGGCTACCACCGGCTCGGCGGCTGTAGCAGGACTGGCCGGCACAGCCGCCACCGCCGCGCTGGTGGTGGTCTTCTTCTTCACGGCCTTGGGCGGTTTGGGTGGTGTCGACAGCTTCGCCAACTGCCGGTCGATGGTGTCGATCTGCCGCGTCAGCGCTGCAAGCACCGGGGCGAGCGTCGCGGCAGCTCGTGGCAAGGCCTCTTGCTGTTGCTGAAGCGCACTCCGACTCCGGCTCAGCCCACGCCGGGCCGCCAGCAGTTGCTTGAGTTCGTCCACCTCGTCACTCGGGAGGGTGTAGGGCCGCAGCCGTCCTCGCAGACCATACAGCGCCAGTCCGGCGCTGTCCACCCGATCCGTCTTCGCTCGCGACTGCACCGCCGACAGGAACGCCCGCGCCCGCCGCGTCGGCGCCAGCAGCACCGTCCGCCCCTCCCCCTGCGCCGCCCGAATCAACGCCTCGCCGTACCGCCCGGTCGGCTCTACCACCACCGGGCTCTCCGGCGCGCGGCGCAACAACTGCCGAATCCCCACCGCCGTGTTCGGCACGCTTCCGTGCCATCGCACCGCCTCGGTCACCGAATCTCGCCACGTCCCATACAGGTCTGCCTTCCCAACATCCACGCCCAGCATCTGGCCTCCACTCCCCGAGCTCCCTTGCGGTCCATCGCCCGTCCGGCTTGCTGCCAGCGGTCGGATTCCTCATCGGCTCTAGGGGGCTGCTTCTCTCAGCTCGCGGGCTTGGCTGCCGGCTCTCTTCACGTCCCCGTCCAGTCTCCTGGCGGTCAGGATCTCACGGCCGTGCTTCCAGCCCCTTGCCGAGCTGCTTCGACCATACAAGGATCTCACCCGCTGACGCGCCAGGTATCCTGACAACCGCCGGTCAGCGAGTGAGATGTTTCGCTGCGCTCAACATGACAATCGGAGCCTGCCCGTCCGCGTGCCAGTGA
>JALHRS010000272.1 GCA_022841325.1 Lysobacterales bacterium | reverse complement strand
GGGGCGCAGGCCGGTTCGCCCGCACCGGGCGCCGCGACCAGTCCCGCGCGCGTCCTGCCGCCCCCGCAGATCACCGCGCCCCCTGATCCGCAACAGCTCTTGGCCAGCCTTCAGGTCCAGCCGAATTACTGGCAGGGCAACCGCTTCATGATGCCGGGCTACGGATTGTTGGGATGACGCAGTTCGTCGCGCTGGCGCCCGCGCAGATCGAAACGGCCTGGCCGCATATCAGAAACCATCTTGAATTCATGGCGGCCTCGGCCCGCGACAAGCTTTTAGCCGAGGACATCGCCGCGCTGGGCGCTTCAGGGCGCATGAACCTGTGGGTCATCCTCGATGACAACGGGGCGTTGATGGCGACGCTGGCGGCCGAGAAGGTGACGTATCCCCGAAAGAAAATCGCGCGCATCTCGGGCCTGGTCGGACGGGACCGCAAGACATGGCTGCATCACCTGGCCGAGTTCGAGGCATGGGCCCGGGAGCAGGGCTGTGACGGGGTGCAGATCATCGCGCGCAAGGGCTGGGCGCGCGAGGACGCGCTCAAAGGCTACGACCTCACGCATTACCTATTGGAACGCGACCTATGATTACCAATCGGTTCGTCAGGGACTTCAACCCCGACCGTTACCTGTGCTCGTTCGAGGGCGGCGGGAATTCGACCGTCGCGTCTTCGTCGAATCCCTCGCCGTTCATTCAGCCCTATGTCGGGGAGATGCTGGACTCCGCGCGGCTGGAGTTTCAGCGCGGGCCGAAGCCGTTCTATCCCGGATCGACGGTGGTTCCCTTCTCGGCCGCGACCGAGACGGCCCTGGGCAACATGCAGAACATCGCCGGGGGGCCGAATCCTCTGCTGGACCAAGCGCGCGGCACGGCCCTGTCGACGATCCGGGGCGACTATCTCGACCCGAGTACAAACCCCGCCTTCCAGAAAGCCGCTCAAGACATCGGAACGCGGGTCGACAGCCTGTGGTCCGGCGCCGGCCGGTACAAGTCGGGCGGCCAGGCGAACCAGTTGAACGAGGCGCTGAGCAACCTGGCTGCTCAGACCTACGGGGCGGAACGGCAGAATCAATTGGCCATGACCCGCATGGCGCCGCAGCTTCGCATGGCGGATTACCTCGACCCGCAGATGCTCGCCCAAGTGGGCGCGGCGCGAGAAGGACAAGCGGGCGCGGAGCTCCAGGGCGACATGGCGCGGTTCCAGCATCAGCAGGGGGCGATGGACGAGACGCTACGCCGGTATGCCACCTTGCTTCAGGGCGGCAACGTGCAAGGCCAGGTGAGCCAGCCGATTTTTGGCAATCCGGGGCTCCAGGCGGCGGGGCTGGGGCTGGGGGCGCTCAGTACGGCTGGCAGCTTGTTTGGGGCGAACGGCGCGTTCGGTACGAACGGCGTGTTCCCCGGCGTTGGGAACTGGCTCGGCAGCTAGTCGGGGCACTGC
>JALHRS010000271.1 GCA_022841325.1 Lysobacterales bacterium | reverse complement strand
CCGGTGGCGCAGGCCAGTGCCAGCGGGAACGGCAGCCCGATGTTGACCAGCGCCGCCTCGGTGTAGGCCCCCACGCCCAGAAAGGCCGCGTGCCCGATCGAGAACAGCCCCGTGAAGCCCGCCAGCAGCATCAGCCCCAGGCCCACGATGCCGTAGATCAGCACGAAGGTCAGCTGCGCCAGCCCGTATTCGGACAGGATCCACGGCGACGCGAACAGCAGCAGCACCAGCAGCCCGTACCACAGGCGGTGGCCGCCATGCTTGGCCAGGTCGATGTCCTGGCGTAGGTGGTCTTGAAGATGAAGCGCATGACTGTGGACCGCCTAGACCTTCTTGCGCATCGTCTCGCCGAACAGGCCGTTGGGCTTGACCATCAGCATGATCAGCACCACCACGTAAGCGGCCACGTCCTTGAAGCCTTCGGGCAGGTAAAAGCCCGACAGCGCCTCGACGATGCCGATCACCAGCCCGCCGACGATGGCCCCGGGCAGGCTGCCGAAGCCGCCCACCACCGCGGCCGGGAACGCCTTGAGTCCGATGAAGCCCATGTTGGCATGCACGAAGGTGATAGGCGCCAGCAGCAGCCCGGCCACCGCGGCCACGGCGGCCGCCAGGCCCCAGACCAGGCCGTTGAGCCGCTGCACCGGAATGCCCATGTAGTACGCGGCCAGCTGGTTCTGCGAGCTGGCCTGCATCGCGATGCCGATCTTGCTGTAGCGAAACAGCGCGAACAGCGCGCCACACAGCAGCACCGTGACGCCGATGACCACCAGTTGCTCGACGTTGAGCACCAGCTCGCCGAGCTTCCAGATCTGGTCCTTGTAGGGCACGGGCAGCGTGTGCGTCTCGGTGCCGATGGTCGGGATCATCGTGATGAGCCCGCGCGCCAGGTAACCGATGCCGAAGGTCAGCATCACGATCGAGAACGCCGGCTGGCCCAGTATCGGCCGGATCACCGCGCGCTCGGCCAGCACGCCGAACAAGCCCATGGCTGCCACCGAGGACAGCACCGACAGCCAGAACGGCAGGCCCAGCAGCGTCATCAGCGCCAGGCCCAGAAAGGCGCCCAGCATCATCAGCTCGCCCTGCGCAAAGCTGACGGTCTCGGTGGCTTTGTAGATGAGCACGAAGCCCAGTGCGATAAGCCCGTAGATGCAGCCTTGCGCGATACCGCTGATGACGAGCTGCACGAACTGCAAAGTGACCTCGGGATCCTGCCGACTTGGGGAACGCAGAATGCTAGCCTGCTGCCCGCTCATCTCGACTCATCGGAAGCCCTGACAACGCCCCCATCTTTCAGGGGGTCATCGGCAGCTCGCCGGGGGGCCGATGCTCAGCGCGCGGGCAACAGCCGTTGCGGGTCGATGGGCTTGCCCTGGCGCCTGATCTCGAAGTGCAGTTGCACCCGCTCGGCATCACTCGAGCCCATTTCGGCGATCTT
>JALHRS010000270.1:1019-1447 GCA_022841325.1 Lysobacterales bacterium | reverse complement strand
AGCTTGCCGGTGGCATCGACCACCGCCACCTTGCAACCGGTGCGCAGCCCCGGATCGAGCCCGAGCACCGCGCGCGGGCCGGCCGGCGCGGCCAGCAGCAGGTCATGCAGGTTGCGCCCGAAAATGCGGATCGCCTCGGCCTCGGCGCGTTCGCGCAACTCGACCATCAGCTCCGTGCTGAGGTGCAATTGCAGCTTCACTTTCCAGGTCCAGTGGCAGACATTCGCCAGCCAGGCATCCGCCGGCCGCTTGCGGTTCTCGATGCCGAAATGCGCCGCCACCATCGCCGCGCAGGGGTGGGGATTCTCCGCCTCCAGCGCCTCGCCCAGCCCCAGCTGCAGGCTCAGCACGCCCTGCGCGCGGCCACGGAACAGTGCCAAGGCGCGGTGCGAGGGGATTGCCCGCAACGGCTCCGAGTAAGCGTAGTA
>JALHRS010000270.1:0-1009 GCA_022841325.1 Lysobacterales bacterium | reverse complement strand
AACTTTTCCTCCTCCGCGGCTTCCTGCCCGGGAATCACCGTCGATGCGAGGATGCCTTCCTGCTGCAGTCGCGTACGCAACTTGGCCAGCAGTTCCGCGGTCTCGGCAAAACGCTCGACCAGGAGGTCGCGCGCGCCGTCGAGCGCGGCCTTGGCATCCGGCACATTGATCGCCTCGACGCCCTCCTTCGCCGGCTCGACGCGGATGTATTTCGCAGCCTCGGTTTCCGGCTGCAGGCCGGGATCGGCCAGCAGCGCATCGGCCAGCGGCTCCAGCCCCGCCTCGCGCGCGATCTGCGCCTTGGTGCGCCGTTTCGGCTTGTACGGCAGGTAGAGATCCTCCAGCACCTGTTTGGTCGTTGCCGCCTCGATCGCCTTGCGCAGCACGTCGGTCAGCTTGCCCTGCTCCTCGATCGAGGCGATCACTGCGGCACGGCGCGCCTCCAGTTCGCGCAGGTAACCCAGCCGCTCTTCCAGCGTGCGCAGCTGGGTGTCGTCGAGGTTGCCCGTCACTTCCTTGCGGTAACGCGCGATGAAGGGCACGGTCGAGCCTTCGTCGAGCAGCGCAACCGCCGCGGCGACCTGGCGCGCGGCGACACCTATTTCCCCGGCGATCAGGCTGTTGATGCGTTCCTGCACGGCGGCCGTGGTGACTGTGGTGGTATTGCTCATTCTTCCGCCTGTTCTCCGCCCAATGCTTTGGCCAGGTCCGCCAGCAGCAGCGACAGCTCGCCGGTCATCAGCGCAAAATCGATTTCGAAACGTTCGCTCTCGTCGCCCGCCTCTGAATCGGACTCGCGACGCAGGATGTCGAGGAACACCAGCCGCTTGACCTGCAGCTGCTCCGTCAGCACGAAGGAAATGCGGTCGTTCCAGGTGAGACCCAGGCGCACCACGGTCTTGCCGCCGGCGATGTGGTCGCGGATTTCCTTGCCGTCGAGGTTGTGGCGCGCATAACGCACCGTCGCCTTGCTGCCGTCGGCGGCGCGCAATTCAAGGTCCTGGTCGAT
>JALHRS010000269.1 GCA_022841325.1 Lysobacterales bacterium | reverse complement strand
ACACGGGAGATGCTGAGCGGAGATGGAGCATACGATTTAGGTCACATCCCGCGCGTTGTTCTCTGGCGGTCTTCCATGAGAAGGCGTGTCGAGTCTGATGTTTGGAAAGGTTCACCTTTTTTGGTGGTCGGCTATGGCTTGCGGCTTCC
This sequence comes from Lysobacterales bacterium, assembly GCA_022841325.1. Classification (GTDB taxonomy): domain Bacteria; phylum Pseudomonadota; class Gammaproteobacteria; order Xanthomonadales; family SZUA-5; genus JADKFD01. Next base: position 1,298 of record JALHRS010000269.1, on the reverse strand, counting down.
CGGATGGTCAGGCTTCCATACGCACTCGTGGTGGCGACGTCAATGTCACCGGTGCAGGGAGGAGTCCGGGGGACCGGGAGAGGGGCTGGCCCTGCCTACTGGTTATCGCATTGATTGCTCATGCTGGCGCCAGATCGCAGTAGCCAAAGGACGGAACCTGGGAGGGAAAAGTTTTCACGCGGCCTTGGGGAGGGCGTGATAGTCGGCGCCGCTCTTCCACAGAGCGAGCAGCGTGACGGCCAACTTCCTGGCGACGGCGATGACGGCGCGCTTCTTGGCGGACTTGCCGCCGCGCTGGGCGATGCGTTCGCCCGCCTCGCGCAGGTGGCTCGGCGGGCCGAAGGGGCCGAGGATGTAGTGGGCGCAGTTGACGAGCAGGCAGCGTAACTGGACGTTGCCTGCCTTGGTGATGGGCAGCTGCTTGTCGGTGAGGCCGGATTGGTCTCGTCGCGGAACGAGGCCGAGATAGGCGCCGACGTCGCGAGTGTGCGGAAAGCGGGCCGGCGTCTCGACGGTGAGCACGAAGCACAGGGCGGTGAGCGGGCCGACGCCGTCGACCTGGCGCAGGCGGGCGGTCACCGGATACGACTCGTCGGCCATCGTCTCCAACCGGGCGTCGAGCTGCTTGATCTGGGCGTTGAGCGCGTCGATGGTCTGCAGCAAGGGCTCGACCAAGGCACAGGTGGCGGCGTCGGCGCGGATCCGAAACTGCCGCACGAAGGCGGTGGCTTTGACGCCCCGGGCCACGGTGAGCCCGAGGCTCTTCACCAGGAAGCGAACACTGTTCATCTGGTTGACCCGGGAGCGCACGAGGGCCTCGCGGACCTTGAGTTGCACCAGGGCGCGCTGGGCCGACTCGCTGCGATGCTTGACCGGGCTGAGCAGTTGCGGGTCGGCGCGGCCGAGGCGGGCGAGCATGCGCGCGTCCTCCTCGTCGCTCTTGGTGATGCTTTGCGAGATGGCGCGCAGCTTGCGGGCATTGGCCACGATCACGTGGTGGCCGAGGGCCTCCAGCAACCGGCTGACCCATGGACTGTGCGTGCCGGTCTCCATCACGAAGGTGGCGCCGGGATGGCGCGAGGCGAAGACGGTCAGGCACTCGCGGGTGTTGATGACTTCCGTCTCAGCGATGATGTCGCCGGCGGCCGAGAGGACGCACACCGCGTGACGGCGGTCCCCGAGGTCTAAACCAATGGTGATGTTGTTGGCGGTCATAAGGCGGAGAGTAACCGCCTCACGCTTCCGCGCGAGGCGCTCTACGCCTTCTCATTCCTACTGGATCGGCTTTTCATTCAACG
>JALHRS010000268.1 GCA_022841325.1 Lysobacterales bacterium | reverse complement strand
ACCCGATGGACCGCGTGCTCTTCGGCGACAACCAGTTCTTCGGCGTCAACCACATGTCCGAAGAGAAGGCGCGTGCACAGCAGATGCGCTTCCAGGACCTGCAGGCCGTGATCGACGTGCTGGATGCCGCCTACCAGGAAGGCATACGCACCTTCATGTGCACCACGCACGACCGCGTGGCGCAGATCTGCGAGCACTTCCGCGCCCACCCCGAGCGCTATCCCGACTACCGCTTCTACCCGTGCATGCCCTATGCGCACAAGTATGCCAACGCGGTGACCGAGCACGGCATGATCGATGCGCTGCGCAAGTTCCTGCCCGAAGAAGGCAAGCTCGGCGCGATGCTGAAGGGCGGCGTGGCGCTGGCTGCCAAGGACATCGACGCCATCCTGCGCCTGCTGGTCGACGCCGAGATGAAGATGTTCCACGGCCTGAACACGCCGGTGGTCTTCATCCAGAACGTCATCACCGACCTCTTCCTGGGCCTGGGCCTGAATGGCCTGTTCAAGACCTTCCACGACCACGTGCGCGAGGCCTACGGCGCCGAGGCGGGTTTCATCACGATGAACACACCACGGCTGCTGGACGTGCTGGACGCGCAGGGCATAGACAACCCCATCGTCTGCAGCAACATCAACAAGATCGGCTTTCGCATGTGCGGCGGGGTGGCGCTGTACGAGCAGGCGATCGCCACGCGCCGCTTCCGTCCGGTGGCGATGTCGGTGCTGGCCTCGGGCGCGATCTCGCCGCGTGAGGCCATTGCCTATGTCTGCGGCCAGCCGCGCATCGAGTCCATCGTCTTCGGGGCATCGAGCCGCGCCAACATCCGACAGACCAAGCAGCTCATCGACGAGTTGAGTGCCGCAACTGCGTGATCATTCCGCGCCCGGACGCCTGCTCGCCAGCATGGAACCCGCTTTGCGGTTACATTAACGAGGTAGATTTGAGCAAGACAGTTTTTGAGACAGTGTTCGGTGTGCCCCGTGCAGCCCTTCGTGGGCGGCGGGTGTCGGCGGATTTCTTGATCGGTGATTCTTCTTGGCCCGCATCTGCACTGCGACAGCATGTGCTGCGCAGGAACCGTGAAAGGAATTCAATATGACTACGCAAACCGGCATCGTGAAGTGGTTCGACGACGGCAAGGGCTTCGGCTTCATCACCCCCGACGGTGGTGGCAAGGACCTCTTCGCCCACTTCAGCGAAATCCAATCCACCGGCGGCTTCCGCAGCCTGGCCGAAGGCCAGAAGGTGGAGTTCGAGGTGAAGCAAGGCCAGAAGGGCCCGCAAGCCGCGACCATCAAGTCGATCTGATCGACTTGGGTTTCAGGGACTTCGGTCCCTGAAGCAAAACGGACCGCAGCCTCGGCTGCGGTTTTTTTTACGCCTGCGCAGGAAGCAGGGTGTCGGCCAGCAGCGGTGCGGCCGCGTCCTTCGGAGCCAGCAGCGGTGCCGTC
>JALHRS010000267.1 GCA_022841325.1 Lysobacterales bacterium | reverse complement strand
AGGGGGGTGAATGGCATCTTCTCAAGATTCCGGTCAAGACAGGTCTTGAAGGGCTCGCTCGACTCTTCGCTTGGCATCCTGGCGATCGCGCAGCCAAATCAGCAGCACTGTTATTGCAGTCGCGAATGCGTAGGTGGCGAGCACCAAGGACCAGGGCGGAACCGGCAGATCTTGATCTGCCACCAGCAGGGTGCCGAGGGCCGCAAGCCCGAGACCGGCACCGATGGCGAGCCGCAAATACCCTCCCAGCACCCGCCACAGGGCCAAGCGGAACTTGCCTTGCGCAACGGGTGCCAGCGACCACCAGCCCACCCCCGTGAGGGCGGCATAGAGATAGGTGTTGGGGCTCATGTGATCATGTCCCGCTTCGTAGCTGGCCGCTGTTCCGAGCAAGGGATGTTGTACGCGGCCTGATCGACTCGATGCGAACGGACCTCACGGCGCGCCCATCATGACCCGTATTCATCCCCAAGCCCGCACCACACCCAAGACGCGCGCTGAGATTCAAGTCGCCTCGGGCAGCACGCGTGAGGTGGCCGAGCGCTTCAACATTTCGGTCGCCACGGTGCGCAAGTGGCGCTCGCGCGCCGAGGTGCAGGACCGCTCGCACCGGCCCAACAAGCTGAGCACCACGCTCAGCCCGGCGCAGGAGGCGATCGTCGTTGAATTGCGCCGGCTGCTCATGCTGCCGCTGGACGACCTGTTCGTCATCACACGTGAGTTCATCAACGACCAGGTCTCGCGCGCTGGGCTGGGGCGCACGCTGCGCCGCCATGGCGTCTCGCAACTCAGGGAGCTGCGCGAGCAGCAAGAGCCCGGCACGCAAGCTCCAGTGCCACGCAAGAGCTTCAAGGACTATGAACCGGGCTTCGTGCACATCGACATCAAGTACCTGCCGCAGATGCCCGATGAAGACCTGCGTCGCTATCTGTTCGTCGCCATCGACCGCGCCACGCGCTGGGTGTTCGTGCGCATTTACGCTGACCAAAGCGAGGCCAGCAGCTGCGACTTCCTGTGGCGCCTGCACCAGGCCGCGCCGATGAAGATTACCAAGGTGCTGACCGACAACGGCAGCCAGTTCACGGATCGATTCCAGCGCAAAAGCAAGCAAGCCTCGGGCGTGCATGCATTCGACAAGCGCTGCCAGGGATTGGAGATCGAGCATCGGCTCGCACCGCCCAGGCACCCGCAGACCAACGGGATGGTGGAGCGCTTCAATGCGCGCGTCAGCGAGGTGGTCGGACAGACGCGATTCAAATCGGCGGCGGAGTTGGAGGCGACGTTGACGCAATACGTGCTGACCTACAACCATCACATTCCACAGCGCGCCTTGGACCATCTCACGCCTGTCCAGGCGATCAAGAAATGGCGCAACTCACACCCAGCGCTGTTCGTCAAAACCGTAAGTGATCAGCCGAGTCTTGACACGTAGCTTTTGTTGACCGTGGCGAAACCTGC
>JALHRS010000266.1 GCA_022841325.1 Lysobacterales bacterium | reverse complement strand
TAATGGATGCTTAACCTAGCCTCGGCAAACGCCCAAAAGCGTCACTTCCCGCCTTGGTTGTGTAACATAGGTCAGGCTCGCGTCAACAATGCGACGTAAAAGCCGTCGCCGCCGCTGGTTGGCAAGAACCGCTCCTGCCGCTGCAAGGTCCAGCCGGGCTGCGAGGCCACGAAGGCGGCGATCTGAGCCTCGTTCTCGCCGGTCAGAAGTGAGCAGGTGGCGTAGGCCAGCAAGCCGCCCGACGCGACCATCGCAGCGGCACGGGCCAGAATGTCGCGTTGCAGGGCAATCAGTTCGGCCAGCCGCACCGGCGTCAGCGCCCATTTGCCTTCCGGGTCACGCCGCCAGCTGCCCGACCCCGAACAAGGTGCATCCACCAGAACCAGATCGAACGGAGCCTCGGCCTCGGGTTTTTCCGTCAGGCTGATCCGTACTCCGGCCCGTTTCGCGCGTTCCGGCAGATCAGCCATGCGGCGCGGATTGGCATCATGCGCATAAAGCTTCAGCCGCGCCGCCGCTGCCATCGCGAGGGTCTTGCCGCCACCGCCGGCGCAATGGTCCAGCACGCGCATCCCATCGGCCAAAGGCAGCGCGGCAACCACGGCTTGCGATGAGGCATCCTGCAATTCGAGCAACCCTGCGGCGTAGACCCCGCTCGACTGGATTTTTCTTGCGTTGCCAGATACTTCCAACGCGGTCTTCGCAAGGAAATGCGCCGCCGTCGAGATCCCTTCGGCAGCCAGCGCAGTCTGCACCTCCGCCAGCGTCGTCCTGGCGGTGTTGACCCGCAGAAATACCGGCGCACGCGATTGCAGCGCCCGCAGCACCGGGACCAGCGCGTCGCCAAGGCTTGCCACCAGATCGGGATACAGCCAATCCGGCACGTCCAGCGCCTCGGCCCCATCGGCCGGCAGGCTGCCAGTTTCGGCGGCTTCAACCTGCGGCGGGGCGTGGCCGTCCCCGGTAAACAGCACCGCAGGGTCGCTGCCCGCCGCACGCAAACCGCCCAGAATCAACCCGCGCCCCGACATCGCCCCGCCCAGTGCCGCGTAGGACCGCTTGCACCGCAACGCGTCGAACACCAGATCGCGCACCCCCGCCCGGTCACCGGAACCGGCATAGCGGCTGGCGCGGCCCCAGTTGGTCAGCGCCTTCTCGATCGGTTCGCCGGCCAAGTAACGGTCAAGGACGGCGATTGCCGCGGCAGCACGCGCACCAGGTGTCATGGTTCAATATCCCCATGCAACGGCATGTTCCGGCACGCCTTTTCCTGTCACATCACCCGGTAGTTCGGTGACTCCCGCGTGATCTGCACATCATGCACATGGCTTTCCTTCAGCCCTGCGCCGGTGATCCGCACGAACTCGCACTTCGTCCGCATCTCGGCAACCGTCGCACAACCGGTATAGCCCATAGCGGCACGAAGCCCTCCCACCATCTGGTGGATCACCGCTTGCGCGGACCCCTTGTAGGGCACCT
>JALHRS010000265.1 GCA_022841325.1 Lysobacterales bacterium | reverse complement strand
CGTCCAAGCCCAAATGGATATCAAGGCGGGCAACATCGTTGATGGCGATTCTTTTTTTGGTACATTAGAAACTGATCAGTACGACTAATGCCTGGTTTTCGTTTAACCCCAGATGCTCAAACCGACCTTATTGAAATACGCCGTTTTACGATCAGACAATGGAGCAAAGCGCAGTCGCAAAAATATTTATCAGAACTTCAGCAAACGATTCGATTGCTGGTTGAAACACCTTCTCTCGGAAAATCAAGGCCAGATGTTGGACCAAACGTATTAAGTTTTCCCTGCTCAAGTCATATCATTTACTACGTTGTGTATGAGCAACAATTGGTTGTATTCGGCGTATTGCACAAACGCATGGTGCCATTTAACCACCTTACTGTGCGAGAGGCGTTTTAATATGTAATAACTACCCCTATATTAAACAACAAATTCCTTTCTGCGCCTGCGTTGTGCCGATTTCTCTACGCTTATTTTTCCTATAGTGCTTATACAACCGCTCCTTGCGCTAAAGATAATCGGGACAGTTTATTTGTTATCTACACTACAAAATAAAAATATCGGTCGATTTTTGACGGAATTAGCCAGGATCCTAGCCTCTTCTGTTGTTCGGGAACAAGCTTTATTACTCGCTATCCAACGACCGGAATACAATATTTGCGGTCTTCGTCGTTCCGATCTGAAAAATTATCTTCTTTATGTTTCCGGCGGAAAGCTCTCTCGATACCTCAAACGTGTCGCTAAAACCTACCGATACTATCTAACTCGTAATGGTCGAGCAGCTGTCGCAACCTGTTAAAAAATAACAGCATTTACCATTGTTTAAATCCTTTACTTAATCGCCCAGGATTTTCCGGAGACATATTTTCTTGACATCATTTAACTTGTAAGAGATTAAAACCCTAAATTATATTAATATTTAACGTACTACTATACATACGTACATATATTTTAACGTAAACTATTAGAGATAAATCCATTGTACGTACAAACGTACGTGATATATTAAAGCAATTATACAAAAGTTTCTCTTGTATGTACGAATGTACGTTATTACGTCCTGACGTTATATTGACCTCATAAAAACTTGATTCTTTTACGTTCTCAATCAGGACATCTTATAAATATTCTAGTATTAACGTACAACTATACATACGTACACATGTTAATACATCAATACGTATTAACGGTAGACATTACGTGAAAATTCATTTAACGTACAAATGTTATGATATATTAACGTAACTATATAAAGGAATCACCGTAAATGTACGATTGTACGTTATTATGTATTGACGTTATCTGGGCCTCATAAAATATGGCTCATTTGCGTACTAGATCAGGACATCTTACAAAGATTCTAGTATAACGTACAAACATACATGCGTACACATGTTAATACATTAATACGTATTAACGTTAAATATTTCGTGAAAATTCAATTAACGTACATACGTTGTGGTATATTAACGTTATAATATAAATGTATTTTAATAT
>JALHRS010000264.1 GCA_022841325.1 Lysobacterales bacterium | reverse complement strand
CGCCCCTGGACCACCGCGGCCTGGGTCTTCCTGACCCTCGGCATCGCGCTGGGCAGCTGGTGGGCGTACTACGAACTGGGCTGGGGCGGCTGGTGGTTCTGGGACCCGGTGGAGAACGCCTCCTTCATGCCCTGGCTGGTGGGCACGGCGCTGATCCATTCGCTGGCCGTGACGGAAAAGCGCGGCGCGTTCAAGAGCTGGACGGTGCTGCTGGCCATCATGGCCTTCTCGCTGTCGCTGCTGGGCACCTTCCTCGTGCGCTCGGGCGTGCTGTCGTCCGTGCACGCCTTCGCCACCGACCCGCGCCGCGGCCTCTTCATCCTTGCCTTCCTGACCGTCGTCATCGGCGCGTCGCTGGCGCTCTACGCCTGGCGTGCGCCCAAGGTCGGCCTGGGTGCACGGTTCTCGGCGCTGTCGCGCGAAAGCCTGCTGCTGGCCAACAACGTGCTGCTGGTGGTGGCCATGGCTGCCGTGCTGCTGGGCACGCTCTACCCGCTGCTGCTCGACGCGCTGGGCATGGGCAAGATCTCGGTCGGCCCGCCCTACTTCGACACCGTCTTCGTGCCACTGATGGTGCCGCTGATCTTCCTGATGGGCGTGGGCCCGCTGGCGCGCTGGAAGCACGCCGAGGTGCCCGACCTGGCCAAGCGCCTGCGCTGGGCCGCCGGTGCCGCGGTGGTGGCCACCCTGGCCACGGAGTGGATACGCGGCGAGATCACGTGGATGGCCAGCCTGGGTCTGCTGATGACCTTCTGGATCGTCGCCGGTGTGCTCACCGACGTCTGGGAGCGTGTGCGGCCGGCTGGCGGCATGCAAACGTCGGCATGGCAGCGCATGCGCCTGTTCCCGCGGGCCATGGTCGGCATGTCGCTGGCCCACCTGGGCATCGCGGTCTTCATCTTCGGCGTGACCATGGTCAAGAGCTTCGAGGTCGAGCGCGACGTCAAGATGGACATCGGCGACACCACCGAGGCCGGCGGCTACAGCTTCAGTTTCCAGGGCGTGCAGGATGCACGCGGTCCGAACTACACCGCCGTACGCGGCCTGATCGTGGTCTCGAAGGACGGCAAGGAAGTGGCCCGCATGAATCCAGAGAAGCGGGTCTACCGTGTGCAGTCCAACCCGATGACCGAAGCCGCCATCGACAGCGGCATTGCGCGCGACCTCTATGTGTCGCTGGGCAATGCCGTCGAGGGCCAGGCCTGGATCGTGCGGGTCTACTACAAGCCCTTCGTGACCTGGATCTGGGGCGGCTGCGTGTTGATGGGCCTGGGTGGCTTGGTGGCGGCTACCGACCGCCGCTACCGCGCCGTGCGCCGTGAGCAGGAGACCCAAGGCAGCACCGCCGGGGCCGCCGCATGAAGAAGTGGCAATACCTGGCGCCTCTGGGCCTCTTTGCGGTGTTGCTGGGTTTCCTGGCCGTGGGCCTGAACCTGAACCCGCGCGAGGTGCCCTCGCCGCTGATCGGCAAGCCCGCGCCGGCCTTCGCGTTGCCGCGCCTG
>JALHRS010000263.1 GCA_022841325.1 Lysobacterales bacterium | reverse complement strand
GTGATCGACGCAGTCCTGACGCGTTGGCTTCCCGACGGCCTGGCGGACCGGCTCAGCCGGTTCCGAGCCGTCTATCTGAAGCGCAAGGAGTTGATCGCATGAGTGTGTCTCTTCCCGTCCGCAAGGTGCCGTTCCACCAGGTGTCGATCGGCCTGGCCGAGATGGACGCTGTCCAGGACGCGATGGAGTCGAACTGGCTTAGCCCCCGTGGCCCGAAGGTACCGGAGCTGGGCCGCCTCTGGGCTGATGTCGTCGGCCACGAGCACGGCATCGCCACGTCGTCCGGGACTGGAGCGATCCACGTGGCGCTGCTGGCGTCTGGGGTTGGCCGTGGCGATCAGGTGATCGTCCCGACCTACACCTGTTCGCCGACCGTCTACCCGGTCAGCTACGTCGGGGCAACGCCGGTGTTCGTCGACTGCGAGCTTGAGACGTACGGGATGGACCCGGCCAGGCTCGAAGACGCGCTCTGGCGGCACCAGCCGAAGGCGATCATCGTCGTCGACCTGTACGGCTCATCTTGCCACGAGGACACGTGGGACGTGCTCGATGCGTACCGGCGTCGCCACGAGCTGATCGTGATCGAGGACGCCTGCGAGTCGGTGGGCGGGCGCTACCACGCCTCTCGGGGGCAGGAGCCAGAGATCCCGATGACTGGCGCTCGTGCTGACATCGGCACGTTCAGCCTGCGCGGCGACAAGATCCTGACGGCGCTCGGGACTGGCGGGATCGTCACCACGAACGATGACCAGCTCGCCAGGATGATCGCCTACTACGTTGACCTGGGCCTTCACAACGACTCGACGATGGGCCGCTACCGCGACCTGGCCTGCGTCGGGATGAACTACGAGATCAGCAACCCGGCCGCTGCCTGCGGGATCGTCCAGATCGAGCGTCGCGACGAGATCGTCAACGGCCGGCGAAAGTCTGCCGCCACCTGGGGGATGCTGCTGGCGGGCACCGAGGACCGCATCAGCCTGATGGCCGACTACCCCGGCCACGCCTACTACCAGTTCCCGCTGCTGTTCCCGCGTCTGCGGGGCGCTGACGACCTGGACATCCTGGGGGAGCGCATCCAGGCGCGGGCAGTTCCGCTGATCCCGCCGTTCTGGCCGATGCACCTGCAGCCTGCCTACAAGGCGAAGTGGGACGGTCCGCGCAAGCGGGCAGCGCTCGCAAACGCCGAGTACGCCTCTGGGCACGTCCTCCTGTTCCCCTGCTACCCCGCCCTGTCGGAGGAGGACATCGCCTACATGGTCGCCGTCATCTTGGAGGAAGAGCAGTGGACGGCGTCGCACCAGAGCTAGTCACGCCCGAAGTCCGCCAGGTGGTGATGCTCCCCATCGACCGCCTAGACGAGCCTGACTGGAATCCGAACGACCAGAGTGCCGACGTGTTCGGCGCTCTGGTCAACGACATGCTCGAGCACGGCTTCCTGGAGCCGCTCGTCGTCGCCCCCGTCGCCGGTACTGATCGGTTCCGGGTGACGCGCGGCAACCACCGCA
>JALHRS010000262.1 GCA_022841325.1 Lysobacterales bacterium | reverse complement strand
CCGATGCGGGCCATGAGATCCCCGGTGCGCTTGCCGCCGAAGTACTCCAGCGACAGCTTCAACAGGTGCTCGTAGGTGGACGAGCGCAGATCGGCGCCGATACGCTCGCTCACCAGGGCGAGCACATGCGTGCGCGCGCAGCCGAGTACCCAGGCAAGCGCGGCCGCAGCGAACAGCCCGACCAACAGGCCGAGGACCAGGTCGACATTGATCGGCACGCCGTTCTGATAGGGGATCAGCACCTTGTCCATCAGCGGCATCGTCAGGTACGGCGGAACGAGCGTGGCGGCGGTACCTGCGAGGGTGAGCAGGAAGCCGAGCAACAACTGCCCCCGATAAGGGACCGCAAAGCGCCAGAGGCGAAACAGCGTCAAGGTCGATGGGGGCGCGCTGACCTCCTCCGCGCAACGAGGGCATTCCTCCTGGTCCGCAGCCAGCGTGGCCTGGCAACGGGGACAGAGCAGCGTCGTCGGCCGGATGACCTCGCCGCCGGTCACGACGTTATCTCGGGTCTCCTTGAAGCGCTGCACGAGTCGCTGTGCCGCCCCGTTGCGGCCCAGTGTGAAGCGCCAGACGCCCAGGCGGTTCGCCCCGTCGAAGAGTTCGAGTGCGCCGACCCCCGCATGGTCGTGCAATCGAACTTCGAGCCCCGCACGCAGCGGCCATTCACTAAAGGTGGAATCGCGAGGGGCCTTGGCGAGCAGCCGCTGACCGGTCAACAGAACGATCCCCGGAGCGAAGCGCAGCGCCGCATCGAGATCGAGCTCGAGAGACGCAAGGACCTCCTCCTGCCCAAGGACGTGGTCGTGCACTTCCGTGCGCCAGCGTTCGGGCAGCATGCCTGATGCGGAGATCGGGGCGAGGGACATGTTGTTCATTGCGGAGGTAGCAAGCGTAACGCATCTGGCGCCGGGAAACTGCGGAGAATACGGGTTCTGACCGGACCGGAGTCGTCCGCGTCATCGTTTTTTTCGATCCGGTAAACCGTTTCGGTCGTGCCACGTTGACGGTATCTACGACAACAAAGCGCCTGCAGGCGCCCCCACCTCACGATGACTCGCAAGTACATCGAAATACTCTCCGTGCGGCACCTCAAGGGCCCGAGCATGTGGAAATACGGTCCGGCGCCGGTGCTCGAGGCGCTGGTCGACATTCATGACCTCGAGGACTACCCGTCGAACCGCCTGCCCGGTTTATACGAACGGCTGTCCGCCTGGATCCCCTCCCTGATCGAGCACCGGTGCAGTTACGACGAGCGCGGCGGCTTCCTTCGCCGATTGAGGGAAGGCACCTGGACGCCCCATATCATGGAGCATGTAGTCCTTGAATTGCAGGCACTCGCCGGACTGACGGGCGGCTTCGGTCGAGCCCGGGAAGTATCCAGACGCGGTGTATACAAGGTCGTCGTCACCTGCTGGCACGAACAGGTGACCCGCCACGCACTCTACGGCGGCCGGGATCTGGTCATGGCGGCAATCGAAGATCGGCCGTTCGACGTCGCGGGTCTCGTCG
>JALHRS010000261.1 GCA_022841325.1 Lysobacterales bacterium | reverse complement strand
GCGAGCAAGGGCCTGGCCTTGGTCCACCACCTGGTTGATCAAGCCCATCTGCAATGCACGCTGGGCTCTGATGTCGTCGGCCCCAGTCAAGAGCAGTTCCTTGGCGAACTTCGGGCCAACGATCCACGGCACCAACAAGGCGACGATCGCCGAACCGAATCTCACTTCAGGTTCACCGAAAATCGCCGTGCTGTCGGCAACGGTCAGGTCGCAAGCGAGCGCCAGTTCGAGCGCCCCGGCAAGGCAATAGCCATGCACGGCCGACACGGTGGGCTTTGGGCAGTCCCAGAATCGCATGATGAAACCGAAATCGGCTTCGAGCAGCGCGGTCCAGTCGTCCAGCGTCGTCGGCTTCTTTGCCGCGGATTCCTTCAGGTCGAAACCTGCCGAGAAGGCCCGGCCCTCGGCACTCAGGACAATCGCCTTGACGCTCTCGCTGCGCTCGAAACCGGTCAGGGCATCCAGCATTTCACCCATCATCACGCTGTTCAGCGCGTTGAGCTGCTTTGGCCGGTTCATCGTGATGTGGCCGATGCCCTGTTCGATGGACACCTTGATGGAGGAGTAGGAGTCAGGCATCAGCGGCTTTCTGTTTGAGCACAACGAGGGCGTCGACGGCGGCGATGAGCGCACCCTCGACCATCAGCGGGTTGATCTCGATTTCCTGGACCCGGTCGGCCAGGGCCATGCCCATGTCCATGAACTTGGCAATCGCAGCGGCAAGGGCTGGCAAGTCGGCAGGGCGGCGGCCGCGCGCTCCTTCGAGCAGCTTGCAGACCTCGAGAGACTTGACCTTGTCGAGGATCGTGGTCACGGCGTCGCCAGGCATGCAGAGCACGGCGTCGTGCAGGATCTCCACGAACACGCCACCGGCCCCCACCGTGAAGACCGGACCGAACTGCGGATCGGTGGACATGCCGACGATCAACTCGGTGCCACCCAGTTGCTTCTGCACAAGAAGCCTCTTGCCGAGGCCGAGGGCCTGCAACCCTGCCGCTGCCTTGCGGACCGCGATGGCATGGTCGAGTCCGAGCACGACCCCGCCGATGTCCGATTTGTGCGCCAGGTCGGCTGCGTCGATCTTGGCAACGACAGGATAGCCCGCCTCGTCAGCGAACCGAACCGCAGCTTCCACGTCGTCCGTCGCCGTCCACGCTGCGAGCGGAATGCCGAAGTCGGCCAGCATTGCAAAGCTCGCATCCGCATCGAGAACCCCAGGCTTGCGTGCGGCCAGCAACGTGGTCCATCGCGCTGCCGCGGCCAGTGGGACTTGGCTCGAACGCGGCAAGGCCGGTGGGCAGAAGTGGTAGCTCGTGAAATGGCGCAGCGCACGCAGACCGGTCTCGGTGCCCATCAACACGGGAATGCCGCCGCCGCGCAGCCGTTCGCTTTCCACCGCTGACAGCGTGGCGGAGATGTTACCCATCAAGACGACCTGGCCCTTGCCCTCGCGCTTCAAGGTCTCCAGCGCACCGGAGCATTCCACCGGATAGTCGCGACCGCTCGCCATGTTGGTCG
>JALHRS010000260.1 GCA_022841325.1 Lysobacterales bacterium | reverse complement strand
GCCTACGTGCAGCCCTCGCGCCGTCCGAAGGACGGGCGCTACGGCGAGAACCCGAACCGGCTGCAGCACTACTACCAGTACCAGGTGGTGCTCAAGCCCTCGCCGCCGGACATCCAGGAGCTGTACCTGGAGTCCCTCAGGCACCTCGGCATCAATCCGATGGAGCACGACATCCGCTTCGTCGAGGACGACTGGGAATCGCCGACGCTGGGCGCCTGGGGCCTTGGCTGGGAGGTGTGGCTGGACGGGATGGAAGTGACCCAGTTCACCTATTTCCAGGAGGTCGGATCCCTTTCCTGCAGGCCGGTGCTGGGCGAGATCACCTATGGCCTGGAGCGCCTGGCGATGTACCTGCAGGGCAAGGAATCCATTTTTGACCTGGTGTGGACGCCAGGTGTCAGCTACGGCGACGTCTACCACCAGAACGAGGTCGAGCAGTCGCGCTACAACTTCGAACTGTCGAACGCGGACATGCTGTTCCGCCACTTCGGCGAGTACGAGGGCGAGGCCAGGCGCCTGATCGAGGCGCAGTGCGTTCTGCCCGCCTACGAGATGGTGATGCAGGCCTCGCACGCCTTCAACCTGCTCGACGCCCGTGGCGCGATCTCGGTCACCGAGCGCGCCGCCTACATCGGGCGCGTGCGCGCGCTGGCGCGCGCCGTGGCGCAGGCGTACTACGAGTCGCGGGAGCGGCTCGGCTTCCCGATGGTCAAGGCGGCCTAGATGGAGGCGACGCTGCTGGTCGAGCTGCTCACGGAGGAACTGCCGCCGAAGTCCCTGCGCAAACTGTCCGAGGTGTTCCGGGATTTGCTTGTAGAGGACCTTCGCCAAGATGGCCTCGTCGGCGAGAACGCCGTCGCAAGAGCTTTTGCAACCCCTCGTCGACTTGCCGTTGCGATCAGCAATGTCAAGGCAATAGCACCTGACCATCCTGTGGAGTTCAAGGGACCACCGGCAAGCGCCCCGCAACAGGCAATCGAAGGGTTCGCCAGAAAGCAAGGTGTAACGGCGAAGGACTTGATTCTCATCGACTCACCGAAAGGGAAGATTCATGCGTACCGCGCCCTTTCAAAGGGTTCGCATCTCGAAACGAATCTTGAACTGAAGGTCGAGCACGCTCTTGCCAAGCTTCCAGTTTCCAAGATGATGCGCTGGGGCTCGGGCGACGCCCAGTTCGTGCGCCCGGTTCACGGCCTTGTGATGCTGCACGGCTCGCGAATCGTTCCGGGAACCGTGCTTGGACTTCCATCCGGCAACAAAACCCGCGGCCACCGCTTCATGGGCAAGTCCGCGATCACGCTCGCGGGCGCCGACAGCTACGAGAAGCAGCTGCTCGACGAAGGCATGGTGGTTGCCGACTTCAACGCGCGCAAGGCGGCCATCGACGCCGCGCTGCAGGCCGAGGCGAAGCGCCAGGGCGGCAGTCTGGGCGAGTACGCCGCGCTGCTGGACGAAGTCACCGCGCTGGTGGAGCACCCCAGCGTCTACGTCGGCGAATTCGACAAGGCCTTCCTGGAAGT
>JALHRS010000259.1 GCA_022841325.1 Lysobacterales bacterium | reverse complement strand
TTCCACGGCAGGACACACAACTCGACCTGTACCGCGGCATGCTTGAGTTCCGGCTGCTTCGAATAGGGATCGAAGGCGGACAGGCACAGCGCATTGACGCCCGCATGCGAGAGGTGGCTTGCCCCGAAGTGAATCGGCACGAACACCTGCCCCCGCTGCATGTCGAACGACGGCTCAACGCGCAGCACGATGCTGCCGCGTCGTGAACGTATCCGCGCGTAGGCGCCCGGACCCAGATCGCGGCGCGCCATGTCATCCGGGTGCATGGTCAGCATCGGTTCCGGCACATGCCCGAAGGCGCGCGCGGTCCTGCCCGTGCGACTCATGCCATGCCACTGATCGCGCAGCCTGCCGGTGTTCATCCGCAGGGGATAGCGCGCATCGATGTTCTCCGCAGTCGTGCGCATGTCGATCTTCACGAACCGCGCACGACCGCTCACGGTCGGAAAGCGGCCATCAGTGAAAAGCCGTGTCGTGCCCTTGCCGTCGCGATACGGCCACTGCTGCGGACCGTCGCGATCGAGCACCGTGTAGTCGAGTTCAGCGATGTCGAGATCGCGGCCACGCGTGCTCTGCGCATGTTCGCGGAAAATCGCCTCGGGGGTTCGGTAGGGAAACAGCGTCGCTGCGTCCTTGCCCAGGCACCGACCCAGCGCAAGCGCGAAGTCGCATCCGATACGCCAGTCCGGGCGCGCCTCCCCAGGCGGTTCGACGGCCCGATGGACGCGCGTGATGCATCGCTCGGAGTTCGTCACGGTACCGTCCTTCTCTCCCCAGCTCGCCGCTGGCAAGAGCAGGTCGGCGAAAGGCACGGTTTCCGTGGTCGAGAAGGCGTCCTGCAGCACGACGAACTCGGCACGCGCCAATGCCGCTTGCACGCGCGCAAGATGCGGCAACGATTGCGCGGGATTCGTGCAAGCAATCCACACCGCCTTGACGGCGCCGCTTTCGAGCGCATCGAACAATTCCACGGCCGTTCTACCGGGATGTTCGGGCACGGCATCGATGCCCCAGAAGTTCGCGACCCAGGCGCGGTCCTGCGCGCTCCCGAGATCTCGATGTGCAGTCAGCAGATTCGCCATCCCGCCGACTTCGCGCCCCCCCATGGCATTGGGTTGCCCGGTCAGCGACAGCGGCCCGGCCCCGGGACGACCGATCTGTCCGGCCGCCAGATGCAGATGCACGATCGCGGCCGTGTTGTGGGTGCCGTGGGTCGACTGATTGAGGCCCTGGCACCACATGGACAGCGCCGCCCCGGCTGCGCCGAACCAGCGCGCTGCGGTGAGGATATCGTCCACGGGCACACCACAGAGCTGGCTGGCAAGCGCCGGCGTCATCTCGCTCACGACGCTGCGCAGTTCGTCGAAGCCTTCGGTATGGTCACGAATGAACTCGCGATCGATTCGGTCCTCCCAGATCAACACATGCAGGATCGCGTTGAGCAGGACGAGGTCCGTGCCGGGCACGACGGCCAAGTGCAGATCGGCACTTGCGGCCGTATCGGTCCTGCGCGGATCCACGACGAT
>JALHRS010000258.1 GCA_022841325.1 Lysobacterales bacterium | reverse complement strand
ATGCGGTTTCAGCAGGTAGTTCGCCATGGTCGGCACCAGCGTGCGCGACAGCAGGAACGAGCAGATCATGGCGAACATCACCGACAGGGCCATCGGCACGAAGAGGAAGCGGGCGACCCCCTCGAGGAAGAACATCGGCACGAACACGATGCAGATGCAGAGCAGCGAGACGAAGGCCGGCGTCACGATCTGGCGAGCACCGTCCATGATGGCGGACTCGACGTCCTTGCCCTGCTCGAGATGCCAGTTGATGTTCTCGATGGTGACGGTGGCGTCGTCGACCAGGATGCCGACGGCCAGCGCCAGCCCGCCCAGGGTCATGATGTTGAGCGTCTCGCCGAACGCCGCCAGCAGCGCGATCGACCCCAGGATGGCCAGCGGAATCGAGATGGCGATGATCACAGTCGAACGCCAGCTCCCCAGGAAGAGCAGGATCATCAGGCTGGTCAGCACGGCGGCCAGCACCGCTTCATGGGCCACGCCCGACACGGCGCCTTCGACGAACAGCGACTGATCGCCGAGGATGGCCAGCGAAACGTTCTCCGGCAGAACGCGCTTCAGATCCGCCACACGTTCCTTGATGCCCGCGATGATCGCCAGCGTCGAAGTGCTGCCGTTCTTGAGCACGGCCAGCAGCACCGACCGTCCGCCGTCGACATGCACGATGTTCTGCTGCGGGGGATTGCCGTCGCGCACCTGCGCCACGTCGCGCAGATAGACGACGGTGCCGTTGGCCGCGAACACCGGGATGTCGGCCAGCGCATTGAAGTCGGACGGCGCGTTGTTGAGCTGGATCGCATACTCGTGCCCGCCGATCTTCTGCGTGCCGACCGGCGTCAGCAGGTTCTGGGCGGCCAGGGCATTGGCCACGTCGGCCGCCGACAGGCCGCGCGCCTGCAGGGCGGCCGGGTCGAGGTCGATCTGGATCTGGCGGAACTTGCCGCCGAAGGGGAACGGGATGGCGGCGCCCGGAACCGTGACCAGCGGCGTGCGGACCGTGTTGATGGCGAGATCGAAAACCGCCTGCTCCGACACGCCCTTTCCAGCCAGCGCGAGCTGGATGATCGGCACCGTGGCGGCGTTGTAGTTCAGGATCAGCGGCGGCGTGATATTGGGCGGCATCTGCCGCAGCACGGTCTGCGCGATCGCGGTGACCTGGGCATTGGCAATGCTGATGTCGACGCCCGGCTGGAAGAAGATCTTCACGATGCCGACGCCGGTGTAGGACGTGCCCTCGATGTGCTCGATGTCGTTGACGGTGGTGGTCAGCGCACGCTGGAAGTTCAGCATCACGCGGCCCGACATCTGGTCGGGGGGCAGGCCGGTGTACTGCCAGACCACGGCGATGACGGGAATCTTGATTTCGGGAAAAATGTCGACCGGTGTGCGAAGGGCCGCGAGCGGCCCGACGATCAGGATCAACAACGCCATAACGACGAACGTATAAGGCCGCTTGAGCGCGACCCGGACCAAACCCAGCATCTTGGTCGTACTTCCACCCGAATGAGAGTCGCTTTACTCCCCAGCTTCGGCGACCG
>JALHRS010000257.1 GCA_022841325.1 Lysobacterales bacterium | reverse complement strand
GGACGAGATGTCCCGCGGCCACATGATCGCGGACGCGGTGGCCATCATCGGCACCATGGACATCGTGTTCGGGGAAATCGACAGGTGACCGCGCGATGAGCATCCTTTCCGCCGAATCACTGAAGAAGATCGACCGCGAAGTCGCCAAGTACCCCGCGGACCAGAAGCAGTCCGCGGTGATGGCGGCGCTGGTGATCGCGCAGGACGAGAAGGGCTGGCTCGCCACCGAGACCATGGACGCGGTGGCCGGGGTCCTCGGCATGGCGCCGGTGGCGGTCTACGAGGTGGCCACCTTCTACAACATGTACAACCTGAAGCCCACGGGGAAGTACAAGCTCACCATCTGCACCTGCCTGCCCTGCGGCCTGCAGGGCTCGCTGGAGGCGGCCGACCACCTCAAGGCGAAGCTGGGCGTGGACTTCAACGAGACCACGCCGGACGGCCGCTTCACGCTCAAGGAAGGCGAGTGCATGGGCGCCTGCGCCATGTCGCCGGTGATCCTGGTGAACAACAAGGCGATGCACGACTACATGTCCAAGGACAGGATCGACGCGCTGCTGAAGGAGTTGAAGTAGCCATGGCCTTCATCGACTACGGCCCGGAGGCGATCCTGATGAAGGGGCTCGACGGCCGGAACTGGCGCCTGAAGGACTACGAGGCGCGCGACGGCTACCAGGCGCTGCGGAAGATCATCCAGGACAAGGTCAAGCCCGAGGACGTGGTCGCCGAGGTGAAGAAGTCCGGCCTGCGCGGCCGCGGCGGCGCGGGCTTCCCCACCGGCCTGAAGTGGTCCTTCATGCCGCGGCAGTTCCCGGGCGCGAAGTACGTGGTGTGCAACTCGGACGAGGGCGAGCCGGGCACCTGTAAGGATCGCGACCTCCTGCGCTACAACCCGCACGCGGTGATCGAGGGCATGATCATCGCCGGCTACGCCATGGGCGCCACGGCGGGATACAACTACATCCACGGCGAAATCTGGCAGGTCTACGAGCAGTATGAAGAGGCGCTGCGGGAGGCTTACGCGGCCGGTTATCTCGGCAAGAACATCCTCGGCTCGGAGTTCAGCTTCGAGATGCACGCCCATCCCGGCTATGGCGCCTACATCTGCGGCGAGGAAACCGCGCTGCTGGAGTCGCTCGAGGGCAAGAAGGGCCAGCCGCGCTTCCCGGCCAGCTACGGCCTGTACGGCAAGCCGACCACGATCAACAACACCGAGACCTTCGCCGCAGCGCCCTGGATCCTGCGCCACGGCGGCGAGGCGTTCCTCGCGCTGGGCAAGCCCAACAACGGCGGCACCAAGCTGTTCTCGGTCACCGGCCATGTGGCGCGGCCCGGCAACTACGAGGTCCGGCTGGGGACGCCGTTCGCGAAGCTGCTGGAGATGGCGGGCGGCATGCGGGGCGGGAATAAGCTGAAGGCCGTGATCCCGGGCGGCTCGTCCATGCCGGTGCTGCCGGCGGACGTGATGATGCAGACCGACATGGACTACGACTCCGTCGCCAAGGCGGGCTCGATGCTGGGCTCCGGGGCGGTGATCGTGATG
>JALHRS010000256.1 GCA_022841325.1 Lysobacterales bacterium | reverse complement strand
AGTTCGACGGCCTGTGCACCGCCGGGCTCAGCAAGGGCTTCATCGGCCAGAGCGACCCCATGGTGTGGAAGATCGTGGGCGGCAAGCTCTACCTCTTCAGCACCGCCGAGCGCATGCCCGCCGACGCGCAGGCGGCCGAGACCGTGGCGCGGGCCAGGCAGCAATGGGACCGGCGCAAGTGACTCCACGCGAGCGGCCATCGCCACCGGATCCCGATCGCTGCGCGGACCGTCGCCTCAGTGCGAATGCATGCAGGACAGTAGAATGCATGCGTTGACGGCATCCAGAGGGGATGAAGATGGCCATGCTGACCGTGCGCAACATCAGCGACGAGGTTCACCGCGCCTTGCGCGCGCGTGCCACTCAACGCGGGCACAGCATGGAGGCCGAGGTGCGCGAGATCCTGGAGTCCGCGCTCAGCCCGAAGGGGAGGGTGAAGCTGGGCTCGCTGTTGGCCGACATGGGAAAGCGCGCAAAGCTGAGCGATGGAGAGTTTGCCGTCTTTGAACAGGTGCGCAGCAAGGCCCCCGCCCGCCCGGTGAGCTTCGATTGATCCTGCTCGATACGAACGTGGTGTCGGAGCCGCTGCGCCCCGCACCCGACGCACGCGTGATCCGCTGGATCGACGCCCAGGCCCTGGAAACGCTGTACCTGTCGGCCATCACGGTGGCCGAGTTGCGCGCCGGCCTGGCGTTGCTGCCGGCGGGCAAGCGCCAGGCTGGCCTGCAAGAGAGCCTGGAGACGCGGGTGCTGCCGCTGTTTGCGGGCCGCGTGCTGCCCTTCGACCTGGGCTGCACCCAGGCCTATGCGGAATTGCTGGCCAAGGCGCGCTTATCGGGGCTGGCCATTGCCAGCGCCGATGGCTACATCGCCGCCATTGCCGCGGCAAACGGACTGACCGTGGCCACTCGCGACACCGGCCCCTTCGAAGCGGCCGGCGCAGCAGTGATCAACCCCTGGAAGAACTGAAGACCTGGGCAGGGTACCCAGGCTCACCCCCCCGCCTTGCGCAACGCCGCCTGAAAGCGTTCCCTGACCGCAGCGTCCGCAAAGCGGTTGCCGAATTCCGCAAGCGGGAAGTTGGGCTGCAGCCGCCGCACCTCGGCGAGGGATTGGCGCGCCTCGTCGAGCCTGCCTGCCTGGGCCAGGAGCGCGGCGCGCATGGTGTGCAGGAAGGGCAGATCCGGGTGTTCGGCGAGCGCTCGTTCGCACGCGGCCAAAGCCTCGGGGTAGCGCTCGGCGGCGAAGTAGGCACCGACGATGATCTGCCGCACCGGGGAACGGCGCCCGGCCGGGTCCAGACGCAGCGCACTCTCCGCCAACGCCACGGCTTCTTGGGTTCGACCGGCCCACAACAGGGTATCGCCACGCACCTCGGCGACGACGGGATCGCTGGGGTTGAGCAAGCGGGCGCGTTCCGACTCGGCCAGCGCCAGCGGGTACTCCCCCCGGATCGCGTGGATGCGGCCGAGTTGCGCGTGGGCGCGCGCGTTGGCGCCCGGGTCGTTGAGGCTGAGGGCCTGGCGGGCCGCGCGTTCGGCCAGCATC
>JALHRS010000255.1 GCA_022841325.1 Lysobacterales bacterium | reverse complement strand
CACGCCGTCGCTGCGCGGGCCGGTTTCGGTGCCGGTGCGCCTCAAACGGCGCTGACAGTCGTGCGGCCCGACTGGGCGGCTATGCATACTGCACAAGTCGAGACAGCGCCAATCGGCGTATTGCACACCCTGACGCTCAAAATGGCGCCGCCCCTGGCTTGGTGACACTACGCTGCAATCACTGACCACAGGGTCGCCGGCAAATCGGTCGAGGGGAATTTCAGGTGTCGTTCTTGGTCACATCGCCGGATCTGGTCACGGCCGCGGCCGAAGACTTGGCGGGCATCGGCTCGGCCCTCCAGCGGGCGACGACCGCGGCAGCGGCCCCCACCACCGAGGTACTGACGGCCGCCGCCGACGAGGTATCTGCCGCCATCTCGCAACTGTTCGGCAGCTACGGCCGGGAGTTCCAATCCCTCAGCGCTCAAGCCGCTTCGTACCACACCGAGTTCGTTCGGTTGCTGAATGGCGGTGCGGCGGCCTACGTAAGGGCCGAAATCACCAATGCCGGAATGACTCTCACCTACGCCGCGGACGCGCCAGCCCAGGCGTACCGGTCCGCATCGCGCTCCGCGCTGTGGACGCCCAGCGCGGCCACCGCCGCTCCGGGCGGTGCTTACGGGCAACTGATCGCCAACACGACCACCAACCTGCAAGCACTTGGCAGTGCTTGGGCCGCAGACCCGTTCCCGTTGCTCCGACAGCTCCTGGCCAACCAGCAGCGCTACGCGCAGCAGGTCGCTACCGCGCTCGCCGGCGCCATCCAAAACCTGCCCGCCACCCTGGCGAATCTGCCGTTAGCCATCCAGGCGGCCATCCAGCAGCTCGTGGCGTTCCCCGCGGCGCAGTACATCCAGCAGTTCGTCGCCACCCAGATCGGCTTCGCCCAGACGTTCGTCACCTCGGCGAGCAATGGGCTCAGCACCTTGGCGGCCGGGCTGCCCGCGTTCGGAGCGAGCGTTCAGGTGGCGTTCCAGCAACTGTTGGTCGGCAATTACGACGCCGCCCTTGCTGACCTGGGCAGTGCGTTCGCGAACCTCTTGGTGACCGGGTTCGACACCACAAACGTGTCCGTCAACCTGGTGGGAACTACGATAAGTGCCACCGCATTTCCCAAATTGCTTGGCCCCCTGGGTGACCTGTTCACCATCATGAATCTTCCTGCCCAAGAAGCGCAGTACCTCACAAATCTGATGCCACCCTCCATCCCCCGACAGATCGCGCAAAACTTCACCAACGCACTCAACGCGCTCACGCTGCCAAGCATCGGGGCCCAGCTCTTGGTGCCCATCTTCAATCCAACGGCCGGAACGCTCAGCGCCTACTTCGGGTTGCCGTTGGTGTTCACGTATGCGGCTGCCGGCGCCCCGTTTCCGACATTGATGCGCTGGCAACAGAAGCCTGCTCCTCGTCGGGCACCTGGGCCGCCTCTCATCAATCATCACATCAGTCACAATGCACTCCTTCTTCCCTCAGGAGTTACACCGTTTAACTGACACAGCCCCGGCTGGTTTTTTGGCGGGGTTGGGGTGCCGTTCTGTGGAATGGCCTGCCTAGCAG
>JALHRS010000254.1 GCA_022841325.1 Lysobacterales bacterium | reverse complement strand
TCATGCTTCGCCAGCTCCTGCTTCGCCTTCTCCATCTGGTTGGACGACTCGACCCGCTCGGCCTCCAGCTGACGCCGGTAGTCGGCGCTGATCTGCGCAATCTTGCGTTCGGACTGTTCGATGGTGGAGCGCGCGGCGCGGATGTTGAAGTCCTGGGTGCGGAGGTCCTGCTCCTTCTCGATCCGTTCGCGCTGCTTGTCGGTGTACATCAGCCGGCCGGTGAAGCCATCCTTGGCGAGCTTGGCGAAGGCCGCTTCCTGCTCCTTGTAGTGGGGCAGGATCTGTAGGAGCTTGGTGCGCACTTCCTCGGCAGCGGAAAGGTCGTGGCGAGCCTTGTCGAGCACTGCCCGCTCCTGCGCGAGGGCGTTCTGCCACGCGGCGACATTGGCGTGGAACTGGGATTCGGCTTGCGCATAGTGAGCGGCCGGATCATCGGCCTCGCGCTTGAGCGGAGTCCCATTCAACTGCGCCTCCGCCCGCCGCAGGGCCAGGCGCTTGCTGTGGAACTCATTCGTCAGCGCCTTCACGTCCGCCCCTGCCAGCACCGCATCCATCCGTGCGAGCACCTGGCCTTCTTTCACCAGCTCGCCCTCCTTCACCAGGATTTCCTTCACCACGCCCTGCTCGGCGGGCTGGAGGATCTTGACGTAGGTCTGGGGCACAAGCTTGCCCTCGGCCACGGCGACGATGTCCAGCTTGCCCAGGAACGCCCACAGCAGCAGGCCGGCCAGAAGCGCGAGGAAAACCTTCTGCATCACCCCCGCCAGCGGCGCAGGCGGGCTTTGCTGGATGCGCAGCAAGGGCGGAGCGAAATCCTCGGGGCGCGCCTGCATCATTGTGGGTCCTCCACGACCCGCATCTGGGTGGCCTTTTCACCGCCAAGCGAAAAGATCTCGTCCACCTGAAGGCCGCGCGGCACCTGGTGGGTGATGAAGAGGATGGTGACCTGCCCCTTCAGCCGGTTCACCGTCAGCGCGAGCTTCTCTGCGGTGGGGGCATCCAGGCTCGCGGTGGCCTCGTCGAACAACAGGATCCGCGGCCGCTTCAACAGCGCCCGCGCGATGGCGAGGCGCTGCTTTTGCCCGCCCGAGAGCCCGACGCCGTGCTCCCCGATCGGGCTCTGGTAGCCCTGCGGCAGGCGCTCGATGGTGTCGTGGATCTCCGCCAGCTGGCAGGCTTGCACCACGTCGTTGAACCCCGCGTGCGGGTTGGCCGCCAGCAGGTTCTCGTACACGGTGCCTGAGAAAAGCACCGTCTCCTGGGGCACGACGCCAAAGTACTGGCGCAATTCGTTGGCCGCGAAATGCCGGATGTCGCGTCCGTCGATGCGAATCTGCCCGTCCGTGGCCGGGTAGAACCCGAGCAGCAGCTTGGCAAGCGTGCTCTTGCCGCTGCCCGAAGGGCCGGCGAGCACCGTAAGCCGGCCGGGCGCAAGCGAAAGGCTGAGGTTGCGGTACAGGAACGGATGCTCCGGGCTGTAGCGGAAGGAAAGGCCCTCGACCTCGACCCGGCCCTCCTGCCCGGGCGCGCGCGAGGGCAGCAGCGCGTGCGCCTCGGCGGGCG
>JALHRS010000253.1 GCA_022841325.1 Lysobacterales bacterium | reverse complement strand
ACCGCGGCCTACAAAGGCAACAAGATCAGCCTCACCCAGCTGACCGAGGCGCAGGCGCTGCTGCTGAAACAACAGCCGTTCATGAAGTCGGAGCAGTTCGCGGGCGACGTCTCCGACGCGCTGTCGCGCCGCAGCGATGCCATGGAGCGCGCGCGCGTCGCGACGCAGGCCCTGAACGAGGAGCTGGACCGCTTGTCCGGCCGCCAGGGCGACGACCGCAAGCGCCAGCTGACCGCGGCCCTGGAGGAGCGCATCGGGGCCGGCGAAGTCTTCAGCCAGGAAGAACTTGACCGCATCGTGCGCGGCATCGGTGGTGTGAGCGAGGGCATCGAGGAGGTGAACAAGTCCACGATCAACTTCGCCGACGTGTTCGAGAGCCGCTTCGAGGCGGCGATCATCAAGGGCGAGAAGCTGTCCACGGTGCTCAAGGGCATCGCCCAGGACCTGCTGCAGGTGTTCCTGCGCGAGAACGTCACCAAGCCGCTGGCGGCGGCGGCCGGCGGCCTGCTGTCCGGGATGTTCGGCTTCGCCTCCGGCGGGGTGATGACCGGCCGCGGCCCGGTGCCTCTGCGCACCTACGCGCGCGGCGGCGTGGCGAACTCGCCCCAGATGGCGATGTTCGGCGAGGGCTCCATGGCTGAAGCCTACGTGCCGCTGCCGGACGGCAGGAGCATCCCGGTCGCCATGAAAGGCGGCGGCGGGCGGCCAGTGACGATCATCAACCACAACACCTTCGGTGACGTGGCCAGCATGTCGGCCGTGCAGGCGGAAATGCGCGCACAGGAACGCCGAATGGTCGCGGGCCTGGATCGCGCGGAACGTTACGGCCGGCGCTGAAGCTGTGAAGGAGTGCCATTGCGGCGCCGTGCACATCGGCGCACGCTTCGTCTGCGGGTCGGCTGTAGCTGGCGCGGCTCGTGACACCCTTCGGCCCCTTCGGGGGCCGTTTCTTTGGCGCGAGCTATCACCGGGAGGGGTCTGGCTGCGGCCTCGGCTTGAACGAGTCCGTAATGCAGTATCCCGGTTCGCCCTTGGCCCAAGGCACAAAGCCGCGCTCTGCAACTTCGCCCCAGCCTTGGTGCGACGCTCGAATCGTGGTGGTATTTGCCGGACCTGGGGAAAGCTTGGCCGTTACCAGCGTATTCGTAATCCTGGTGAGCGCGAGCGTGACTCGCCCCTCATTCACGTCCGGAAAGAAGTCAGCGTCCACCCGGAACGCCTTATCAGCGAAGCACTCCCGTGCAGCCTGTGTGAGTCGGCGGTAAGCGGTGGCCGGCGGCGCCTGGATCTGTGCCACCACTGTGGCCCCCTCCGCTTCCACCTGCTTCGGAGTTGACTCGCACGCAGCGAGCGCGAGCGCAATGAGAGACAGCAGCATCGTTCGGAGCGCCATAGTCGATCTCCTGGGCAGAAGGACACCCATGCTGCCACTGCGCTGGTCCTGCGACCACCCCCAGCTGCATTGCTCTGAAGCGGTTGCAGATGCACACCTGGTGCACACGATCAGCCGGAAACCCGCGCCAATGCTGAGTTTTCGCAACGATCCATCATGGGGGCGACCGACAGCCGCCAGCTC
>JALHRS010000252.1 GCA_022841325.1 Lysobacterales bacterium | reverse complement strand
TCTCACTCTCGACCTGGCGCCACAGCCGTTGGGCGTAAGCGTCAGTTGCGGCGCGAAAAGGATCGCGCGCGGCATTGACCGAGACGAAGCGCGCCGGATCGTCGGCATAGGTGAAGGTCGGGTAGATGTTGGCCACGATATAGACCAGCCAGCGCAGGAACTTCGCCCGCTCCGGCGCGCCGGCCCGGGGCACCAGGGAGTCCTTGCCGGTGACCTCGGCCAGCAGCAGC
This sequence comes from Lysobacterales bacterium, assembly GCA_022841325.1. GTDB lineage: Bacteria > Pseudomonadota > Gammaproteobacteria > Xanthomonadales > SZUA-5 > JADKFD01. The sequence continues at coordinate 1,348 of JALHRS010000252.1, read as the reverse complement.
GTGATGGCCGCACTCTCGCTCATGATGCTGCCGTCGGGCAGGACGAGCGTCGGCACCTGGGCCAGCGGATTGACCTTCTCGAGCTTGGCCTTGGCGCCCGGCGTCTTGAACAGGTCCTCGACCGGCTCGAAGGTGAAGGGGAGCCCATACCAGTCGAGCTGGGCTTCGACGATCGTCGAGCCCCAGCCCGGGCGGCCCCAGAGGGTGTAGCCGCTCATGGGGTCACGGCTTCTGCAGCGGCTGGATCAGGCTCGACGTGTCCCAGCGGCCGCCGCCGCGCTCCTGGACGCGCTGATAGAACTGGTCGACCAGCGCCACCACCGGCATCTGCGCCTTCCAGCGCTTACCCTCGGCCATCGCGATGCCGAGATCCTTGCGCATCCAGTCGACGGCGAAGCCATAGTCGAACTTGCCGTTGACCATGTTCTGCCAGCGATTGTCCATCTGCCAGCTTTGCGCCGCCCCCTTGGAGATGGCGGCCATCACCTTGTCCATGTCGAGACCGGCGCGCTGGCCGAGGTTGAGCGCCTCGGACAATGTCTGGACGAGGCCCGCGATGCACATCTGGTTCATCATCTTGGTAATCTGGCCCGAGCCCGGCGGGCCGATCAGGGTGATCGCCTTGGCGTAGCCCATGGCGACCGGATTGGCCTTGTCGAACGGCGCCTGCTCGCCGCCACACATCACGGTGAGCTGGCCGTTCTCCGCGCCGGCCTGGCCGCCCGACACCGGCGCGTCGATGAAGTCGACGCCGATCTTCTTGGCGAGCCCGTGGAACTCGCGCGCGATGTCGGCCGAGGCGGTGGTATTGTCGTAGAAGATCGAGCCCTTGCTCATGCCGGCGAAGGCGCCGTCGTCGCCGAGCACAACCTGTCTCAGATGGTTGTCGTCGCCGACGCAGCAGAATACGATCTCCTGGCCGGCCGCGGCTTCCTTCGGCGTCCTGGCGGCCTTGCCCTTGTGCTTCTGGGTCCACGCCTCGGCCTTGGCGAAGGTGCGGTTATAGACGGTCACGTCATGGCCCTTGGCGGCCAGATGCCCCGCCATCGGAAAGCCCATCACGCCCAGACCCAGAAATGCCACCTTGGCCATCGTTCTCTCCCGCGAATTTGTCGTTGCGGGCGGGATCATACGGCCAAATCAGGCGCGCGCCAGCAGGACCAGAATGGCAGCGAAACCGGTAAGCAACGGGGGCAGGGCGAGCGGCCAGGCGCGGCGGTAGAGCACGGCGTCGGAGGCCGACAGTGCCAGGATGGCCGCGCCCATCGAGACCCGGATCGGCGACAGCATGGTGAGGTTGGCGGTCACGCTGTTCTGGACGGCGGCGATCCAGGCCGGGTCGAGCAGC
>JALHRS010000251.1 GCA_022841325.1 Lysobacterales bacterium | reverse complement strand
AAGGATGCGGCCAAGATCATCGGCAAGGCATTGGGCATCAGCGAACAGGAAGTGCTTGAGCAGCAGCAGACCATCTACGCGCTGTCGCTTCCGGAGATGCTCACCGCCTTCACGAAGGCCCCTGTGCCGGAGTCGTTCTACACGGCGTGCGCCGCCATCGCCGACATCCTCCAGACCAAGGGACAGATCGCCAAATCGCCGGCTTGCGAGAACACCATGGAGACGCGCTTCATCCAGGCGCTGCTGGCGAAATGAACGCCCAGGTGCCGCCCGGGTACGTCGGGCTCTGGAAGCGGACCTTGCTTCGGACGCCGACGGTCGTCGACACGGCTTCGACCGTCTACTGGCTGCAGACGCCGCGGTGGCACTCGGACATCCGGATTCCGGCCAGCCGCAACGCCCATGTCACGGTGGGGAGTCTGGGGGAGGCAGACCGATCGAGTCTGGACGCGCTCGCTGGCCAGCAGGGGTTCGCCGGTGTGACCGTGGTCGAAGATGACCTGTGCCGATGGGAGCGGCGCATGGACTTCCAGCCGCCGTCGGGCTTCAACGATATCGGCCGCATGCAGTTCGAGACACCCGACCTCATGCGGGAGTATGGCGTGGAGCAGGACTACTTCGAGATCTGGGAACGCGTGTCCGGCAGCACGGGCGCATCGCTCGCGCTCGAGAAGGAAGGCGAGATTCCCGTCTATCTCACCATGAGCGGCGAGTTCGCGATGAGAGTTCGCCCTCGCCGATCAAGACCGGGTCCGGCCACCAGCCTCCGGTCCTGGCTGGGGGCCGTGGACGACGAGGAGGCGCGCGCGCTGCTGGACTTCGAGATCAGCCTCGCACAACGCAGCCGCGAGGGCGTCTGGCGCGTCCTCTACTCCACGTTCCCCTGGCTGGAGGGGCGTTCACTGGCAGACGCCGATGTCCTGGATGCGGCAGTGGCGGGCACGGTCGAACTTCATGCCCGCCACTGGCGCGTTCTGGAATGATCGATCAGCGTTGATTCGAGGAGCGGCGCAGGCCCAAGGCCAGAATCAGAGCACCGACCCCGAACATGGCGTACGTCGACGGTTCAGGAATGGGCGCAAGCGTGAGTTCCAGCTGGGGGCGGAGGAAATCCTGCGCGGTCTCCCGGCTGTAGATGCGTCGCGCACTCCGTGCGTTGGTCTCGTCACCGATCAGCGCCCAACCATAGTTGGAAGCAGGGTTCGCGAGCCAGTCGTTGAGATCGCTCACCATCCCGGCACCGGTCCAGCTGTAGCTCCCGGTTCCACCGAGGACCGTGGAAGCACTGGCGTCAGTATCGTAACTGGCACCCGGCGTTGTCCACGCCGAGGTGGCATCGCCGAAGAACCTCAGCGTCCACGTGGCCTCGCCGTCGGTCGCCTGGTCCCCGCCTCCCGAGCCGCCCGGATTGGAACCGCCCTCACCCCACGACTGAGTCACGCGATGCAGCGTGGCCGGCGCCGTGAAGGCGCCCGCCGCCACGCGGTTGACCACGACCGTCAGCGACGCGTCGATCACCTTCATGCCGGCATCGATGGCAGACAGGTCGAAGCGCAGCAGGCTGCGCCGAATGGAACTCC
>JALHRS010000250.1 GCA_022841325.1 Lysobacterales bacterium | reverse complement strand
AAACGCAGGTTGAACTTGTTTCGACATGATGGTCTCCTTTTGAATGAAAAATGGGGAGACCACGCCCCTCGCCGGGGATGGGACTCCCCGACAGGGTTGAAGCTACTGACACCTACCTCCAGACCTTGCGGTCACCGGCTCCCAGGAGATCAGACCGGTTTCAGCTAATCATTGGCGCTCGGGCGCATTTCGTTGGCGCGAGCAGTACGGATTGCATCTATATTAGGTGACAGCGCTTGCCACATTTTGGTTCCAGGTCACCGCGTCGATCCTGACCGAATAACACGATCACGATCGGAGCATGTCTTATCCACGGTCGCGCGGGCGGCGCCTCACACGCACGAACGCGCGGCGGTGGGTAAGCTGCCCGCGTCAACGCTTGCGCTGCAAGGTCGTTAGCAGTGCTGACAGGCACCTTCACATGTTGCGGAACTTGCGCGATGATCCGGTGGTCACATGCGCATCGCGGCGATTGCCGTAGTACGCGCGTTATGAGTTCGCCATAATGCGCAGGATCGCCGGAGATTGGATATCGGCTTACGCTGGCTGAGTCAGCCCGGTTGATGCCCGTAATCGCATCGCCCTTGCTCGCAAAGACGAGCGTGAAAGCCGGCCTCATCTCCTGAAAACCGGCAGCCGCAAGGCTCGGGGATACGTGTCAGACCGCAGTAAACATCCAGGCAGCGAGCGCCGCTCTGCCGCAGCAAGGCTTCGCCCGCGTTCGCGTACGACAGCCCTGCTCCACTGCCCCAGCGGCACCATCTGTTTCAGTCGGCGATGTTCCGCGCCAGTTGCGGCTGCGTGCGACTTGCACGTGGCTGCTTCAGGCCGGCGGATCGTAGCGGCACCAGTCAATACGGTTGCTGCTGCAATTCTGGCCGCGTAACTGCGGCAGCATCTCTGCGCCAACCGCATCGTCACTACGGGCGACGCCAGTAGTGACGATGCGCACGATGCCCCAGCCATCAAAGAGTTATCGGTGGCTGGCGCAAGTGACGACCCCACGTGACGGGCTCCCTGACCCGTCGTCATCCACGGCCGCGCAATGCGGTCCGTCCTCACGCCCGCTCCCCGCGGGCTCAGTGTAAAGCCGCGCTGAAGAAGCGCCCCTCCGAGCCCTGGGTCAACGGCTCAGATCGATGAATCGGCTTCCCACAGGAAGCGCCATCGACGCCAATGCCGCGTGCCGCGGCGGCAAGCAGCAAAGAAACGGCACGAAACGGGAGTGGTGTCCCGAGTCCCTTGTAGATCCCGATACGCCTAGCGTTCGGGACGGACAGAAACACTAACCGGACAGGTTACACACACCAGCAGCAGCGCAAAGGGCAGAAGCAAAGGGGCAACAAAGGGAGAAAGGGAATGAACCTGGCGAGAAGCGGGTGCGGGACCTGAACTACGAGCTGAAACAGCTATGCCATCGGAATCGCGACGGCAGCTATTCCACGCAGCGCGACCGCGAGCGTGTGCTGGACCAGATCGCCAACCAGCTCCACGACTGGGGCTATCAGCATATGGGAGCCACCAGCCTGAAATCAAAGCACGTCGAGCGGTTGGTCGAGAGCTGGAAGGACGCGGGTCTGG
>JALHRS010000249.1 GCA_022841325.1 Lysobacterales bacterium | reverse complement strand
CGCGCGACCGAAGACCACAAGGTCGAGCAGGGAGTTGGTACCCAATCGATTGGCGCCGTGCACGCTCACGCAGGCGCACTCCCCGATCGCATACAGGCCCTGCACCACCGCGTTGGGACTGCCACCTTTCGGCACCACGACTTCGCCATGGAAGTTGGCCGGAATGCCGCCCATCTGATAGTGAATCGTGGGCACCACCGGGATCGGTTCCTTGATCGGGTCCACGTTGGCGAACTTGATCGCGATCTCGCGGATCGACGGCAGCCGCTTCATGATCGTGTCGGCGCCCAGGTGATCGAGCTTGAGAAGAACGTGATCCTTGTCCGGACCGCAGCCGCGCCCTTCCTTGATTTCCTGGTCCATGCTTCGCGAGACAAAGTCACGCGGTGCCAGATCTTTCAGCGTCGGCGCATAGCGCTCCATGAACCGCTCGCCGCGGTCGTTGAGCAGGATGCCGCCCTCGCCGCGCACGCCCTCGGTGATCAGCACGCCGGCGCCGGCCACACCGGTCGGATGGAACTGCCAGAACTCCATGTCTTCGAGCGGAATGCCGGCCCGAGCGGCCATGCCCATGCCGTCGCCCGTGTTGATATAGGCGTTGGTCGAAGCGGCCCAGATCCGGCCAGCACCGCCGGTGGCCAGCACTGTGACCTTGCCTTCGAGAATCATCGGCTCGCCGGTTTCCATCTCGAGCGCGATCACGCCGACGCAGTCGCCATCGGCATCCATGATCAGGTCGAGCGCCATCCACTCGACGAAGAAGTGGGTGCGGGCCGCCACGTTGCGCTGGTAAAGCGTGTGCAGAAGCGCGTGGCCGGTGCGGTCGGCCGCAGCACAGGCACGCGGCACCGGCTTTTCGCCGAAATTGGCCGAGTGACCACCGAACGGACGCTGATAGATGGTGCCGTCCGGGTTGCGGTCGAACGGCATGCCGAAGTGTTCAAGCTCGTAGACGACCTTGGGCGCCTCACGGCACATGAACTCGATCGCATCCTGGTCGCCCAGGTAGTCCGAGCCCTTGACCGTGTCGAACATGTGCCACAACCACTGATCCTCAGTCATGTTGCCGAGGGAGGCACCGATGCCACCCTGGGCGGCCACCGTGTGCGAGCGCGTCGGGAACACCTTCGACAGCACGGCCACGTTCAGTCCGGCCTGCGCCAACTGCAGCGAGCAGCGCATGCCGGCACCGCCAGCGCCGACGATCACGGCGTCGAAGCGACGGCGCGGAATACCACTTGCCGATGAGGTCATGACCTCACACTCTCCACAGAATCTGCACCGACCATACGGCGCAGAACACGAGCCACAACGCGGTGCCGGTCTGCAGTGCGAGGCGCACGCCGGTCGGCTTCACATAGTCCATCCAGATGTCCTTCACGCCGATCCACGCGTGATACAGCAGCGCGAAGATCGCCATCAGGGTCACGACCTTCATCCACACCGGCACGAAAAGCTCTGCCCAGCCCTGGTACGACAGGTCCGCCTTGAACAGCAGCACGCCGATCAGCAGGATCGAGTAGACGCCCAGGAGGATGGCGGTCAGCCGCTGGGCCAGGAAGCCGCCGACGCCGTAGTGCGCG
>JALHRS010000248.1 GCA_022841325.1 Lysobacterales bacterium | reverse complement strand
CCGGTGGACATTCCGACCGGGCCGATGGAGTTGCGGTTGCCGGCCATCAAGGGCATCGGCGGCGCGCCGCTGTACCTGATCGACCGCTACGAGGATGGCAAGAGCATCTACGACATCGATTTCGAGTTCCTGCCCGGTGTGGATCGCCGACCGCGCGGCCATGGCCTGAAGCTGATCGACCACCTGACGCACAACGTCTACCGCGGGCGCATGGCGTACTGGGGCGGCTTCTACGAGCGGCTGTTCGGCTTTCGCGAGATCCGCTACTTCAACATCCAGGGTGAATACACCGGCCTGACCAGCCGCGCGATGACGGCACCGGACGGCCTGATCCGCATCCCGCTGAACGAGGAGTCGGGCAAGGGCGCGGGGCAGATCGAGGAGTTCCTGATGCAGTTCAACGGCGAGGGCATCCAGCACATCGCGCTGCAGACTGACGACCTGGTAGCGACCGTGGATGCGCTGCAGCTGGCCGGTATTCCGTTGATGACCGCGCCCAACGACGTGTACTACGAGATGCTGGATGAGCGCCTGCCCGGCCATGGCCTGCCGGTGCCCGAACTGCAGACCCGCGGCATCCTGGTCGACGGCAGCACGCAGGCCGGCGAGCAGCGCGACGAAAAGCGTCTGCTGCTGCAGATCTTCAGCCAGACGCTGCTGGGCCCGGTGTTCTTCGAGTTCATCGAACGCCGTGCCGACGAAGGGTTTGGCGAGGGCAACTTCAAGGCACTGTTCGAGTCGCTCGAGCGCGACCAGATCCGGCGCGGGGCGCTCGAGGTTTGATGCCAGGGGAGCGGGCATGGGATAGTCGGTCCCGTGTCCCATGCCCCTGCGTCCACCCCGACTGCCCCCGCAGCCCCGAGCTTCGGCCAGGCCTTGCGCTTCTGGCTCACGCTCGGTTTCATCAGCTTCGGCGGGCCGGCCGGGCAGATCGCGATCATGCACAGCGAACTGGTCGAGCGCCGGCGCTGGATCAGCGAGCAGCGCTTTCTGCATGCACTGAACTACTGCATGGTGCTGCCCGGCCCCGAGGCGCAGCAACTGGCCACCTACCTCGGCTGGCTGCTGCACCGCACGGCCGGCGGCATCGTGGCCGGGGCGCTGTTCGTGCTGCCGTCGCTGTTCATCCTGATCGGGCTGTCCTGGGTCTACCTGCGCTTCGGTGAGCAGCCTCTGGTGGCCGGCATCTTCTACGGCATCAAGCCCGCAGTCACCGCGCTGGTGCTTCACGCCGCGCACCGCATCGGCAGCCGGGCGTTGAAGAACCGCTGGCTGTGGCTCATCGCCGCGGCGAGCTTCGTCGCCATCTTTGCCTTCGACACGCCGTTTCCGGCCATCGTGCTGGCGGCCGGGCTGGTCGGCCACTTCGGCGCGCGGCGCTGGCCGGCTGTGTTTGTGCTGGGTGTGGCCCACGGTGGCGCACGGGTCAGCTACGGGCCGGCGCTGATCGACGACCACACGCCGACACCGCCGCACGCGCGCTTCTCGCGCGCCCGGCTGCTGCGGGTGCTGGTCAGCGGCCTGGTCTTGTGGGCCGGCGTGATGGCCGTGCTGTGGGCCACGCAGGGCTTGCAGGCCACGCTGGC
>JALHRS010000247.1 GCA_022841325.1 Lysobacterales bacterium | reverse complement strand
GTCGCCATTGCCCGCGCGCTGGTCGGAAACCCTGCTCTGCTGCTGGCCGACGAGCCGACCGCTGCGCTCGACAAGGACAGCGCGTCGGACATGGTCGATCTTCTGCGGCGCATCGGTGCATCTCGTGGCATGACAACGCTTCTCGTCACCCATGACAACCGCATCCTGGACCGTGCAGACCGGATCCTGACCCTGGAGGACGGGCGGATCGTCGGGGATGAAATCCGTACGATCCGCTGATCGGTCAGCGCTGCCGGTACGGCGGCGCTGTTGCTGGTCAGATGGACGTGAGGCGGCGAGCCGCCAGCCAGCTGGCCAGCGCCATTGAGCCAGCGGTGGCCAGGCAGAGGGGCAGCCCGCCAGTCTGGTAGCTGAGGCCAGAGAGCAGCGTTCCGATCAGGCGGCCCGCCGCATTGGCCATGTAGTAGAATCCGACGTCGCGAGTGATCCGATCGGCCGATCCGAAAGCGAGGATCAGGTAGGAATGAACGGAGGAATTGATAGCGAACACAAAGCCGAACAGGAGCAGCCCGCCGATCAGGGTGGCGGTCAGCCATGGCGCAGGTCCGTCTGCCGCCCAAGCCACCCCGGCCAGAAGGAACGGGATCGGCACCAGCAGCCCGGCCCAGAGGATGGCCTTGCGCGTCGTCTCGGCCTCGGGCTGGCCCTTTGCGCCCAGAAGCTGGGGGGCAAAGGCTTGCACGGCGCCGTAGGCGATGATCCAGAGCGCGAGGAAGCTGCCGATCAGGAAGAACGCCTCGCGCCGGCCTTCGGCGGTTCCATCCGACAGCACCGCCTGGAAATACACCGGGATGCCGACGACGAACCAGACATCGCGCGCGCCGAACAGGAACATGCGGGCCAGCGACAGACGGTTCACCCGCGCATCCCCGGATCGCCAGCCACCCCAGGCCTCATCGGATTTCATCCGCCCCGGCAGACCGGCGGGCAGAAACAGGACGACCGCGAGCAGGATCACGGCCAGCCCCCCGGCCATGCCCCAGACCGCCGCTTCGAACCCCGCCAGCGCGAGGAGCGTCGCACCGAGGAAAAAGCCGAGCCCCTTGACGGCATTTTTCGAGCCTGTAAGCAGCGCGACCCAACGGAAAAGACCACCGTCCTCCTTCGGCGCAAGCAGCTTTACGGCAGATTTCGAAGACATCTTGGCCAGATCCTTGGCCACACCCGAGACGCCCTGAACGGCCATCACGAAAGCGACCGAGGCTGCGATCCCCCAGGATGGATCAAGCTGGGCAAGGGCGACCAGCGCGCCGATCTGCAGTGCCAGCCCGCCATAGAGTGTGGCGGCCAGCCCGAAACGGGCTGCCAGCCAGCCCGCAGCGAGGTTCGTGACGATTCCCGCAACCTCGTAAAGCAGAAAGAGCCATGCGAGCTGCACCGGCGTGAAGCCAAGGCTGTTGAAGTGCAACAGCACCAGCATCCGCAGCGCGCCGTCCGACAGCATGAAGGCCCAGTAGGCTGCGGTGACGGCAGCATAGGCTCGGAGCGGGTTCGGCGGCGGGCTGGCCGTGGGCAGGGCGGCGGTCACAGTGACCCCGCGACCATCCGTGCGATGTCAGCCAGAC
>JALHRS010000246.1 GCA_022841325.1 Lysobacterales bacterium | reverse complement strand
TCGTTGCCCGCCTCCAGGCGCAGTGGGGAGCCGAGGCGCTGCGTCCGCTGCGCGCTCTCCAGCCTGCTGCCATCCCGACCATTCCCAGTGGCTATCCAGCGTTGGATGCTGCCCTGGGCGGTGGTATTCCCTTCGGTCGCCTGAGTGAGATGGGTGGGCGAGTCACATCCGGCATGACCACGCTGGTCTATGGCCTGGTCGCATCGGCACAGGCCGAAGGGCGCTCGGCCTTGTGGATCGACCTGCCCGGTACCTTCGATCCGCTGGCTGCCAGCCGCTGCCGCGTGGTGCTGGAACGGTTATATTTGCTGCGGTTGGATGCACCGGACGAGACTCTCAACATCCTGCGCGAGGTGCTGCTGACGGGCGGCCTCAAACTGATTGTGCTGGATAGTGGGGGTGATCCGGTCGCAGTAGATGAGTTGCGCCGCCTGGTCGGGATCATCCAGCGGGCGGGGGTGGCGTTGGTCATCCTGCACGATCTACCGCCGGGTGCGCGACCTGTAGCCCGTTCACTGACCGCCGTCAGCCTGCTCATCGAGCGTCGCGCCTGGCTGCGAAGGGGGCGGGCCGTGATGGGGTGTCGCTCGCGGGTGACGCTCCTGCGCGGGGCGGTCACAACCGCCCGCAGCGTTGACCTGGATATTCCCTTCGAGGTCGCATGATCGCTTGCCTGCGAATACCGCACTTTGCAACCCGCGTCATCGGGCGGGATGATCCGGCACTGGCTGAGCATCCGCTGGTGCTGGTGCGCTATCCCAAAGGGCGGGGTCGGGTGGTGGCGACCTGTCCGCAGGCTGAAGGTGCAGGAGTCGTAGTCGGGCAGAGCGTCAGCCGGGCGCGGGCGCTCTGCCCGGAGGCGCAGATCGAAGTGGTCGCCCTCAGCCGTATCCGCCGAGCGCTGGAGGCGGTAATGGCGCTGCTCACCGACTACAGTCAGTGGATCGAAGCCGAGCGGGTGTTCCTGCAAACGGCTTGTGTGTTTGTTGATCTGGGTAGACTGCGGGCATCAGAGGGCGAGGGACTGGCCCGTGCCATGCAGTCCCGCCTGCTTGAGTCGCACGGGCTGAACGCCAGCATCGGGCTGGCGGCCAATCGCTTCACTGCGGGAGCCGCTGCCGTAGTCGCAGCACATACCCACGCGCTCCGGCTGGTGCGACCAGGTGAGGAGGCAGCTTTCCTCGCGCCGCTGCCAGTGGAGACGGCCGCGCTCGAACCGGAAACCGCTCGCCGCCTGGACTTGTTCGGCTTGCGTCAGCTGGGGCAGATCGCCGTCATGCCCAGAGCGGCGTTACTGGCTCAATTTGGCAAGGAAGGTGTTCGTTTACATCGACTGGCCTGCGGGGATGATCCGCGCCGGGTGGCGCAGTGGCAGCCGCCGCAGGTCGAGCGAGCTGGACAGCCCTTGGAGCCGCCGCTTGATGACCGGCTTATTCTGGAACAGGTGCTGGGATCGTTGGCTGTGACTCTCACCGAGCGACTGACCGCCCAGGCGCAGACCTGCCGCGAGATCACGCTGCGCCTCCGCCTGACCGACCGCAGCGAGCGCGAGACGCACATCCGTTTGCCTGCGCCGGTGCATCAGACCCC
>JALHRS010000245.1 GCA_022841325.1 Lysobacterales bacterium | reverse complement strand
GATACGGTTTGGCAAGTGTTTTATGAGGCCGCGCCGATGCCGAAGCTTGGAATGGAGCCTATTCGCAAGGATGCTTTGGTAAAAGCCACGATTGTGGAAATCGGCAGGGTCGGGTCGCTGGACGTGACGGTCAGCCAGATTGCCAAGCGGGCGGGCATGTCGTCGGCCCTGGCGCATCACTACTTCGGGTCGAAGGAAGAGATGTTCCTGGCAGCGATGCGGCACGTCCTGACGCTGTACGGTGCCGAGGTGCGGGGCGCGCTGGCGGTGGCCGAGGGGCCGGAGGGGCGGGTCCGGGCGATTCTCAGGGCGTCGTTCAGCCCCGGCAACTTTCGCCGCGAGACGGTGAGCGCCTGGCTGAACTTCTGGGTGCTGGCGCAGACGGTGCCCGAGGCGAAGCGGTTGCTGGCGGTCTATCAGAACCGGCTGCAGTCGAACCTTGTGCATGCGCTGAAGCCCATCGCCGGGCTGCGGGCGGCAGATGTGGCGGCGGGCCTCGGTGCGCTGATCGACGGGCTTTATCTGCGCGAGGTGCTGAAATCGGGGCCGGCGGATGGTGCGGCGGCGGTGGCCGTGGCGGTGCGCCACCTTGATACGGAACTGGGGAGGCTTTGATGCACGCCGATTACGTCATCGTCGGAGCGGGGTCTGCCGGCTGCGCTGTGGCCTACCGGCTGGCGGAAGCCGGTCGCAGGGTGATGCTGATCGAACACGGCGGGTCGGATGCGGGGCCGTTCATCCAGATGCCGGGTGCGCTGTCCTATCCGATGAACATGGGGATCTACGACTGGGGCTTTCAGACCGAGCCGGAGCCGCATCTGAACGGCCGGGTACTGGCGACACCGCGCGGCAAGGTGATCGGCGGGTCATCCTCGATCAACGGGATGGTCTATGTGCGCGGCCATGCCCGCGACTATGACACCTGGGCCGAGATGGGCGCGGATGGGTGGGGCTATGCCGATGTGCTGCCCTATTTCAAGCGGATGGAACATTCGCACGGCGGGTCGGGGCCGGAGTATCGCGGCAGCGAGGGGCCGTTGCACATCACCCGCGGGCCACGGTCGAACCCCTTGTTCGACGCCTTCATTCAGGCGGGTGAGCAGGCGGGCTATCCGGTCACCACCGACTACAACGGCGCGCAGCAGGAGGGATTCGGCCCGATGGAGGCGACGATCTGGAAGGGGCGGCGCTGGTCGGCGGCGAATGCCTACCTCAAGCCCGCGGTGGCGGGGGGCAATGTGCAGGTGGTGCGGGGCTTTGCGCGGCGTGTGGTGTTCGAAGGAAAGCGCGCGGTCGGCGTCGAGATTGCGCGCGGCGATCAGGTGCAGGTCATCCGTGCCGGGCGGGAGGTGATCCTGTCGGCCTCGTCGATCAACACACCGAAGCTGTTGATGCTGTCGGGTATCGGGCGGGGGGCGCATCTGGCCGAACACGGGATTCCGGTGCTGGCAGACCGTGCGGGCGTCGGCGCGAACCTGCAGGACCACCTTGAGATCTACATGCAGTTCGCGGCCAGCCAGCCGGTGACGCTGTTCAAATACTGGAACCTGTGGGGCAAGGCCACGGTCGGGGCGCAATGGCTGTTCACCGGCACCGG
>JALHRS010000244.1 GCA_022841325.1 Lysobacterales bacterium | reverse complement strand
GAGGGGTTAGGCGTCAACACTGTTCGGATAGAAGTTTGTAGCGCACACTTCTGCCATGTGCAACCCCCAGGGGAAGTCATGGCTCGAACCAAGGCGGAACTGGGCTCAGGAGCCCGGCTGGCGGACTATCTCAGTATCAGCCTGCTTGCCCGTGTATTCCCAGCCGAGCAGGTGCACCAGGCGCTGGATGTCCACGGCTGCAACTCCCAACGCATTCGACGCTTTCCGGCCGTGGCTGGCGCCTACTACGCGATGGCGCTGAGCCTGTATCCCGAGGCCTCCTACGAGTCGGTCTTCAGTGCCGTGGCCGAGGGCCTGGCCTGGGCGGCCGGTGCTGCACCTCCGCCTGCGGTGGCCAAGAGCAGCATCAGCGAGCTGCGCAGCCGCATCGGCGCGGCGCCGTTGCGCGATCTCATGCGCAGCTGCTGCATGCCGATGGCCGACGCTCGCGCGCTGCCGCAGGCGTTCTATGCCGGCTTGCGCGTGGTGGCCATCGACGGCAGCCGTGTGGAGCTGGCCGACGAGGCCCCCGTGGTCAAGGAGTTCGGCAGGCCTGGCAGTCGCACCGGGCACGCTGGCTATCCGCAGGCGCAGTGCGTGGTGCTGGCCGAGTGCGCGACGCACGCCATCCTGGCTGCTGAGATCGGCCCGTATCGGGGCGACGAGTGGGAGCTTTGCCGCTGGTTGCTGGGGGCGCTGGAGCCGGGCATGTTGTGTCTGGCCGATCGGGGCTTCAACGGTACGGCGCAATGGCAGCAGGCGCTGGCCACCGGGGCGCAGTTGCTTTGGCGCGCCAGCGACAACCGGCTGCTGCCGGTCAAGCAGATGCTCAGCGATGGCTCGTACTTGAGCGAGCTGGAGCCCAGGCCAGCCAAGGCATCCAACCGGCGCGCCACGCAAGCCGCCGCACCGCAAGCCAGCGTGGTGCGCGTGATCGAGTACCAGCTGCCCGGCACTCCAAGCGGCCAGGCTCGCTACCGGTTGATCACGAGCTTGCTGGACCCGCAGCAGGCACCGGCGCTCGAGCTGGCGAGGCTGTACCACCGGCGTTGGCAGATCGAGCAAGTCTTCGATGAGCTCAAGACTCATCTGCGCCAGGGTCGAAGGGTGCTGCGCAGCAAGACCGCCGAACTCGTGCGCCAGGAGTTTTACGGATGGGTTCTGGCCCACTATGCGGTGCGTTGGTTGCTGCACCAGGGCGCGGCGCGCTCGGGCCAAGACGACGAAGACCTGTCGTTCACCGCACACGTGCAGCTGCTCAAGCGCGAGCAGCCCCGCTCCGGGGCTTTTCCCCCCAAAGCACCCACGGAAGCGCCAGCGCGGCTACCGCGCCGTTCTGGACGCCAGCGCGCGGCTGCGCTGCGTGCACACGCGTGATCGCATCTCGCCCCGAATGGTCAAGCGACGCAATTCGTCGTACGCCAGCCACCGGAGAGATGTGCCACGCAACGTGCCGTGCGACTTCACACCGCAGTTGGCCAAGCCCGCCGGCCGACTGGTCGCCAAACCCGCGCCCAGGCAGCGACGCAATGAGTTCCTGGGGCCTTCCTTCAATTAAACGAACAGTGTTGAGGCCTAAACCCTCGCTCGAGAGGCGACCCCACGAGGCGTGCCACCCTTGGGCCGCGCAGGGCAGTCGCAGGCTCCAT
>JALHRS010000243.1 GCA_022841325.1 Lysobacterales bacterium | reverse complement strand
CGATGCGGAAGCGCGTCCCGAGTGGCATCTGGGAACTGTTCGTGCCGGGGCTGACCGAGGGCGCGATCTACAAGTTCAACATCCGCAACGGCGGGATGACGTTCGAGAAGACCGATCCATTCGGCTTCGCCGCTGAAGTGCCGCCGCGCACGGCGTCGAAGGTTGCCAATCTCGATTCCTATGAATGGCACGACGCGACCTGGATCTCCGAGCGTCCTAAGCGCAATTCACTCGACGCCCCGATGACCTTCTACGAAGTGCATCTGGGAAGTTGGCGCCGCCCCGGCGACGATCACCAGCGCTGGATGACGTACCGCGAGCTGGCGCACCAGTTGGTCGAGTACGTGCTGGAGATGGGCTTCACGCACATCGAACTGATGCCGGTCAGTGAGCATCCGTTTAGCGGAAGCTGGGGCTACCAGACGGTCGGCCACTACGCGGTGACCAGCCGTTACGGTTCGCCGCAGGACTTCATGTACTTCGTCGATCACTGCCATCAAAACGGCATCGGCGTCGTGCTGGATTGGGTGCCGGCGCATTTCCCGCGCGACGCACACGGGCTGGCCTATTTCGACGGCACGCATCTCTACGAGCATGCCGATCCGCGGCAAGGCGCGCACCCGGACTGGGGCACGCTGATCTTCAACTACGGCCGCAACGAAGTTCGCAACTTCCTGCTGGCGAACGCGCTGTTCTGGCTGGACAAGTATCACATCGACGGGCTGCGCGTCGACGCCGTGGCCTCGATGCTGTATCTCGACTACAGCCGCAACGAAGGGGAATGGATCCCCAATATGTACGGCGGCCGCGAGAACCTGGAGGCGATTGAATTCGTCAAGGAATTCAACGAGCAGGTACATCTGCAGCATCCCGGCGTGTTGACGATCGCCGAGGAGAGCACTTCGTGGGGCGGCGTTTCGCGGCCCACGTATCTGGGCGGGCTCGGCTTCAGCCTCAAGTGGAACATGGGCTGGATGAACGACACCATCCGCTACATGCACCACGAGGCGATCCACCGCAAGTATCATCACGACGAGCTGACGTTCAGCCTGATCTACGCCTTCTCGGAAAACTTCGTCTCGCCGCTGTCGCACGACGAAGTGGTCCACGGCAAAGGCTCGATGCTCGACCAGATGCCGGGCGATCTCTGGCAGAAGTTCGCGAACTTGCGCGTGCTTTATTCCTACATGTGGACACACCCCGGCAAGAAGCTGCTCTTTATGGGGGGCGAATGGGGCCAATGGCTGGAGTGGAACTACGACACCAGCCTGCAGTGGGATCTGCTGCAGTGGGATTCGCACCGCGGCCTGAAAAAGATGGTCGCGGACCTGAACCAACTGGTCCGCCGCGAACGCTCGCTGCATGAAGTGGATTTCGAATACACCGGCTTCGAGTGGATCGACTGCCACAACTACAACGACAGCATCCTGGTCTACATCCGCAAAGCGAAAGATCCGCAGGACTACGTCGTCGTCTGCGTGAACTTCACGCCCGTGCCTCGCCCTGGATACAACATCGGCGTGCCGGAGGCGTGCTGGTACGACGAAATCTTCAACAGCGACAGCCAATTCTACGCCGGCAGCAACCTCGGCAATTTCCCGGGCATCCTGGCGGAAGCGAAGCCGAGCCACGGGCGACCGGCGTCACTGC
>JALHRS010000242.1 GCA_022841325.1 Lysobacterales bacterium | reverse complement strand
CATCGCGCTGCGCATCGTGCTCACCTTCATCGCCGTGCTGCTGCTCGGGCTGCCCTTCCTCAAGCTGATCGGCTCGGTGCTGCTGGGCTGGATCGGCATCGCGATGCTGATCCCGGAGGACGACGAGGCGGACATCGACGGCGCCTCGCACCTGTGGTCCGCGATCAAGACCATCATCGTCGCCGACTTCGTCATGAGCCTGGACAACGTGCTTGGCGTCGCGGCCGCGGCCAAGGGCAACGTGGTGCTGCTGGTCCTGGGCCTGGGCATCAGCATCCCGCTCATCATCTACGGCAGCACGCTGATCCTGAAGCTGATGACGCGCTTCCCGATCATCATCACCATCGGCGGCGGCGTGCTGGGCTGGGTCGCGGGCGAGATGGCGGTGAGCGATCCGGTGCTGGAGAACTGGAGCTCGGGCACGGGGCAATGGGCCCACGCGGCCGCGCCGGCGCTGGGCGCCCTGCTGGTGGTCATTGCCGGAAAAGCGGCGGCCGCATCGAAGCTGGCCGCGGCGCAGCGCGCGCTGGCCGGGATCCCGGAGCCGGTGGTGGAACCCGCGCCGGAAGGCCATCGCTGGGTCCATCGCCGCTGGCGCATCGGGCCGGACGGCAAGCGCGACTATGCCGCCTATCACGGCCAGGAGTACTTCCGCGTCGCGGTGCCGTTCAGCTCCCGCTTGCGGCGTCCGCGCCGCTGGGGCGCGCGGCGCTCCGCGGTCTAGCGCCGCGCCGCCATCACCGCGAGGTCGTTCCAGACCTTCTGGTCGACGATCCGGCCGCCCTTGATGAGGAAGCGGTCGATGTAGCGGATGCCCTCGAAGGGCTCGCCGTCGGCCCACTGCCCGCGCAGGGTGCCGTAGTTGTAGACCACCGTTGCGTCCGCTGCCTGGAATTCATCCACACGCTCGAACACCTTCTTCACCCACTGGTAGATGGTGGATGCGCGCTTGGGCAGTTCGGTGCAGTCGGTGAAGGCCATGTTGCCGGGGAACAGCATCACGCAGCCGGGCGCGAGGAAGGCGTTGGCCTCGGCGTAGCGCCGCTCGGCGAACAGGTGGAGGAAATCCCAGGCCAGGCGTCCGCCCTCGCCCAGCGATTCGCGGGTCATGGCGTGGACGACGGGCTGGGCGCGGAACAGTTCAGCGTCGTGTTTGGCGTTCATGGCCGGAAGTCTAGCGCGGGAACCAGACCCGCGGCCGCAGCAGGGTCAGGGCGATGAACAGGCCGACGCCCGCCGCCACGCTGCCGAACGCGTGCGCGTAGCCCTGCAGGAACGCGGCGCTGGCCACCGCCCCTTCCGCGAGCGCCTGTGATTCGGCATGGCGAAACAGCCCCGACCCGATGACCGCGCAGGCGACGACGCCCAGCGTCCGGGTGAAGTTGGTCAGGCTGGAAGCGACGCCGCGCTCCTCGGGAGGCAGCGTCGCGATCACCAGGTCCGAATAGGCGACCTGGAACAGGCCGATCCCCATGCCGCCCAGCGCGAGCCAGAAGCCGATGGCGGCAATGTCCGTGGCGCCGCTCCAACCCGAAGCCACCGCGACGGAGGCGAGGTTGAGCAGCATCCCGGCAAAGGCGGCCGGCCGCGCGCCGAAGCGCGCCACCAGCCGCGCGGCGAGCGCCGAGCCGAGCACCGCCCCGGCCGGGCCG
>JALHRS010000241.1 GCA_022841325.1 Lysobacterales bacterium | reverse complement strand
CGCCCAGCAGCGCTGGCGCAACCGCCGCTGCTGCGGGCCGATCGGCACTGCGGCAACCGGGCCAGTCGACACAGGCCGGGCGCGGCTGCGCCAGGCGCAACCAGGCACTGGCGCTGGTCACCACCAGCATCAGCAGCAGGCAGGCCCAAGCCAGACGGCGCAGCGTCAACAGGCGACGGTCTTCGAGGGGGCGGCGGTCTTCGGTCATCGGCAGGAGGCTTCGCGATTCATCGTAACGGGCGCATCAACGCACCGCCACGTGTTCGCTGGCATGCGGGTCTTCCTGGGTGGGTCAGGCCGCGAATCCTTGAACTGGTTCATTTTTCGCTGCGGCGTGCGCGCCACAGAATGCCCCGAGCCTGCCACCCCGGGGCATCGGGCCATGTAGCACCCGCTGCACGCCCGCGACCCGACGAAGGAGAAACGACCATGAACACGCACGACACACATGACGACGAGAACGACCCCGTGCCCTGGGTGCAGCAGTTGCTCGACAACCCCTTCCTGCTGCTCTTCATCGGTGTCTTCGTGCCCATGATGGTCTACACCGTCTGGGGCGTCGTCGACATCCTCACCCTGCCGATGGCGAAGTAGGCGAGGACAACCCCATGAGCGCCATCCTCCCGCCTGCCGAACGCCTTTGGTACAAACATCCGATCGACCGTGTCGAGGGCACGTGGATCGCCATCGCGCTGGTCTGGTGCCTGATCATGTTCGCCATGATGGTGGGCTGGCACGTCTGGGGCAAACAGAACCTGTCCACCGAGACCTACCGCACCACGCCCGAGATGTTCATGGCCAAGACCCAGGCCATGGTCGACAAGTACACGGTGCGGATCGAGAAGGACGAAAACGCCACGCCCGTGGTCGCGCCCCCGGCAGGCAGCGACGTGTATTTCATCGCGCGCTTGTGGAGCTTCTACCCCGTGCTCGAACTCGAGAAGGGCAAGACCTACAAGCTGCACCTGACGTCGATGGACTACAACCACGGCTTCTCGCTGCAGCCGGCCAACATCAACATCCAGATCGTGCCGGGCTTCGAGCACGTGGTCACCGTCACACCCAACCAGTCGGGCACCTACTCGGTGGTGTGCAACGAGTTCTGCGGCATCGGCCATCACAAGATGGTCGGTCGCGTCTACGTGAAATGAGGAACGGGCGATGAGCACCACCACCACGTACCGTACCTGCCCGCGTTCGGGCCTGCAGTTCGAACACCAGGCCGAATGGCTGATGAAGGCCAACGCCTTCATCGCCGTGGTCTGGCTGCTGATCGGCGGCGTGCTCGCCATCGGCGTCGTGCTGACACGCTGGCCGGCCGTGCGCTGGCTGGAAGCCGACACCTTCTACATGGTGCTCACGGCGCACGGCATCGACATGCTGATCTACTGGATCATCTTCTTCGAGATCGCGGTGCTGTACTTCTGCGCCTCGACCTTGCTGCGCTGTCGCATCGCCACGCCCAAGGTCGCGTGGCTGGCCTTCGCGCTGATGGTCATCGGTTCGGTCGTCAACAACATCGCGGTCTTCCGCGGCGCGTCCAGCGTCATGATGACTTCGTACGTGCCGATGATGGCCGAGCCCAACTTCTACCTCGGGCTCATCCTCTTCGCCGTCGGCGCACTGATCGCGGTCTTCGTCTTCTTCGGCACGCTGGTGGTCGCCAAGCGCGAGAAGACCT
>JALHRS010000240.1 GCA_022841325.1 Lysobacterales bacterium | reverse complement strand
CGTGCCGTTGCCATCGTTGCTGAAGGCAAAGGCAAATTCCGCCCGGTCGACATCGAGACCGGACGCGACAGCGGCGGCATGACCGAAATCCGCAAGGGCCTGGCTGCGGGACAACGCGTTGTTGCCTCCGGGCAATTCCTGATCGACTCGGAGGCCAGCCTGAAAAGCACGCTGTCGCGCCTGGAAAGCGCCACCGAAGCCCCGGCCAGTGATCCGCCCGGCGGCGGTCATGTCGGCGCCGCGCAGGTGAACAGCGTTGATGCCGCCGCCGGAAAACTCGACATCACCCACGGACCGATTCCGTCACTGCAATGGCCGGAGATGACCATGGGTTTCCGCGTCGAAGACAAAACACTGCTGCAGGGTCTGAAAGCCGGCGACCGGATCAACTTTGAAATGCGCGGCGAGCCGGACAAGGACGGCAATTACATCATCACCCGCATCCAGCCTGATTTGAGCGGGAGCAAAAAATGATCGCGCGCCTGATCCGCTGGTCCATTGCCAACCGTTTCCTGGTGCTGCTGGCGACCCTCCTGGTCACCGCCTGGGGAATATGGGCGATGCTGAAGACACCGCTGGATGCGATCCCCGACCTGTCCGACGTGCAGGTCATCATCCGCACCACCTATCCCGGACAGGCGCCGCAGATCGTCGAGGATCAGGTCACCTATCCGCTGACCACCACCATGCTGTCGGTGCCCGGCGCAAAAACCGTGCGCGGTTATTCCTTCTTCGGCGATTCCTTCGTCTATGTCCTGTTCGAGGACGGCACCGACCTCTACTGGGCGCGCTCGCGGGTGCTCGAATACCTCAACCAAGTGCAGGGCCGGCTGCCGGCCCAGGCCAAACCGGCCCTGGGCCCGGACGCCACGGGTGTGGGCTGGATTTATGAATACGCCGTGGTCGACCGCAGCGGACGCAACGACATCGCGCAACTGCGCGCGCTGCAGGACTGGTTCCTCAAGTACGAATTGAAATCGGTGCCCAACGTCGCCGAAGTCGCCTCGGTGGGCGGCATGGTGCGCCAGTACCAGATCGTCCCCGACCCCGACCGCCTGCGCGCCTACAACATTCCGCTGTCGCGGGTGATTGCGGCGGTGCGTGCCGCCAACCGCGAGGCCGGCGGCGCGGTGCTCGAACTCGGTGAAGCCGAATACATGGTGCGCGTGCGCGGTTACCTGAAAACGCTGGATGACTTTCGCGCGATACCCATATCGACCGGCGATGGCGGCACCCCCGTGCTGCTGAAGGACGTGGCACGAATCCAGATCGGCCCCGAGCTGCGCCGCGGCATCGCCGAACTCGACGGCGAGGGAGAAACCGTCGGCGGCATCATCGTCATGCGCCAGGGCAAAAACGCGCTGGAAACGATCGAAGCAGTAAAAGCCAAAATCGAAGCATTAAAACCCGGGCTGCCGCCGGGTGTCGAAATCGTGCCAACCTATGACCGCTCGGGTCTGATCGAGCGCGCCGTCAGCCACCTCCGGGACAAACTGGTCGAGGAATTCCTCGTGGTGGCGCTGGTGTGTTTCGTTTTCCTGTTTCACCTGCGCTCCAGCCTTGTTGCCATCATCACGCTGCCGCTCGGCATCCTGATCGCCTTCATCGTCATGCGTTACCAGGGCGTCAACGCCAACATCATGTCGCTGGGCGGCATCGCCATCGCCATCGGCGCGATGGT
>JALHRS010000239.1 GCA_022841325.1 Lysobacterales bacterium | reverse complement strand
CTGAGGCCAGACTGCCCAGCAGCCAGAAGGTCATCGCCGGCAGCTGGTTGTAGGGATCAGCGAGGTATTTCATCAGCGCGACAAAGGCGCCGAGCAGGGAACCCAGCACCACTCCGGCGAGCACCAGCACCAGCAGGGGATCATGGCCGCGCACCGCCCGCGCCACCACATACACCATCGCCACGGCAGCGAGGCCGCCCGCCAAAGCCATGGACTGGATGGCGACGATGCCCAGCGACAGGAATATGCCCAGCACTGCACCGACCGCGGCACCGGCCGACACACCGAGGATGTCCGGCGACACCAGTGGATTGCGGAACAGGTTCTGGTAGGCCGCGCCTGCCGCGGCCAGCGACGCACCGACCAGCAGCGCGGCAATCACCCGTGGCCCGCGGATCTGCAGCACCACGGTTTCCATGGTGGGATCCAGGCCATGCGGCGCACCGCCCAGCCAGGACCACAACACGCGCAGCAGGTCGGTGAATGCGAGCGGATAACGGCCCGTTGCAAACGCCAGCACGATGACCGCAACCAGGACAGCGATCACTCCAGCGCCGATGACGATGGGCTTGATGTTCTTGTTCATCGCCCTACAGCCTGAGGCCGCCACGGCGTGCAATGTGGAGCATGAGGATGCCGAACAGGAACGCAATCCCGACATTCCATACTGCGAGTGCGGCGGTGCCCAGGGTGACGAATCGTTCACCCTTGTCGCGCGCGAAATCGCAGGATCCCAGCGCCAGCTGCAGCCCGGCGAGGAACAGCATCACGCCCAGCGCCGGTTGCGGAAACAGCCGCAGCAGCACGGCCAGTGATTCACTGAAGGCCAGCGCCAGCACGATCAGGAACAGGCCGAGTATCACCGGCGCACCGCCGCTGCGCGCGCCGAAGCCGGCCTGTGCCGCCATGCCGCCGGCGCCATGGCACATCGGCACGGCGCCGAAAAAACTGCCCAGGGTATTGATCAGCCCGGTGGACACCGCCATCCGGAGTTCGGTGACGGGACGATCCGGGAACTCGCGGTTGCTGAACTCGACCGGTGCCAGCACGGCATTGCCCAGCGTCAGCGGCACCTGTGGCAGTGCCAGCAGCACGATGCCGGTCAACACCGCTTCCCAGGACAAGTTGCCGAATGGCCATTCGGGAGCCACGAATCCGGGTTTCGTCGCAGCCAGCGCGCTGACCATGCCGGCATCGCTGAACAAGGCCCAAACCACGCCGCTGACGAGGATCAGTGCCATCGCGAGAATCGCCTTGCGCGCCAGCAACAGGATGGTCAGCAGCAGCAAGGGCGCTGCAAACCATGGCGCCGCCGCCATCAGTTGCGTGCCCTGCAGCATGAACGCGAATCCCAGTCCCAGGGTGATACCGATGATGACCGGACGGCCGATCCAGCGGATGACGCGTTCCGCAGTACCGGTCAGGCCCAGCACCAGCCAGATCAGGCCGGTCGCCAGGGTAGCCACCGCGACGGCCTCCGGCGTCACGGTCACGGTCTGCGCTGCACCAGCGATCGATACTGCGCCGATCGCTTTCATCGGCTGCACCGCCACCGGGGTGCCGAAATAGCAGCCAGCGGCCACCAGGGCCAGGCCGAAGCCCAGCAGCATGCCCGCCGGCGCGACTCCGACCACGGTCACGTAGGCAAGCAGGAAAGGCACAAGGGTGCCGAGATCGCCAAAAGCACCAGACCACTC
>JALHRS010000238.1 GCA_022841325.1 Lysobacterales bacterium | reverse complement strand
CGGCCTCGATGCAGCGCCAGCCCGCCTCACCGGAAGCGACCTTCAAAGCCGTCTTCGGCGTCGCACCGCAGGTCATCGAAGCCACCCCCCTGCGCACCGACTGGGAATTAGGTCGGATGGTCATCCGCCTGTGTCGCGCCGCCGAGTTCCGCTTCTGGGTCGTCGCGCGCGACCTCACCCGCCGGGCGCAAGGCAGCGGCATTATCACCCGCGCCGCCCTGTGGGAGCGCCTGAAGCGCCTCGGCGTGGACTACACCAAGCGCCACTTCAACCGCCTGCTCACCGCCGGGGAGGGACTGTTCTGGCGGCTGCGCGGTGATCGCCTCTACCTCACCGGCTACGCCAAACTCGCCCAGTACCTGACGCAGCGCACCCCCGCCGACGAACGCACCAGCAACGCCCCCGGCGTGCGCGAGGTCTACCTCGATGTGGCCGGCTCGCTGGAACGCTGGGAGGCGATGCTGTACGCCGGCTGGGTCGCCGGACGCGGCTACAAGGACGATGTAACCATCAGCCGCGCCGCCTTAGCCCGGCTCTTCGGACGCACCGCCAACACCCTGCGCAAGTGGGAAGCGGATCGGCTCGGCGGCATCCTGACCAAACGCACTAATATCGCCCACTGCCCCAACACCGACGCCTACGCCGACCATATCCCGCTCCACGCCCAAGCGTATGTGGCTCAGGTGCGCTTTCGCGGCCAAACCGTCGAGGAAGTGCGGCTGTTCTGGCAGTTACCCAACACCTATCACGCCGAAATCACCTCCCACGCCCATCGCGGTCAAGCGGGTCGCGTGCGCCGGGTCGTTAACGCCGAGTATCCTATTCCTGCCAAGCGGGATGGGCCATGCTTACGTTATCTGCCGTCGCCCGAAGCCCTCAAACGCCGCTATCGCAGTCTGAAGTTTCGGTTAGGGAAGTACGGTGACACAACGCAGCCGGTGTACGTCTATCTCGGCCAGCACACCCGCTCGCAACGCGGCGTCTTCGAGATCACGGCCAGTGGGTTCGTCCTGACGCAGCCTAACGAGCGGGTAGCACCGGCAGCGGAGCGGCGCTACAAGGTGCTGCACGGCGAGACGCACACGCAGGCGGCGCTGCGCTACTGGCGTACCCAAACCGACGACCCGGATGCCAAACTGGGACATTTTTTGGAGGCTCAATAAGCGTTATGAGAATTTTCGTGGTTGGATAACCGTTATCCGCCTATTTACCTGCAGCATACCCTGGGGGTGGTGCGTCACCAGCCACGCGGGCTCACACTATGCGAAGTGACCGCTCCACCGGGGCGCTAATCGTCCCAATCGTCGGTGGTGTCGAACAGGTTGCCCATGCCCCCGGCGAACGCCTGCCGGGCTTCAAGCGGGTCAACCCGCTCGGCAGTCCCGGCAAACGCGCTCGGCAGCTCGTCCGGCTCGGTGAGCGTCATCGGCGTATACGACCCGCCCAACACCATGCGCGTGATAAACTGTGCCATGAACTCGGTCATATCCACCTGTTTGCCGGTGGCTTCCTGCACGGTATGCACCGCCAGCAGCATCCCCACCAGCACGTGTTTGAGCTTGCGTTGGGAAGCAAGCTGCTGCGCGACATCCCACGCCTTCGCCTGGCCTTCATCGTCCAGGTCGAAGGTCAGCAGATACGACCCGCCGCTGGCTTGGCCGTTCGGCGGCTTCTGATACGTCATGCCCTACCCTTTCGGGA
>JALHRS010000237.1 GCA_022841325.1 Lysobacterales bacterium | reverse complement strand
GCGGATACCGATACCTGGTTCAACCGCCAGTATGCCGAAACGCTGGGTAAAGACCGCCCGACCCTGGCATACTTCTCGATGGAATTCGGGCTGACGGAGTGCCTGCAAAATTACTCTGGTGGTCTGGGTATCCTGAGTGGTGACCACCTCAAGAGCGCCAGCGACCTGGGCTTGCCCCTGGTCGGCGTCGGTCTGTTGTATCAGGAAGGGTATTTTCAACAATACCTGAATGCCGACGGCTATCAGCAAGAGCGTTACCCAATCAACAACTATTCGACGCAGCCCGTCATCCTCCAGCGCAAACCCGATGGCAGCCCGATCCTCATCAGCGTGCCGCTGCCAGGTCGCCAGCTCCACGCGCAAATCTGGAAAGTCCAGGTGGGACGGGTGCCGCTGTTCCTGCTGGATACCAATATCGCGCTGAACGAACGGGCCGAAGATCGCAGCCTGACCGACCGGCTTTACGGCGGTGACAAACGCACCCGTATCCGCCAAGAAGTGCTGATGGGCATCGGTGGCATCCGGGCGCTGGAAGCCCTGAATCTACGCCCGACCCTCTGCCACATGAATGAAGGTCACTCGGCCTTCCTCGTGCTGGAACGCGTGCGCCAGTTGATGAGCGAAAAGGGCTTGAGCTTCCAGCAGGCGCAGGTGATGACAGCGGCCAGCACCGTCTTCACCACGCACACCCCTGTGCCCGCCGGTCTGGAACGCTTCGGTTATGACCTGATTGATGAGCACTTCAGCGATTACTACAAATCCATCGGCCTGACCCGCGATCAATTCCATAATCTCGGTCGGGAAAATATGGGCAGCTATGACCTGTTCTCGATGGCGGTCTTTGCGCTCAAGTTCTCCAGCGGGGCCAACGGCGTGGCCCGTCTGCACGGTGAAGTCTCCCGCGAGATGTGGAACTGGGTTTATCCGAACGTGCCGGTGCCGGAAGTGCCGGTCGGGCATGTGACCAACGGCGTCCACGTACAGACGTGGGTCAGCACGGAGATGGGTACCCTGCTGGACCGCTACCTGGACCCGGCCTGGCGCACCGAAGAAGAACGCCCGGACATTTGGGAAAAGGTGGAGTCAATCCCCGATACGGAACTCTGGCACACCCACGAGCGTCGGCGCGAGCGCCTGATCGCTTTCGCCCGCCGTCGGCTGAAGGCACAGCTCATCAACCGCGGCACGTCCCAGAGTGAAGTGCATCAGGCCGAAGAAGTGCTCAACCCGGAAGTGTTGACCATCGGCTTTGCCCGTCGGTTTGCGACCTATAAGCGCGCTACCCTGCTCTTCCAGGACCTGAAGCGCCTGAGCGCCATCCTCAACAACCCGGATCGCCCAGTGCAGATCCTCTTCGCCGGAAAAGCACACCCGCATGACACCCCTGGCAAAGACCTGATTCGCCAGATCGTGAACATCGCCCGCCTGCCAGAATTCCGGCATTCGATTGTTTTCCTGGAAAACTACGACATGAATATCGCCCGGCACCTGGTGCAGGGTGTGGATGTGTGGTTCAACACGCCCCAACGCCCGAAAGAAGCCAGCGGCACCAGCGGCATGAAAGTCATCTACAACGGCGGCCTGAACTGCAGCATCCTGGATGGCTGGTGGGATGAGGGCTACAGCCCGGAAGTGGGCTGGGCGATCGGCAATGGCGAAGAATACCCGGAAGAAGCCTGGGAACAGCAGAATTTGATCGAGAGCAATG
>JALHRS010000236.1 GCA_022841325.1 Lysobacterales bacterium | reverse complement strand
CCCGCGCTACGCCTTCGCCTGGAAGGGCAAAGGTATTGTGCTGGAACGGCTGGGCATGCCCTTGGAGGCGCTGGTCTGCTACCGCAAAGCCACCGAGATCAATCCGCTGGATGTGTGGAACTGGTACAACCAGGCGGACGCGCTGCAAAACCTCGGTCGGCTGGAGGAAGCCCTGCCCCTACTCCAGCACGCGCTGGAAGTCGACCCCACCCATCCCAACAGCCACGCCAAGCTCGGCCAGGTCTACCGGCTGATGGAGGAGCATGAACTGGCGGTCGAGTCCTACCAGATGGCGATTGATCTGGACGAGGACTACGCCTGGGCGCACAACGGCAAAGGGCTGGCGCTCAAGGCGCTGGGGCGCTACCACGAGGCCCTGGCGAGCTTCCGCGCCGCTACCCGGCATCAACCGGATGAGGTCTGGCACTGGTACAACCTGACTGAACTACTGGTCGATATGCTGCGCTACAGCGATGCGCTCCACCCGGCGCAGCAGGCCGTCCGCTGTGACCCGAACCACGCCTTCAGCCAGGCCAAGCTGGGTCAAGTGCTGCGGCACCTCGACCGGGAACAGGAGGCGCTGGACGCCTATGAAAAAGCCATCGCGCTCCAGCCCGATTATCTCTGGGCGCTGAACGGCAAGGGCATTGTGCTGGAACGGCTGGGGCGTTATGAGGAGGCGCTGACCGCTTATCAGGAAGCCGCCAAACATGCCGATACCTACATCTGGCACTGCTGGTACAACCAGGGCAATGTGCTGGTGCTGATGGGCCGTCACCGGGAGGCGGTGCCGCTGCTCCAACAGGTGATCGACACCGTGCCGACCCACGCGCAAAGCTGGGCGCGCATGGGCACCGCCTACCGCAACCTCAAACGCTACGACGAGGCGCTCAAGGTGCTGCGTCACGCCACAGAACTCGACCCGGATTACGCCTGGGCCTGGAATGAGCAGGGGCTGACTTTGGAGGCGATGGGCAAGCTGGATGAAGCCTTGCGGGCCTTCCGTAAGGCGGTGACTGCTGCCCCGCAGGATGTCAACTTCCTCTATCAGCAGGCGGATGTCCACATTCAACTGGGGGATTACCTGCCCGCGCTCGACCTGCTGGAACAGGCCATGTCCCACGAGACCGGCAGCGCCCGCCTGTGGGCTAAACATGGGCAGGCCCTGCGGCGGCTCAACCGCTTTGAGGAGGCGCTCAAAAGCTACACCCGCGCCGTCGAACTCGACCCGCAGTACGGGTGGGCCTGGAACGGGCGCGGCCTGGCGCTGGCGGAACTCAACCGCAGCGAGGCGGCGCTGGAGAGCTTCCGCAAGGCCAGCGCCTGCGACCCGAACGACGCCTGGTACTGGTACAACCAGGGCAATGAACTCGTCCGCCTGGAGCGCTTCCCCGAATCGCTGGAGCCGCTCGACCAGGCCATCCGGCTGAATCCGCGCCATACCGAAAGCCACGCCAAACGCGGGCAAGCGCTCCGGCGGCTCGGTCAGTTTGATGAAGCCTTGGCCGCCTATGACCGGGCGCTGGCGATCAACCCGCGGTATGCCTGGGCCTGGCAGGGGCGCGGCATTGCCCTGGAGGCGCTCGGTCGGCGCGAGGAGGCGCTCGCCAGTTACGAGCGCGCCACCGAGGAAGACCCGCGTATCGTCTGGTACTACGCCAACCAGATCGAACTGCTGCTGGATATGAACCAGTTGGATGAGGCCATGGATGTCGCCAACCGGGCCATGCTCATGCTGCCGAAGAACCCGGT
>JALHRS010000235.1 GCA_022841325.1 Lysobacterales bacterium | reverse complement strand
GACCTGCAGGGCGAAGCCAAGAAGATGGGCCGCCCCTGGGAGATGGGCAAGGCTTTCGACAACTCCGCGCCCTGCACCGCGCTGAAGACCGTGGCGATGGTCGGCCATCCGGCCAAAGGCGCGATCTGGCTCAAGGTCAACGGCGAGGTCAAGCAGAAGGGTGATCTGTCGGAGCTGATCTGGAACGTGCCGGAGACGATTGCCTACCTGTCGCAACTGATCACGCTGCGTCCCGGCGACATCATCATGTCGGGCACACCGGCGGGCGTCGGTCCGATCAAGCCGGGCGACAAGCTGGAAGGCCATGTCGATGGCGTCGGCGACCTGACCGTCACTTACGCCAAGTAATCCGGCGGCAGCAATCCGGGGCGACGCGCGAACCGCGCGTCGCCTTTTTTCATGTTTGGTGGCACAGTGGCCACGGGAGCTAACCGGCTCCGACGCCTGAGGGGGAGAGATGATGCAGAAGCGCAGACTCGGCCGCAACGGACCCGAAGTGCCGGCACTCGGCCTCGGTTGCATGGGCATGTCGATCAGCTACGGCGAACCCGATGACCCGGAGTCGATTGCGACCATGCACCGGGCTTTCGATCTCGGCTGCAACCTGCTGGTGACTTCCGATGCCTATGGCAGCGGCGTCAACGAATCGCTGATCGCGCAGGCGATCAAGGGGCGGCGCGAAAAAGTGCTGATCGCCACCAAGTTTGGCAATCTCGGGCTCGCCGCGCGCGGCGGTGGTGATGCACCGGCGCTCACCGGCGGCCATCCGGACTACGTTCCGCAGGCCTGCGAGGCGAGCCTGAAACGCCTCGGCGTTGATGTCATCGACATCTACGGGCTGCACCGGGTTGATGCGACGGTGCCGATCGAGGACACGGTCGGCGCGATGAAGCGCCTGGTCGAGCAGGGCAAGGTGCGTTATCTCGCGCTGTCCGAAGCCGGTGCGCAGACCATCCGTCGCGCACATGCCGTGCATCCGCTGGTTGCGGTGGAGACCGAGTATTCGTTGTGGAGCCGCGACGTCGAAACCGAAATCCTGCCGGCCTGCCGCGAGCTGGGCATTGGCTACATGGCCTATGCGCCGCTCGGCCGCGGTTACCTGACAGCGACCATCAAGAGTGTGGATGCCTTGATCGCCAAGGACCGGCGCCGTGAGCATCCGCGCTTTCTGCCAGAAAATATCAATAAAAACAATGAGTTACTGAGATCTCTCGAGGCGATAGCGAGTGCTCACAAAGCGACTGCGGCCCAGGTGGCGCTGGCCTGGCTGTTGGCGCAGGGACCGGACATCGTGCCGATTCCCGGCACCAAGCGTCGCCGCTATCTTGAGGAAAACCTGGCTGCCACGAATCTGCAACTGAGCGCCGCAGAACTGACGCAGCTTTCGGCGGCATTCCCACCCGGCGTAACCGCCGGCACGCGTTATCCGGAGAAGCAGTTGAAGGCGCTGGGGATTTGATGCGGGTGATTGGTGATTGGTGGTGAGTGAACTACGCCAGTTTCCAGGAACCGGTTTTACCAATTACCGCTTACCAGTCACCAATCACGCTCTCCGGGGTTCCGCGCCCGCATGCAGCATCGCATCGCGCTCGGCGAACCATTCGGCAGCGTATTCGCAGCCGGCGTATTCGGGGAAGTAGGGGCCGCCCAGCGTGTAATGCACCAGCGCCGCATCGCGGCGCGCGGCATCGTAGCCGACAAGGTGATTCCAGCGTGACGGCAGTTCGCCGATCAGCCCGTCATCACCCAGCC
>JALHRS010000234.1 GCA_022841325.1 Lysobacterales bacterium | reverse complement strand
GCGCGGGGAGGCTGTAGCACGCCAAGGCGTTCGGGATGGGCCTCAAGTTCACTGCCCGGGAGGCAGGCCGCAGCCCCAATTGAGGCTCCAGGAAGCCGCCGCTCGCGGAGACCAGCCATCGGCCACAAGCAGTCGGTGGGTGGTGCGCCCGAAAGCGGTCTGTCCTGACATGCTGCCCGGGCTTCACTTTCCAGGAGCGGCTTATCGAGTCACTGCCTCGATCAGGGCAGGTTGGCAAAGCGCACGTCGGCCCTTGGTGATGGGTAACCGCGTGTTCCGAAGGCCCGACGCTCTACATTTCAAGTGGGCCGTACATCAGCGGGTAGCCTCGGCAGTTGCAGATGCCCGGGCGATGAACGCCAGCAAAGCGGGCGTTGACTGCTTCTGGCGATGAACGACCAGATGACATTGCCGAAGTTGCCGCGGTAAGGTCGTAGCGACGCGGCACAGGCGCCCGCCCTCCAGCGCGTCGTTCACGACCCAGGTGGACAGGCAAGCGACACCCAGCCCTTCCTGCGCGGCACGCTGGATGGCTTCCGAACTGCCCAGCTCGATGCTGCGCCTGTAAGAGCGCAGATGGGGCAGCAGGCTCTGGTCTGTGGCCTCCCGCGTGCCCGAGCCCGATTCGCGAACCAGCCAAACCGCCTCACGCAGGATGCGCAGGGGTACACGCTCGCCTGCCGCGCTCGAGCGTGCCAGCGCACTGTCGGGTGCAGCCACGACCACCATCTCGTCCTGTAGCCATGGCGTGACCACCAGCGCTGGCTGGTGACAGGGACCCTCGATCAGCCCCACGTCGAGTTCGAAGGCGGCCACGGCATCGCAGACGGCCGCCGTGTTTCCGATCACGACCTTCGACCGCCAGGCGGTGGCGCTGCCGGGCTGCTGCGCCCCCATGAAGCCGGCGAGCAGCCTGGGCAGCACATAGTTGCCGATCGTCGTGCTGGCGCCGATGCGCAGCGACTGCGCCTGCGCGCTGCCGTCGCGCGACATCTGCTCGATTCCGGCCGCACCGTCCAGCAAAGCCAGTGCCCGTGGCAATAAGGCCCGACCACTGTCGTTCAGCAGCAGGCGCTTGCCGGCGCGGTCGAACAGGCGCAGTGACAACAGACGCTCCAGTTCATTGACCGCCGAACTGGTGGCCGATTGCGAGAGCGCGATCTCGGCGCTGGCCGCCGTGGTGCTGCCGCTGCGGGCCACCGCCACGAAGATCTGCAGCTGGCGCAACGTGAGCCGCAGTACGTCCATCGGGGTTGCCTTTTTGTAGCGATCAGATCGGTTGATCTTACGCAGATAACCCGTTGGACCGATCACAGGCCAAGTCCGAGACTCGCCTTGGTTCCCTCCTCTTGCCTGAATACCTGCATGACCACCACCGCACTTCGACGCACCACCGAGTCTTCAGCCGTAACGCCGCGCGCTTGGCCCCGCCTGCTTCCCGGCCTGGCCCTGAGCGGCGCGCTGGCCGCTGCTGGCGTGGCGCTGGGCCGCATCGGCTGGCTGCAGGACCACGGCTTCAGTGCGCTGACGCTGGCTATCGTGTTGGGCATGCTGGTGGGCAACACGGTCTATCCGCTGGTGCCGCGCCTGGCCGCGGCCAGCGGTGCTGGCGTCAACGTCTCCAAGCAGAGCCTGCTGCGGGCGATGTCCCGCTCGCTGTTGAACCGTGACCGGTGACGGCTCCTCGGTGGACATGCTACGCGGCCTTCAAGACGGCGCCGTTGTCGCTTTCGGGGCGACGGCCATCCAGGGCCTTGAG
>JALHRS010000233.1 GCA_022841325.1 Lysobacterales bacterium | reverse complement strand
GTGAAGAAGCAGCCCGCATGAATCAGGAGAATGTCCTCATCGGCGATGCCGCAAAGTTGGCCGGGATTTCGGTCAAGATGGCGCGCCACTACGAGGCGATCGGCTTGCTCCCGGCGGCCCGGCGCAGCGGCCGTGGCTCGAGAATGTTCCGGCACGCGGATGTGCACACGCTTCGATTCATCGCCCGCGCCCGCGAACTCGGTTTCCCGCTGCGCACGGTCCGCAGGCTGCTCTCGCTCTGGCAGCAGCCCGACCGCAGCAATGCAGATACAAGACAACTTGCTGAACAGCACCTGCTGGAGCTGCGCGACAGGCGGGCAGCCCTTGATGCGATGCTCGTCGCCCTGCAGCGGTTGATCGATGCCTGCGCCGGCGACGGGCGGCCGGATTGCCCGATCCTGGACGATCTTGCCGAGATTCCCTCCCCGGCGCGGCCTCGGAAAGGCCGGCGTCCGTTTCAGCAGGTTCAAGGATGATGCCGTTGGTTAGGCGGTCCTTGCCCTGCCACGTGGCAGCCCGGTTAGCGTGTGTGCCCTGATTGTTCGACGACCAAGGAGACCATGATGAAACGATTGCTCAGTGCAGGGATTGCCGGTCTGGTGCTGGCGCTTCCAATGCTCGCTAACGGCGGGCCCGACGAGACGCAGCGGCGTCTGATCGAGCGCGCGCAGGAGGCGAAGAGAAAGGTCGCGGCCGCGCAGTCGGCCGAGGGTGCCGCGCGCCAGCAGATGATGCGCGAGCACATGCAGATGATGCAGGAGATCGTCGCGCAGATGCAGAAAGCCAAGCCTGCCCAGGGCCTCACGCCGCAGCAGATGCGTGAGTGGATCGACGAGCATCTCGCGCTCATGCAGCAGGTCATGGGCCAGATGATGGACGAGCACCACATGATGATGCAGGGCATGGGCGGCAAGGGGATGGGCATGCGGGAGATGCACAAGAAATGAGCGTCGAGGGAATGGAGTGCGTCGCGTGAACCTGACTTTCCTCGGCGTCGGGCCGGCTGATCTCGACGCCGTGGTGCTTACGCACGCGCATTTCGACCACAGCGGCTATCTGCCGGTGCTGGCCAAGCAGGGCTTCACAGCGAAGATTATGTGCAGCCCCGCGACGCGCGAGCTTTGCTCCATCCTGCTACCCGATGCGGGGCACCTGCAGGAGGAGGGCGCGCGCTACGCAAGCAAGCGGGGATTCTCGAAGCACAAGCCTGTGGTGCCGCTGTTCACAGCGGAGGATGCGAAGCGGGTACTGAAGCAGTTGGTGGCGGTCGACCTCGGGCAAGACCATTCCCCGGGCGAGGGGATGCGGTTCCGCGTGCATCCGGCGGCACATTTTCTCGGGGCGGCGATCGTGGAGATCGACGTTCACGGGCGGCGAAGTCGGCGCATGCCGATGCCGACGAGATTGTCCAGTGGCTCAAGGCGTTCCGCCGGCCGCCGCGGACGACCTATGTCACCCACGGTGAGCCGTCCGCCGCGAAGGAGATGCGTGATCGCGTTACAGGGGAGCTGCAGTGGCCAGCCACGGTCCCTGCGCTGATGGACGTGGCCGAACTCACGTAAACGGCGAGGAGGCTTCTTGTGTCGCCAAAAGGCATCGCACAACGACATCCATGACATAGACATGGTGAAACATCGCTCAGATTTGATATCGGTCAAGCCGACGCCGCAGTCGCCCAATAGGATGCAAAGAGGAGGCAAAGGCATTGCTTGATCTGGAATGCGCCGTTCACGGCGATGCAACCCAACGTACAAGGAGTCTGAAGATGAAACGG
>JALHRS010000232.1 GCA_022841325.1 Lysobacterales bacterium | reverse complement strand
CATGGATCTCGATGGCCAGGCAGACGTTGTCCACCAGGCCGCGCTTGAGGCGCTCGGACGAGCCGGCCTGGTACTGGTGGAACGCGGTCAGGACGTGCGTGTGGTCCAGCCGGATCATGTTGGTGATGCTGGGGGAGAACTGGGACATCAGGGACATCGTCGTGCCTCGCTGCATGGCATGCATTACCTCGTATTGAGCCGCGCGGCGCGCGGCCCGCGTGTCGGACACGGACGGCGGAGGCTGTCGGCCCCACGGCACTTGACACTTGTACCGGCGCCGGCGCGCTCGCCGGGCAACGAGCTGTGTCGCTCGTACGCCATGTGTCGTATGGCCCCGGCGGGAGCCCATCCCTAGCATGGCCTGGCTTCTTCCCACTTCCCTCACGGAGCCCACATGCAACGTCGTTTCACCCTCCAGGCCCTCACGGCGGCCGTCGCGCTGGCCGCCACCGGCGCTGGCTTCGCCCAGTCCAAGGACCCGATCAAGGTCGGCATCCTGCACAGCCTGTCCGGCACCATGGCCATCTCCGAGACCGTCCTCAAGGACACCGCGCTGATGGCGATCGATGAAATCAACGCCAAGGGCGGCGTGCTCGGCCGCAAGCTCGAGCCGGTGGTGGTCGATCCCGCCTCCAACTGGCCCCTGTTCGCCGAGAAGACCAAGCAACTGTTGACGCAGGACAAGGTCGCCGTGATCTTCGGCTGCTGGACCTCGGTGTCGCGCAAGTCGGTGCTGCCGGTGGTGGAGGAGCTCAACGGCCTGCTGTTCTACCCGGTGCAGTACGAGGGCGAGGAGCTGTCGAAGAACGTGTTCTATACCGGCGCCGCGCCCAACCAGCAGGCGATCCCGGCCGTCGAATACCTGATGAGCAAGGACGGCGGCAGCGCCAGGCGCTTCGTGCTCCTGGGCACCGACTACGTGTACCCGCGCACGACCAACAAGATCCTGCGCGCCTTCCTCAAGTCCAAGGGCGTGGCCGAGGCCGACATCATGGAGGAGTACACCCCCTTCGGCCACAGCGACTACCAGACCATCATCGCCAAGGTGAAGAAGTTCGCCGGCGAAGGCAAGAAGACGGCGGTGATCTCCACCATCAACGGCGACTCCAACGTGCCCTTCTACAAGGAACTGGGCAACGCCGGCCTGAAGGCCAAGGACGTGCCGGTGGTGGCCTTCTCGGTGGGCGAGGAGGAACTGCGCGGCGTCGACACCAAGCCGCTGGTGGGCCACCTGGCCGCGTGGAACTACTTCATGTCCGTGAAGAACCCGACCAACACGGAGTTCACGAAGAAGTGGGGCAGCTACGCCAAGACCAAGAACATCGCCGGCCACAAGGACAAGCCGCTGACCAACGACCCGATGGAGGCGACCTACATCGGCGTGCACATGTGGGCGCAGGCGGTGGAGAAGGCCAAGTCCACCGACACCGACAAGGTGATCGCCGCCATGGCGGGCCAGACCTTCAAGGCGCCCTCGGGCTTCACCGCCACCATGGACATGAAGAACCACCACCTGCACAAGCCGGTGTTCATCGGCGAGGTGAAGGCCGACGGCCAGTTCAACGTGGTGTGGAAGACGCCGGGCCCGGTCAAGGCCAAGCCCTGGTCGCCCTTCATCGAAGGCAACGACAAGAAGAAGGACGAGCCGGACGGCAAGTCGAGGATGTAGGTCGCAGTTCTCCTCTCCCCTCGGGGAGAGGGTCGGGTGAGGGGGCACGGCCGCCGCACCCTCACCCCCAGCCCTCTCCCGCAGGCGGGAGAGGGGGCGAAACACAAAGCTCCAGAAATTCCTC
>JALHRS010000231.1 GCA_022841325.1 Lysobacterales bacterium | reverse complement strand
ACGCTTACCGTGGACGGCAGCGGCGCGTCGGCGATCACCAGGTCGAGCGTGTGCACCGCCAGCTCGGACAGCAGACGCTCCAGACGCCACTCCCTGCACACGATGCGCAAGGGCTGGTCTATCTGCAAGGCCGGCTTGACCAGGTGAAAGGCGATCGACTTGGGGACCACGTCGGCCACCCCGACCCGGAACTCGATCGGCCGACCTTCGCGCGTCTTCTCCCGCACCGCAGACTCGAGCTCGGAGCCCAGCGAGAAGATCTCCTGTGCATAGCCCAGGGCCAGTTGTCCCGTGTCGGTCAGCACCAGGCGCCGGCCAACCTTCTCGAAGAGCGGACCGCCCAGGCGGTCGGCCAGCAACTGGATCTGCCCGCTGATGGTCTGTGGGGTCAGGTGCAACTGGCGGCTGGCCGCTGTCACGCTCCCGGTTTCCGCCACCTGCAGGAAGTAGTGAAGGTGTTTGTAGTTCATCACCGTCTTCAGATTTATTGGAATGAACGCGCGCGATTAATCGAGTTTACGCGCACACCTCGGGCTCCTAGAGTTCTGGGCAGGGCAGCACATGTGGATCGACAAAGGCAAGTCATGGACATTCGATTCGTCGCTCACGCAGCAAGTAGCCAGCGCATCCATGACGGACTGGCGGACCATGCGCGACGCCGACTGCAGTTCCGACTGAGGCACCGCAGCGAGCGCCTGGCCCATATCTCGGTCAGGCTTGGCGACACCCGAAGTGGGCTGGACCGTCAGGAAGCCTATTGCATCATGCAGATACAACTGCGCGACGTGCCCGCGGCGACCGTGGTGGACATCGGCGCAGACGCCTACGACACCATCGACCGTGCCGCCGACCGTGTGGCGCAACTGGTGGAAGAACTGCTGAACGTCGCGGACGGCCGGCGTCTGCCGTCTGCCTGAGCGCTGGAGGTGGTGGCATGAGGATCCTGATGCCTCTCCGGGCTTGTGTTCCACGGCGCTGAGAAGGCGCTGGATGCCACCGCAGATCGCGGCCGCGTTGGGTACCCGCCGCACGAGGGCTTCGAACCGCACGGGCACGGGCAGCGCCGACAGCAGCGATGTCATCCCTTCACGCATGCAAAGGCCTGCATCAGAGATAGGGCGACATCAGCCGGGCAATGCCGTTGCGAAGCCGGACGGGCGTGGGCAGTGCCAGCAGTTCGGCAACGAGCAGTCGGTGCGCGCCGTGCAGGCGTGCGGCCAGCAGCGTGTCGAGCCGCCGCACCAGTTCCTCGTCGATGCACGCCAGGTTGTATTCGAAGTTCAGGCGCAGGCTGCGCGCGTCCCAGTTCGTCGACCCGATCAGCGCCCAGCGCTCATCCACCAGGAACAGCTTGGTGTGATCGAACGGCGCAGGGCTCAAGTGCACGCGGCATCCGCTGGCAAGCAACTCGGGCAACTGTGGGCGCGTCGCCCAGTCCATCACGCGCAGGTTGCTGCGCTCCGGCAGCACGATGTCCACCGCCACACCGCGCAGGGCCGTCACCTTCAGCGCGGCCAGCACGGATTCGTCGGGCAGGAAGTACGGCGTCACGATG
The DNA here is from genome assembly GCA_022841325.1 of Lysobacterales bacterium. Taxonomy (GTDB): domain Bacteria; phylum Pseudomonadota; class Gammaproteobacteria; order Xanthomonadales; family SZUA-5; genus JADKFD01. The sequence continues at coordinate 239 of JALHRS010000231.1, read as the reverse complement.
CGAACGCGCGCGCGAGCCACGGCCAGCGCGCCCAGCAGCACCAAGGGCAGGTTGTCGATGTCTGCGTCCGGGCCATCGGCGATGCCCCGGGCCGCGACCGGTCCGCACACCGCCAGCGGCGGGAACCAGCGCTCGCCGAGCAGCTGCTCGCCGGTGGCAAAGGCCCAGTCCACGGCAAAGGTGCGCTGCAGGTCGGCGACCACCGGCCCCTGCACGCCGAAGTGCAGGCACCGCACCGG
>JALHRS010000230.1 GCA_022841325.1 Lysobacterales bacterium | reverse complement strand
CCGAAGTTGAAGAAGAACATGAAGGGCGAAGGGTTGGTGCGCCGCAGGCTGCGATAAAGCGCGAAGGGCGGCAGGCCGAACTCCATTGCCCAGCGTTGGCTTGGCACGACCTGAAAGATGTCGCCCGCCCGGATGTAGGACTTGGCCTGTTCGACCGCCGCCTTGTAGCCGTCATGGGTGAAGTTCGACACCGGCGCGCCGACCGTCGCCGCCTCGCCCAGATCGCGCGGCACTGCGGGCGAGCGGTCAAGGTCGCGCAGGCTGTCCATCACCCGCTCGGCTGCCTGAGCGTAGGCTGCGCGCGCCGACAGGCCAGACCCGACCCAGGCCGGCGCCACCACGGTGACCTCGCCCTTTACTCCGTCCAGCACCGCCACCACCGACGGGCGCATCAGCACGGCGTCAGGCAGGCCAAGCGGGTCTGGGTTGACGTCCGGCAGATGCTCTACCAGCCGGATCATGTCATAGCCAAGATAGCCGAACAGCCCGGCCGCCACCGCGGGCAACCCCTCGGGCATGTCGATCCGGCATTCCGCCAGCAGCGCACGCAGGGTATCCAACGGGTCGCCCGGCAGATCGGCAAAGGCCGACGGGTCGAACCGCGCCTGTCGGTTGATCCGGCTTGATCTGTCGTGACATTGCCAGATCAGGTCCGGCTTCATCCCCACTATCGAATAGCGGCCACGGACCTCGCCCCCGGTCACCGATTCCAGCATGAAGGTGTCGGCCCGCGCTTCGCCAAGCTTCAGCATCAGGCTGACTGGGGTGTCGAGGTCGGCCGCAAGCCGCGCCCAGACGATCTGGTTGCGCCCCTCGGCCCAGCCGCGCTCGAACTCCTCGAAGGACGGCGACAGCATTACTGCAGGCTCGTGTGGACGGCGTTGATCGCTGACTGGTCCAGCACGATACCCGCTTCCGAGGTCAAGGCCTCGGTAAAGGCGTTGAAGGCGTCCGTGGCGATTGCCTGTTCAAGCTGCGCCGACAGCGCACCCTTCAGTGCGGCCGCATCGTCGCCATCGGCCTCGGCAGGCTGGATACGATCAAGCTTAACGACGCCAACGAAACCATCGCCTTCGACGACGTCCACTTCGCCCTCGTTCATCTGAAAGACACCGGCGACCAATGTGTCGGGAACGCCTTCAACAAAACCGTCCCGCGCGATTTCCGGCGTGACATCAACGATGCCGAAGCGGCCAATGGCCTCTCCCGCTTCCAACGCGGTCTTGATCTCGCTGGCACGCTCCGACAAAGCCTTCGCCACGGCATCAGCCTGCCAGGCGGCGCCGACGGCTTCGCGGGCCTCGTCCAACGGAATGGGCGCGGCCGGCACGATCTCGTCCAAGCGCAGCGCGACAAGCCCGCCGTCCTCCAGGACGATGCCTTCCGAAAAGTCTTCGGCCTGCACAGCCTCGGCTGCTGCGCGGAACGCCGGATAGCCCTCGATCGTGCTGTCTCCGGGCGCCGAGGGAACGTAGTCAACGGTCGCCAGGGTCATCCCGACTTCCCTCGCCAGGTCTTCCAGCGTCGCCCCACCGGCCAGCAGGTCGTCAACCGCTTCGACCTGATCGGAAATCGTCCGACGCGCGGCGTCGGTCTGAATTTCGATCGCCAGATTGTCGCTTGCCTCCTCAAAGGTGGTCTCCTCGGCGGCCAGGATCGCGTTCACCCGGAAGAAGGCCGGGCCAAGGTCAGATGCGACCGGACCGATGATCGCCGGCTCGCTTCCCGCAAAGACTGCGTCACCGGCGGCCCCGAGTTCATCCTTTGCCACATCACCAAGGTCGATGGCGTCCAG
>JALHRS010000229.1 GCA_022841325.1 Lysobacterales bacterium | reverse complement strand
TGTTACTGTAACTGTACTGCCACTGCAAATCGTTGTGGTCGCTGGCGACACCACCGGAGTCGTTAACGGGGTTGGGTTGATTGTTACGCTTACTGCAGTGGATACTAACGAGGCACAGCCACTGACTGTGCTGATAACCGTATAACTTCCACTGTTCGCAGGCGAGGTGGTTATGTTCAAGGTCGAAGCTGTGGCTCCGCCTATCGGTGAACCATTTCTATACCACTGGTTCCCGGCTCCCGCACTGCTCGTTAAAACTATCGCGGCTGTTCCCTCACAAACTATGAGTGGACCAACAGGGCCTATAGTCGGTGTGGCCGGGATCGGGTTCACCGTCACTACACTCGTACCACTCAGTAAGGTTGTACAACTCGTAGTCGGATTCGTAGCTCGTACTGTTATTGTCGTGTTCGATGTCAGTGCACTCGTGATCAGGTTGATCGCACCACCTGTACCCGCCACTGCGCTGCTGAGCGATGTAACCCCATCAAATAATTCGTAGTTAATGCCTGCCTGGCTGCCCGCCACATTTACCGTTACTGTGCTGCCACTGCAAATAGTTGTTGTCGCTGGCGACACCACCGGGGTTGTTAATGGTAAGGCGTTGATGGTGACACTTACCGCTGTGGATACCAATGAAGCGCAGCCTGATACTGTGGAGATCACTGTGTAACTTCCACTGTTCGCAGGCGAGGTCGTAATGTTTAAAGTTGTTGCTGTGGCTCCACCGATCGGTGAACCATCTTTATACCACTGGTTCCCGGCTCCCGCACTGCTCGTTAAAACTATCGCGGCTGTTCCCTCACACGCTGTAAGTGGTCCTGCAGGGTTGATCGTTGGCGTGGCCGGGATCGGATTCACCGTCACTACACTCGTGCCACTCAGTAACGTTGTGCAAGTAGTCGTTGGGTTAGTGGCTCTTACTGTAATCGTGGTGTTGGAAGTCAGGGCTGTTGTAACCAGGTTGATCGCACCACCTGTACCCGCCACTGCGCTGCTGAGCGATGTAACCCCATCAAATAATTCGTAGTTAATGCCTGCCTGGCTGCCCGCTACATTTACCGTTACTGTGCTGCCACTGCAAATAGTTGTTGTCGCTGGTGTTACAACCGGGGTTGTTAATGGTAAGGCGTTGATTGTGATTGCTACCGCTGTCGATACCAATGATGCACAGCCTGATACGGTTGAGATCACCGTATAACTTCCACTGTTGCCAGGAGCTGTTGTAATGTTCAAGGTCGAAGCTGCGGCTCCGCCTATCGGTACTCCATTTCTATACCACTGGTTCCCGGCTCCCGCACTGCTCGTTAAAACTATCGCGGCTGTTCCCTCACATACTATGAGTGGTCCCACCGGGCCTATAGTCGGTGTAGCAGGAATCGGATTCACGGTCACTATACTCGTGCCACTCAGTAAGGTTGTACAAGTGGTCGTTGGATTCGTAGCTCTTACTGTAATCGTGGTGTTCGCTGTTAATGCACTCGTTATTAAATTAATCGCTCCGCCTGTGCCTGCTACCGCACTGCTCAACGAGGTAACCCCATCAAATAATTCGTAGTTAATGCCAGCCTGACTGCCTGCTACATTCACCGTTACTGTAGTGCCGCTGCAAATCGTTGGCGTGGCTGGTGTAACGATTGGTGTTGTTAACGGTGTTGGGTTGATGGTAACTGACTCTCCGACACTTTGCGGACTCAAACAAAATGTGATACCATCAATAACCGCAACCGTATACAAACCGCTACCTGCCGGATCATTGATAATTAATGAACTTCCCACATCACCGGTGGCAACACCACC
>JALHRS010000228.1 GCA_022841325.1 Lysobacterales bacterium | reverse complement strand
CTAGACAGAATGGCTTTCGTTCAGTGGGAGGCGGTCCGCCTCCGCGGTAACGTGGGTTGCGCGATTGGCGCGCAGAGCCACAGGTTTGGCACGGTGGCGCAAACGTACTGAACGGAGGCGGACCATGGAAAAGTCTAGCAAGGTTTACGTGGGGATGGACGTGCACAAGGAGTCGATCGAGGTGACCCTCGCTGAGCAAGGCGGCGAGGTACGGCGGCTGGGGCAGATCGGCGGGGATCGGGGCTCGCTATTGAAGATGGTGCGCAAGCTGCAGTCCAAGGGCGGGGAGCGGGTGTTCGTGTACGAGGCGGGGCCCTGCGGGTTCTGGATCTACCGGGAGCTGGCGGCGCTGGGGGAGCGCTGCATGGTGGTCTCCCCCGCGCTGGTGCCCCGGCGCGCAGGCGATCACGTGAAGACCGACCGACGCGATAGCGAGCGCCTGGCGAGCCTGGCGCGGGCGGGGGAGTTGGAGGCGATCCACGTGCCCGACATCCGGGACGAGGCGATCCGGGATCTGGTGCGCGGACGCGACGATGCGGTGATCGCGCAGCGGCGCGTGCGCCAGCAGCTGAAGGCGCTGCTCTTGAGGAACGACATCCGTTACGTGGGCAAGACCTCCTGGACGGGAGCGCACCGGCGCTGGCTCTCGGAACTGAAGCTGCCCGAGCCGGCCCAGCAGATCGTGTTCGAGGAGTATGTCGATGCCATCGGGGTGGCCACCTCCCGCATCGAGCGGCTCACGCGCGCCATCGAGACCGAAGTCCACACCTGGCGCTTCGCGCCGGTGGTGGGTGCGCTGCAGGCGATGCGCGGCATCCAGTTCGTGCATGGCGTCACCTTGGTGGCCGAACTCGGAGACCTGACTCGCTTCGCTTCGGCCCGGCAACTGATGGGATACCTTGGCCTGGTGCCGCGGGAGGCCTCCTCCGGCGAACAACGCCGCCAGGGCTCGATCACCAAGGCGGGAAACAGCTATGCGCGGCGAGCGCTGATCGAGGCGGCCTGGGCTTACCGGCATCCGGCGCGCGTCACGCGCATCATCGCCAGCCGGCAAACGGGATTGCCCAAAGCCGCCTGCGACATCGCCTGGAAGGCCCAGTTGCGCCTCTCGGCCAGGTACCGGCGCCTGAACGCCCGGCACCTCAATCACAACAAGATCGTGGTTGCGCTCGCGCGCGAGCTCTCAGGCTTCGTCTGGGCCATCGGCCAGAGCGTCAGGCCGCAGTGAGTTGAAGGATCGCAATCCCTCATCGATTCCCGAAACGGAGGCAAACGACAACCACCACTCATGCCACATAGGAAACGCGGCGCGGCCGCGGAAAGGAGAACCCTTGGCGAACGTTATTGGTCCGGTCGATTTGCTTCACATTCGGCCGGCATCCCAGATCCTAGACCGAGGCAGCTCCGCGACGCACAGCAGTCATGCGCTACCCAACGCGCGGATATCAGCTTGATCGACCGTCGCTTAAGATGGCCCCGCCGCGTTCCCTATCTGGCACTCGGGATTTGCAATTCACCCACCAAATGCGCTGGGCAGGACAAGCTCGCCTTCGTTGACAACGAAAGCCATATCAACGTTCAATAGTCAGCATATTTGCGGCCTATCTTAGTCCCGATTTTTCCTGAAGTGCGTCAACGCCCTTCCGATTCAACGCGTTACCTACATGTATATATCCACACTACACATGATAGGCCGCACGAATGGCGCAAGCACCTGAATCTCCAAACGTATCGCAATCAGCGATAGCAAGACCCCGCCTCCGCGAGCAGTTGCACGAGGCCATCCGCCGCCGCAACTTCA
>JALHRS010000227.1 GCA_022841325.1 Lysobacterales bacterium | reverse complement strand
GTCAATCGCGTGGCGAGCAATTGCAGGCTCGACGGCCGCACCGGCGAGGCCGGAATGCGGAACGTGACCTCGTCGACCGGCGTGCCATCGAGGCTGGTGAGCAACGAGCGCAACTGGACCGCCGTGCCTTGGCCTGGCACCCACGCGCTCAAGGTCACCGCGCCGGTGGCGTAGTTGATGGCGCCGGCCAGCGTCGCCGCGCCATTCACCGGGTTCAGGTCGTAGTACAGGCTGCCGAGGCGGTCGAAGTAGGTCTTACCGCCGAGCGTGAAGCCGACGCTGCCAGGCACGATGGGCTCGGCGAAGCTCGGGGTCAGATCCAACGCCAGGCCACTGGCGGTGAAGGTCTCGGTAACCGAGTTCGACGTGCCGGTAGCGCGATAGCGCACCTTCGCCCACGCAGATTCGTCGATGGGCATCGACGCGCCCGCGGTCACGTACTCCCAATGCGAGAACACGTTGCGATAGACCGGCACCAAGGTTCCATCGGCATTGCGCGTGAGCCCGATCTGGGTCACCGAATAGCGCCCCACGGGAACGCGCACGATGGTGTCGGGAAGGAAGCGCAGAACGCCGGTGGCGTAATTCACCGTTCCGTAGATAAAGCCCTGCGTGTCCTTGAGATTGCCGTTGCAGTCGTCGCGGACAATCTTGATCGGATCGACCGGGCGCACCAGTTGCAGTTCGGCCGGCGTGGTCGAGATGTAGTCGAAGGTCTCGATCAGCAGGTTCCACTCCAACTCGACCGTGCCCGGGATCAGTCCATCGAATTCCACTTCGACGTCGATGCGACCTGTGCCATCGCGCATCGGCGCGTGGAACTCCTCCTCGGTCGGTGGGCCCCAGGTGTAGGCGACGTTGTAGGTCTGGCCGCCGGCCGGCAGCGCGGCGGGCGTGAACTGGACCAGGCCCGACTGGTAGTAGATGGTGCCGGTCGCCGCACCGGTGATCCGGCCTGCGCCATCGTCGGTGGCGGTTCGCGGCGCGCCGTCATTCCAGGTGATGGTGACCGACTGCGGCGTGATGCCGGACTGCGCCAGCTGCAAGGAGACAGCGGGCGGCGCGATGGTCTGGTCGGAGCGATTGAAGTAGTTGGCCTTGCCGCCCCAGGCATAGACGATCTCGCTGCCGACATCGGGTAGCGCGCCCACGGTCACCGCCACCGTGCCGGAGCCATAGTTCACCGTCCCGACGCCGTACTCCGGACTGCTGCCCTTGAGCACGCCCGCGCCGTTGTCGCGTAGGTCGTACCATTTGCCCTGGGCGCGATAGCTGACCTGCAGCGTGCCGGGCGCGGGGCTGGGCAGGATCGTCAGCACGTAGTTGTAGGCGCGGTTCTCGATGTCCACACGCACGCCCGCGGTGTCAGCGACACGGATGGGCGCAGCGGCGGGCCGGAAGGTGATGGTCTTGGTGCCGCCATAGTTCGGCGCACTGGTCGCCATCGCGATCTGGCCGCGGGCGTAGTTCACCGTTCCGATAACCGTGGCGCCGGCCATCAGCTGGCCGCCGTTGTCGGTCAGCGTGGCGCCGCTGACGCTGATCGACAGCGTGCCAGGCCGGATCGCATTACCAACCGACAGCACGGTGGAGGCGTTGAAGCCAACCGAGGTCGTGTAGCTCACCGTGCCGTTGGCCGACTCGACCAGGGCTTCGGAGGTGCCGCCTGCGGTCAGATCGAGCAGCGGCGTCTCGGTCTGCGCCGAAGGCACCAGCTGGGTGAAGATGCTGCTGACGCTGGCGGCGACATCGCCGATGGCGATCGGCTGGGTGGTCTTGACCACGCCGCAATACTTGGCGGCATCGGCGACCACGGTGTCGC
>JALHRS010000226.1 GCA_022841325.1 Lysobacterales bacterium | reverse complement strand
GATCCGCGAGCCAGATCGGGAACAGCGCGATGAAGGTCAGGAACACGGCGCCCGGGAGTGTGATGCGCTCCACGATGCTGCCGATGTGCTCGGCCGTCTTCGCTCCCGGCTTGATGCCAGGGATGAAGCCACCCTGCTTCTTCAGGTTCTCGGACAGGTCGGCCGGATTGAAGATGATCGACGTGTAGAAGTACGTGAAGAAGATGATCAGCACTGCGGAGAGCACGAAGTAGAGCCAGGTGCCCGGCGCAAGGTAGTCAGCCCAGTTGGCCAGCGTCTGGTTGCCCGAGAACTGGGCAGCCGCACCAGGCACGACGATCAGCGACTGCGCGAAGATGATCGGCATCACGCCCGCGGAGTTGATGCGGAGCGGGATGAAGCTCTTCGCCGATTCCTGCTGACGCCCGCGCGCCATGGTACGCTGCGGGATCTGGATCGCGATGCGACGGGCGGCGAGTGTGATCGCCACGACACCGGCCACCACCGCGATCATCACGGCGGTCATCGCGAGCAAGGCGAGCGGCGAGATGGCGCCCGTGCTCACAAACCCGACCGTCTGGAAGATGCCGGGGATGAATCGCTCGACGATCGAGAAGAAGATCAGGAGCGAGGCGCCGTTGCCGAGGCCGCGCTCGGTGATCTGCTCACCGAGCCACATCACGAAGAGCGCGCCCGTCGTGAGGAAGAGCACCATCTGGAACATGAAGCCCGAACCGGGATTGATCACCGCACCGGTGATGCCCGAGGTGAAGAGCGCGTAGCCCCAGCCCTGCACTGCCGCGAGGAGCACGGTGAAGTAGCGGGTGAGCTGCGTGATCTTCTTCCGGCCTTCTTCGTCCTTCTGCATCTTCTCGAGCTGCGGCACCACCGCCGCGCCGATCTGCATGAAGATCGACGCGGAGATGTACGGCATGATGCCGAGCGCGAAGATCGTCGAGCGCGAGAGGTTGCCGCCCACGAACAGGTCGTACAGCCCGAGGAGTCCGTTCCCCTGGTTCTGGAAGAAGTTCAACATCGCCGTCACGTCCACGCCCGGCGCCGTCACGTGGGAACCCACGCGATAGACGACGAGGCAGATCAACGTGAAGATGATCTTCTCCATGAGCTCCGGAGTGTTCCGGATGTTCCCGAGCGCCGCCACGGGGTTCGGCTGCGCCATGTTACGCCTCGACCGTCCCGCCGGCCGCGACGATCTTCTCGCGGGCCGACGCGCTCACCTTCAGGCCGCGCACCGTCACCGCCCGCGCGATCTCGCCGTTCGCCAGCACCTTCACCGGACCCTTCGTCATCTTGGCGAGCCCTGCGGCCACGAGCGTCTCCATCGTGATCTCCTTCCCGCTGACCAGCGCGAAATCGTCGAGCCCGACGACCTGCGCTTCCTCACGGAACGGATTCGTGAAGCCACGCTTCGGCACGCGACGCGTCAACGGCATCTGGCCGCCTTCGAAATGCGGCTTGTTGCCGCCCGGGCCATGATGGCCTGAGCGCGCCTTGATACCCTTGTGACCCTTGCCCGACGTCTTGCCGGTGCCGGAGCCCGGGCCGCGCCCGAGGCGCTTGCGGTTGCGGTGCGAACCCGGCGCCGGCGCCAGGTTGCCCAGTCCCATCTTCTCGTCGCTCATTGGATTACTCCTTGACCGGCGTGACGTCGATCAGATGACGCACGCGCTTGATCATGCCCCGGAGGGTCGGCGAGTCCTGGTGCACCACCGAGTCCTGGTGATGCTTGAGGCCGAGAGCCTCCAGGGTCGCGTTCATGACCTTGTTATGACCGATGCCGGACCGCACCTGCGTGATGCGGACCTTGCCCTTGGTCAGGGTATTCGGCGCCGTTGTCTTC
>JALHRS010000225.1 GCA_022841325.1 Lysobacterales bacterium | reverse complement strand
GTCGAATGCAAAAAACGCGATGATGCCCGCGGCGATCAAAACGATGACCAGCAGCCTGCCCTTGTTCATGCGGAGTCTCCGGCCGCGCGCAGCTCCCGCAGCAGCCTGTTGTTGATGCGGATGCCGGTGCGCATGGCCTTGTTGAGTCCGTAACGCGGCCCGTGGCTGATGCGCTGGAAATACGATTGGTGACCGGCACTGCCCTCCGGCCAGTTGGCGAGGAAGCCGGCCAGCCACTGCGCATGGTCGTAATGCACGGCCAGGGCATCGACATGGACGCCGTCGATCACCGTGCCGTACAGCGCGGCGGCCGGCGCTGGCGTGACGGCGATCCGGGTGATCACGCCGAACTGTGTGCCTGCGAAGTTGGGCATGCCCGCAGCGCCGTTGTTGAACAGCAGGCAGGCGCCGCGCGCCGTCGCCAGCTTCAGTGCGACCGGGAGGCAGGTGTGGCTGCTGGCGATGATGCGGGTCCGCGAGGCGGCAAAATGGGAGGCCAGCGTGGCGAGCCCGCTTTTGTCGGCCAGCGCCGATTCGTCGTAGGCCCAGCCGGCCAGCGATTCGCAGTCGCCGTGGACGATGGCCACGCGCAGGCCGCCGACTTCGGCGACCCGGTGCATCGGCAGCGCCGCCAGTTGTTCCCTCAACCCGGGCAGACCGCGCGCAGTTTCGCGCAGCGCCGCAAGCATGGCATTCGAGCGAGCAACGTCTTCGTCGACCACCGAATCCGGATAGGCGCAGCCGCAACCTGCCGCATCATCATCGCCGGCCAGTTCGGTCTCGACATTGCCGCGCAGGGCCGCGTGCTGAAGCACGGTTTCGTTGATGGCTGCGAAACCCGCGGCATCACGGTTGAACCAGTTGAAGTCGCCGTTGAACACCCGCGTTACCGGACCGGGTTCGGCTGCAGCCATCGCCGCGATGGCCTGCAGCGCCGGTCGGTTGCCGTAGAGGCCGCCGATCACGTAAATCGTATCCGCGGTGATCTCCGGCGGGCGGTTCAGCACCGCCGGCGGATAACGGTAATGCAGCGGGCAGCTGCGTCCGGGTTGCGCGGTGTCAGGCATGGTTGCCGCGGAGGCGCTGGAAGGCGAAGGGCAGCAGGAAGCCGGCAATGCAGATCAGCAGACCGTAGAGGTTGGTGCCGAGCAGCAGCGCATACTTGCCGTCGCCGATGGCCCAGGACTGCGGGATCATGCCGGCGGCGAGCAGCACACCCAGCACGATGCCGGGCCAGAAGGCGAGATGGAAACTCCAGGGCGAATGTTTGACCAGCGGCGCCAGCAGGAACACCGGCGCCAGCCCCATCACCATCGTGCCGCTGACAGTGGTGGCCTTCAGGATATCGGTGCCGGCGATCATCGGCAGGTTGCCGAGCAGCGCGAAGGCGACCATGGTCCACATGCCGATCAGCATCGCCCGCGGCCCGGGTGTGCGCCCGGCGAGCATCGGCAGTTCGCGGCCGATCGACTTGGCGACCGAGGAGAAGGTGGAATCCAGCGTCGATCCCGCGGCCATGATCATCACCACGGTCATCAGCAGATAGGGCAGCGTGCCGAAGGCCAGCGCGACTGCGCCGGGCATGTTGTCGCCTGTCGGCAGGCCTTCGAGTTTTGCATGCACGCCGACCAGGCTGAAGGCAAGGATGCAGAAAAATCCGAGCACGCCGGCGACAATCATTGCGCGCAGCATCGGTTTCTCGCGGGTGATGAAGCCGCGGTCGGTCAGCACCGGGTCGTGGAAGGGGTAGGAGACCACCTGCAGCAGCGCCACCAGCAGCAGGTCGACGCCGGCGTTGAGGCGGAAGTCGCCGACCGACAGCAGCGTGCCGACGCCGTGT
>JALHRS010000224.1 GCA_022841325.1 Lysobacterales bacterium | reverse complement strand
CCGCCGCGCGCGCTTGCACCGGTGGGCATGGCGGAGCCGGCCACGCTGGCGCCCGTGAGCGCAGCCAGGCTGCTGATGAAGGCCTGGCCGAGTTCGCCCGCGGCCACGTTGCAGCCGTAGAGCAAAATGTCGCCACCCGGTACCAGCGCTTGACCGACGGCGCGCAGCCAGTGGGCGTTGCCGACCAGCGAGGCACTGCTGACGACCCCGTTGCCCAGGCACAGCGCACCCGCGCAGCCATGGGAGACGATGTGGATCGCCTCCAGACCGGTCCGACCCAGCAGGTGCATCCCGATCTGGGCCAGCCCGTCGCTGTACGGGTCGAGCACGACGCGCTCGACTTCTGCGGGCAGGCTGGCGCTGAGCGGTGGGTGCTGTGCGACTTGACTGTCGAAGAAGACGATGCTTGTGTTCATGGAACAGCCTTTCCGGTGGTGCGCGCGAGGCACAAAGGTCGAAGATCGTCGAGACACGCCGATGGCCGAAGGCCAGTCCGGTGGACCGGCCTCCGAGAGCGAAGTCAGTGGGGCAGGAACGGGGCCCGGTTGCCACCGGTTGCAGGTGGCGTACCGCGGTCAGCCGCGAGCCGCGGCGGGACGCATGAGCCCGATGCCTTCGGGGCGGACCATGCGTTTGAGGTTTCCTTGCGCTGGATCATGAACCCGCAAAACTGCTTGTCCAGTGGGTTTTTGGGTTCGGCTGTCGATCCAAGGGTTGACCTCGCCCCCTATTCAGGGGGTCGGTGGTCCGGGCTTGGCTGAGTGGCTGATCACGCTGGCGCTGCCCATGGCCAGCTGCGGCGTGCGCAGGTCATGGGCGTCCAGAACCACGGGCTGCGGGTCGGCTGCGCGGCCGACCTCGTGATCGTCGAGGCCGAGACCGCAGCCGTGGCGGTGGAGTTGCACCCCGCTCGGTCATCGGTGATCAAGCGCGGCCGGGTGGTGGCGCCAGGTGGGCGATGCCTGCTGCCGGGCGCTGCGTGACCGCCAAATTCAGCGGCGCCCGCGCGTGCGCACCTGTGCCAACGGGCGCTTGCCCTTGAGCTGGCGCTCGATGCCGTCATTGAGTTGGTGGCGCAGGTCCACTACCTCGTCGACCAGGCCGTAGATGCCGGGGAAGCGCAGGTCCAGCCACAGCCACAGCGTGCAGGCGCGCAGCGCTTCTTCCATGCGGTCGAGCCGGCTGTGGCCGTCCACCGCGTCCAGGAACCAGGGCCGACCGGCGCGGCCCACGTGGGCATGGCTGCTGCTCCAGTCCAGGTATTCCTGCACCTGCGTCGGGCTGCGGTTGTCGACCGGTGCCTGGGCGTAGATAAAGCGCTCTTTGAGTGTTAGCTTGGCAGCGCTCTTGTCGAGCTGTTCGGCCAGCTCGAGCATCTGTTCGAGCTCGGCTACCGCAAAGTGCGCGTCGTCCAGGCGCAGCTGCTCGACAAAGACGCCCAGCACCTCGCGCAACTTGTTGCGCTGCAGGCGCGACGCGATGGTGTCCACGTGCCAGCCGTTGGGCGCCACCGGCGCCTTGAAGTCGCGCGGTGCCCGCGGTTGTTTGGGCAGCAGCTCCTTCAGCACGCGCAAGGCCGTCGGTTCGGCGTCGTCGAGCACACCGACGAAGCCTTCTTCGTGGATGCCGTACCGCCCGGCGCGGCCGGCGATCTGGTGCACCTCGGATTCGGTCAGCGTGCGGTCGCCCTGGCCGTCGAACTTGCTCATCGTGCTGAACAGCACGCGTCGGATCGGCAGGTTCAGCCCCATGCCGATGGCATCGGTGGCGACCAGGATGTGCGACTCGCCGCTGGCAAAACGTTCGGCCTCGCGCCGCCTCACCTCGGGCGGCAAGGCGCCGTAGAT
>JALHRS010000223.1 GCA_022841325.1 Lysobacterales bacterium | reverse complement strand
CGCAGGCGACCGCGCTGGCCTGACGGATTGACCTGACTTGGTTGTTGGTCCAGAGTTGAACCATGAAACGGCTCACGATCCATCGCGCGAGAACGCAGCTGCCCAGCGTGATCGCAAGATTGAGGCCAGGCGAAACCGTATTGATTTATCGTGGGAGTAAGCCGATTGCCGAGCTACGTGCGCTTCCGGTGCGACGACGCAGGCCAAGGCCATTCGGCCTGTATGCCGGCAAGTTCACGGTCCCACCCAGCTTCTTCGATCCGCTGCCGGACGACTTGCTTGATGCGTTCGAGGGCAAGGCGCCGTAGTGCTTTTGCCCGAGTGCCGGTTTTGGTGAGCAGATCTGGATCGTGCTGATCGCGACCGGCGCTCCCGCCGTTGCCTGCGAAAGCGTCGCCGCCTGGTGGCCGCGGCACCGCGCCATCGCGCTCGAGCATCCTGACCCGATCCACCAGGCCATCGTCGGCGGCTTCGTCGCCGATCGCGTCGGCTGGGCCTTTGCCTCGGGATACCAGGCGGCGCTGCGCGCGCTTGTGCCCGACCTGCCCGCGGACCGTATCTGCGCGCTCTGCGTCACCGAGGAGGACGGCAATTCGCCGAAGGCGATCAAGTCCAGCCTCCGGCGCAACGGCTCCGGACTGATCCTCGACGGCGCCAAGCGCTGGACGACGCTGGGGCCGGACGGCGCCCTGTTTCTGGTGGCGGCGCGTGATGCCGACGCCGCAGGCGATCGCCCGTCGCTCAAGGTCGCGCGCGTCGCATCGGATGCCGCCGGCGTGACGGTGGAGAAAATGCCGCCGACGCGATTCGTGCCGGAAGTGCCGCACGCACGGCTCAAGTTCGAGGGCGTGCGCGTGGAGGAATCGGCGCTGCTGCCGGGCGACGGCTACGACCAGTACGTGAAGCGTTTCCGCACGGTCGAGGACATCCATGTGCAGGCGGCGGTGCTGTCGTACCTGATGCGCGAGGCGCAGCGGCTGGCCTGGGCCGAGGGCTGGATCGAGCGCCTGTCTGCGCTGCTCGCGGCGCTGGGGAAGATCGCGGACATGCCGGCCGAGAACGCCGAGACGCATGTGTCGCTTGCCGGGGCGCTCGCGATCGGCGCCGGCCTGATCAATGAGGCCGACGCATTCTGGATGAAGTCGGCGGCGGATCCGGCGGCGCTCCGGTGGGCGCGCGATCGGGAACTGCTCAAGGTCGCGAGCGGCGCGCGCGAGCAGCGCACGAAGCGGGCCTGGGAGAGGCTGCGGGGCTGAAGTCGGTGCCGATGGGGCGGGAAAATGTAACCGATCGGTTACATTCAAGCGCCCAGAGCGGCGCCAGGACGGGGTTTTTGCTACCTATTTCCCAGGCCGCTCGATTCGCCTTGGCTTCGGCCACGCTTTCGGATCGCGGGCGGTGTGCAGGACCCGGAATACGACAACGCGCTGCGGCTCGGCGCGATAGAACACAGCGTAGGGAAACCGCGAAACGAGCGCACGCCGCGCCTCAGCATGAACCTTTGCGAACATCTCAGGATACCGTTCGATGGCGTCAAAGGTGGAATCGACGGCGCTGAGAAACCCTTCGCCAAGGCCTTCGACCTGCTCTTCGTAGTACGTGAAGGCGTCTGCAAGGTCCTGTCCGACCCCGCGTCGGAAGACGAGCGGCAGGGGCACTAGCGCCGCCGGGCTTCGGCGAGCACCTGCTTTCGGGAGACAACGTCGTCGGGGTTCCGCTCGTGTTCAGCGACAGCTTCGTCGATAAGGGCGCGATGGGCGTCGCCCAGCGGGACAACTTCCGGGTCAGCCGCGAGACTGGCCCAGATGATCTCCGCGATGCGCATCCGCTCCTCCGGGGGGAGCTTCAGCAGCTCTGCAACGTCTGCGTCACTCAT
>JALHRS010000222.1 GCA_022841325.1 Lysobacterales bacterium | reverse complement strand
GGGGCGCTTGGCAAGGGAAATCCCGCATCTTGCACTTGCACCCCACCCAGCCCTGTGCAGATTGTGCCTGCCACTGGAACGGACCCTCAATGCGCGTCGCAATCATCGAAAACACCAGCATCACGCATCATGGTCAGGTTGGCGTCGCGCTGCACGAACAGGCCGCGTTGATCGACCTGTGGAAACCTTGGTCCGGCCAGCCGCTGCCCGAGGCACCCGACGCCGACGCGCTGGTCGTCTTTGGCGGCGAACAGGCCGCCACCGATGACCACACACACCCCTACCTGCCCGACCTCGCCCGCCTGATGTCCGACTATACCGCAGCCGACAAACCTGTGCTTGGCATCTGCCTTGGCTCGCAGCTTCTGGCGCGGGCCTATGGCGGCGAAAACCATCTTGGCACCGCGCCTGAATTCGGCTGGGTCACGGTCGGCCTCACCGATCAGGGCCGCGCCGATCCGGTGCTGTCGGTCCTGCCCGACAGCTTCCCGATCTTCCAGTGGCATACCGATACATTTACCCTGCCCGAGGGCGCGGTGCATCTGGCCGCCAGCGAAACCGCGCGCCACCAGGCCTTTCGCATCGGCCGCGCCACCTATGGCACCCAGTTCCACTTCGAGGCAAGCCGCGCCGTGGTTGCCGACTGGAACCGCCGCTTTCCCGACGCGGTGGAACGCATGTCGCCCGGTTGGTCGCGCAGCCATGACGCGATGGCGGCGCGCGATGGCAGGGCGGCTGATGCGCATGGTCTGGCGCTGGCAAGAGCCTGGGTCGCGCTGATCCGACCTTAGGCTTCCGCCGCGTTGGTGCGGGCCGCCAGCGTCCCGCCCGGCCATTCCTTCAGGACCTGCCATGCCAGTGCCGGAACCACCACAAGGGCCACCGCCAGCATCACCAGTCCCGGCGCTGTCCACGGCCCGCCGGCGGTCAGCATGGCCCCGGCGAAAGCGGAGACCGGAAAAGTGAACGACCCCCAGAGCGGCGACCGACCCGAAGCCAGCAGCCAGGGCAGCCGGACCACCAGCGCAATTGCGATGACCGAGGCCAGCACCAGCATCCCGTCGGCGATGCCGTCCTGTCCGAGCAGCGCCGCCACGCCTGCCAGAAGCCCCGCCGGTGCCAGATGAATAGCCAAAAGCGGCCGCAGCGGTGCGGGTGGCTGATCCGACCAGAGTCGCAGCGCGCTGATCGCCCAGATCACAGCCGCAATCGGCAGCGTCACCAGGAACAGCACATCCGCCAGCCGGTCGGCACCCAGCCCGACCGCCGCTGCAGCGCCGACAATCGGTCCGACAAGGCTCATGTGGCAGGTCGGGTTCAGCGCCCCTGCCTCGGGTGGCAAGCGATACAGCAGAAACGTCAGTGCCAGCACATGCAGCCCATGTGCGACCAGCGAAGCCACCAGCAGCCCCCAGGCCAGGTCCGGAGCTATCGGCACCAGCACCGCCGCAGCCGCCATGCCGCCCATCGTTGCCGCCGCGATGCCGCCGCGCGCCGGCAGGACCCGCAGGTCCTCCAGCAACGTTCCCGGCCGCCGGAACAGCTTGACGACGTATGCAAGCACCGCAAAGCCCCACAGCGGCACAACCAGTCCCGCGGCAAGGTTGGCCACGTCCGTCGGCAAGGCCAGCGCCCGCAGCCCCGCCCCAAGCGCCAGCACCAGACCCAACAGTCCCAGGATGACCGAGAACACCACCGGAGGCGTCCGTGCAAACAGCTTCGGACGCCGCGGCGGAAACTCCGGCGGAGGATAGATCTTCGGCCGCTGCCGTGCGTGCGACCCGCTCATTGCCGCAGCACCGGAAACCAGTCCTCGCGCAACCGCTCACCCGCCTGCATCCCGTGGCCGGGGAATGGCGGAGACGTCGGACCGGGACGCTCGACATACCGGGTAT
>JALHRS010000221.1 GCA_022841325.1 Lysobacterales bacterium | reverse complement strand
GTTCGATCTTCTCTACAGCCATCGTTCGGTTCTCGTTGGGTCTTCAGTTGCAGGGGGCCTACTGAGACGGACCCGCAAAGTTCACATCATCGCAGCCTGTGGCGGCTCACCGGCTCGACCGCCGCTGCCGAGTCATCCGCTGCCCACCACCAGCCGCTGGCGCAGCGATTCCATCTGCAGGCTGATGCTGCGCAGTTCCTCGTTCAGCACGACTTGGCGGGCCAGCTGCCGCTCCTTCACCGCCCGGGCGCGCAGCTCGGCCGCTTGCGCTCGCAGATCGCGCAGTTGCTGCAGCGCACCATGCCTGGCCTCGGCCTGCGCCCGGCTCGTGCTGGGCACGAAAGACCCCGTCTCCTGGGCTGCGTCCAGGGCAGCGATGGTGTCCATCCAGCCCTGAACAAGGGCATGGAGGTTGGTCCGGGGCTGGTTGGCGAGCGCCAGTGCGGCCCGAAAGGCAGCGCCCCCGCCGTCCGACGGCACCGGCACCGGCACCGACATCACGGGGCCATCGAGCACCGTTTGCCCTGCTTCCGTCTGCGACCAGCGCAGGTGGGCCAGCGACAGGCCGAGGCTGCCACCCACCGTGGTGGCCAGAAGCACCGGGTGCGGCACGGCGCGATGCAGCAGCTCCACCAACCGTGCAGGCCGCGTACCTGGGCGCAGCGAGAGGCTCAACACCGCGGCCTCGCGGTAGTGGCGGTGCTCGTCTTCGTGCTCGGGCACCCCGATGAGGTGAGGCTTCAGCGACGCCAGCCAGGTGATCTCGTCGACGCCATCCTGGATCAGCCGCTTGTCTTGCGCCGTGGCGGCGCCGTGTTCGACCAACAGCTTCTTGGGGACCCGCTGCTGCACCCGGGTGGAGTCGGGCAGCGCCAGCGCCTGAATCAGCTGGTCGACCGTCATGCTGCGCGTCATGCGGCTCCAGCGGAACCCGCTTGATCGGTGGGACCCTCCGTGCCCGGCAAAACGACGAGGTAGGCCAGCACTTCAAAGTCGTTCATGCCGGCAAACTCACCCTTCAAGGCGTGCGTGCCTGCGGGGTCGAACAGACTGGCCACTGCGCGTTCCGCACTCTTGCCGGCCACCGATGACACGGCCGCCGCGAGCAGCCCTTGTGCCTGTCGCATGTCGGCGCCCTGGCGTGTTTGCTTGCCATAGCGCGCCACGGCCATCGCGTCGGGCAGCTCCCGGCCCATGCACAGCCGCTTGAAGCGGTCCAGCGCGTGCTTGGCCTGGGTGTAGGGCAGCAGCACGGCGCCGCCTTCGGACACATGCACCAGGTAGACCGGCGCCAGCGGATAGCCGGGATCGACAGCACGCTCGGCAGCCTCCCCCTCCGCCCGCAGGCAGAAGAGGATGCCCGACGGAAGGTCCGCCTCGGTCGTCGTGACGACGGCGCTGGCACCCAGTGGCATGGACTCCAGCTTTCCAGGGTGTGCCTTCAGGTAACGCGCCAAGTCGATGCGGAAGTCCGTCAAGGTCAGGTCGGTGATGGACACACCGCTGGAGAGATCCTCCAGGTCGATCACCGCGTCCTGCAGCTTCAGCAGTTGCTTGCGCCGGTACTCCAGGTCATTCATCGGGTCGCCGGACTGCTGCTCGATCAGGTTCTCTTCGCCCGTGGCCGAGACGTCGAGCAACACCATGCGTCCACTGACGCGCTGCTCGAGGTTGATGTACTCCTCCAGCTCCATGTTCGGCCAGAAATTCACCAGCTGGATGCTGGTGTTGGGCGAACCGATGCGATCGATGCGGCCGAAGCGCTGGATGATGCGCACCGGGTTCCAGTGGATGTCGTAGTTGACGAGCCAGTCGCAGTCCTGCAGGTTCTGGCCCTCGCTGATGCAGTCGGTGGCGATCAACAGGTCGATCTCCCCCTCTTCGGCCAGGCCCGCC
>JALHRS010000220.1 GCA_022841325.1 Lysobacterales bacterium | reverse complement strand
TCCTAGGAATAGGGTGATGGCGATAACGAGACAAGTCCTAAGCATGGGGTTCATCTCCGGAGACTCCACCTGGCATCCTGGCGTTTTATCCCAGTTGCGTGGTTTCTTTCTCTTCACTACCTTCTTGGTCTTCTCTTGCCCTCAGCGCACGCTCACGCGGCTGCCGTTCGCTGTCTTTTCTACGACCACATGCACCGGGAAGGAGTCGCGCAGGTCATCCATGTGGGTGATGACCAGGATCAGGTCGAAGTCCTCCTGAATGGCGGTGATGGCTTCGACCAGTTTATTGCGCCCGTCCTCGTCCTGCGTGCCGAAGCCCTCATCAATGAAGAGCGTCCGCAAATGCGCCCCGGCCCGCCGCGCCAGCAATTGCGAGAGCGCCACCCGGATGGCGAAGTTGATGCGGAAGGCCTCACCGCCGCTGTAGAGTTCGTAGCTGCGCGTGCCGAGTTCGTCAGCGATTTGAATTTCCAGGGTTTCGGTCAGGCCATCGCCTGAGGCTTTTTCGCGCTGCGTCGTAATCGTCAGATTCATGCGGCCATCGCTCATGCGGCTGAGAAGCCGGTTGGCGGTCTCTTCCAGTTCGGGGATGGCCGCCTCGATAATCATGGCGGGGACGCCGTTTTTGCTGAAGGCCAGCCGTAGGTCTTCGTACAGCCACTGTTGTTCGCGCTGCTGGATCAACCGCGCTTCCAGATCGGCCTTGCGAGCGCGGGAGGACTCCAGCGCCGTCAGTGATTGCTGGGCGCTGACCAGGCGGTTATTCTGGGTGCGCTCGACCATCCGCAGCCGGTTGACCTCCTCGCGCCGCGCCTTCTCTTCCTGCACCAGCACGCTCAACCCGGCGATTTCGGCTTCCAGCACGGCGATCTGCTCGCGGCCTTCGGTCAACGCGGTTTCCAGGCGGCTCTGGCGGAGCAGCGCCCCTTCCAACGCCGCCTCCACATCCGGCAGGGCGGATTGGGCCAGTTCAAGCTGCTTCTGCCGGGTTTCGTACTCGCGGAAGGTGGTCAACTGCTGACGGGCGGCATCGTGCGAATCGCGGTCGTAGCCGATCTCGCCGCGCTGCGCTTCTAATGCCTGAAGCTGGGCGCGCAGTTCCGCGGCGTAACTTTCTTCGGTCAAGAGCTGTTGGATGGTTTCCAGCCGCGATTGCTCGGTGCTGATGCGGCCCCGCGCGTTCTCTGCCGCGTCGATCTGCGCCTGCAAGACCCCGGCGCGTTCGATCAGCGGGGAGAGCCGTTTGAGGTCGCCCTCCACTGCGGTGATGCGCTTCTGCACCTCAGCTACCTCACTCTTGATGGCGCTGATGCGCTCGCGGTCGGCCCGGTAATCGGCCCGTCGGCTTTCCAGATCGGTCTCGATTTGGGCGATCAGCGCCGCCCGCTGCTCGTCATCCAACGGCTGACCGCAAGTGGGGCAGAGCGCCTCGGTCGCGCTCTGCAAACTCGCCAGCCGTTCGACCTGTTTCTTCCCTTCGGCTTCTTTGCTCTTGAGGGTGGCGGCACGGGCGGCGCTTTCTTCGGCCAGGGCTTGCATCTCTGCCTGAAGCTCTTCCCGCTGCTGACCGGTCTGCTCCAACATGTAGACCTGCGACTGCACCACGCTCAGTTCATCGGGGTCAGCCAGTTCCAGCGCGTGACCGAGTTCCCCAATCCGCGCCTGATACTCACTGGCCTCGCGTTCGAGGTCGGTGCGGGCGGCTTGCAACTGCATCTCCAGGTCATGCTGCTGGCGGTCAAAGTCGCTCAGTTGCAGCAGCTTATCCGCTAGATCGGAATCAGCCTGGCGGGCGGCTTGCAGGCTGGCATAGCCTTGCTCAATTTCCGCTTGTGACTCGATCACCGCCTGGAACCCGGCGATCCGTCCGCGTTGCCGTTCGATTTCCTGATGGAGGGCGGTCAGGT
>JALHRS010000219.1 GCA_022841325.1 Lysobacterales bacterium | reverse complement strand
CGTTGTTGTTGCGCGCGTCCCAGTCGAGCATGAATGCGTCGTATGGCTTCATGTGCCGATACGCCAATGTTTCCGCATGCGCAACGAAGCCACCTGGGCGCAAGACTCGATGCGCCTCGCGCATGATGTTGCGGATCGCTTTGTGGGATGTCTCATGCACCACGATGTGGGAAACCACCATGTCGAATGAGTTATCCGGAAAATCGAGATGCTCGGCGTTCTGCTGCGAAAAATGCACGGTCTTGCCGAGCGAAGCAGCTCGCGCATGCGCATACTCCAGCACCGGAGCACAGACGTCGATGGCGTGTACTTCGGCATCGGGGAAGTTGTCGACGTATGGAAGCGTGCTGTGGCCGACGGTGCAGCCGATATCGAGTATCCGCTTTGGCCTGAGGTCGGGAAGGCTGTGGCGAACATACTGCGCAAGCGACTGCCCCATGTCTTCGTTGCACTTGCCCAGCCGACCCATGCCGTAGATGTAGACCCCGCGGTCGTACATCGCGCTTTGCGTCAGATCGTGATCCGACGCGCGTGTGTAGTAGTTTCCCGGCATGCAGTGAATGTCGACTGCGGCAATGTAGCTGGGTACTTCGACCGCAGGGTTCAGGCGCAGGGTGCCATTCGTCTTCGGTGCTTCCCGGGCCTGTCGTGAGATCTGCTCGGCCTGGCGCTCAACCGGGACGAGGCAGGAGTGCCACAGCATCTCCTGGCTCGAACGCTGCAGCGCGCTCCAGTAGCGATAGGCCGGCTGATCCTTCATCAGCGCCGCAACGTCGCGCAGGTTCGCGGGTGCATGACCATGCTGCCGTGCATAGGCGGGCTCGAGCGCGGTGTCGTAGAAACTCTTCAGCGCGCCGGCCAACTCGACGGCCACGTGGAACTTGAGGCTCGCGACAAACTCCTGACGCGCTTCCTCCTCGAATGTCGCACCGGGTAACAGAGCATGTTTGGTCTGAGCCTGTGATTGGCCGCTGATCATGTGGTTGCCCCATCATTGCCATTGGGATGACGCCGCGATTCTAGCCCGCGCGCCAAAAATCTTCGCCGATCGCATGGGGCCCTGACGCCCTCAGCGCGGCGGGGGACCCACTTCCCTGATCTCGTAGCCTTGCGTTCCTGCGATGTCCAGCAGGTCACGACTCACGCGAATGTTCCGCTCGACGCTCGTGGCCCGGGTCTCGACCAGGATTTCTCCCGAGGCCGCCGTGTTCTGGACCCGTAGGGCAACCCACAGGCCTTCAAAGGCGCCGGACCCTCGGGCGGAAAGCGAGCGCCAGGACTCTGTGGTGGTCTGGATGCAAACGGTCATCTGGTTTCCGAGAACATCCCACTGATACTGAGTGCAGCCCAAGGTGCCGTCGTTGCCGAGCCGTCTCAGGCCTGCCTGGCCCAGCACAGCTGGGTTATTGATCCGAAGCGGCCTGCCGGTGTAGCTGGCAGCGCATTGGCCGCGCGCCCTTCTTCTGGCCGGGTCCAGGTTACAGACCCCATACGGATGCGTGACCTTGATCATTCGATGGGTTTCGACCTCGAGCCTGCATTGGCTGCTGATGAAGGTGCTGGTCCTGGCTTCGAACTCGATCAAGTGGGTTTCGGTGTAGTAGACGTCGGTCGTCAACCTCTGGAGCACGGTGTCCGGCGGCGGGAGTTCGACCGGTATGCGCAAGCCCTCGACACAGCGGGATTGCATCCCCCGGATCCCGTTCCAGTGGAACTCCGGGCGCTCGCTCCCCTGAAGACGCACATGGTGGGCGGCCATACGGTTCGCGCCTGGAAACGAATCATGAGGTGCGGGTGGCTGTTGAGCCAGGCAAGCCAGGGAAGTGAATGGCAGCGCCAGCACAGCGATGAGATACCTGGGACCGGCCAGGTTGAAAGTCGTCATGCGCACCTGCCAGACCTCGCGCACGTATTCGCCGT
>JALHRS010000218.1 GCA_022841325.1 Lysobacterales bacterium | reverse complement strand
CATCACTTCGGCGCCGGTGCCGCTGGACCACATGATCGGCAGCAGGCCGGCGACGATGACTGCAACGGTCATCGCTTTCGGCCGCACCCGCAGCACCGCGCCTTCGGTGATGGCTGCCATGACCAGTTGCAGATCCGGTGTTGCGCCGGCGGCGATGCGCCGGTCGAGCGCCTGCCGCAGGTAGAGCAGCATGATCACGCCGAATTCAGCCGCCACGCCCGCCAGCGCGATGAAACCGATTGCCGAGGCCACCGACATGTTGTAGCCGAGCAGCCACATCAGCCACAGTCCGCCGCAGAGCGCGAACGGCACCGTTGCCATGATCAGCAGCGCTTCACCGATACGGCGGAACGTCAGGTAGAGCAGCACAAAAATGATCACCAGCGTGAAGGGGATCACCAGCGCGAGGCGTTTTTTGGCGCGTTCCAGATATTCAAACTGGCCGGACCATGCCACCGAATAACCGGCGGGCAGCTCGACCTGTTCCCGCACCGCGCGCTGCGCATCGTCGACCACCGACTGCAGGTCGCGACCGCGCAGGTCGACATAGACCCAGCCCGACAGCCGCGCGTTTTCGCTTTTCAGCATGGGCGGGCCGTCGACGACAGCCAGTTTTGCCAGCGTGCCCAGCGTGATCTGCGCGCCGCGTTCGGTGACGATGGGCAGGTTGCGCAGTTTTTCGATGGAATCGCGCAGTTCGCGCGGATAACGCACGCTGATCGGGAAACGCTGCAGGCCTTCGACGGTTTCGGCGATGTTTTCACCGCCGACCGCGGCCGACACAATGTCCTGCACGTCGGCAATGTTCATGCCGTAACGCGCCGCGGTCAGGCGGTCGATGGTGACATCGATGTAGCGCCCGCCGGTCAGCCGTTCCGCCAGCGCCGAGGTGACGCCGGGCACAACTTTCACGACGCGCTCGATGTCCTGCGTGACGCGTTCGATCTGCGCAAGATCAGGGCCGGAGACCTTGATGCCCAGCGGGCTCTTGATGCCGGTGGCGAGCATGTCGATGCGGTTGCGGATCGGCGGCACCCAGATGTTGGTCAGGCCCGGGACCTGCACTGCGCGGTCGAGTTCCTCGATCAGTTGGTCCCGGGTCATGCCCGGACGCCATTCGTTTTTCGGTTTGAACTGGATCGTGGTTTCGACCATTTCCAGCGGCGCCGGATCGGTGGCGGTTTCGGCACGGCCGATCTTGCCGAAGACGCGCGCGACTTCCGGCACGCTCTTGATCAGGCGATCGGTCAGTTGCAGGATTTCCGCGGCCTTGCCCGCAGACAGGCCGGGCAGTGCGGTGGGCATGTACAACACGTCGCCCTCGTCCAGCGGCGGCATGAATTCACCGCCGAGGCGTGTTGCGGGAATCACGCTGATCGCCAGCACAACAACCGAAGCAACCAGGGTGCTGCGCGGAAAACGCAAGACCACGGCCAGTAGCGGCCGATAGAGCGATATAAGTAACCTATTGATTATGTTATTATTTTCGTCAGGTATCCGGCCGCGTATCCAGTAACCCATCAGCACCGGCACCAGTGTCACCGACAAGCCAGCCGCCGCTGCCATAGCGTAGGTCTTGGTGAACGCGAGGGGTGAAAACAGGCGTCCTTCCTGCGCTTCGAGCGCAAACACCGGGATGAATGACAGTGTGATGATCAGAAGGCAGAAGAACAGCGCCGGACCGACTTCCGCTGCGGCGTCACCGATCAAACGCCAGCGTTCGGATTCGGACAGTGTGGCCTGGGGATGCGCATGCCGCCAGGTCTCCAGATGTTTATGCGCGTTTTCGATCATCACCACCGCTGCATCCACCATCGCGCCGATGGCGATGGCGATGCCGCCCAGCGACATGATGTTGGCGTTGACGCCCTGGTAACGCATGACGATGAAGGCGATCAGGATGCCGAGCGGCAGCGTGATGATGGCAAC
>JALHRS010000217.1 GCA_022841325.1 Lysobacterales bacterium | reverse complement strand
CGCGATCTGTCGGCCCTGGGCAGTGCCTATCGCTGGGCCCGCGCCCGGCGGCTCAGCCCACGGGGGTTTCGATCGCCCACCCTGTCCGCGACCCGCACCACGGAGAAGATCCGCCGCGTGGAGGTCAGCCGCGAGCAGATCGACGACCTGCGGGTCCGCTCGCGAGCCTTCAAGGACCGGCGTTTCGGCGTCTACGTCGAACTTCTCATCGACACCGGAGCGCGCAAGTCCGAGTTGCTCGAGCGTCGCTGGTCCGACGTCGATCTGGATCGGCTGGAAATCACCTGCGAGATCACCAAGACCGGCGTGCCCAGGGTGCTGCACTTCCGCGAGGAGACCGCCGCGCTGATCCGACGGGTCTACGGCAAGCGCCAGCCCGATGCACTGTTGTTCGAAGGCCGGGTGCCGGGGCAGGGGATCTCTTTTCGCAAGGCGTGGATCACCATGGCCGCAGACATCGGGGTGCCAACCCTGCGCATGCACGACATCCGTCACGCGGCCGCTGCAAGGCTGCTCCGGTCTGGCGTCACACTCGGCGTCGCAGCCCAGGTCTTGGGGCATTCTCCCCAGGTGCTCTCGCGCAGGTACGGGCACCTGGAAACCGCGTCGCTGCGTGCGGCGCAAGAACGAGGCTGGGGTACAGAGCGATGAGTGAAGAAGTTGGTGATTTCCAGAGCCTGGCGACGTTGCACTTCGACGATAGAGGCATCCGGCTGGGTGATCTGGCCAAGGCGGTTGAACAATTCGGCGTGTGGGGTTGGGATCGCTACGGCGACTTCACGCTGTTCACAAAGGGACATCCGGAAAACGTGCGGGCGCTGGATCGCCTGGCGCGCCAGAACGAACTCAACTGGTTGCCGCCTCGCCAAGATCTCGACCCCGCCAGCGACCTGCTCTGGTTCTTCGGCTGGCCAAGCAGCCGGCTGCCAAAGTTCGAAGAACTCGCAGTTTCGGACTTTCGGGCCGTGCGGCCCAGTGACGTCACCAAGATTGGCGAGACCAACCTGACCATAGTTGGGGCGCTGCTATGGGTGCTGACGGAGAAGTCGACCAGTGGTCGTGACCCTGAGTTCGCCAGCGGATCGGCGCTCATGGATCACATGGAACAAGAATTCGCTGGCATCAGAGGCTTGTCCAGGCGAACGCTCGAGGAGCGTTTCCCCATAGCTCGCAAACTGATCGAAATGCCGAAGTAGGTGAGGCGGGCGACCACCGCAATTGAGCCCGGACACCGCAGTTGCGGTGACTGAAGGGACCGAAAAAGCAAGACTCTCGTTTTCGCCGCAAGCGTGCAACAACGAGAGGTCAATCAAATGCAGTCCCCCACCGAGTGGAAGACGGGTCCTGAAGTCTGGGCCCTCTTCGTCAACTGTCACCCTGAACTGGGCTACCGCCCTGGCAGATGGCAGTTTCACAATTTCCTGCGCTTTCATCGCGAGGCGCTGACCGGTTGCGATGCCATCCGTTTGGCCAAGCGCCGCTTCTGGATCGCGCACATCGACCGATTCAATCTCGCTGCGTTTGATTGTGCAACCGGGCGCTCCGCCGCCTGGACGGCCTGAGCGATGGCCATGCATCACAGCAACGAGATCTACTCGGAGGTGCGCACGGCGGCTGATGTCGCGGATGCTGCGCTTCCTGCCACCACAGATCTGCACTCGGACCACACCGGTGCAAGGCAGTCCACCGATGCCGTCGCCAGTTTCTCCAGGCTGACGTCGACTTCCCCCGAAGTCGTGTCCAAGGTCTTCTCGATCAAGGCGGGGGTGCTCGTCAAGAGCGTCATCGCGAACGTCGCCAGAGGGACGACCGAGAAAGTGCAGTGCCGAAGTCTCGGCGAGTTCAGCGATGTGCTCGTCAAGTTGAAGACCAGTCAGTGCCTGATCTACGGACTGTCCGAAAAGTCTCCTTGCGACATCGTGACCAACG
>JALHRS010000216.1 GCA_022841325.1 Lysobacterales bacterium | reverse complement strand
CTGCCGGCTGGTGACAACGTGGCCTTCACGTACACCGGCGGTACCGTCAACGACACGATGTGGGTCGCGCTCGACAGCACCGCTGTCGCCAGCCGCAACACCGTCATGACGGGCCGTGAAGACTTCACCTTCACCCTCAACGGTGGCACGGGTAATGACGCCCTCACGCTGTCGGTCAGCCAACTGGCCGGCCAGTCGCAAGCCTGGTACAACAACCAGAAGCTGAACGCCAACCTGACGGTCAACGGCGACGCCGGCGACGACACCATCCGCACCCCGGGTGCTGGTGACGTCAAGATCAATGGCGGTGCCGGCAATGACGTGGTCTACGCCGACAACACCGGTGTGCAAGCCATCAACGCTGGTACGGCCAACATGGCCGGTCTGGTCTATGCCAACGCCGAAGCCGCTGAACTGGCGCGTGTGCTCGGCATTGCCAATCAGTCGAACACCACGAACGACACTGGCGCTGCACAGCTGTTCAACCCGCTGGCCCAGCCGCTCACCACGGTCACGGCGCTGAACACGCTGAATTTGGTCACCCCGATCGGATTCAATGACCCGCTGATCCCTGCCAACCCCAACCCGGCCCTGCCGACGCGGGCGGCCCTGCAGACCGCTATCGACACGGCTTACACCGCCGGTGCGCTGACGGCTGCTCAGGCCCTGGCCCTGTACCAGGCCTACAACACGTCGACGGCGACGGTGATCACGAACCCCATCGCGATCGCCAACCCGTTGGCTAGGCCGACGTTGACGGGTGCCGTGCCCGTTGCCACCGCCTTGACTGCTCCGGAGTTTGCAGCCGGTAACGCTTTGCTCGAGACCTACATCACCGCGGCCGAAGCAGCCCTGGCGACCGCTCAGGGTGTCGACACAGCACTGGCAGCCGAACTGTTGCAGCTGAACGTGACCCAGACCACCCTGCTGAACGCTTCGATCGCCGTCAATGGCGTGGTCGGGGTCGAAGCGGGCAGTGTCAACGGTACCGCCGTCATCCTGGCTGGCATGTCCGCGCTGCGGTCGTCGCTGGTTCTCGGTGCCACTGATGCGGCTGTCTTCACTGCGATCCAGACGGCCGTGCAGAGCAGCGCCATCACCAACCTGCAGGGTCTGAACCTGTGGAACGCGGCGATCGGTGGCGGCCTCGGCGTGATCGATGCCAACGAACTGTTCCAGGTTCAGTTGATCCTCGAGCCGGCGTTTGCCACGGCCACGGCCAACAACACGGCCGCCGTCGCAGCGTTGACAGCCGCCACGACCGCCAACGACACGGCTGCTGCCTTGGCTGCGGGCTTGGTCGGTGCCAGCCCGAACGACCCGGACGACGTTCTCGGTGTCGGCGGTGTGGCCCCGGCTGGAGCCGTCGTTGCTGGTGATGCGCTCGGTGCCGCAGAAGCCGCGGCAGCAGCCACGGCAGCTACAGCCGCGTTGACGGCCTTTGTCGGCACGCCGACCACCGGCACGCTGACGCCGCTGACCACCGTGCAATCCGGCCTGGCAGCGCTGAAGTCGGCACTGGCGATTGGCGTGACTGACCTGAACTTCAGCCTGCTGACCGCCGCTGCGGTGGCTGCTGTGCCGCAGATCATCGCTCCGGCGACCAAGACCGCGCTGGACCTCGCCGGTGGTTTCGGCGTGGCGCCGGCTCAGGCTGGCGTCATTGACGCCCTCGAGAAGCAGAACGTCGACCTGATCATCACGGGCCTGCAGCAAGCTCAAGACATCCTCGTCGATGCCGCCAGGGCTCAGCAGGCTGTGTTGCAGGCAACGGTGGCAGCCACTGCCTTTGCTTCGGCGCAAGCCGCAGCTGCTTTGGCCGGTGCTCCGGTCAACGACGCGGCAGCGACGACCTCGCGGGCGGTGTACGTGTTGAACACGGACGACCAGTCGGCCGTGGGCGCTGCAACGTACGTGCTGGCTGAGGACGACGAGCGCAACGTGTCTGA
>JALHRS010000215.1 GCA_022841325.1 Lysobacterales bacterium | reverse complement strand
CCGCTTCAGATGTTCTCGGCCGGGTTCGGCGCGCCGGGCACCAAGGCCGACAAGGTCGAAAAGCCCCACGACATCAACGCACCGCCCGGAGGCTATAAGCCCGGACCCACCAGCGATCAGCCGCGCGGCCACCGATCCAACGGAACAGCCGTGGAACCGGGGCCGCGAGCGGACAACCCCGTCGCGATCGGCCCGGCCGGAATCGTGCACTGCTCCATCGGCGACTGGGCCAAGTTCATCGCCGCGCACCTGCGCGGAGCGCAGGGAGAAGCCAAACTCGTGCGCGCCGACACGTACAAAAAACTGCACACACCCGCGGCGGGCGAAGGCACCAAGTACGCCATGGGCTGGCTCGTCACCAGCCGCGGCTGGGCGGGTGAAGGTGAAACCGTCCTGACCCACTCCGGCAGTAACACCATGTGGTACTGCACAACATGGATCGCCCCGGAAAAAGACATGGCGATCCTGGTCGTGTGCAACCAGGGCGGAGATGCCGCGGTCAAAGCGTGCGATGAAGCGGTGGCGATGCTGGTGCGGGAGGCGGTGAAGTAGGGCAGGGTCAAGTTGGGGCAAGGCGGCGGAAAGTTCTTTGCTCTTCGATTTGGTTTTTGGCGTCGGATCTCGAATCTGAGATCTGGATTGGAAACCTAGCAGGACGCTGCAAAACTCACCAAAACTGCGGTTTTGAAAAAACCGGATGAGCTTCGTCTGCGAAGATGTGGAGCATGAGAGGCAAACGCGACCGTCAGGGTGGGATGTTCTACGTGATCGACCTGGAGGACCGGGTTCGTCCCGATCATCCGCTGCGGGCGCTCAAGCGGCGGGTGGATGCCGAGCTGGCCCGGATGTCGCATCTGATCAACCAGGCCTACAGCGACAAGGGCCGGCCCAGCGTGCCGCCGGAGGTGCTGCTCAAGGCCATGCTGCTGCAGGCGCTGTACGCGATCCGGTCCGAGGCCCAGCTGGTCGAGCGGATCGACACGGACCTGCTCTTCCGGTGGTTCCTGGACATGGACCCGGCGGCCGCGGTCTTCGACGCCACGGCGTTCACGCACAACCGGCCGCGGCTTGAGGCGTTCGGGATCATCCAGCGGTTCTTCGGCGGGGTGGTGCGCAAGGCGATGGATGAGGGGCTGACCAGCGATGACCACTTCAGTGCTGATGGCTCGCTGATCCAGTCCTACGCCTCGCTCAAGAGCCTCAAGCCCATCGATCCCGAGACCGGCCAAGCGACCGACAAGGATGATGACGACGGCCCGGCGGGCCGCAACACTCCGGTGGACTTCAAGGGCCAGAAGCGGTCCAACGCGACGCACCGCAGCAGCACCGACCCCGAGGCGAGGCTGTACCGCAAGGGGGATGGGCAGCCGGCGCTCCTGTGCCACTCGGCGCACGCCATCACGGAGAACCGGCACGGGCTGATCATGGCCGTTGAGGTCGATCAGGCCGACGGCCATGCCGAACGGCGCGCCAGCGAAGTGATGCTCGACGACCTGGAACGCCGGGGTGTGCACCCATCGACATTGGGAACCGACAAGGGCTACGACGATGGCGTGTACATCCAGTCTCTGGAAGACCGCGGCATCGAGCCGCATGTGGCGATCAAGGCGGGCCGGATCAGCCTGGACACCGACGGAGGCGTGACGCGCTGGCTGTGCCGCGCGATGAGCCGGTACAAGGGACCCAGGACCAGTCAGCGGCGGAGGAAGATGATCGAAGAGGTGTTCGGATGGATCAAGGACTACGCGGGGTTCAAACGCACGAGGCTGGTGGGCCGGTGGAAGATCAGGCAGCAAGTGATGATGGCGGCCGCGGCGTACAACCTGGTGCGGATGACGCGGTTGCTGGGCGCGTGAGGAACTGAGAACAACACGGCGTAAACACATCAACCCGCGATACCGCGGCAACCGGCCGAGAATCCTGCGTCAACACCCGTTTTGCAGCGTCCTGCTAG
>JALHRS010000214.1 GCA_022841325.1 Lysobacterales bacterium | reverse complement strand
GCGGTCAGCGAGTTCGGCGTGCCCAAGGTCATCGGCGGCAACACCAACGTGCTGGCGATCGACATCTACAAGCAGGTGGTTGGCCAGCAGAACTTCTCCATTGGCGCGGTGGTGGCGGTGCTGCTGCTGTTGCCGGCGCTCGCCGCCTTTGCGATCGATCGCGTGATCCAGGGCCGGCAGAAGGCGCTGTTGTCGGCGCGCAGCGTGCCGTACGCACCGCGGCCGTCCGGGTGGCGCGACGGCTTGCTGCTGACCTATGTCTTGCTGCTGTCGCTGGCCATGCTTGTCGTGATGGGAATGGCGGTATTCGGCTCGTTCGTGCAGTTCTGGCCGTACGACCTGTCGTTCACGCTGCGTCACTACGTCTACGGCCTGGAAGAGGCGGGCATCGACAACGCCTATGTCAACAGCCTGCAGATGGCGTTGTGGACCGCGCTGATCGGCACCACCGTCACGTTCGCCGGCGCCTACTGGATCGAGAAGACCGGTGTCGACAAGGTGCGCGGCTGGCGTCGGTTGCTGCCGTTGGTGCAGGGTCAGGCACTGTTGCCGATGGCGGTGCCGGGCATGGTGCTTGGCATCGGCTACATCCTGTTCTTCAACGCCCCCGGCAATCCTCTCGGCTTCCTATATGGCAGCCTGGCGATCCTGGTGCTGTCAACGGTCGTGCACTTCTATTCGAGCAGCCACCTAACCGCAGTGACGGCGCTCAAGAGCCTCGATGGCGAGTTCGAATCGGTATCGGCGTCGCTGAAGGTACCGTTTTACAAGACGTTCTGGCGCGTTACCGTGCCGGTGTGCTTGCCGGCGATCCTCGACATCGCCCGCTACTACTTCGTCAATGCGATGACTACCATTTCGGCGGTGGTGTTCCTGTATGGGCCGCAGACGACGCTGACCTCGGTCTCGATCCTGCAACTCGACGAAGCTGGTGCGCTTGGTTCGGCCGCAGCGATGGCGAGTCTGATCGTGTTCACCTCGGCGTTGGTCACTGGCCTGTTCTTCGGCATCGAGTGGTGGCTGATGCGGCGAACTCAACGCTGGCGCAACACCGGCCGCAGCTAGTGCAAAAAAGGGAGATTCAAAATGATTCGAGGCAACGACCCGATCCTGTTGACACCCGGTCCGCTGACCACCAGCCTCACAACCAAGCAGGCAATGCTGCGCGACTGGGGCTCGTGGGATGCGTCGTTCAATCGCATCACGCTATCCATCTGCAAAGACCTGGTCGACATCGTCGGCGGCGGCGATGACTACGCCTGCGTCCCGCTGCAGGGCAGCGGAACCTTTGCTGTGGAGGCGGCGATTGGCAATGTGGTGCCGCGCGATGGCAAGGTGCTGGTACCCAACAACGGCGCGTACTGCGCGCGCATCGTCAAGATCTGCCGCTACCTGGGGCGGGCGATCGTGGATCTGCCGGTGCCGGAGGATCAGCCAGTGACCGGCGCCGTCGTCGCGGCGGCACTGGACGCCGATCCCGGCATCACGCATGTCGCACAGGTGCACTGCGAGACCGGTGCCGGCGTACTCAATGATCTCACTGGCGTGGCGCAAGTGTGCAAGGCGCGCGGCAAGGGCTTGATCGTCGATGCGATGAGTTCGTTCGCGGCGCTGCCGATCGATGTCGCATCGATACCGTTCGATGCGCTGGTTGCCGCCAGCGGCAAGTGCCTGGAAGGCGTGCCCGGCATGGGCTTCGTCATTCTGCGCAAAACCGTGCTCGCGCGCTGCGCCGGCAATTCGCACTCGCTGGCGATGGACCTGCACGACCAGTACACGTACATGCAAAAGACCACGCAGTGGCGCTTCACGCCGCCCACGCATGTGGTGGCGGCACTGCGCGCCGCGATCGATCAGTTCCACCAGGAAGGCGGGCAGGCGGCGCGGCTGGCGCGCTACACGGAAAACTGCCGCGTCCTGATCGACGGGATGAAATGCCTCGGGTTTCGCACCTATCTGCCGGATGCCGTGCAG
>JALHRS010000213.1 GCA_022841325.1 Lysobacterales bacterium | reverse complement strand
CGAAGCCTTGGCGCAGTTCAAACCCGTCGAAGACCGAGCCGGCCGGCGCTTTGTTGCGCTGGCCACGCTGCTGATCTGCAGCGTCAGCAGCAACCTGGCCGTGCTGGCCTGGTTGATGGTCAGGCCGGTCTGAGCCCGTCGACTGCGACATGCCGTTCAGATCGGCATGTCGTCGGGATCAGGGCCTTCGTCGCGCCCAGCGCCGGCAACAGCGTGCTCGGGTCTGCCCGCGGGCTTGGGGCCGAGCAGTTGAAAGTCGCCGACGACGATCTCGGTGGTGTATCGCTCTACCGCATCCTGGCCGGTCCACTTGCGGGTTTTGAGGCGGCCCTCAAGGTACACCGCACGGCCCTTCTTCAAGTAGTCGCCGGCCACCTCGGCCAGGCGGTCGTAGATCACCGCGCGGTGCCACTCGGTTTCTTCGACGCGCTGGCCGCTGGTCTGATCCTTCCAGCTGCGGCTGGTGGCCACCGACACCGCGCACACGGCCGCGCCATTGCCGGTGTAGCGCAGTTCGGCATCGCGGCCGACGTTGCCGATGATGATCACCTTGTTGACGCTCGACATGAGGTTCTCCTGGTTCTGTCCGGGTCGGCCGGCTCAGTCTGGCTATGGCGGTTTGATGTCGGTGTGGGTGAGACGCGCATGCCGTGGCAAGGCCATCAGCCGCTGCTCTTCACGGTCATAGGCTTCGACCCAGTCGACGTCGGCACGCAAGCGCTGCCGGTGTTCAGGCTGCATCCGATCGATGGTCTGAACGATCTCGCCGTAGAACCCGTCGCGCGGCTGCTCGAACCGGAATCCGTCCGAACGCAGCAGCGCGGCGGCCAACTGCAGCCGTTGCTTGGCGCGGTCAGACAGCGATTCGGTGACGGAAGGCGCTGCGTTCGCGACAGCGGCAACGGGCGCCCGTGCATCGCCCGGAACTGCCCTCGGCGCATGCCCAGAAGGGCGTGACGGGCCGAGGCGGCTCGCATGCTTCACAGGAGTCGACACCACCGCGACCCGCGAGGGCGTCGCGGGCCGCGGCGGTAGGGGAGTTCGTTGCATGAGACTGAATGCTCTCATTTTGCGTTCACTCTAACATGCAGAAGAGGGCCATCGATCGGAGCTGCGGGAGTCCCGCCCCGACGGGCGCGGCGGACGCCACTCACACGGCTCGCGCGATCGCCTCCAGCAGATCAGCGGCAACCGGCGGCACGACGGCGTTGCCCAGCAGGTGCCAGGCCAGCGCTTGCGAGCCGGGCAGCTGATACCGCTCCGGGAAGCCCATCACCGCGCGCCCCTCGGCCGCCGAAACCATGCGCATGCGCTGGTCATCGACGAGCGCCCAGCGCGCCCGGGTGGTGACGGTGCCGAGCGGTCGAGCCAGGCTGCGGCCGGTAGCGCCGGATCCGCTGCCGTAGTACGGCATCACGAACCGCGAGCCAAAGGCACGCCGGCCGGCAGTCACCCGCGCCAGCGTGCGCGCAGAGCGGCCGGGCTGCGTCACGGGTGACCAGACACCGGCATGAAAGTCGACCACCTGGGAGACCGGCACGTGGTCCCGTCGCGGGAGGCGCAGCTCGATGGGGTGTCGGGACTGCGTGGCCACGACGAACAGGCGTCGAGGGTGTTGGGGCACACCATGGTCTGCTGCGTCCAGGATCTGCGGGGCTACCGCGTAGCCCAGCGCATGCAGGGCGGCGCACCAGGCGCGGTACGGCGTCCAGTCGGCAAACTCGGGCACGTTCTCGACGACGACGACCGGCGGTCGGTGCACCTCGGCGCAGGTGACAACGGCCCAGGCCGTCGAGCGCTGCGCGTCGTGGTGCGGACGGTCGGCGCCGCGGGCGCGGCTGTGGCCTTGGCAGGCTGGCGAGGCCAACAGCGCGTCGTGCGGCGGCGCGTCGCGGAAGTCGGCCTGCTGCAGGTCCTGGCAGGCGTGGGTGGGGGTAGTCGTACTTTTCGTGCAGATTGGTGCGCTTTGCTCTGAAAACCCGTTGCACGACAAGCACTTACGTTTCCAGGACTTTCGGACGCTCCGTATTTTTCGTGCA
>JALHRS010000212.1 GCA_022841325.1 Lysobacterales bacterium | reverse complement strand
GGAATCGGCGAGGAGCGGGCAATACCGATGCCGGCGCCGAGGATGAAGGCGGCGATCGCGATCGACTTGCCAAGAAATCCGGTCGCCCAGTTGAGGAGCGTGGTGTACATCGTCTGGAACTCGGTACCGGTAGTGCCGGCCAGTGCGGAACCGGCGGCGAGGGTCAGGACGAGGGCGAGTGCGGTGGTAAAAACAGGGGTGCTGCGGGTCTTGCTCATGGCTGGGTTCTCCAGTGGTTGGGTTGCTTGGTGGTGGAACTCATGGGTGATCGGGGCAATCCGGTCTGTTGCGTCGATGCGGCGCGTGCAGCTCGCATAGACAGCGCCGGCGCCGGGGCATCTGGCGTGAGATGGCGGCGCACCTTCTCGATGTAGGCGTGCCTCAAGGCAGGATTCGTGGCGTTGTAGGCACCCACGGCCTCCCAGGTGTAGCCCAAGCGGGAGACGTTGTCGGCAAGGATCCAGGCGCCGACATGGATGTTGGTGCAGGGCTCGAACAGGTCGCGCTCGTGGATGCCATGCGTGGCTAGTTTGGGCAGCCAGGTCGAGTTGATCTGCATCAGACCGATGTCACGCGAGCCATTGCGATTGCGGCCGATGGCTTGCGGGTTGAGTCCGGATTCGGTGCGCGCGATGGCGTAGAGCAGGGCACTGCTGACCTGGTAGCGCTGCGCCGCATCGTCCCAGCAGGCGTGCGCAGGGAGGGCGGCGGCACAGACGAGGGCTACGCTCAATCGCACCGGTAATGTCCACTTCCACTGATTTTGCAAATGGCGCTCCTGTTAGGGTGTCTGCACGCGTTGCGGTGAAGCCATCGTGCAGAACGTTGGGTGGATCGTAGTGAGGAGGAACCCGCTTAGCTGCCCGATTTGAGGCTTCGATGAGGCCTCAAAGCGACTTGCATTCAGGTGGCGGCTTGTGCGTGGCGGGTTCGCGCACGGCGCAGCGTGCGTTCCGTAATCAAGTCACTGCGTGCGTCAATGGCTTTTTGAGGCTTCGGCGAAGCCTCAATGGCAGCGGATGCGCTGGAAGGGACCGGCAATACTCACCCGATGCTGATCACTACAGCGATGCAACGGGACGACAGACCGGTACCGGAATGTGTGCAAGCGGGAACGGATGCGCAATTGCGGGGTGAGATTGCAGGCGGGCAAATTGCTGAACTTCCGGTGCTTGGTTTTCCGGCGCTGGTGAAACATACGCGCACCGCGGCTCTCATCGACCTCCTGCGGATCAAGCTGGGGTATCCCCGGGAGGTGTTTGATCGTGCGGTGAGTCCGGTCATTGCAGGCTATGCGGAGTTCGTGCAACTGTTGCCGGCTCTGGCAGCGCAACACCATTCCCATCAGGGCGGTCTTTACGTGCAGGCCCTGAAGGTCGCCAGTCGCGCGCTCGATTACCGGCGCGGCCTGATCCTGCCGCGAGGGGCGGCGCCGGAGGTGATCGGCGCACAGGCGCATCGCTGGACCTACGCCGTATTCGTCGCCGCCTTGCTGCATGACGTGGGCAAGACCCTGGCAGGGCAGCCCGTCATGATCCGGGACGGACAAGGCGTATTTCAGCCTTGGGCTCCGCTTGCCGGTTCCATGTTTGCATGCGGTGCTGTGTATTACCGCTTGGAGTTGCCGGGTAACGCAGCAACGCAAAGCGCGCTGTACGCAGATCTGCCGATGTCGTTGCTGAACCAGGTGGTGCCGCCATCGGTGCTGGACTGGCTGGCCGCGGACCCGGAACTCATGCGTGAGCTAACCGCGTTCCTCTCCGGGGACTCTTCGGCGCGGGCTGGGGCAATCAGCGGGCTGGTGCTGCGCGCTGCCGCCGAATTGGGGCGCTGTGAACTTAAGCCTGATGGCAGAGATGATTCGCCAGTCAAGGAGGCTGTGCCGGGGAAGACTCCGGTCGACGTGGATTCAGAAAACGTCATTGATGATCTCGCGGCGACGACAGTGGCTGCGGATGTTCCCGGACTTCCCGATCCGGAAACTGAATATCTCGAGGATGTCGAGGAACACAGCAGCGAAACGGCGCTGGAATCCCGGATGG
>JALHRS010000211.1 GCA_022841325.1 Lysobacterales bacterium | reverse complement strand
TCGACGCTGATCAAGATCATCACCGGGGTCTATCAACCCGAGCCGGGCGCCCGGATGACAATCTTCGGGCAGAATTACGGGCAGATCAGCCCGACGCTGGCCCGCAAGGCCGGGATCGCGGTGATCTGGCAGGATCTGGCGCTGTTTGCCGAAATGACGGTGGCGGAAAACATCGCTTTCGAGACGCTCTTGGGCAACCGCCCGCGCGGCGTCAGCTATGCCACGTTGCACAAGGTTGCCGGGGCGGCGTTGGAGCGGCTGGGTGTGAGCCTTGATCTGGGTGCGCGCCTCGGGGATCTGCCGATCGCGCAGCGCCAGATCGTGGCGATTGCCCGGGCGCTGGTAAGCGACGCCCGGCTGATCTTCATGGACGAACCCACCGCCTCGTTGACCCAAGCCGAGACCGATGCGCTGCTGGCGGTTGTCCGCACGCTGTCCGCCCGGGGCGTGGCTGTCGTCTTTGTCAGCCATCGGTTGGCGGAAGTGCTGGAAATCTCGTCCCGCGTCACGGTGCTTCGCGACGGCAGGCTGGTGGGGGTCTTTCCAACCAAGGGCATGACGCAATCGCGGCTGACCGAACTGATGACCGGCACTTCCTTCGCGCAGAACGTGATGGCCCGCGATGTTACGAACCCGGAGGTGCTGGGCGTGGAAGGGCTGTCGCGGGGAAACGAATATCGGGACGTCTCGTTCAGCTTGCGTGCGGGTGAGGTTCTGGGCCTGACCGGGCTGATCGGCGCGGGGCGGAGCGAACTTTGCCACACGCTGTTTGGCATGACGAAGGCCGACCGGGGGCGGATTACCCTGAACCGTCGTGCGTTGCGGCTGCGATCAAACCGCGATGCGGTGCAGGAGGGGATCGCCTATGTTTCGGAAGACCGCCTGGCGCTGGGGTTGATCCAGCCGCAGTCGATTGCCGACAATGCCGTCCTGTCGGTGCTGAGGCGGATCAGCGGCGCTGGGGGGCTGCTTTCTTCGCAACGCAAGGAAGCCACGGTCGCCCATTGGATTGCTGAACTGGCCGTGAAGATCGGCGCACCCGCCGATGCGGTTTCGACCCTTTCGGGCGGCAACCAGCAGCGCGTGGTGCTGGCGAAATGGTTGGCCACGGAACCGAAGGTGCTGCTGCTTGACTGCCCCACCGTTGGCGTCGATGTCGGCGCGCGGGCGGGGATCTTCCGCATTGTGCGGCAACTGGCGGAAAAGGGTCTCGCCATTTTGTTGGTGAGTGACGAAGTGCCGGAGGTCTACATGAATGCCGACCGTGTCCTGCACATGGCCGGCGGACGGATCGTTGCGGAATGGGACCCGCGCCAGACCGGCCTGCAAGATATGGAGGCCGCC
This sequence comes from Lysobacterales bacterium, assembly GCA_022841325.1. Taxonomy (GTDB): domain Bacteria; phylum Pseudomonadota; class Gammaproteobacteria; order Xanthomonadales; family SZUA-5; genus JADKFD01. The sequence continues at coordinate 753 of JALHRS010000211.1, read as the reverse complement.
GTCTATGCATAGTTTCCTGCGCGCCTATCCGACCGAGGCCAAGCTGCTTGCCGTCTTGATCCTGATCTGCACCGCCCTTTCGATTGCGTCACCCAATTTCCTGACGCTGGTGAATTTCACCAGCCTTCTCAACAACAACGCGGTCAATGTGATCTGGGCCGTGGGCCTTCTGGTGGTGCTGATTGCGGGTGGGATCGACATCTCGTTCGCGGTGGCGGCATCGGTGGTGCAGTATCTTTGCGTCTATGCCTTCGCGGCCATCGGCGGCGGCAACTGGGCGATAGGCTTCCTGTTTGCCGGCGGTTTCGGCCTGATGCTGGGGCTGATAAACGCCATCCTGATCCACCAGTTTCGCATCATCTCGATCGTCGTCACGATCTCGACGTTCAACGCCTTTTTCGGGCTCTTGATGTTCTTCTCGTCGGGGCGGTTCCTCTTTGACCTGCCGTCCTGGTGGTCGACGCGCACGATCTGGTGGGAGTATCAGACTGCAAGCGGCGCATGGGCGGAACTGACCCTGCCAGTCGCGGTCATGGTTGGGGCTATGGCGGCGACCTGGTTCCTGATCCGGCGCACGACGACGGGGCGTCAGCTCTACGCGTTTGGTGACAATCCCGAAGGGGCGCGGCGGGCAGGCATCCCGATCGGGCTGATGCAGGCCATCGCTTTCGGCTGGTGCGGGATGATGGCCGGGATCGCCGGGCTGATGCAGACCCACATCACCAAGGAGGTGGTCCCGAACGCCCTGATCGG
>JALHRS010000210.1 GCA_022841325.1 Lysobacterales bacterium | reverse complement strand
TAAATAGGACTTACGCAAAACGCCGGATTCCGTAGGGGAGGATTAGGGCGTCTGCGCCCGTATATCCTCCCGTGCTTGCGTAAGTCCCTATCAAAGTGATAAATCGGAACATTAGTAGGTTCTCGAAAATAATTGGGAAAGAACCCGACCGCAAAGAGACAAAAGACGCAAGGTTTTAATTCCCAGAAACTTTCGACGATCTACTTTTGTTCCGATTTTTCGCGTGTTCTATGCTAAACTGACCTTGATATCCCCCTGCTCGTAGGCTGCCAATGCGGGCGTTGTTGGACAAATCGGGCGAGTCCTCGCTGTCAAAAGTGTCCAATATGTCCAACAACTCCCCCCAAATCCGAATGCACCCGTGCGTCCCTACGCAATGACCGCCTGAATTGCCCGAAGGAGTTCAGCTTCCTGACCGGGCAGGACAGTGCGCGGGTCAAAAAGCAGCCGATCATCGGCAATCCGGGCGATCACCGGGAGGTGATTGGCCCGCAGTCGAGCCAGGACGGAATCCGGTGCGGGCAGGTCGAGCGCCAGCAGCGCGGTCGGCAGCGTTTCCCCCGGCAGGCTGCCGCCACCGACGGCTGAAACGCCATCGATCACCGCACCGCCTACCTGCGCCTGCCACGACTCGGCCTGAGCGCGGATCGACTCTAACGGGCGGGCGATCATCTGCCAGATGGGGATATGGGTGAGCGCCTCACCACGCCGGTAATGTTCCAGGGTGGCGGTCAGCGCCGCCAGGCAGAGCTTATCCGCCCGCACCGCCCGCGCTAGTGGATGCCGCTTCAGGCGGTCAATCAACGCCTGCTTGCCCAGTAGCAGACCTGACTGCGGCCCACCCAGTAGCTTATCCCCGCTGACCGCGATCAGATCCACACCAGCGGCCAGGCTTTCCTGCACCGTCGGTTCGTGTTCGAGGCCGTAGGGAGCCGTATCCAGCAGCGCCCCGCTGCCGAGGTCATCGACCACAGCCAGGTTGTGGTCATGCGCCAGACGCGCCAGATCAGCCAGGTCGGGCTGCTCGACAAAGCCGATCTGTTTGAAGTTGGAAGCATGCGCCCGCATGAACAACGCCGTCTGCGGCGTGATGGCCCGTTCAAAGTCGCTCAGGCGGGTGCGGTTGGTGGTGCCCACTTCGACCAGCTTCGCACCACTCTGCTCCATCACCTCCGGCACGCGGAAACCGCCGCCGATCTCCACCAGTTGCCCGCGTGAAATGACCACTTCCCGTCCCAGCGCCAGCGCCGAGAGCAGCAGAACCAGCGCCGCCGCGTTGTTATTGACGACCAGCGCCGCTTCCGCCCCGGTGAGCTGTTGAAGCAGGCGCTCGGCATGGATCAGGCGGGAGCCACGCTTGCCGGTTTCCAAGTCGAATTCGAGGGTGGAATATTGTCCGCCTGCTTCCACTATGGCCCGTTGAGCGGCCTGTGAGAGCGGGGCACGCCCCAGATTGGTGTGGATGATGACGCCGGTGGCATTGATGACCGGGCGCAGCGTGGGCGTGAAATCCGCTCGCAGCGAGTCGGTAGCGTGGTTCAGGATGGCATCTGCCCCACTCGCCAGCACCTCACCCGCCCGCAGCCTGTCACGCCACTGGTCGAGGGTGACGCGGAGGGCGTTGACGGTGGCCTCCCGCCCGTAGGCCGTCAGCAAATCCGCCGCGATGGGTTCCCGCAGGAGCGAGTCGACCGAGGGCAGCGCCCGCAATCGGTCAGTCATCGCGTTCATTCTGGATTTCGCGGGAACGGAGAAAGACTTCAATGACGGTGAAAACCAGGCCGAGCAGGAAGGCAATCGGCAGGTTGAGCGCACGCGGGATTTGCAACCAGGCACAGATGACCACAAACAGGCCGATCCAGACTGCCTGCCGCACGATCACGCCACCGGGAGGTGGTTCGACCTGAAGGGGTGTAAAGCGCACATTCAGGTAACGTACAAACGGGATGACCGTCCCGACCACCGCGATCAGCAGCAGCATGAAGAATATCCAGCGCTGCCCAACCCTGGGCAGGGTTGTGGTGATGAGTTGGTAGAGGCCGAGCCAGCCCAGCGCCATCATAACGACGGCGGCGATCAGCACACCGAGGTGATCGGCA
>JALHRS010000209.1 GCA_022841325.1 Lysobacterales bacterium | reverse complement strand
ATGGCGCGCTGCAGGTACTCGAACTGGCCGCTCCAGGTGGCGTAGTAGCCCGGCGGGAACCGGACCTGCTCCTGCACCGCCTTCCGGGCGTCGGCGACGTAGCCGCCGATGTCGCGGTCGCGGATGTCGACGAAGATGTAGGTGGAGAGCAGCGCGTTCTCGGTGCGGATCGCAGGCGGCCCCTTGACCACTTTCAGCCTGGCGAGCTGCCCTAGCGGGATCATCGCCTTGCCCATGGCGGGCACCAGCACCTGCGTGGCGATCTGCTGCGGATCGCCGCGCAGTTCGCGGGGATAGCGCACCGACACGCCGAACCGCTCGCGCCCCTCGACCGTCGTCGTCACCATCTCGCCGCCGAGCGCGGTCATCACCACTTCCTGCAGGTCACCGGAGGTCAGTCCATAGCGGGCAAGCGCCGCCGCATCCGGTTCAAGATCCAGGTAGTACCCGCCCGTGATGCGCTCGGCATAGGCGCTCGTGGTGCCGCGCACGGTCTTGACCACCGACTCGATCTCCTTGGCCAGACGCTCCATCTCCTCCAGGTCCTTGCCGAACACCTTGATGCCGATCGGTGTGCGGATGCCCGTGGACAGCATGTCGATGCGGGCCTTGATCGGCATCGTCCAGGCATTGCTCACACCGGGAATCTGCAGCGCCTGATCCATCTCGGCGACCAGCTTGTCGATCGTCATGCCGGGGCGCCACTCGGACTCCGGCTTCAGGTTGATCACCGTCTCGGACATCTCCAGGGGCGCGGGGTCCGTCGCGCTGGAGGCGCGGCCCGCCTTGCCGAAGACCGAGGCCACCTCGGGGAAGCTCTTCAGGATCCGGTCCTGCAGCTGCAGCACCTCCGCCGCCTTCGTGACCGACATGCTGGGCAGCGAAGAGGGCATGTAGAGCAGCGTCCCCTCGTTCAACGTCGGCATGAACTCGGTTCCGAGACGGGACGCCGGGTAGAGCGAGGCGCCCAGGACCAGCACTGCACCGAAGGCCACGAGCTTCTTCCAGCGCATCACCCAGCCGATGACCGGCCGGTAAAACCAGGTCATTGCCCTGACGAGCGGATTGCGGTCCGCCGACGGAATGCGCCCGCGGACGAGGAGGAGGATCAGCACCGGGACCAGGGTGATCGAGAGCAGCGCGGCGCCCGCCATGGCGAAGGTCTTGGTGTAGGCGAGGGGCAGGAACATCCGGCCTTCCTGCGCCTCCAGCGTGAACACCGGCAGGAACGACACGGTGATGATGAGCAGGCTGAAGAACAGGCCCGGACCGATCTCCTTGCAGGCGGCGATGATGGCGTCGATGCGCGGCGAGCCCTTGGGCCTGCGCTCGAGGTGCTTGTGCGCGTTCTCGGTCATCACGATCGCCGCGTCGGTCATCTCCGCGATGGCGATGGCGATCCCCCCCAGGCTCATGATGTTGGAGTTGAGCCCCAGCAGCTGCATGGCGATGAACGCGAACAGCACGCCCACCGGCAGCATGATGATCGCCACCAGCGCGCTGCGCACATGCAGCAGGAACAGCCCGCAGACCGCCGCCACGATCAGCATCTGCTCGATCAAGGTCCCGCTCAGGGTGTCGATGGCGCGCTGGATCAGCTCTGCGCGGTTGTACACCGTCTCCAGCGAGACGCCCTCGGGAAGCCCTGGCGCGATCTCGGCGATCTTCGCCTCCACGTTCCGGATCACGTCGCGGGCGTTCTGGCCATGCCGGGCCACCACGATGCCCCCGACCACTTCGCCTTCGCCATTCAGCTCCGCGATGCCGCGCCGCTCGTCAGGCGCCAGCTCCACGCGCGCGATATCGCGCACGCGCACCGGCGTCCCGCCATCAGCCTTCACGACCAGGTCCTCCAGGTCGCTGGCGCCCCGCAGGTATCCCCGACCACGCACCACGTACTCGGTCTCGGCCATCTCCACCACGCGCCCGCCCACGTCGCGGTTGCTCATGGCGATGACCTCGGACACTTTCTTCAGCGGGATCCCGTAGGCCTGCAGGCGCCGGGGATCCACGGTCACCTGGTAGGTCTTGACGAAGCCGCCGACGCTCGCGACTTCCGCCACGCCCTGCGCCGCGGTCAGCTGGTAGCGCAGGTACCAGTCC
>JALHRS010000208.1 GCA_022841325.1 Lysobacterales bacterium | reverse complement strand
GCTCGGAACTCCGCTGCCCTGCTCGGTCTTGTGGCCCACGCGCGGAACTCGTTGCACTCGCTGCGCTCGTGCCACTCGGACAGCCGCGCGAGTCAGAAGTGGATGCGGGCGAGTACGCCCGCGGGCCACAAGTCCTGCGCTGCTTATGTGGACGCCTCCCGTGTGGCAAGCAGTTTCTTTGCGGGTCATGACTCGGCGGGTTCACTGCGGTCTTATGTCCGGCCTTGTCGTGCAGTCCGGACCTTGCGATCCGCTGCGGGCCCTGATGGTCATTCGCGAAGTCGGGGCTCATCTCAGCGATTGGGCTTTGCCATGACAGCTTGCCCGAGAAGCGCATCTGCCTTGCCGACTCACGGTCTGACCGCTTCACCATCACCCGTTGACACTGCTCACGCACTCGGTAGCGGCATTCGCCGCGTGTTCGTTGCTCCAGTTGCGGTTGTCGATTCAAGCTGCACGCATCCGCAGCGGCTGCGACTGCCAATGCGGGTCGTAGTCGCGCTGGTGCGCCACCAAGGCCCACGCCAGCCGCGCCAGCTTGTGCGCCAGCGCCACCACCACCACGTTGGCCGGCCGCCGGTCGAGCAGCCCCTTGAGCCACTCGGACTTGTGGGGCAGCAGGATGAGCGCCCGGGCCCCGGCGATCAACAAGGTGCGCAGGTACGGGTCGCCGCGTTTGGTCATGCGCCCCATCTGCACCTTGCCGCCGCTGCCGCTGTGGCCCGGGGGCAGCCCGATGCTGGCGGCGAAGTGACGCCCGCTGCGCCACGCCTTGCCGTCGCCCATGGTCGCCGCCAGCGCGGTGGCTCCGAGCAAGCCGATGCCGGGCACGGCATCGAGCCGCTGCGCCTGGCTCGATTGCTTGAGCACCGCCATGAGCTCGCCTTCGAGCTTTGTGATCGCCTGCTCGCATTGGCGGAACATGTCCAGTTGCAGTTGCACCGAGCGCACCATGGCTGCAGGCACGATCTGCTCGAGCCGTTCGCGCTGAGCGCTCAACTGCTTGATCGCCGCTGCCGGCCCCTTGGGCAGCACGAGGCCGAACTCGTACAGCAGGCTGCGCAGGCAGTTCAGGCTCGCGTTGCGCGTGCCCATCCAGTGCGAGCGCAGCCGATGCAGCGCCTGCACGCCTTGCTGCTCGACGCTCTTGATCGGTACGCGGCGGATGTCCGACTGTTGCGCCGCCACCCAGATGCCGCGCGCATCGGCCGCGTCGTCCTTGTTGCCGCGCACGAAGGCGCGCACCTGGCCGGCGGGCAACAGCTCGACCTGGTGACCGAGCGCCGTGAACTGCCGCCCCAGGTGGTGAGCGCCACCACAGGCCTCCATGACGATGCGCGAAGGCTCGCGCCGGGCGACGAACTCCATGAGCTTGGCGCGGCTGAGCTTGCGGCGCTGGATGACGCCTTCGGCATCGACCCAGTGCAGTTGGAAGACGCTCTTTGCAATGTCGATGGCGATGGTCGTAGCATGCATGTGGGGCCTCCGTCACAGGGCTGTTTGACGCAACCCACTTTGGCACTCGATGCCGCAGTACGCGAGGCCCCACCCCAGTGGCTGCTGAGTTCAGGGGCGTCGTTGGGGCCCCCCTTCCCGCTGGCGGGAAGGGGCGGGGGGGATGGGTGGATGCGGCGCATCGAGGACCACAGGCGCTGGAGATGGAGGTGGGAGGCGTCCATACCATCTCGGCGCCGCATGTGCGCCCCGCCGCCCTCCCGCCCGCGACCTTGCCGGCACCACGGGCTGTGCGCGACGAGGAAGACCTCGAACGGCGCGAATGAACGAGAGAAGCCTCGGATGGCGTCACCTGACGCCAGGCGTCGTTGAGTCGCTCACGGGCAGTCCTCGGACGGCGCCCCTCGACGAGGACAGACCCTGCCTCTGCAAAGGGCGGTGCGGGCAGGGCGTGGCGCGCATGTGAGGCGCCGAGCAGCGCAGTGTCTCGTGGCCCGCGCGCGTACTCGCGCGCATCCACCTCTGACTCAGCGCGGGTGTCTGAGTGGCACGAGCGAAGCGAGTGCAACGAGTTCCGCGCTGGGGCTACGAGACCGAGCAGCGCAGGGCAGCTCCGAGCGCCAGCGAGGAGCCGCCGAGGATAAGCGCCGCGACC
>JALHRS010000207.1:1304-2119 GCA_022841325.1 Lysobacterales bacterium | reverse complement strand
GGCGCATCCTGCGCCAGTACGCGCCGCGTGACGAGATCGTGGTGGCGACCAAGGTCTACTTCCCGGTCGACATGGAGTTCAAGGGCGGCAATGCGCCCGGTCCGCAGCCGCCCAAGCGACCCAACATGAGCGGGCTGTCGCGCAAGCGGATCATGAACGCGGTCGATGCCAGCCTGACACGGCTCGGGCTCGATCACATCGATCTCTACCAGATTCACCGCTTCGACCGCGAGACGCCGGTGGAGGAGACCATGCAGGCGCTGCATGACGTGGTCAAGAGCGGCAAGGTGCGTTACTTGGGCGCCTCCAGTATGTTCGCCTGGCAGTTCGCGATGCTGCAGTTCGCGGCCGAGCGTCATGGCCTGACCAAGTTCGTGTCGATGCAAAACCATTACAACCTGGCCTACCGGGAGGAGGAGCGCGAGGTAGTTCCGTTCTGTCGCGCCACCGGCGTGGGCCTGATGCCGTGGAGCCCGCTGGCGCGCGGCTTTCTCGCGGGCACGCGCTCTCGCGACGACAAGGCACAGCAGGGGGCGAGCGTGCGCGCCAATACCGATGACATCGCGCAGAAGTACTACTACCGGGATGCCGACTTCGCCGTGGTGGATGCGGTCACGGCACTCGCTGCCGAGCGCGGCGTCAGCAACGCCACGCTCGCCTACGCGTGGCTGATGAACCAGCCCGGGGTCAGCTGCCCGATCGTCGGTGCCAGTCGGCCGGAACAGCTTGATGACGTGCTGGCTGCGCTGGACCTGAAGCTCACGCCGGAAGAAGATGCACGCCTGAAGGCGCCCTATCAGCCGCACCCGGTGATC
>JALHRS010000207.1:0-1294 GCA_022841325.1 Lysobacterales bacterium | reverse complement strand
GTCGTCGTGCAGTGGCAGCTCGATCTCGCGCACGATCCGGTGGTAGACAAAGGCGTACAGCGCGAGTTTCTCGGTGTCGCTCAGGTTGTCGAACTGCAGGCCGGCTGACGGTTCGGCGACCGCCTTGTCCGGCTGACGCGCGACCTCGGCGGTGGCTTCGAACAGGACCTGCTGGCCGGCGACCTGCAGCCGGAACGCCAGCCGCACGCGCGGCTGCAGCTTGGGCAGGGTGTCCTTGAAGACCACGGACGCACCGCCGGTCGACAGGTCGTTGATCACTGCCTTGACGAAGACCTCGCTGCCCTCGGCATCCGGATAGACGATGCAGGGCACTTCCACCGTGACGCGACGCGCCTCACGCAGCCGGCGCCGACTCATCTGCCAGTCCTGCGGCCAGTCCACATGCAGGTACGGATACGGTTCGAAGCGCGTCTTGTGTACCGCTGCCTTGAACTCGTACACCAGTTCGCCGGAAAAGCCGCGGAAGCAGTACACGTTGCCTTCCTTCACGAAGGCGAGCTTGCCGTCGCGTTCCGGCGCAGTGATGACCAGCGTCTTGCCCTCGTGCACGCCGATCAGCTTGACCGTCATCGCGTCGTCCGGATTCGATCCTTCGCTCCACACACGCAACATGCGCCAGCTCGGCGTCGGTCGATTGCGCTTGGATGAGCGAAAGCCGCTGGGGCGGGAGCTGCCCCAGCCATCGGTGGTCGGGCCGTTGTCGTCGTCGATGCGCGCATCGCGCACATAACCGTCGTAGCCCCAGGTCCAGCGCGGGTTGCAGTACAGCCCGCGCTCGATCAGCGCGTCCAGTGCGCGGGCGTCGTTGACCACCTGGCCGGCGGCGAGCAGCAGCCGTCCCGACCGGTCGTAGACCGGAAAGGGGATCGGGCGCCCCAGCCTCACATCGAGGCGGGCCACCGGCTGCAGTTCGCTTGGCTTCATGTGTCCTGTCCACTGACCGGCCGGCGCCGCGGCAGCAGGCCTGCATAGGCAAGTCTGGCCGAACCGAGGGTCGGACGATTCGACATCAAGCTTCCCGCACCGCGACCCCTGTCGGTCAGTTGATTAGAGGCGGCATCGGTCCGCAATTGCCCCCAACTCTTCGCCTTGGCGGGCCGACGATGCGGGTTGTCCACGGATCGCCCGAAATGCAGGGAGATTCGCATCGCCGTGGGCGGCTAACCCGGCAGGCATACGTTCAAGTTAGCGCCTGGCACTGCCGTAACCCCGGAAGCGGATGTAACGCGGCGGTTGCGGTCGTCCCGGTCCGGCAAAGCAGTCAACGCAGCAC
>JALHRS010000206.1 GCA_022841325.1 Lysobacterales bacterium | reverse complement strand
ATGGTTGGTCCAACTTTGTTTAAGCCGAACTTTTCGCCCCTGGAATCGTAAGTCCGCGTCCCGCTTGAACTTTTGGTTCGCAGGATACGCGGCTACTGGGTACAAGCCGGGTTGAGGGCGAGCAACTCGAAGGCTTTGGTCTGGATCGGTGTGGGCCGCGTGGTCAGCACGATCTTGGTGTTGGGGCTGTTGTGGGTGTGGGTGATGTTGTAGGCCAGAGTGCCCAGGTCTTTGAGCAAAGTCCTGAAGCTGTGCAGCGGCTTTCCGTCGTCGGCGCGTTTGCTCTTGTCTTTGTCCTTGGCGTGCTCGGAGCGAACCGCCTTGGCCACCGCAGAGGCCCGCTCGGTGGCCTCATCGAGTTGCTCGTCGTCGAACAGCATGGGCTTCAAGCGCTCTCGCATGTGCCACTCCACGTAGTAGGCCAGCATGCACAGAAAGACGTGGGCGCGTACACGATTCTCGTTGTACAGGAACACCGGTCGCACGTTGAGATCGACCGTCTTCATCGAACGAAAGGCGCGCTCGACGTGGGCCAGGCTCTTGTAGGCCGCCACAGTGGCGTTGGCGTCGAGCTCTGTCGCGCTCAGGCTGGTTCGGATCACGTACAGGCCGTCGAGCGCGGCCTCCGCCTCAATGGCCTCGGTCCTGCGCCGGTAGGTCAGCGCGGTGTCGGTGATGGTGAGCTCGAAGTGCTTGGCCATGTTGAATCTGCCGATCACCCGGCCCACGCGCAGGCCAATGGCATCCTGTCCGCGCAGCGGGCTGCGGGCACGCGCGGTGGCGGCCACGATCTTGCCCAGATCGACCTCGGTGGCGGCCAGCAGCTCCAGGCGCTTGCGCGCACGTTCCTCGGCCAGCGCCGGATTGCGGCACACCACCAAGCGCTCGCCCGGGAAATGCTGGCTGGTGAGCTCCAGCAGATTGCGCTCATCGAACAGCGAAGGCTGAAACGGCCCGTGCTCCTGGGCCAGCTGCGCGATTTGCGGCGCCCGCAGCGAACTCACCCAGTCCATGCCCTGGGGCTTGAGCACCTGCTCGATGCGCGCGGAGGTGAGCATGCCACGGTCCCCCACCCAGGCCAGGTGCGCGATGCCAAAGCGGCCCTTGAGCTTGGTGACCTGCGCGGCCACAGTGGCCGGATCGGCCGTGTTGCCCTTGAACACCTCCACGGCAATCGGGCACCCCTGGGCCGAGCACACCAGGCCAAAGACGATCTGCGGATCATCGCGCTTGCCGTCGCGCGAATGACCGCGCGCGGCCAACTCGCAGCAGCGCCCGGTCAGCCAGGTCGAGGTCAGGTCGTACAGCACCAGCGTGGCACCCACCAGGTGTTGGCGCGCCAGGCGTCGTTCGATGGCGCTTTGCGCCTCATGCAGCCAATCGAGCGCCCGGTACAGATCAACGGCGCGGCACTGCCCCACGCCGAGCACGCGACCCAGCGACGAGCTGGCCGTGTCATCCGATAGCTGGCGATGGGTGGCCAGTTTGGAGGCTGGCTCGATCACGCGGGCCACCAGCATGGCCAGCAGCAACGGCTGCAGGTCTTGCGGGGCCGAGCCGAACCACACAGAGGCGCCACAGCTGCGCGCACTGCCCAGCACGGCAGCCACGTGACCGTGGGGCAAGCTGCGCTCGATGACAAAGACCTCCTCGGCACTGGGCACGGCCACGCCACCGCGCAGCAGCACCTTCAGGCCCTCGACAACTTCAGCAGACAGGCTCGACAGGTTGGCCAGCGTGCGCTTGCGCACCTTGCCGTCCTCGCGGTAGGACTCGCGCAGCAGGACGGCGGGGGGCGAGTCGCGGTTGGGGACCGATTCGATGTACATGGCCTCGTTTATACAAACAATACAGACGCAAATCAACAACAAATTAGTAATTTACATGGCTACATATATAACCAAAAAATAGGCCGCAACCCGCATGAATGCTGGGTTACGGCCCGGTCAGAGGCGAAAAGTTCGGACTAACCTGAAATCAACACACCAGCGACAACGAACGGATATCAAGGGCAACAGACGGACAGGAGGATGAGAAACAGAAAGACGACGAATGCCAGACCTGATATTTGAGCTGAAGCAGCTGTGCCAGCGCAACGCGACGGCATCTACGCGACCCAACGCGATCGCGAATGCCTGC
>JALHRS010000205.1 GCA_022841325.1 Lysobacterales bacterium | reverse complement strand
CCACGAAGACCGCGGCGCGCCGGTAATCCTCCCTGACGTCGTTGTCGTAGCTCAGGAGCCCGCCCCCTTCCGCGAAGGCGCGCCGTGGACCGACCAGCGGCATGCGCGCCTGCTGCGCGAGTTCGCTCAACTTGCGCGCATGGGCCACGAGCAGGGTATGCGGCACAGCCCATACGACGTCGGCCTGGTGCGCTTTGATCTTCGCATAGGCGCGTCCGAAGTCCTCGGTACCCTTGACCGGAACAACGACCGCCAGATCGAAACCAAGTTTGGGGAGCATCTTCTCGAAGAAGGCCCGGTTTCTATCCTGGCTCGGATAGCCCTCCAGATCGAGCAGGGCGATCCGCTTTGCAGCCGGCAGGATCTCACGCAGGACTTCGGCCAGCTTGAAGCTGAATCCCACCACCCTGGAGGCGGTTCCCGTCATGTTGCCGCCCGGGCGGGCCAGGCTGGCAACGAATCCATTCGTGTCGGGGTTGGAGACAGCAATGAACACGATGGGCACCGTGCTGGTCGCGGCCTTGAGCGCCTCGACACCGACTTGCGTGGCCGTGACGATCACTGCCGGATTCAGGGCAAGCAGCTCGCGTGCAAGCGCCGGCAGGCGCTCGGTGATGCCATCGGACCAGCGGATGTCAATGGTGAGGTCACGGCCCACCGTGTGGCCAAGCTTCATCAGCTCCGAGCGGAAGACATCGAGGTTCGGCTGGCTGAGTTCCCGTGTCCCCGGCGACAGGAAGCCGATGCGCCGCGATGCACTTGGGGATTGCGCCCACAGCAGCGGCGCTAGGACAAACCCGCCGGCGCCGAGCAGCAGCCGGCGGCGAGTCATTCGATCACCCGGTTGGCGCGCAGCAGCATCGACTGTGGCACTGCAATGCCGAGCGCCTTGGCGGTCTTCCGGTTGATTACCAGATGAAACTGCGTCGCGCGCTGAAACGGGATGTCTCCAGGCCGCACGCCGTCCAGAATGCTCGCGACCTGCCCGCCCATCATCGCGGAGATCTCGGCGGTCACTGCCCCGTACGCCATAAGGCCACCCGCTTCGGCGTAGAACGGGAAGGCGTTGACGGAAGGCAAGGCGTGCCTCACCCAGAACTCGGCTAACCTGTCCGGGTCCTGCATCACGTCCGGGTAGACGAACACGGCGTCCGGCTTGATTCTCGCCACCTGCTGAAGCGCCGCGGGAATGCCATCGCGGTTCTTGTACGAGACCAGTTGAATCGCGACGCCCAGCTTCGCCGCGGCCTCCCGCGTCAGGCGCCAGCCCTCCGGCGCATCCGCAGGGTCGCCGAAGAACACCACCCGCCTTGCGCTGGGAAGCAGTTCCCTCAGCAGTTCGAGGCGCTTCGGGCTGAGTTCCGTCGTCATGCAGGTCGTCCCGGTGACGTTGCTTCCCGGACGCGAAAGTTTCGTCACATGCTCGAACGGATCGCAGGAGTAGACGACGAGCGGCGTTCGCTTGACGGCCTCCTGAACGATCCGGGTGCCCCGGGTGCCGATGACCCAGATTGCCTCGACTTTCAGCCGCTCGAGTTCCTTTGCCAGGGCCGGCAGCTGCTCGTACTCGCCAATGCGGAACTGGACCGCGAGGTTCTTCCCTTGCACGTAGCCGCGCTTGGCCAGGGCGTCGAGGAATAAGCGAAAGAGATCCACCGGAGGAATGCCGGGAGAAGCCGCCTCGGGCGGTTTCCCGGGGAACAGGATTCCGATTCCGCGCGTCGCCTCGGGCGTCTGGGACCAGGCGTCCCGGTGCGGCGGCAGGCAGCTCGCGGCGAGCAGGCCGGCCAGCACCAGCAGGACGTTGCGTCGAATCACGAGATGCGCCTCCCGCTCCCGGATCTCAGAATCGTGGCAGCCGCCCCCGCATCCTTCTTCGGGTGGGCAAGCCTTTTCGCCCAGTATAGGCCCGCGACCCGGACGAGGGTCAGATACCGGCAGGCGTCCCGCACTCAAGACGGCCCTAGGCTAGGCGCTCATGGGCAACGACACAGCGAAGTAAGGCGGGAGCAGGGCGTGCGAAATGCACGTCCCGGGGGAACCTACCAGCGCGCCGGTGGCTTCTTGCGCAGCACAATCCGTTCCCGCGTCTGGGCGATGTAGCCCCCGACCGAGAGGTCCTTCAGGATCCGGCTGACCATCTCGCGCGAGGCGCCGA
>JALHRS010000204.1:1454-2169 GCA_022841325.1 Lysobacterales bacterium | reverse complement strand
TGAATCCGCTGCTCTCGCTGGTGAGCGGCCCCGGCGTCAGCACCATGCAGCCGGGCTACATCATCGGGATGAGCGGATTTCCGAGCCTCGGCTTCGGCAACACCCCGGGTATCCTGCTTGGGCTCAACAGCCAGAATACCAGCGGCTTCGCCTTCCAGAACCTGCCTGCGAGCGGGACCAACCAGTCCTGGTACAGCATCGGAGGCACCGCCTATCCCGTGCAATGGGGCACCCAGAAAGGGTCGGTCTCGATCACGGTCGACGGCCAGCCAACCTACGATCTCGGGACCCTGAACCAGCTGCCCGATAGCGGCATCTCCTACATGATCGTCTCGGCACCGACCGCCGGCCAGATCCCGGTCGTCACGGGGCATTGCAGCGATAGCGCGCCGACGGAGACCAACTGCCTGAAGCCCGGCGGTACAGTGCAGGTCTTTCTGCCGGGGCAGACCCAGCCCGCCTATTATTTCGTCCTGGGAGATGGCAGCAGTTCGGTCCTGCCGTACGGCGTGCAGGTGACACAGGGTACGGGCTTCACCAACCTCGGCCGCACCTTCTTCGAAAACCTCAACTACCTCTACGATCCGGTCAACGGCTTCGTCGGCTACAGCGCCACCAATGCCCCGGGCACGAACGGATCCATTACGCAGATGCTGGCCCTGCAGGGCATGCTGAACCTGCCGGACACTTTCCAGGCGAGTTTCACGACGTACCT
>JALHRS010000204.1:0-1444 GCA_022841325.1 Lysobacterales bacterium | reverse complement strand
CGTGACGGTGCAGGTTCAGCAAAGTGGCTCGGCCGGTCTGACCGGTCCAACCTGGGGGCCTGGCGGCCTGACGCTGGGAAGCGGCAACCTCACCCTGGGCGGCGCCGGCACATTTACCGGCGGCACGACGGTGAACGGCGGCCTTCTCACCATCGCCAACACCGGATCGCTCCTGGGTAACGTAACGGTCAACGGGGGTGGGCTCGTCAACAACGGCACGATCGCCAGCAGTGGCGCATTCGCCGTCAACGGCGGCAGCTTCGTCAACAACGGCACGCTCGCCAACAGCGGCACGCTCGCCGTCAATGGCGGCAGCTTCACCAACAACAGCACGTTCGCCAGCATCGGCACGCTTGCCGTCAACGCTGGCAGCTTCAGCAACATCGGCACGCTCGCCAGCAGCGGCACGCTCGTCATGAACGGCGGCGGCTTCGTCAACAGCGGCACGCTCGGCAACACCGGCACGCTCGCCATCAATGGCGGCAGTTTCACCAATACCGGCGCGCTCGGCGGCAACGGCCAGTTCGCGGTCAATGCCGGCGGCGGCATCATCAACAATGGCACGATCGGCGGCAACGGCCAGTTCACCGTCAATGCCGGTGGCGGCTTCATCAACAACAACACGTTCGGCGACAACAGCCTGCTCACGGTCGCTGCCGGCGGCAGCTTCGTCAACAACGGTACGGTCGACACGCCGCTCCAGTGGCAGCTGAACTCGGGGAACTTCACCAACAACGGCGCATTCAACAGCGGCTTCGCCAATGTCGGCATGGCGACCAATGGGGGGACGCTGACGGGATCGGTGATCAACGGCAGCCTGGGCCAGTTCATCAACACCGGCACGATCGCCGGCAGCGTGTCCAACATGGGCCTGTTCGCCCAGAACGGCACGATCACCGGGGACGTCACCAACATGGGCGTGCTCTCGGGTACCGGCACGATCGTCGGCAACCTGACAAACACCGGCATCGTCGCGCCCGGCAACTCGATCGGCACGCTGACGGTCGCCGGCAACTACAGCCAGAGCGGCGGCGTGTATCGGCCGGAGGTCAACGCCGCGCGCCAGAGCGACCTGCTGAACGTCACCGGCACCGCCACCATCGGCGCGGGCAGCTCGCTGCTCGTCGTGCCGCAGACCGGCATCTACGCGGCGCGCACGAACTACACGCTGCTCAATGCGACGGGCGGCGTGGCCGGAACCTACGCCTCGGTCGCCAGCGCCCTGCCGTTCCTGCAGCCGAGCCTCAGCTATGATGCCAACAACGTCTATCTCAGCCTGCAGATCGGCGGCTTCGCGCGCGGTGCCCTGACGCCAAACCAGGCGGCCGTGGGCGCCGTGCTCGATGCCTCCATCGCCACGGCGACCGGCGACTTCGCCACCGTCATCGGCGCGCTCGCGAGCCTGACGGCGCAGCAGGGCCAGGCGGCGATGAACTCGATCAGC
>JALHRS010000203.1 GCA_022841325.1 Lysobacterales bacterium | reverse complement strand
CAATGATCGGAATGTCCATCGTGTCTACTCCTCCACCGGGTTCACCCGGCATCCCATTGCCATAAACCAATCCGCCGTCGCGTCGGTCGTCAGCATCGTCCAGACGCCACCGTCCCGCCCGCGCACGTTCACCCACAGCAACCGACTCTCGACCTGCGCCAGTTCGATGTCCGCCGGGTCGAGTTGCTCCCGCCACGCCTGCATCCGCTGGCAGCTTTCCACAAAACGCTCCTCCAGCAGCACCGACGGGTCAATCCTCACGGCCTCCGGGAGAGCAGGCATCAGTACCCCTCCGCCACGATCAGCGTGATCGGCTGGCCGGTCACGTCGCGGGCGATCCGGACCAGCTCCCGGCGCAGGACGTGCCGCACCTGGCGCACCTGTTCGGGGTGGGAGCAGCCGCCCAGCCACCAGGTCGCGCCGTCCACGCCGACCAGCGTCAGCGGCGCGACGTATTCCAGATAGGCCACCCCCAGTTGCATACTCGCCAGCAGCTTCCACCGGGCAAAGATCAATTCCTGCTGCGACTGCGCGGCAGCGATCACCGCGTCCAGCGTTTCGTCGTAGTCGGTCATGACTGCACCACCCCGGCCCAGCGCCCGCCCGTGTAGGGTGTAGCGACCGCCACCCGGTCGCCATCCGCCAGCCGCGTCCGCACCAGCCCCGCCAGATTGGCGACCTTGCCCCGCTGCCGGGTGTCGGCAATCATCGCCTCGACCGTCCCCGCCCCATACCGGGCGATCAACTCGCGGGCCACGCGCTCGGCAAACACGCCGCTGATCGCCGCGCTCACCTCCCCCTCTCCAGCATTCTGATGCGACGGAGAGGGGGCCGGGGGGTGAGGTTCCTGTGCATCCAGTTCGGTGGTCATCTCATCGGGGTGGGGGAGGGGGGCCGCCGGAACCGGGGGAGGGGCCGTGCGGCGTGCGTGGCGCACCTCGCCGCCCTCCGGCTGCTGATCGGCGGAGCGGTCGGCATTTTCCCGACTATCCAAAATATCTGCAATGTTCTGTGCGATTGTCGCAGCAGCAGCAGCACCGTCTACGCGCCCGCGGCTGCTTGCTGCTGGGGTAATGCTTTTGGGGATAGGGGGATTGTGTTCTGAGTCTTGTAAATCATGTGGCCGGAATGGCAAACCCATCTGTTCAATTTGAGTAGATGGGCGTGCAGTTTGGGCAGATGGGCTGCTCAACCGGGCCGCCGTGGTCAAACTGACGCGCAGGCGACGGTCGAAGGATTGCGCCACCTGGCACACATCCAACAAGCCCGCCTCGCCCAGCTTCTTGATCTTCCGCCGATAGGTCGAAACACTCAGCCAGGGGAATTCCTGCTCGACCCACTTCTCAGCGGAATTGTACGTCCAGGGGGTGCGCCCCTTCGCCGCGTTGTGGTCAATCCACCCGGCGAAGGTTGCCAGCATCACCGCCTCGTCAATGCCATGCGCGGCGGCCAGTTCCGTGTTGAACATAGCGAAGCCGGGCGGCAGCACCGGGCGGCCATCGCGCTCGCGCAGCCGCCCCAGTTCATCGACCGCCACCACTGCCAGCCCCAGCCGACCGGCCAGCCAGCCGAGCAATGGTATTAAAATACTGCACAACTTATTGCACAATTTCTCCATCATGTCGTATACTCCTCTTGCCAGTAGTTAGTCGGGAGCGCGGCAAGGTCGCTAAACTTTGCGCCGCACTCCCAGGTCAGTTGTTGGTGTTAGTTGACTGTCAGTCTCCGCTCTGCTCGCCCCTGGTCGGCCAACCGGGGGCGAATTTATTTCAAGCCAGTTCCTCTTCGTCCTCCCGGTTGCGGCTAACTTCTAGTGCATGTTGTGCAACCTTTTGCAGTGTTGCGCTGAAGTTAATCCGGTCTAGCTTGTATTCCATCACCGGCTCTATTTGCCATTTTTCGCAAATGTCAGATAGCGCGTTTGACCATTCACGGGTTTGGATTTCTGCCAACACTTGCACAAGGAAGATCGGACGCCGCCACACGTAAGCCAAATCCGGAGGATTATTTGGTGGCCGTCCCATTCTTTTACTTGTCATAGCTGTTTCCCTGTGATGTTGGCAAGTAGTGCATCTGCCAAGTTGGATGGACTAGGTATCGCTTGCCGTCGTCATCTTTGATTACAAGACGCCCGCTAGATGCAGCGCTCGTAATCGTGCAAACCTTGCCAATGTGTTCAAAAAACACCTTGCCGCCACGTTTTGCGGGTACTAGAT
>JALHRS010000202.1 GCA_022841325.1 Lysobacterales bacterium | reverse complement strand
GGGTTGTATCGCACGCTGGGCATGGTGCAGGCCTGGCTGAGTTCCCCTGAGTTGGCGCAGTCACGGTTGGTGTTCGTGACCCGCTCGGCGGGTCTGGCTGCCGCTGCCGCGGAAGGCTTGTTGCGCAGCGCGGCTTCTGAGCATCCGGGCAAGTTCATGCTGATTGATCTTGACGACGCGGAAGCTTCCCGGCGGATGGTTCCCGCAGCGCTGGGACTTGCTGAGGAATCGCGGGTGGTGATTCGGGACGGAATTGTGTTGGCGCCCCGGCTTGCTCGCGTCAGCTCTCAACCCGATCCCGCCGCACCGGTGTTTGACCCTGGCCGCACGGTGCTGATCACCGGGGGTACGGGCGTGTTGGGTATGGCGCTGGCCCGTCACCTGGCCAGCACCCACCACTGCGGACACTTGTTGTTGGTCAGCCGCCGCGGTGCCGACGCCGAGGGTGCCGAGCAGTTGCGCAGCGAACTTGCAGAGCAGGGCTGCGCGGTGACATTCGCTGCTGTCGATGCGGCCGATCGCGACGAGTTGGCCGCAGCGCTGGCGGCGATCCCGGCCGAGCATCCGCTGGGTGCGGTGATCCACGCCGCTGGGGTGCTGGCCGATGGGGTGATCGAATCGCTGGATCGCGAACGCGTTGAGCGGGTGTTGCGGCCGAAGTTGGATGCTGCGGTGCATTTACACGAGCTGACCGCGGGGCTGGATTTGTCGGCGTTTGTGCTGTTCTCCTCGGCCGCTGCGGTGATGGGTAGCCCAGGCCAGGGCGGTTACGCTGCGGCCAACGCTGTCCTGGATGGGTTGGCGCAGTATCGGCAGAGTCTTGGTCTGCCGGCGACGTCGTTGGCGTGGGGTTTGTGGGGCCAGGCCAGTGGGATGACCGGTCAGCTCGACGAAGCCGATCAGGCCCGGATGCGGCGCAGCGGGGTGGCGGCGATGTCGACCGAGGATGGCCTGGAGTTGTTTGATCAGGCCTGCGCGCGGGGCGAGGCGCTGTTGGTGCC
This sequence comes from Lysobacterales bacterium, assembly GCA_022841325.1. Classification (GTDB taxonomy): domain Bacteria; phylum Pseudomonadota; class Gammaproteobacteria; order Xanthomonadales; family SZUA-5; genus JADKFD01. The sequence continues at coordinate 1,222 of JALHRS010000202.1, read as the reverse complement.
GGTACAGCTGGATCTTGCCGCGCTGCGTGCCCAGGCCCGCATTGGGATGTTGCCTTCGCTGCTGCGTGGGTTGGTGCGGGTCCCGGATCAACGTCAGCTGTCGGCGGGCACCCTTGCCCAACGACTGGCTGGTGTCCCCGAAAACGACTGGGATGGTGTGCTTTTAGCTGAAGTTCGGGGTCAGGTCGCGGCGGTACTCAATCATCCCTCCGCGGAGGCGGTGGACCCCGCCCGGGCGTTCAACGAGATCGGTTTGGACTCGCTGGGTGCGGTTGAACTGCGTAACCGCTTGACCTACAGCACCGGCCTGAAACTGCCGACCACACTGATCTTCGACTATCCCAATGCTGCCGCAATTGCCAAGTACCTGCGCACCCAGGTCGACGGAACCGTGGCCAGCAAGTCGATTTCGACCGCATCCGCTGCGGTGCGGTTGGACGAGCCGATTGCGGTGGTAGGGATGGCGTGTCGGTATCCGGGCGGAGTCGACTCTGCGGACGCCTTGTGGGACATGGTCTTCGGGGGTCACGATGTGATGTCGGGGTTCCCGACGGACCGGGGCTGGGATCTAGAACGGCTCTACGATGCTGACCCTGATCATGCGGGCACCTCGTATGCGCGCGACGGTGGGTTCGTGCAGGGTGCGGCTGATTTCGATGCGGACTTCTTCGGGATCTCGCCGCGTGAGGCGTTGGCGATGGATCCCCAGCAGCGGCTGTTGCTGGAGGCCGCATGGGAGACCTTCGAATCGGCCGGCATCGATCCGAAATCATTGCGGGGCAGCCAAACCGGGGTCTACGCGGGGCTCATCGCATCGGTGTATGGGGTGGACGCCGCAGGCCAGGTCGAGGGCTATCTGACGACGGGGCTGTCCGCGAGCGTAGCGTCGGGCCGCATCGCGTATGTGTTCGGTCTGGAAGGCCCGGCGGTGACGATCGATACCGCATGTTCGTCGTCGTTGGTGGCGATGCATCAGGCCGCCCAGGCATTGCGTGGCGGTGAGTGCTCGATGGCACTGGCCGGTGGTGCCACGGTGATCGCGAATCCCGGTTTTTTCGTGGAGTTTTCCCGGCAGCGCGCGCTGTCGGTGGACGGGCGGTGCAAGTCGTTTGCCGCCGCTTCGGATGGGACCGGGTTTTCTGAGGGCGTCGGGTTGGTGTTGTTGGAGCGGCTTTCCGATGCCCGCCGCAATGGGCATCAGGTGTTGGCGGTGATGCGGGGT
>JALHRS010000201.1 GCA_022841325.1 Lysobacterales bacterium | reverse complement strand
CGCAGGAGCATCCTGCGCCCAGCATAGCTAACCGAACTTCGCGGATTCGCGGGGATGGCGACGCGTAAGTAGTTGATGCGCCAAGGATGCGCATCTGAAGGTCTGCACTACAGAGGTTTGTGCCGTGCGGCCTGGGCGGCGGTGATCTTCGGCGGCGGTTGCGGCGGCAGCTCGAGCCTCAAGCGCCCGAGCAGCAGCTTCAACTCGGGTTCGGCTTGCGTGTAGCGGGTGAGCCAGAGCTCGCGTCCGTCGGTCGTTGGGATATGGACGTCGACCATTTGCACAGCGGCGAACTTCTCCAGCGCGCGCCGCGTGGTCAACCCCGGAGCCAGCGCTTTGAGTCGTTGCCCCAAGCTCACATGCAAGCAGTAGGCGAGGAAGGCGATGAAGATGTGCGCTTCGATTCGTTGTTCGTCCTGATGGAAGATCGGCCGGATCGCCAAATCGCCCTTCAGCGTCCGGAACGCCTCCTCGACCGCGACCAGCTGTAGGTAGTAGCCCCAGAGCTTGACTGGATCGGTCTCGGCGAGGTTCGTGCGAAGGAGGTAGCGTCCTTCACGGCGTCGGGCCTTGCGCAGCTTGTGCCGATTCAGGCTGTAGCTGAGCGCACCGTCGTGCTCGGTGACCCGGATATCGACCAGCCGCCAGGCGGCCGGCGCTTTCGTTTGCGCGCTGCCCAGGCGCATGAGCAACGCATCGCGGCTCAGCGTCATCGTGCTCAGCTGCGCCAAGCGCGACCACAACCACTTGAGCTGACGGCGGCGCATCGAGCGTTCCTTGGCGATGCGATCGGCGCTTTGCGCGAACACGTACAGCTCGCCGTCCTCGGCCAGGAGCTTGACCTGCACTCCGGGTCGCGCCTCGCGCCAGGGCTTGGTCAACAGCGCTCGCTCCAGCCGGTTGAGCCGTCCTTTGGGCGTTCCAACCAGGTACTGCACCGGCGGATCGGCCGCGCGCATCTCGGCCAGCACCGCCTCGGTGGGCACCCCTCGGTCCATGCACCACACGCGCCGCGCTCTCCCGTACTGGCGCTCGATCTTGGCCAGGAACGCCCGCAGCGTCTGGCTGTCGTTGGTGTTGCCCGGGAGCACTTCGTACGCCAGCGGCAAGCCCTCCGGGGTCACCACCAGCGCGATCACCACTTGAACGCAATCGCCCCGATGGTCGCGGCTGTAGCCGTGGCGGCGCTTGTCGCGCTCATCGAGCGGCGGATCGGATTCGAAGTAGGTGCTCGTCAGGTCATACAGCAGCACATCGAAGGTTGCGTTGAACAGATCGCGCCAGCGCTCAACCAGATGCGTAAACAGCGCCTCCTTGTGCCCGACCAACCGATCATGACAGGCGTACAGCGCGTGCGGATCGGCGAGCCGCTCATCGCCCCCGAGAAGATCCGCAAGCGCGGTCCGCCCGAACCACTCCCGGTGCAACCGCCACTCGCTACCAGGAGCGAGCAACCGATACGCCGTAAGCACGAACAGCACCTGGTCCCAGCGCGTGCCCTTGCGGCTCGGACTCAGGCGCTCGGCCCAGAACTCATCGAGCCCCAGCTCCTGCCACAGCTCCAACGCAAGCCAGCACGCACCCCACTGCCTCGGGCGGCGCAGCGACAGCTCCGAGAGCCGCAAGCGCACGATCGAAGCATCCGGGGCGAGCCCCTCGCAGCGATCCTCTGGAAACAGCGCAAGCGTACGCGGCGCGTTTGCCTGTTCGTCCAGCACCTCGATCGAGCGCCGCCACGCAAGCTCCTGCGAGGAGTTGATCTCGCCCAGATACAGCACGTGCCGCTGCACGATGCGATCACCGGCAACGCGCCGGTTCTCCACAACGCTCCAGTAGCGGTGGTCTTTGCCGTCCTTCCTTCTGATCGTGGCGCGCAGAAACATCGCGCCACGGATTATCCGCAGCGATCATCCCTTGACCAGTACCAAGGTCTTCACTACAGCGGCTTTCGACGTTCGCGGCGCTCTCGTACTTAAGCGGATCAAGCGCTTATCGCGCACCCCTACCGCTAATCTGCCTCCAACCAGGGTCGAATCCGCGAAGTTCGGCTAGCTGGAGGGAGTGACCAGGTCCGCCTTCGTCGCCGGCATCGAGAATGCGGCGCCGGGATGCGAGGGCAGCTGCGCCTCCCAGGCCACGACCTTCGCCCGCATCGCCGCCAGCCGCTTCGGCTCGCGCCCGCCCAGGTTCGCCCGCTCGCGCTCATCCTTCGCCAGATTGAACA
>JALHRS010000200.1 GCA_022841325.1 Lysobacterales bacterium | reverse complement strand
CAGAGAACCGAGGGCCCGGTGCCGTCATCCTCGAGCTGCTGCGGCGTGGTGATGAACTTGACCCCAGGAACGTAGTTCAGGAAGGAGAAGTAGGCGTGGCCGGCCTTGAGGTAGTCGTGATTGCCCGAGAGGATGACGATCTCGACGCCCAGCCAGGTAATGGTGGCCAGCGCCTGCACGATCGCGTTGGTCAGCTCGGCCGGGTGGTTGTCCTTCGCGTCGGTCAGATCGCCGAGGATGAGCAGGGTTTTGACATCTTCAGCGACGCACTGGTCTGCGAGCCAGCGGAGGAACTTCCAGCGATAGTCGTCGCGTGGGTTTGCGGTCAGGTGCAGGTCGCTGCAGAGAAGGGCTGGTAGTTTCATTTCCGATCCTGTGAAGCATGAGGTCGTGGAGGGCGATGGCGTCGGCTTCGTTGTCGTCGGCTGGTTTGAAGTTGCGTAGCCTGGCCGCCTTCAGCATCTCATCCTTGCCGGAGTTGCCCTTGCCGGTCCAGTGCTTCTTGATCGCCCCAGCAGGAACAGGTTCATAGTTGACGCGGTTGGCCTCGCACCAAGCAGTGAGGGTCGCGAGGAAGCCGCCGTAGACATGGCCCGCGGCGACAGATGATGGCCGCTGCTTCACTTCCTCGAAGCAGAGCCATTCAATGCCGCCGCAAACCTTCAGCATTTCGTCGAGCCAGCGCTGGAACTTGAGATAGCGCATACCGGCCCCCTCGTTGCTCCTGGGCTTGAATGACTCGGATCCGCTCTGCTGCTGGCGCTTGCCGTGTGGGTTGGTGTTCGAGCAGCACCAGCCGGTGGTGGTGCCCAGGTCGAGCGCGAGCAGCTTCACAGCAGGCTCCCCCGTTTGCGCTTGGGGGTTGGGGGACTGAGAACGTCGTCGAGTGTGTTCGCCTTGGTCTTGTTCTCATACCAAGGCGGCTGGCCGATCAGGCAGTGGAAAGACTCCCCAGGCTTTTGGTAGCTCAGGGTGGCCGCGATCCCCTCGGCCAACTCTTGAGAGCTCGCCAAGATCATCACTTCGCACCCCATCACCACGCCAGGCCCGACGTAGACCCTGACCGGGCAGGCGAATCCCTCGAGGATGGGGCCGTTCAAGGTCTGCGGCCCGCGAAGCTTCTTCAGAACTGGAAAGTCTTCCATGGTCAGTACTTCTTCGATTGAGGAAGGAACGTGGTCTCGATCTTCGCCCACTCGGCGTGAATGATCGACGTGAGCTTGGCTCGGAGTTCGGCGACCTCAGGCCCGCCCCGGTTGCGCAGGTTGATGAGCTTCACCTTGTAGCCTGACTTGCTCAGGCCCAGGTCAGCGAGGAACTGCTCTCGCTTGTTATCGACCAGCCATTGCACGCCAGAAGTCAGGTCGTCAATGCCATAGCCGAACAGCACGGGATAGCGAGCGCGGCGGAAAGGCAGGCCCACCTTGTTTTTCTTCACGTAGGCTTCGACCTCGATGCCCACGATCCGATCAATACCGTCAATGGTGCGCTTCTCCTTCTTGATCTCTTGAAGCCACATGATCTGCGTGGCGTAGAAGTCGAGGGCCCGCCCGCCTGACCGGGTCTTGGTCTCGCCGAACGTGACGTTGAGCTTGTCGCGGATCTGAGAGACCACGACGAACAGAACGCCTTGCTCTTCCATCCGGCCGATCAGCATTCGGAACATCTTGCCGATGGCCTTGGGTTTGGCGCCCCCGTATGACCCCTCGTTGAACTCCCGGCCCATCTCGGCTTCATCCGATAGGGCATCGAGTGAGTCGATGATGTAGAGGCCAGGCTTGCCCTTGTGCTTGTCGAGATGCAGCACCATGTCGTCGTAGAGCTGCTCGACGGTCTCGATTGGCTGATCCCCGCCATTGAAGAGGATCTTGTCGACCGGGATGCCCAGGGCCGCGGCGTAGAGCTGGTCAAAGGCGGCTTCCGACTCGGCATACCGCGCCCATCCGTTCGGGTAGGTCTTGAGGAAGTTCGCGCACAGCTCCATGGCCAGCAGAGTCTTGCCGGCGCTCTTGTCTCCCACGATGTTGATGGTGCGGCCCAGCACGGCGCCGCCTCCCAGTGCTTCATCGATCACCATGCAGCCGGTGCTGACGAAGCGCAGGTCTTCTTTGTCGGAGCCTGATGCGAAGTAAGAAGGGGCCGAAGCCCCTTCTACCTGCACCCGCTTCCTTGGGGCCACGATGGCCTTGCGGGTGGCCATCGTTCAGTCCCTCGACTCGCGACGCCGGCGCATCTCGGACAGCTTGCTTTCGCCCGCGTCCTCGTCACGGCGACG
>JALHRS010000199.1 GCA_022841325.1 Lysobacterales bacterium | reverse complement strand
GCGGCCGCGTGGCGCATGTCGCCAATCTGCCGACTGGTGCTGAGGTGATCGGGCCCGGCACCACCGTGTGCCCGGGCGAGATGTACACCGACACGCTGGGCATGCAGCCGCACAGCCCGCCGCGCGCGATGACCGAGGCCGACATCGCCCGCGTCGTCGAGGCGTATGCAACCGCCGCGACGCTCGCACTCGACGCCGGCTTCGACGGTGTCGAACTGCACGGTGCCAACGGCTACCTGATCGAGCAGTTCCTGAACCCGCTGGTCAATCTGCGCTCCGATGCGTACGGCGGCGGCATCGATGGACGCAACCGCCTGGCGCTGGAGGTTTCGCGCGCCACGGTGGCCGCCATCGGCGGCGACCGGGTCGGCATCCGGTTGTCGCCCTACGGGGTGTTCAACGGCACCGGAGAGTTTCCGGAGGTGCGAGCGCAATACCTGTCGCTGGCCAAGTCGCTGTCTGCTCTGGGACTGGTCTACCTGCATCTGGTCGACCACTCGGCCATGGGTGCCCCGCCGGTGCCCGCCGACTTCAAGCTCGAGCTGCGCGCCGGCTTCGACGGCCTGTTCATCCTGTCCGGGGGTTTCGACCGCGCCAGTGCCGAACAGGCCTTGCTCGACCAGCGCGGTGACCTGATCGCCTTCGGGCGGCCATTCCTGGCCAACCCGGATCTCGTCGCGCGCCTGCGCAGCGGCGCCCCGCTCAACGCACCGGACATGGCCACCTTCTACGTGCCTGGCGCCAAGGGCTACACCGACTATCCCGCCCTGGCGGTCTGAGCCCCGAATCCCGGCGGACAATGGGGCCACCAGCTACCGCAAGCCGCATGCAACACGTCCATGCCAACGGCCTCGACTTTGCCTACCTGGAGCAAGGCAGCGGCCCGCTGGTGCTGATGCTGCACGGGTTCCCCGACACGGCGCACACCTGGAGCCACCAGATGCCCGCGCTGGCCGCGGCGGGCTATCGCGTGGTGGCGCCCTTTCTGCGGGGCTACCACCCCACGGCCCTTGCGGCCGACGGTTACTACGACAAGGCCACGCTGGCCACCGACGTGGCCGCGCTGATCCGCGCACTGGGCGGCGGCGAGCCGGTGCACCTGGTGGGCCAGGACTGGGGTGCCATCGTTTCGTATGCGGTGCTGGCGGCCTTTCCGCAGCTGGTGCGCCGCGCGGTGGTGATGGCGGTGCCGCACCCGGCCGTGGTGGCCAGGAGCATGCTCGACCCCAAGCATGTGCACCGGTCGTTCCATTGGTGGTTCTTCCAGTTGCCGAACCTGCCCGAGCGGGCGCTGCTCGCCAACGACGCCGCGTTCATCGACTACCTGTGGACCTACTGGACCAGCCCCGGCCATGAAGATGCCGCCCACATCGCCAGCATCAAGGCCATGCTGGCGCAGCCCGGCGTGCTGACCGCCACCCTGGGCTATTACCGCGCCATGCTGGACGCCAGCAAAGGCGACCCGGCCCTGGCCGAGTTGCGCCCGCTGATGGAGCGCGCGATCACCGTGCCCACCCTGGCCCTGTGCGGCGCCGACGACCTGCGCGCCGAACTCATGACCGACCAGGGCCAGTACTTCACCGGCGAATACCGTTATGAAGAGGTGGCCGGCGCCGGGCACTTCCTGCAGCGCGAGCAGCCGGCAGCGGTGACGCGGCTGTTGCTGGAGTGGCTGGGCAAGTAGTCCGCGCGATCACCGGCCAGCCCGCGCAGGCGTTCAGCCGCCGCCGCGGATGCCGCCCCAGAGCACCTTGAACAGCGGCTCGAACTGGCTGGTCAGGCTGTAGCGCCGCTTGCGGTACTCCCACATGATCACCGCGCGCTGAATGGAACCGACGAAGACGTCGATCACCTGCTGGGGATGCAGCGTCGGGTCGATCACCCCGGCCGCCTGCGCGTCCTTGATCATCGCCCGCATCGGGACGAAGAACTCGGACTGCACATACGTGGCGTCGCGCATCCAGGTCTGCAGCGGCACCGACATGAACATCGCCCGGCCCACACCCGGGTGCTCCTCGTAGTACTGCAGGTGGATCCACAGGCAGCGGCGCAGCTTTTCGCGCGGTGATTCCAGCCCGAGCACACCATCGGCCAGGCGCTGCCGCAAGTCACCCAGCCACTCGCTGATGAACTCGAACAGCAGGTGCTCCTTGTCTCCGAAGTACTTGTAGATCGTGGAGAAGCTCATCCCGCAGTCGGCGGCAATCGAGCGCATGTCCACGTTGTGGAAGTCCTCCTCGGAGAAGGCCTTCAGCACCGCCGCGCGCAGCCTCGAGCGCAGTTCGGGCTTCATCTGAT
>JALHRS010000198.1 GCA_022841325.1 Lysobacterales bacterium | reverse complement strand
CACCCGATAGCCCCGCGACCCTCCTCATTCGTGGCGAGAAAATGAACCCGGATGAAGAACGCGACTGGGTGATTCGCTCGATCAAGGCGTGGCTGACCAGTCACCGGGACTGGACCTGTGCCGTCCTGCTGCCGATCAACAGTAGTGGTTCCAAGCTGGTGGATACGCTGCGCGGTGAGGGGATCGACTATGTGGAGAACCTCCGCACCACCACCTCGACTCGTAAGGTGGTCGGCTCGGTAGCCCGTATCCTCGGCTTTCTGGAAAAACCGACCGACTCCACCGCCCTCTCCAGCCTGTACCGCGTCTACCTGCGCGATGAACGCGACGACCCCGCCGTTGAAAAGCAGATTGATGCCGTCGCCCGACGCCTTCGCAGCCTGCGGGCGGTCGAAGATTTCCTCGCGCCCCGCGCTGACCGGGACTGGCTGGATTCCCTTGACCGGGAAGCTGAACCCGGCCTCTACGATCACCTGCTCGGTTTCCGCACCGTTGCCAGCCGCTGGAGCGCCGCCAGCACGCTGCCAATTGACCAACTGGTGCTGACCATCGCCGCTGATCTGTTCACGCAGGAGTCCGATCTGGCAACGGCCTACAGTCTGGCCCTGTACCTGCGGTCGTTCGCTGCCGATCATAACAACGCCCGTCTGCCGGAGTTCGTGGCGGAAGTAACCGCCATTGCCCGCAACCAGCGCAATTTTGTCGGGCTGGGGCAGGATGACGACGCCTTCGACCCCGATAAGCATAAGGGCAAGGTCTGCGTGACCACCCTGCATAAGGCCAAGGGGCTGGAGTGGGATCGTGTCTACCTGATGTCACTCAACAATTACGACTTCCCCTCGGCGGAGACCTACGACCGCTTCATCGGGGAGAAGTGGTTCATCCGCGATAGCCTCAACCTGAGTGCGGAGGCACTGGCGCAGTTGATAGCCGCTCGCAGCGGCGAACGGTACGCCGAAGGCGAAGCCACCCGCACCGACCGGCTGGAATACGCCGCCGAACGCCTGCGCCTGCTGTATGTGGGCATCACACGGGCGCGGCGCGAACTGGTCATGACCTGGAACACTGGGCGCGATGGCACCCAGGTGGAAGCAACGGCGCTGGCGGCGCTGCGGGGGTGGTGGGAAGGGCAGCGGCGCTGAATCAAAAAGGTCAGCCGAGTCGGCTAGTTCGGTGCTCGTCATGGCTGGATGCTCGTAGATTGCCAGTATATGGCAATGTTGAATGGGTCGCTGTACATGCTGTCCGGCATCCAGGTGATAGTGCCATTGGCCCATTGATAACTCGCTTTTGGTAAACGGGTTCATAGTAGCTCAAAAGAGGTATAATGAATTAACTACAGTTATTCAGAGGTCATTCATCATGATATTCTTTCCCCTATCGGATCAGCCTGAACGCCTCGCCCCACTCTGCACTCGACCACACGAACACCTCTTGCTGGCTGCGGTGATCGCAGGCAACAGCCCCGCCTCGATCTGGGCCGACGATCCCCGGCAGCCGCGCACTGCCTACCTGTGGGATCAGGCCTACAGTCATTATCTGCTGGGGGCGACGGATGCACCGGCGCTGGTCAATCTTGTGCGGGATCAGCTCCAGCCGCAGATGCAAACCAGGGGGATCAATCTGTTCAAGCTCTACTATGCGGGTGAGGATTGGCTGCCCGCTATCGAAGCCGCCTATCCGCAAGCTGACCTGAAGCACTTGGAGCGCGTCACCTATAGGCTGGATGATTTCAAGCTACCGGATTGGGTGGCGCAGATACCAGCGGGATTCGCAGTCGAGCCGATTGAGCGGGCGCGGCTGGAAGACGGCACGCTGACGCACGCCGACAACCTGATCGAAGAGATCGAAAACAATTGGCGTTCGCTGGAGATGTTCTTCCGGGTAGGGTTTGGCTACTGGGTGCGGGAGGGCAAGAACATCGCCGGGTGGTGTACCGTCGAGCAAGTCAGCGCGGATCGTTGCGGCCTGGGCGTGGAGACCATCGAGTCCTATCAAGGGCGCGGGCTGGCAACGCTGACGGCTGCTGCCTGCACCGCCGAATGTTTACGCCGAAAAATGACCCCGCATTGGGACTCGTGGGCGCGGAATACGCCTTCCGTGCGTGTGGCGGAGAAGCTCGGCTATCGGCTGATGCAACACTACCGGACATATTTGGGACAGTTCAGCACTACCTGAAGCGGGTGGTGGGCGCGGCGCGAACTGGTCATGACCTGGAACACCGGGCGGGATGGCACCCAGGTCGAAGCGACAGCACTGGCGGCGCTGCGGGGTTGGTGGGAAGGCCAACGCCGCTGAATC
>JALHRS010000197.1 GCA_022841325.1 Lysobacterales bacterium | reverse complement strand
AAGCTGGACCGCGTGACGCGCCATTTCGACCAGGTCGTGGATGTCAACGTGTTGCTGACGGTCGAAAAGAAGAAGGAAAAGGAAAGAAGGCAGCGAGTCGAGGTCACCGTGCATGTCAAAGGTCGAGACATCTTCGTCGAACAGGCCAGCGAGGACATGTATGCCGCGATCGACCAGCTGATGGACAAGCTCGATCGCCAGGTCATGCGCCACAAGGACCGCGTGCAGGATCACCACCACCAATCGGTCAAGCGCATCGACGCCAGCACCACTTGAGCTTTCCCTTGCATGAGTCTGCGGCCCTTCGGGGCCGTTTTTCATCAGGGATTGTTTGTTGCTGCAATGCCGCAATTGCGCTACCGTCCCCGTGAACAAGGTGGCTCGACCGGGTGTTCCGGCGCCGACCGCTTCCTATAATCGAATGCTCAGTAACACTCGGTGTTTCGCCTGCGCACAGGGCAGGCGAACCCCGGGGAACTCCTCTACATGAACCGCCTTGCCGCCATCCTGCCGAGCACCAACGTGCTGGTGAACGTGGACGCCACCAGCAAGAAACGCGTGTTCGAGCAGGCCGGCCTGTTGTTCGAGAACCAGCACTCGATTGCCCGCAGCACCGTCAGCGACAACCTGTTCGCCCGAGAGCGCCTGGGGTCCACCGGACTGGGGCACGCCGTGGCCATTCCGCACGGCCGCATCAAGGGGCTCAAGAACCCCTTGGCGGCTGTGGTACGGGTGCAACAACCGATTCCGTTCGACGCCCCGGACGATGAGGCCGTGGTGCTGCTGATCTTTCTGTTGGTACCCGAAGCGGCCACGCAGCGTCACCTGGAGATCCTCTCCGAGATCGCCGAGATGCTGTCCGACCGTCAACTGCGTGAACGGCTCAAGACCGAACCCGACGCTGCCGGCGTGCACAAGCTGATCTCCGATTGGGAGCCCCTGAAGTCGGTGGCCTGATCGTCCCGGGCCCATGAAACCCACCTCGATCAGCGCCGAAGCCTTGTTCGAGGCCCATCGTGAAGCGATGCGCTGGGAGTGGATCGCCGGCCACGCCCACCCTGAACGCCGCTTCGACGATGCCGCCGTGCGCGATGCACGGTCGTCAGCCGATCTGGTCGGCTACCTGAACTACATCCACCCCTACCGGGTGCAGATCGTCGGCCGGCGCGAAGTCCCCTACCTGGCAACCTTGGTCACCGAGGACCAGGAGCGCCGCATCGCCCGCATCGTCACGCTCGAGCCCCCGGTGCTCATCGTGGCCGATGAGCAGGTGCCGCCCGACCGTCTGGTGGCGATGTGCGACCGCGCCGAGATCCCCCTGTTCGTCACCCGTGAATCCGCCGGCCACGTGATCGACGTGGTGCGCGCCTACCTGGCGCAGCTGTTTGCCGAACGCACCACGCGCCACGGCGTGTTCATGGACATCCTGGGCCTGGGCGTGCTGCTGACGGGTGAATCGGGCCTGGGCAAGAGCGAACTCGGGCTCGAGCTCATCTCCCGCGGCCACGGCCTGGTGGCCGACGACGCGGTCGACCTGTACCGCATTTCGCAGACCGCACTGGACGGCCGTTGTCCGGAGCTGCTGCGCAACCTGCTCGAGGTGCGCGGCATCGGCCTGCTCGACATCAAGGCCATCTTCGGCGAGACCGCGGTGCGACGCAACATGCGCCTCAAGCTCATCGTGCACCTGGTGCGCAAGGAGACGATGGAGCGCGAATTCGAACGCCTGCCCTATGAGCCGCTGTACGAAGACGTGTTGGGGCTGCCGGTGCGCAAGGTGGTGATCGCGGTGGATGCCGGTCGCAACCTGGCGGTGCTGGTCGAAGCCGCAGTGCGCAACACCATCCTGCAGTTGCGCGGCATCGACACCTACCAGGAATTCATCGAGCGCCACCAGCGTGCGATGGAAAAGGGCGACGCTGAATAAGCCGGGCCACGGCCGGCTGCTCTACCGCCCCCGATGCGGGCAATCGCTCTTGGCGCAGCGCGCGTACAGCGCCAGCGAATGGTCGTGCAGTTCGAAGCCGCGCGCCTCGGCCACGGCACGTTGACGCTTCTCGATCTCGGGGTCGAAGAACTCCTCGACCCGGCCACAGCTCAGGCACACCAGGTGGTCGTGATGCTGGCCTTCGTTGAGCTCGAAGACCGATTTGCCCGACTCGAAATTGCTGCGCGTCAGCAACCCGGCCTGCTCGAACTGCATCAGCACCCGGTAGACGGTGGCCAGCCCGATGTCGGCGCCTTCGGTCAGCAAGGCCTTGTAGACGTCCTCGGCCGTCATGTGGCGGCGCGTGCTGTGCT
>JALHRS010000196.1 GCA_022841325.1 Lysobacterales bacterium | reverse complement strand
CGAGGGCGGTGGAGTAGGTCCGCACCAGCAGCGTCTTGAACTCGGCGGTGAGCGCGGCCTGCTGCTCGGCCGAGGCCAGGCTCCAGTTGCGCGCGACGGCGATCTGGGTCATGCGCGGGAAATCGAAGTGCGGCAGGATCTTCATCTCGACCAGGTCGGCCACCTTGGCCGGATTCCCGGCCTGGATGTCCTTGTCCTGGCGGATCACCTCCAGCACTTCAAGCGTGACGGTCTGCAGCAGCACGTCCGGCGCCATCACCTGTGCCCCGGCGCGCGGCGCCGCGAGCGCGAACAGCAGCGGGAACCACAGCGCGCGGAGCAGCGTACGCGCAACCGGGTTCAATCAAGCCCCTTGGAATGCTGAAAGCGCTGCCAGTCGGAGAGCTGCTTTTCCGCTTCCTCCGCGCTGACGCCGTAGGCTTCCTGGATCCTGCCGAGGAGGCGCTCGCGTTTGCCTTCGATCACGGCAAGGTGGTCGTCGGTGAGCTTGCCCCAGCGCGCCTTGACGCTGCCCGCGACCTGTCTCCAGTTGCCCTCGATGCGATCCCAGTTCATGTCCCGGCCCCTCTGCGCGATGCGCCTGTGCAACCGCGACGACGTTACGGATTGCGTAACAGGGGGTCTGTGCGGTATCGCTCGGTGGTGCCGGGGCGCCTCGCTCTGTTCGATAACGCACAGAGCGGGCATCGGCGATCGATCCCATGGGCGAACCCATCCAAGCCGCCGAGAGCCGACGCTTGCCCACCCCCCACAATTCGAAGCAGAACCATCTCCTGGCAGCGCTGCCGGCCGCGGAGTACGACAGGCTCCTGCCGCACCTGGAGCTGGTGCCGATGCCGCTGGGCGAGGCCCTGTACGAATCCGGCGGCCGCCAGCGCCATGTCTACTTCCCCACGACTTCGATCGTCTCCCTGCTGTACGTCATGGAAGACGGCGCTTCGGCGGAGATCGCCGTGGTGGGCAACGAAGGCGTCCTCGGCGTGTCGCTGTTCATGGGCGGCGAAACCACGCCCAGCCGCGCCGTTGTGCAGAGCGCGGGCTTCGGCTACCGGCTGAAGTCGGAGTTGTTGAAGCAGGAGTTCGGCCGCGCCGGGCCGGTCATGCGGCTGCTGCTGCGCTACACGCAGGCGCTGATCACGCAGATGGCGCAGACCGCCGTGTGCAACCGGCACCATTCCGTGGAGCAGCAGTTGTGCCGCTGGCTGCTGCTGAGCCTGGACCGCCTCGCCACGAATGAATTGACCATGACGCAGGAGCTGATCGCCAACATGCTGGGGGTGCGCCGCGAGGGCGTCACCGAGGCGGCCGGCGACCTGCAGCGCGCCGGGGTGATCCGCTACTCCCGCGGCCGCATTACGGTGCTCGACCGCACACGCCTGGAGAAGGCGGCCTGCGAGTGCTACGGCGTGGTCAAGAAGGAATTCGATCGCCTGCTGTCGGACACCCGGCAGTGGGAGAGCGCGGAAGCTCCGGCCTCGGCTCGCCGCTAGCGCGGCACGAGGTGCAATCCGCGCGTCTCGTTCCAGCGCACCAGCGCCAGCTCGACATCGCGCCGGAGCGTTTCCTGGCGGATCCAGTAGCGATGGTTGACTTCGCCGATGCCGGCGCCGGCATCGTGCTCGCCAGGCCGGGGGCCTTCACCCTGCGCGCGATGCAGGCGCGCATCGGCAAGGCGCCGCGCGGCCTCGGCCGTGTCCACCCTGGCGGCATTCACCCGGGACATGCCGGCTTTCCTGGGCAATGGGGCGATCTCCGGCCTGTCGGTGAACGACACTCGCCCGAGTTCATCGACGTGTTTGTAGATGACTTGGGCGGAAGCGCCGGTGGCGGCGCAGAGCATCAGCGCGATGCAGCTGCGCCGCGCGGATTCGGAAAGAGGGTGGTGACGGATCGTCATGCGACCTCGTGAAACGGGCCCGGAGCGATGGTTCCGCCCTCGGGCCCGGTGGGACTGCCTTGATGGAAGTGAACCTAGCGGCTGACGAGCACCTGGACCTGGCGGTCGCGCTGCAGCCTCGGATCGCCGAAGGTCCCGTACTGGATCCGCGAGGAGGGCACGCCGGCCTGGATCAGCGCGTTGCGCACGCTGTTGGCACGATCCGTGGTGCCGTCGATCGCCACCTGCTGGCCGGGATTCTGGTTCAGGTAGTTCACGACATCGGACACCTTGCCGAACTCGGAGGACCGCATGTCGGAGCGATTCACATCGAACCAGATGTCGCGGAACTGGACCCAGCCGCCGCCGACGCCTGTTCCGCCCGGGCCTTGCGCTCCGGTCTGTCCAATCGAGCCCTGCGCGCCAGT
>JALHRS010000195.1 GCA_022841325.1 Lysobacterales bacterium | reverse complement strand
CTTTCCTGAGTGCCGACCTGGTGGACAGGATGACCATCACCACGGTGCCCGTGCTGCTGGGTTCGGGACGGCGGCTGTTCGGTCCGCTTCCAGCCGACCGGGCCTGGACGATCGACGGCGTGCGGCATTGGGACAACGGCTTCGTTCAAGCGAACTATTCACGAGCGCGCTGACTGGAACTTGGCCCGAGGTGGCGCAGCCCTCTCGCTCGCATGCGGCCTTCGTACGGCAGGTTGGCGGCAACGAGGCAGTTACACGGAACGTCGGCTCCTGGTCGGGAGGCGAGTTGTGAGCGTCCAGCCATCCCATCTGTTCCTCGGGAGATGAGGACGTGAACAGGGTGTCCACCTGAGCTTGGTGGACACCTCTATGCATCCCGATGTTCAACGATCCAGGCGGCGCAGCCACAGCGCCGATTTCAAGGCGAAGGTGCTGGCGCAGTGCCTTGAGCAAGGGGCTTCGGTCGCGGCGGTTGTCCTGGCCAATGGCCTGAACGCGAACCTGGTGCGCAAGTGGTTGGTAGGCCGGGGAATGGGACGTGCAGATCCTTTGCCCGCTGGCGTCGAGTCGCGCATGGCCCAGCAGGTGATGCTGCCTGCGCAGGCGACCTCGGCGGCGCCTGTTGCCGCACCGATGCAATTCATGCAGTTGGAGCTGCCCTCGCCCAGCCCAGCCCAGCCCGGCCAACGGCGCGACGGCCGACGTTGCTGGTGCCGCACCGGCCGATGCGGCCTGCATCCACGTCGAGTTGCGTCGCGGCGACACGAGCCTTGCGGTGCGCTGGCCGTTGTCTCAGGCGCAGGGCTGCGCGGCCTGGCTGGTTGAGCTCAGCGGTGCGGTGCTTGCCGCCAAGGGCCGGTGATGATCCGCATCGATGCGCTGTGGCTGTGCAGCCGACCACAGGACATGCTCGCAGGCGCCGAGCGGCTGCTGGCGGTGGTGGTCAACACAGTGGGCCAGGCACAGGCCCACCACGGCTATGTGTTCGCCAACGCCAGGACTATCCGGCTCAAGCTGCTGGTGCACGACGGCTTCGGCGTGTGGTTCGCCACGCGGCGGCTGCATGCGGGTGGCTTCGTGTGGTTGAGCGCAGCGCCCAGTGGTGCCGCGCCTGCACTGCTGCTGACACGGCCGCCGTTCGACGCGCTGGTCGTCGGCCTGCCATGGCAGCGGCTGCCCGAACTGGAGGTGATCAGCCGTGCTTGAGCCGCAGGTTCGTCGTGGTGCTCATGCCGCAGGGGTGGCTGTGTCGGTAGTCGAGTCGGTGGCCACGTTGCTGTGCTTGGCAAGGGTACTTTTGCTAATTTCTAAGCTGATGCTACTGCGACACCATGCAGCCCATGCTTGGCCCGCACGATCAACCCTCCATCGACGAGCAGCAACTCAGCGCGGACGTGGTCGCCGTGATCACCCAGCTGCGCCAGTGCATCGAGCGAAAGGACAGCGAACTGCAGCGCAAGGACCGCGAGATCGCCTGGCGCGACGCCCGGCTGGAGAAGATCAACTTCGAGCTGGCACCGCTCGGGCGTGGACATCAACACGATCCGCGCCGGCGCGGCTGTGCGTGTGCAGCACGCAGCCGGCGTCTTCGCGCACGGCGTGCACGCAGTTGTGGATCGTGAAACCGGCGCTGGGTGCGGCCGAGTGCATCGGCGTGGACCAGGGCTTGCACGCCTTCACGCTGGGCGCGGCACACGGCCTGGGGCTGGACGGCGAGATCGGCAGCATCGAATGCGGCAAGCGCGCCGACTTCTGCGTGCTGGACGAGGACCCGACCGCGAGTGACCCGATGGCGCTGGAGGCGCTGCGCCCCTGGGGCGCGGCGCAAGGCGAACGGGTGTTCGCTTCGGATAGGTCGTAGGGCGTGAGATCACCTGCTGGCCAAGGCGCACCGCGCAAGGGCTTGTGGGATCGCACCGGCGTTCGGCTGTCGAGAGACAGTGCCGCCCCATGCGGGTGGAGACTTCGCGGTCATCAGAAGCTGCCCTGCAGCGCCTGCGGTCGGTCGCCGTTGCCGGTGATACTCGCGATATCGGCCAAATACCGATCGTCGGGGAGCGCTGAAGCTGGTTGCGTCAACGGCCGGTCTGCGGAGGAGTCCTGACGTTGACAAACGCGGCGGGACCACTCCCGCATCGCTTGTCGGTCGAATGGCGGCTCCTCAGGCCAGCCAACTCACGTCCCCGATCCAGAGGGAGCGATCGCGCACTCTGCGAGCAAGGACTTGCACCACGCGCCTTCAACCGCGGCGAACAAGCGCGTGCGTCACTCTCGGCGGCGTGCTGCCGCTGTGCAGTTCGTGCACCC
>JALHRS010000194.1 GCA_022841325.1 Lysobacterales bacterium | reverse complement strand
CACCTCGCGATGACCAACGCATGACTCGGGGACACTCATGGATCGCTACTCCTTTGGTGTCAGGGACTTGCACCCTTTACGCTTCACCGGTTTCGCCGGCGCACCTACTCAAACCCATTGGCAAACAGCGCGTCCATCTGCGGTTCGCTGCGGATGCATTCATAGGTCTCGGCAATGCGCGGGCCGGTATCGATCACCTGGAAGTCGCTGGCGAACACCTTTTGTGCCCCGGCCGTCTGATCGAACACCCGCGAACCGATGCCCAGTTCGGCCCAGGTGTGGGTGGTGTAGCGATCGCTCTCGCCGGTCAGGGCGACGGTGCCGCCGTCGGCCAGCACCATGCCGTAGCGCTGCATCGTGCGCAGCAGTACCTGGGCTGCGGGGTTGTAACCCGTCATTGGAAAATCGGCGCGCAGCCGCAGACGCACCCCGTAGGGCACGCTGCCGACCGGGCCGTTGGGCCCGCCTGCGTGCGTGGCGGGTCGCACATAGAGGCGTCCCAGGACTGCACCCGGTAGCGAGTTGTCACGCGCCATGCGCGCATTCGGCAGGATGAAGCGTATGGCGTGACCGAGATCGCCGTTGGCGACCTGGGTGGCGGCAAAGACCTCGTCGGCATTGAACAGCAGCGGCGCCATCGGAAACCCGGCGGCGTCGGCGCTGGTGCAGTGATCGCCGCGTCCGGTCACTGGATAGAGGGCATCCATGCGCCAGCGGGCCAGACACTGGCTTTCCAGGCCCTGCGCGGTGACATTGGCGCGGTAGACCTCGAAGATCTCGTTGCCCTGGACCACCAGCAGATGGCAATCGCCATTGAGGTTGTTGCAGCTGTAGCCAGGCTGTCCCTCGATGGCGCCTCCGGGCGGCAACGGGACCGGCGTGTTCAGCGGTTCACAATCGGGCAGGTAGTAGGCATCGTTGGGATCGCCCGAGGGAATCTCGATGATTGGCTGCGTTGGCGTTCCAGTACTTGCGTACAGCACGTACATGCTGAAGTCGATCTGCAGGCGAGTGTTTCCGAAGCCGCCGAGGCCGCTCAGGGTGTTGATCATGGCTGCCGAATTCGGATGCAGGGCAGCCTGATCCACACGCTGGTACCACGGCGATGCTGGATGCAGTTGCGGCAAGGGCAGGGCCCATGCGCTGCTGGTCAGGCCGACGCACAGGGTGATCCAACTCCAACGCACTCGGCCTCGCATGGCTCACGCTCCTGTTCGTTCAGCGCAGATGATGGCGTCAACGCCAGCCTGTGATTGTTAACGCATTCACGTGTTCATGCGTGCCAGTGCGAAAGACTCGGCGCGAGGCCGCGGTCTGTCATACCGAGTCCAAACACTCAGGAAGCATCCCCGATGAAGTTCTGGTTCCCATCCCTTTCCCTGTTGGTGCTGATCGCCATGAGCCATCCCAGTGTCGCTGCAGAGACCTCCGCCACGCCGTCCGCGGCCCGCCAGTCCATCGTGCTCGGTGGCGGCTGCTTCTGGTGTCTGGAGGCCGTCTACGAAGAGGTCAAAGGCGTGGACGAGGCCGTGTCTGGCTACGCCGGCGGCCATGTCGACAACCCCAGCTACCGCCAGGTCACTGGCGGGCGCACCGGGCATGCCGAAGTGGTCAAGGTCGTCTACGATCCAGCTGTCGTCAGTCTCGACCAGATCCTTGATGTCTATTTCACCATCCACGATCCGACCACGCTGAACCGGCAGGGCAACGATGTGGGTCCGCAGTACCGGTCGATCGCCTTCTACAGCAACGACGCCGAGAAACGGGCCATCGAAGCCGCCATTGCCCGTAGCGTTGCCAGCGGCGACTGGAGTGGTGGCTTCGTTACCGAAGTCGAGCCGCTGCCGACCTTCTATCCGGCCGAGGACTATCACCAGCAGTATTTCGAACTCAACGGTGAGCAGCCCTACTGCAGCCTGGTCATCGCCCCCAAGGTGGCCAAGTTCAAGAAGCGTTTCGCCGACATCCTCAAGTAGAGCGGAAACCCCGCCCGAAAGAGCCGAGGCCAGGCCAGGGTCCCCGCGACGGGGATTCCGCCATCGGCGAAGAGCAGCTGCCCCAATCCCAGCATCCAGCGCCGCCCGCGATAAGGAGGGCCGAGCGCCTGCTCGGCCGCTCTTCCCCTCATCCCGTCGGCCCTGGCATAGACGGCAGAGCAGAAGCGCCGAGTGCAACTCGGCGATCCCGGGTGGGTGGCGCCCTGGGTTGGCATTGCATGTGGGAGCGGCTTCAGCCGAGATTTGCTGTAGCTGGCTGGATGATGTCAGCAACAGCTGTCGCGGCTGAAGCCGCTCCCATAGCCACAATGGGCTGACGGCACAGTCGCCATTGCGG
>JALHRS010000193.1 GCA_022841325.1 Lysobacterales bacterium | reverse complement strand
CAGCGCCGCGCGCGTTGTCGCCGGCGCGAACCATCCTGGGCCGTTACCGCCCGCTTCGAGGGCGTGGCAATTCGCTGCTGGTGCCCATGCACCGGCGCAGCGCGCGTGGCACGGAACCTGCAAAGTTGACTCAGCGCCGTCGATGTCCGCTGGGCTCATCGATCGCCAACCGCCAACCGATACGAGGCCTGCCTTGGGAAATCTCTTTCGTCCGTTCGATGCCGATCGCCCGATGCGCCTGGGCTGTGCCTGCGGCAAGCACGCCAGCGATGCCGATCATGCAGCGGCCGAATCCCTCAGTGACGCCGACGCCAAACGCGCGGCCAATACCGAAGAGCTGTCGAACGACTTCATCGAGGCCACGTTGATGAAGGCGCTGTTCCCGCAGGACGCCGTGCGGCGGGCCTTCGTCAAGGCGGTCGGCGCAGGCACCGCGCGCGCCGCGCTGGCGAGCGTGCTGCCGGTCGCCTCGCTGCAGGCGATGGCGCAGGACAAACGCGCGCCGGAGAAGACCGATCTGAAGATCGGCTTCATCGCGATCACCTGTGCGACGCCGCTGATCATGGCGCACCCGCTCGGTTTTTATAAGCGCCAGGGCCTGAACGTGCAGCTGAACAAGACCGCGGGGTGGGCACTGATCCGCGACAAGATGCTCAACAAGGAGCATGACGCCAGCCACTTCCTGTCGCCGATGCCGCTGGCAATCTCGCAGGGCCTGGGCTCGGTGGCGCAGCCGATGCGCATCGCCACCATCCAGAACACCAACGGCCAGGCGATCACGCTGCATGTGAAGCACAAGGACAAGCGCGATCCCAAAAGCTGGAAGGGCTTCAAGTTCGCCGTGCCCTTCGAGTACTCGATGCACAACTTCCTGCTGCGCTATTACGTGGCCGAGCACGGTCTGGATCCTGACCGCGACATCCAGATCCGCGTTGTGCCGCCGCCCGAGATGGTGGCCAACCTGCGTGCCGGCAACATCGATGGCTACCTCGGCCCCGATCCGTTCAACCAGCGCGCCGTGTTCGAGGAAGTGGGCTTCATCCACATCCTGTCCAAGGAGATCTGGGACGGCCATCCGTGCTGCGCGTTCGGCTTCAGCGAGAGCCTGATCAAGGAGGCGCCCAACACCTATGCCGCGCTGTATCGGTCGGTGCTCGAAGCCGCCGCCATGGCGCGCGAAGCGCGCAACCGTGAGCTGATCGCCAAGGTGATCGCGCCGACCCAGTACCTGAACCAGCCCGAGGCGGTGATCGCGCAGGTACTCACTGGCAAGTTTGCCGACGGCCTGGGGGGCGTGAAGAACGAGCCGAACCGCGCCGACTTCGATCCGGTGCCCTGGTATTCGATGGCGGTGTGGATGCTTTCGCAAATGAAGCGCTGGGGCTACGTCAAGGGCAACGTGAACTACCGCCAGATCGCCGAGCAGGTGTTCCTGCTCACCGACGCCAAGAAGTTCATGAAGGAGATGGGCCTGCCGCTGCCCACCGGCGACGGCTACCGCAAGTTCACGGTGATGAAGAAGGAGTTTGACCCCGCCAAGGCCGACGCCTACGTCGATTCGTTCGCGATCAAGCGCACCTGATCCGTCGTTCCCGCGCAGGCGCAACCCGCTGGCTTTCTGCAGTCGAGAAAGCACGGGATACGTGCTCGTGCGGGAACGACAGGCTGCCTCATGACCCCGTCCCTGTCCGTCCGCGCCACGCTGCTGTCGGTCCTGATCGGCCTGCTGCTGCTCGGCATCTGGCACATCGCCACGCTGCCATCGGCCGCACCGTCAGCGCCCGCCGTTGCACTCACTGCGGAGCAGATCGAGTACCTGAAGCTGCAAGGCAAGGACCCCACCGCCGGCAGCGGCAGCGAGACCAAGGCCAGCGCCTTTCCGACGCCGGCGCAGATGGGCGCCACCATTGCCCATCACCTGGCCGACCCGTTGTACGACAACGGTCCGAACGACAAGGGCATCGGACTGCAGCTGGCGTACTCGCTGGCCCGCGTGGCGTTGGGCTTTGCGATCGCCTGCGTGGTGG
Source organism: Lysobacterales bacterium (assembly GCA_022841325.1). Classification (GTDB taxonomy): domain Bacteria; phylum Pseudomonadota; class Gammaproteobacteria; order Xanthomonadales; family SZUA-5; genus JADKFD01. Next base: position 471 of record JALHRS010000193.1, on the reverse strand, counting down.
CGATCCCGCTCGGCTTCCTGCTCGGCATGTCGCCGCTCGTCTACCAGTCGCTGTACCCGTACATCAACGTGCTCAAGCCGATCTCGCCGCTGGCGTGGATGCCGCTGGCGCTGTACACGATCAAGGACTCCAACATCTCCGGCGTGTTCGTGATCTTCATCTGCAGCGTGTGGCCGATGCTGATCAACACCGCCTTCGGCGTGGCCGGCGTGCGGCGCGACTGGATCAACGTCGCGCGTACGCTCGAGGTGGGGCCACTGCGCAAGAGCCTGCAGGTGATCCTGCCGGCCGCGGCGCCGACCATCCTCACCGGCATGCGCATCTCGATCGGCATTGCCTGGCTGGTGATCGTCGCGGCCGAGATGCTGGTCGGTGGCACCGGCATCGGCTACTTCATCTGGAACGAGTGGAACAACCTGTCGCTCACCAACGTGATCTTCGCGATCCTGGTGATCGGCCTGACCGGCATGC
>JALHRS010000192.1 GCA_022841325.1 Lysobacterales bacterium | reverse complement strand
TCGAGCAGGATGTCACCGTGCAGCCGCAGCGTGTCGGTGTTGCCCGCTCGCTGGTGCAGGTCATCGACGTTCTGCGACACCAGCGTCAGCACTCCGGGGTGGCGGCGCGCAAAGTCACCTAGTGCCAGGTGGCCCGCATGGGGCGCGGCCCGGCTCATGCCGTCGCGCCGTTCGGCATACCACTGCCACACCCGTGCCGGGTTGGCGCGAAAGCCCTCCTCGCTGGCCAGTTCGGCTGGGTCGAACTGCGACCACAGACCGCTCATCGCGTCGCGAAAGGTGGCAATGCCGCTTTCGGCGCTCATGCCGGCACCGGTGAGCACGAGCAGGCCCCGGGCCTGAAGCGTCGACTGCGCCACGGCCTGGCGCACGATAAGCCAGGCAGAGCCGGCGTCGATATCGGATGGATGCGACATGGCTCGCGATCGTAGCGGTCACCGCCAACCGCGGCCACTGCGTCGAAACAGCATGGAGTGAACCGATCCCATCGATCGTAAGCCCCACGGGCGCGCATCCCCGTGCCCGCAACCACGGAGGTTTGTCACCATGCGGAAGATTGCTCCTCTCCTTGCTGCCACTGTGCTGGCGCTGCCGGTCTGCGCCTGGGCCGAGATCCATGCCTTTGTCGGCTTGCCCTTGACGCCTACTCAGGAAACCACGGCGCCGACGAGCACCGGTATCGGCAGCGTCACGGCCCTGTACGACACAGGTACCAAGGTACTGATGTACAGCATCGTCTACCAGCTCAACGCCGGTTCTACCGTCACGGCCGCCCACTTCCATGGACCGGCAGCGCTGGGCGCCAACGCATCGGTGGCCATCGGCCTGCCCACCACGCCGACGGGCAATGCCGGCAAGGCGACCGGCACGGTCACGCTGTCGGCGGCGCAAGAGACCGACCTGCTGGCCGGCAGGTGGTACTTCAACCTGCACAGCACGCTGGCCGGCGGCGGAGAACTTCGCGCGCAGATGATCGAGAACTCGGCCAGCCTGGTGCTGCCGTCCTACGCGGGCGGCAAGGTGACCCTGCCGGTGGTGCTGCTACCCGGGCAGCCGGGCACGGCCTCGTACAGCGCCGAGCTGACCTTCATGGGCGGCACGCATTTCGAGTTGACCGGCGCCACGCCGCTGCGCTGAACGGCTGGCCATGCCAGGCTGCCGGCGCACTGCAATTGGCCATGGCCGCAAGGCCATGCTGCCGCACCAGCCCGTGCCCGGACACGCCTGGCGGCTGCTGGCGATCCTGGTCCTGGCCTGGCTGTTCACGGCCACCCCGGTCGCCGCGCAGGCGGCGGCCCCGAATGCCACCTCCGTCGGCGAGGCCGTCTGCCTGCGCTGCCACGCGGCCGAAGACCGACACTTCGGCCACACCACGCATGCCCGGGCTTTCCGCCACAACCCGCGCAGCGAACGCGAACGACAGGTCTGCGAGGCCTGCCACGGCCCGGGCTCGGCCCATGCAGCCAACCCCACCGAACGCGGCACGATCATCGGCTTCACCCGCGCCTGGGGCACGCCGGTGCAGACGCAGAATGCGCAGTGCATGGACTGCCACCAGGGCCGGCAACGCCTGTACTGGCCCGGCTCGGCCCATGCCAGCAACCAACTGGCGTGCAGCGACTGTCACAACACCATGGCGCGCCTGTCGGCCAGCGGCTTGCTGCGCAACGCCGGCATTTCCGAGACCTGCTACGGCTGCCACGCACAGCAGCGCGCCGAGTTCCGCAAGCGATCACACATGCCGCTGCCCGAGGGCAAGCTGTCGTGCGAGAGCTGCCACAACCCGCACGGCTCGCCGACGCGGCCGCTGCTCAAGACCAACTCGATCAATGAACTGTGCACGAGCTGCCATGCCGAAAAGCGCGGCCCCTTCCTGTGGGAGCACGCGCCGGTGCGCGAAAGCTGCCTCAACTGCCATGAGTCGCACGGCTCCAACCAGGCGCAGCTGCTGGTGGCGCCGCGGCCCTTCCTGTGCCAGCAATGCCACACCAACCGCACCCACCAGAACCGCTTGCTCAGCGCCGCCAACCAGCCGGGCGGACCTGACCCGAGCGAGCGCCTGATGGCCCGCAGCTGCCAGACCTGTCACATGCAGGTGCACGGCAGCAACCACCCGGCAGGCGGCCGGTTCCTGCGTTGAACGGGGGTCTGCGCATGCGATGCCGTTTCTCGATCGTCACGCTGGCCTGCCTGCAGGCCGCCGGCTGGGCCGCTGCACCCGCCTGGGCCGACAGCGGTGTGGTCGGCCCGGGGCTGGTCGGCAATGCGCAGAACCCGGTGGGCCGATGGGGGGCGGGCCAGACCGACCCTGCCGGCCTGAGCCCCTACCGGCAACCCACCTCACGATCGCCCGCCGGCACGCTGTACGAACTGCCGCCACTGCCAAGCCCGTCGCAACGCTGGGCTGCCGATTGGGAGGTGTCGGCTTTCGGCGAGCTGGGCGGGTACAGCGCCGGCGCGGGCGAACGCAACGCGCTGTTCCGCCAGTACCGCGACATCGACCAGGGCATGACGCTCGAGCGCTTCGA
>JALHRS010000191.1 GCA_022841325.1 Lysobacterales bacterium | reverse complement strand
CCGAGTCCCGAGTCCCGAGTCCCGAGTCCCGAGTCCGGATTCCCGAATCCCGAGTCCCGCCCCCCGCTCCCCCGCTACCGCTATCCTCCCCTTCCATCGCAGCAGCACGGAGTGGCAGATGTGGCATTCAGCCGAAACGTCGATGCAGGGTCTGCCCATGTTTCTGGCCTATTTCGGCCTGGCGGTAGGGCTGACGCTGCTGTACCTGCTGCTCTATACCCAGCTGACGCCGCAGCGTGAATTCACCCTGATCCGGCTGAACAACAATGCCGCGGCGACGGCGCTCGGCGGTTCGCTGCTAGGTTTCGCCCTGCCGCTGCACAGCGCCATCACCAACGCCATTGGCCTCATCGATTGCGCCCTCTGGGGTCTGGTGGCGCTGATCGTGCAGATTTGCACGTTTCTGCTCTTGCGCCTGGTGCTCAGCGGTTTGCCTGATCGCATCGCCCGCGGCGAGCAGGCCGCCGGCACCTTCGTGGCTGCCAGTTCGATCACGGTCGGACTGCTCAACTCGGCAGCGATGACCTACTACTGAAGTCTATTGCCGGACACAGGGGCTGATCACCAAAATTTGCTGACGATCGGAGTAGACTCGCGGCCCATTGCAGGGCGCAAGCCCGGACCTGGAGGGAGGTCGCGATGCAGTCGACGGATATCCGTCAACCGGACTACTTTCATAAAGTGGTCGATTGCCAATGGGCTTGTCCGGCGCACACGCCGGTACCCGAGTACATCCGCCTGATTGCTGCCGGGCGTCATGCCGACGCCTACATGGTCAACTGGAAATCGAATGTGTTCCCGGGCGTGCTCGGGCGCACCTGCGATCGTCCCTGCGAACCCGCCTGCAGACGCGGCCGGGTCGAAGAGAGCTCCGGACACACGCCGGAACCGGTTGCCATCTGTCGCCTGAAGCGGGTCGCCGCCGACAACAAGGGCGATGTCGCCGAGCGCATGCCCAAACCGGCAGGCAAGAAAAACGGCAAGCGCGTGGCCTGCGTGGGTGCTGGCCCGGCCTCGCTGACCGTGGCCCGCGATCTGGCGCCACTGGGCTACGAGGTGGTCGTTTTCGATGGCGAGGCCAAGGCCGGAGGCTTCATCCGCAGTCAGATTCCGCGCTTCCGCCTGCCCGAATCGGTGATCGATGAAGAGGTCGGCTATTGCCTCGATCTGGGCGCCGAATTCCGCAGCGGACAGCGCATCGAGTCGATGCGCGCCCTACTCGCTGAAGGCTATGACGCGGTGTTCGTAGGCTGCGGCGCGCCGCGCGGACGCGATCTGCAGCTGCCCGGACGCAGCGAGGCCGCTGGCCACATCCATATCGGCATCGACTGGCTGGCCTCGGTGTCCTTCGGTCATGTGACGGCCGTGGGTGAGCGCGTGATCGTGCTCGGCGGCGGCAACACGGCGATGGATTGCTGCCGTTCCGCCAGGCGTCTGGGCGGCAAGGAAGTGACCGTGGTGGTGCGCTCGGGGTTCGAGGAGATGAAGGCCTCGCCCTGGGAGAAGGAAGATGCCCAGCACGAGGGCATCCCGATCCGCAACTATCTGGTGCCACTGGCTTTCCTGCATAGGGACGGGCGTCTGACCGGCATGCGCTTCCAGCATGTTCGACCCGAGATCGACGCCAACGGTCGGCGCCAGCTGCTGCCCAGTGGCGAGCCCGATGTCGAGATTGGCTGCGATGAAGTGCTGATTGCCGTCGGCCAGGAGAATGCCTTTCCGTGGATCGAGCAGGATCTGGGCATCGAATTCGACCGCTGGGGCCTGCCCAAGCTCGACGAGCGCACCCATCAGTCGACGCTGCCGACCGTGTTCTTCGGTGGCGACGCCGCCTTCGGCCCCAAGAACATCATCTGGGCCGTGGCCCACGGCCACGAGGCCGCGGTCAGCATCGACAAGCTGCTCAGTGGCGAGGACATCAGCGAGCGGCCGCTGCCGGCCACGGTGATGATCTCGCAGAAGATGGGCATCCACGAGTGGAGCTACGACAACGACATCACCAACGCCGCCCGCAACAAGGTGCCGTGGGCGCCGGCCGAGATCACCCTGAACAGCATCAGCACCGAGGTCGAACTCGGCTTTGATCCGGTGCTGGCTTTCAAGGAAGCCGAGCGTTGCCTGAACTGCGACGTGCAGACCGTGTTCACGCTCAACAAGTGCATCGAATGCGATGCCTGCGTCGACATCTGTCCGATGGACTGCATCAGCTTCGTCGGCAACGGCGAAGAATCCGAACTGCGCCAGCGCCTGACCGCACCGGCACTGAACCTGACCCAGGATCTGTACGTCGCCGACGGCCTCAAGACCGGCCGCGCCATGGTCAAGGACGAGGACCTGTGCCTGCACTGCGGCCTCTGCGCCGAACGCTGCCCCACCGGCGCCTGGGACATGCAGAAATTCCTGCTGGAAATGACCCATGCGGGGCCGGGGTGTCGCTCGGGGCTGAGGGCTGCGGCGTGAGCGGGCTTGCGGTCGAAGCAGGAGCGGGGCTCGGGACTGGGGGCTGGGGCGAGTGCGCGCCAGTTGGGCGTAACTCGGGTCAGCTCGTGGCGTGCGCTCTTGCGTCAGAAGCAGGGGCG
>JALHRS010000190.1 GCA_022841325.1 Lysobacterales bacterium | reverse complement strand
GCACGATCCGCAGTTCGTCCTCGAAGTGGCCCTCGGTGGGCCGCCCGAGCACGAGGTCGACGTCGCCGCGTTCCAGCAGCCGCAGCATCACGTCGCTGGTCTCCACCAGCACCGACACCGCCACGCGCGGGTGCTGCCGCTTGTAGCCGGCGAGCGCCGGCGCCAGCAGCAGCGGCAGCGCCCCCGGCACCGTGCCCAGGCGCAGCCGGCCGCGCAGGCCGGAGCGCAGCGCCGCCATCTGCTCGCGCGCGAAACCGAAATCCACCAGCGACTGGCGCGCATAGCGGATCAGCACTTCGCCGGTGGGCGTGGGCTCCATGCCCCGCGCCAGGCGCGTGAACAGCTCCACCCCCAGCGTCTCCTCCGCCTGCTGCAGCACCTTGGTGGCCGCGGGCTGGCTCAGGCCCAGGCTCGCCGCCGCGCGCCCCAGGTTGCGCTCGCGGCCGAGCGCCTCCAGCAGCAGGAGCTGCCGGGTGCGCAGGCGCATCAGCAGGGCGGCGTCGGAGAGCGCTTTGGCCATGGGAGCGATATACAAAACGGCATAGTATCTGCCTGACAAACCCTAATGCTTCGCCTACATTGAGCACATGGCTGAAGCGATCCTCAACCAGCCCCAGTTCCAAGACGCCGACAAGGCCCGCGAGTACTTGGAGGCCCTGCGCTGGCCCAATGGCCCGGTCTGCCCCCACTGCGGCTTCCTCGGCAAGCACCTGGCCCTGAAGGGTGCGAAGTACCGTCCTGGCCTCTACAAGTGCGCCGATTGCTACGAACAGTTCACCGTCACCGTGGGCACGGTCTTTGAGCGCTCCAAGATCGCTCTCAATGTCTGGCTCCAAGCGGTCCACCTGATGTGCGCGAGCAAGAAGGGTGTGTCTGCCAAGCAGCTTGAGCGCATGCTCGGCGTGACCTACAAGACCGCTTGGTTCATAGCCCACCGCATCCGCGAAGCCATGGAGTCCGAGGGCGGCGGTCTGCTCGGTGGTGATGGCGACATCGTTGAAGCCGATGAAACCTACTGGGGCAAGGCCACCGACGAAAACGATAAGCCCGTTGCGACTCCGCGCGGCGGCTTCCGCCACAAGATGATGATCGTGTCGCTGGTCGAGCGCAACGGCGAGAAGCGCTCCTTCCACATCCCCAAGGCGAACGGCGCCACGCTCTCCGCAGTACTCAAGTCACAAGTCAGCCCGCAAGCGCACCTGATGACGGATGCCGCCAAGTACTACCGCGCTGTCGGCAAAAGCTTCGCCTCGCATCAGTGGGTGGACCATGGCGCCAAGGAATACGCTCGCGGCAACGTCACCACCAACACCGTGGAAGCCTCGTTTGCGATTCTCAAGAGCGGCCTGATCGGCACCTTCCACAGCGTCAGTGCGAAGCATCTTCAGCGTTACTGCAACGAGTTCGACTTCAGCTGGAACACACGCCAGTCTCAGGGCTTCAGCGACTCCATGCGCGCTGAAGTCGCCCTGAAGGGCATCGGCGGCAAGCGCCTGACCTATCGACGGATTGGTGGCGAGTCGCAAGCCAACGCTTGACAGCGTGCTGGCCATGATGCTGCGTAGCAGCATTTAGTGCTACTGACTGCCGAGTCAGAAATACTCGGCAGTTCGCCGGTTAGCTGGATACGTAAACAGCTAACATCCCCAAGCCCTTAAAGGAAAAGCCCGCACTTGGCGGGCTTTAAGGGCTAGCTCCGTACACGTCCAATCCGGCAAGACGAACCGTGTACGGGTTTTCTCTAACTGGTCGGGATTATATCGGCCTGCCGATACGTGGCATCCGGGTTTTCCTGACTCCCGCCTTAAGGGGCATTCGTAGTGACAGACGGCATTTCGCAGTTAGTAATCCTCAAATATGAGGGTCATCCCATCACTTATCAGCAGGACGGCTGGTTCAACGCGACCGAGGCGGCAGCGCCGTTCGGAAAGCGACCAGGTGACTGGCAAAAGCTCCCGAGCACGGACAACTACATCGGGGCGCTCTGCCGCCAGCTTAGAAGGGAGAAAATCTCCCTTCTAAAAGTCATCAGAGGCGGGCGCAACTGCCCGGACGGCACTTGGTTCCACCCCAAGTTGGCGGTTGCCTTCGCCCGTTGGCTTGATGATGACTTCGCCGTCTGGTGCGATCTCCAGATTGACGCCTTGATCCGTGGCAATCAGGACTGGACGCTGCAGCGCCATGCGGCCGCTGCTTCGTACAAGGTAATGACGATGGCGCTCAAGGAAACCCGAGCAGATGCGGGAAAGAGTTGTGCCGCGTACCACTACACGAACGAGGCACGGCTTGTGAATTTCGCTCTCGCTGGGAAGTTCGCTGGCATGGACCGCGACGCCATGCCCGTGGACCAGCTCGATCTGCTGGCGCAGCTTGAAGTACGCAACACTCTGCTTATCGCCAAGGGGATTGAGTACGAGAAGCGCAAGGCCGATCTGCTGGAAGCGGTAAAGGCTTGGAAGGCAGCCAACCAGCCAAAGATCACAAAGTCCGCGTGACCATCAGCCCGCTTCGGCGGGCTTTTTCTTGGTTCTTCACCGATTACCGGGAAGGTAAGGAGGGCGGCCACGGCCACCACTGCTAATTTGGTGTTGTCGAGACATCAAAGCGCAGGAGGGCAGCCATGGCCGCAATCCAGTGTATTGAA
>JALHRS010000189.1 GCA_022841325.1 Lysobacterales bacterium | reverse complement strand
TAGTCCGGCAGGTCGATCGAGAAGTTCGAGACCGGCAGCGTGACCCGCGTCAGGCCGACCAGCGGCAGGCGCGAGGGCCACTCGTAGTAGGTATTGCTGTCGAAGCCCTTGCCGTACGAGACCGTGTTGTTGCGGGTCTGGATGATGTGGACCTCGTTCACCGGCACCACGCGGCGCAGGGCGATGATCCAGAAGAAGAGCATCACGGCGACGAGGCCGACGGCGCCCAGCAGGGCGATGAGGACGATGGACATTCCGGCGATCATGGTCGGTTCCGCGGCAGGGGCAAGGGCGGCCAGTATAGGGGGAAGGCGCGCCCCGACCGTACTGGCCGACCCGGCCACGCACCCACGTTGTTGCCCAAGGGCGCACCGCACCGGACGCCTGTGGCCCATCGCCGCCCCGGTAGCCGGGACGCGTGTCCACACCCTGAACATCCACGCCCCGGAGGGGTCATGCACATCACCTCGCGCCGCAAGCCGCCCGTACGCCGTCTCCTCGTCGCCGCGCTCCTGGTCGCGACAGCCCCGGCACTGGCCAACAGCCCGTACTCCCAGACCGTGTTCTTCGGCGACAGCCTGACGGACGCCGGCTTCTTCCGCCCCCTGCTGCCCGCCAGCGTCCGCCCGGTCACCGGGCAGTTCACCACCAACCCCGGCTTCGTCTGGGCGCAGTACCTGGCGGAGTACTACGGCACGTCCTCCGACCCCAACGGCAACGGGCAGACCGGCACCAACTACGCCGTGGGCGGCGCGCGCGTTGGCGTGAATTCCACGGGCGCCCTGGGGCCGATCCCGTCGATGGCCACGCAGGTGAACAACTACCTCGCCGCCAACTCCGGGCGCGCGGATGCCCGTGCGCTGTACACGGTCTGGGGCGGCGCCAACGACCTGTTCGCGATCACCAACGCCGGTGCCCCCGCTACGCTGACGATCGACAACGCGGTGGCCGCGCAGGTCGGCATCGTCGGCACGCTGCGCAACGCGGGCGCACAGTACATCCTGGTGGCCACAGTGCCCGACCTCGGCCTGACGCCGGCCTTCCGCGCCCTGGGTCCGGCGGCGCAGGCCAATGGCACGGCGCTGAGCACCACCTACAACAACCAATTGTTCACCTCGCTGGCCGGCAACGGCCTGCGCGTGATCCCGCTGGACACCTTCAACCTGCTGCGTGAAATCACCGCCGATGCCGGCGCGTTCGGCTTCACCAACATCACCGGCACCGCCTGCCAGCCGCAGATCACCGCCAATTCGCTCACCTGCAACCCGACCAGCCTGGTGTCCCCGGATGCACCCAACACCTACCTGTTCGCCGACGGCGTGCACCCCACCACCCGAGCGCATTCGATCCTGGCCGACTACGCCGTTTCCATCCTCGAGGCGCCGCGGCAGATCGCCGCACTGCCCCACGCCACCGCCGTCATCGGCCGCGCCCGCGCTGAACAAGTGGCGGCGCACCTCGCCGGCAAGCCGGACCAGGACGGCCGGCGCTGGTGGGTGGACGCCCGCGCCGACGACCAGCGCTACCGCAGCGGCGACCTTTACGACGGCAACGGTCCCGGCCTCACCGGCGGCGTGGACTGGGCCCGCGGCAACATGGTGTACGGCGTGTTCGCCGGCCTGGGCCGCAACACCTACGACTTCGGCCGCCGCGCCGGCGATTTCAGCCAGGACGACCGCACGCTCGGCGGTTTTGCCGCCTGGTACGGCGAGCGCGCCTGGGTGAACGGCCAGCTCAGCTACAGCCAGGTCAGTTTCGACGTGGACCGCGACGTCGCGCTGGGCCCCGTCACCCGCACCCATTCGGGATCGCCGGATGGCTCCAACCTCAGCTTCGGGTTCAACGCCGGCATGGATTTCGGCTCCGACCGCTTCACCCATGGTCCGGTGATCGGCCTGCTCGCGCAGCGCATCAGCGTGGACGGCTACAACGAGTCCCAGCCGACGCTCTCCACCGCGCTGGGCTACCCGGAGCAGGACTTCGACTCGCTCATTGGCAGCGTGGGCTGGCAGGCCAGCTTCACGCTGGGCGAGAACTTCGCGCCCTACCTCAAGCTCACCTACGACCGCGAGTTCGAGGACTACGCCGACCAGGCCTTCGCCCGCTCGCTCACCATCGTCGGCACCCCCGAGTACGCCGTGCCCGGGCTCACCTTCGATGACAGCTATGGCACGGCGGTGCTGGGTGCGCGCACGAGGCTGTGGGGCCTGGACGCCAACTTCGGCATCCGCTCCACCTTCAACCAGGACGACGGCACCGATGCGGCCGTGTTCGTGGGTTTCGGGAAACGCTTCTGAAGCCAGCCTGGGCCTGCCCCCGGCCGCGTCCGCAGCCGGGGTCAGCGCCTCCCCCCCCCCGCCGATGCCCGGGCGCTGGCCGCTCCGTGCCTGCCGCCTCGTTCAGCCGGAAAGACCCGCCTGACCGAAGGACCACCCGATGCGCCGCCTGACTGCCCTGCTCTGCCTGCTGTTCGCCGCCACCCAGGCCTGGGGCGATGCCACCGAGCCCACCGCCGACCTCGAGGGCGCCCGGGATCCGGCCTGGCTCAAGCGCTACGAAGGCAGCTTCATCGTCAGCTTCGAGCAGCGCGGCTTCGACGCCGTGAAGTTCCCGGCCTCGGTGCTCAAGCGCGTGCCCGACCAGACCGACGCCCACAACAACAACGTCTTCCGCGCCG
>JALHRS010000188.1 GCA_022841325.1 Lysobacterales bacterium | reverse complement strand
CGAGCTTGCTCAGGCCAAGTCGCTCGAGTTCATCACCGGCTACCTGGTGGAGAAGGCGCTGGCGGTCGACAACATCTTCGTGTTCCTGATGGTGTTCACCTACTTTGCGGTGCCTGCCGAATTCCAGAAGCGCGTGCTGATGATCGGCATCCTCGGCGCGCTGGTGCTGCGCGCGATCATGATCCTGGTGGGCGCCTGGCTGATCGCGCAGTTCCACTGGATCCTGTATCTGTTCGGCGCGTTCCTCGTGTTCACTGGCGTGAAGATGTGGTGGGCGGCCGGCCAGGAGCCGGACCTCGAGGCCAATCCGGCACTCAAGTGGATCCGCAAGAAGATGAAGATCGCGCCGAACTACGACGGCGAGAAGTTCTTCACCGTGCACAACGGCGTCAAGATGGCGACGCCGCTGCTGGTGGTGATCATGCTGATCGGCATCGTCGACATCGTCTTCGCGGTCGACTCGATCCCGGCCATCTTCGCCATCACCACCGATCCGTTCATCGTGCTGACCTCCAACGTGTTCGCGATCCTCGGCCTGCGGGCGATGTACTTCCTGTTGGCCAACATGCACGAGCGATTCCACCTGCTCTCCTACGGCCTGGCGATCGTGCTGGTGTTCATCGGCACCAAGATGCTGCTGATCGACATCTACAAGATCCCGGTGGTCTGGTCCCTGGGCTTCACCGTGGTCGTGCTGACCGCAACGATGCTGCTGAGCCTGCGCATTCCGCCGCGCGGCGGCGGCGGTGGCGCCTATCCGTTTCCGGCGAAGAAAAGCGAGGGCGAGTCGCGCCACTGACGGATCCCGCCGTCGAGCGGGGTATGCGCGCAGCAGGCCGGGCCTGCTGCGTCAGGAGCCGATGTCGCAGATGAGCGCAGCGCTTCCGTCGGGATCGAGCGCGAACTGGACCTGGCCGGTGCGGGCGCCGGCCACCCAGCCGGCCAGCTGATCGGCCTGCTGGGCGCCGAGCACGCCGAACTCAAGCGACCACATGCGCCGCTGGCAACCGAACTCGCAGGCAGTGGCACTCAGCGCCAGTGGCCTGATGCCAGCCACCGGATCGGGGCGGACCAGATCGACGATCGCGGTGCGCGCGGCAACCTCGTCCGCCTGCGGATCCACCACGCGATAGCGGCGCGTCCGGGTCTCATGGCGCGTAGCGAAGGTGCTGCGCTCCTCGATCTCCCAGACGGAGCGCATCAGGTCGCCTGCCAGCGGGTGAAGCGGCAGATCGAGGCAGGTGCGGAACGCCTGTTCCAGTGTAGGCATCGCGGCGGCCGCGCCGCCGACGGACACCGCGAGGCCGGTGGCGAGCGCACCGGCAAACAGCGTGACGTTCATTGATTGGGATCCTGCCTGAATCGCGCTGCCCGCGCGCTAACGCCGCTCGATCCAGTACAGGGTGCCGAGCGCAACCGTGAGCACCACCAGACTCGGCAGCGCCGCCACCACAATTGGGGGCCAGGTGTTGAGCAGGCCCAGATGGCCGAACAGCTTGTTGAGCATGTAAAAGCCCACGCCGATCATCACCCCGGTGAAGATCTTCAGGCTCACGCTGCCTTCGCGCACATGCAGGTAGGCGAAGGGCAGCGCCAGCGCCATCATCACCAGAATGGCAAGCGGATAGAAGACCTTGTTCCAGAAGGCGATCTCGTAGCGATCGGTGCGCTGGCTGTTATCGGCCAGATGCCGGATGTACTGCACCAGGGCCACCATCGACATCCGTTCCGGCGTGACCAGCAGCACGCCGAAGATTTCAGGTGACAGTTCGGTCTCCCAGCGGCGCGTGGGCTCGCGCACGATCTGCGTGCTGATCGCCGAGGGCACGTCGTCGTCGCGGTCGACCGTCGGCACGCGGGTCTCCACCACGCCGCTCAGCTGCCAGGCACCGCGCGCGTCCGCAGTCGGGGGCAGGTACACGCCCGCTTCGGCCGTGGCAATCGAACGCAGTCTGAACTGCGCATCGAACTCGAAGATGCGCCACAGGGCGGTCGTCGTGTCCGGCCGGACCACGCGCACGTTGACGAAGCGCAGCCGATCCACCTGACCCTGCGCATCACGAACGATGTCGCGGACCCAGGCACCCGAACGGAACTCGGTGCCGATCCCCGCATTCGTGCTCTGGATCTTCAGGCGCTGCGCCATGCGTTCGAGCGGCGGCGCCACCACCTCGCCGGTCAGGTAGGTGGCTGCCACCAGGATGACGCCGACATTGATCACCCACAGGGCGAGCCGCCGGGTGCTCATGCCGGAGACCCGCATGATGGTGAACTCGCTGCTGGCGGCGAGCTTGGACAGCGCATAGATCGTGCCGATCAGGCCGGCGATCGGCATCAGCTCGTAGACGCGCGATGGTTGCGACAGCAGCACATAGGCCAGGGCGGCGCTGAGCGTGTAGCCCGCCTGGCCCACGTCGTCGAGCTGGCCGACGATGTCGAAGAACGCGAAGATCGCCAGCAGCGCCGCCAGCACGAAGCCCGTGGCCTGCGCGACCTCCTTGCCCAGGTAGCGCTTGAGCGTGATCACGCTGCCCCCGGCGCGCGCGGTCGTCGCCAGCGCGGCAGCCAGCGCTGCAGGTAGACGCGACGCGTGAACAGCAGGACGATCGCCGCCAGCGCGATCACATGGGGGATCCAGACCGCACCGCGAAACGACATGCGCTGCACCTGCACGTTCGCC
>JALHRS010000187.1 GCA_022841325.1 Lysobacterales bacterium | reverse complement strand
TTCTCCTTCCCGGCCAAGCTCCGACGAGCCGTCGCCCGATTGGCGGCGCCGATGATTGTGATCCTGCTGGCGTCGTGCGCGACCGGGTTTGCTGGGCGAGTACATGCTCAATCCGCTGTCGTTGCGCAGTCCCAAGGCGTATCTACCGCCGATCCTTTCTCGCGTTTCGTTATTGAAGCCGCACATCGGTTCAGCGTGCCGGCTTCCTGGATCAGCGCCGTGATGGCGATGGAAAGTGGCGGCGACGTGCTGGCGCTCTCGCCACAAGGCGCTATGGGGTTGATGCAGATCATGCCCGACACCTGGGCTGGTTTGCGTGGCCGTCATGGACTCGGTGCCGACCCGTATGAGCCGCGCGACAACATTCTTGCCGGCGCGGCATACTTGCGCGAGATGCACGATCTCTACGGCTCGCCCGGGTTTCTGGCTGCCTACAATGCAGGTCCTGCGCGCTACGACGAATACCTGGCGACGGGCCGCGAGCTGCCGGCCGAGACCCAGCTCTACGTCGCCATGCTCGCACCGCTGATCGGAGAAGGGCAAGCCAATGGCATGATCACCCTCAGCCGTAGCGTCATGTCGTGGAGGGACTCGCCGCTGTTCACTGCACATGACCAGGGCAATTCTGCGGCCATGCCGTCATCATTCCGAACGCAATCAGACCGAACGTTGGCCGGCCGTTCTGTTGCCGGCGTATCTGTGCTGGTGCCACAAGCTGACGGACTGTTTGTGCGCCGTGGAATTGCAAGGCAGCTGCCGTGATACGACGCGCCGGCGATCGTATGCTTTCGATCATTCCGGCAAAGGTGCTCATGAGGTTTATCAGTCGAGGGGCACTAGATCATGGACTGCGGCCCGTAATCGGTCTGCTCCGCGTGATGCCGGTGAAGGTCAATTGTCCGGCACGTCTGCTGTTAACGTCGCTCCGGTGAAGCAGCAGCGCAGGAGGCATTCGATGGAATTCTTCTCAGGTCTCGACGTGTCGATGGAGCAAACGGCGATCTGCGTGGTCGACGACAAGGGCGAGGTGCAGATGCAGACGGAGGTGGTAACCGATCCGGACGCGATCGCCGCGGCCCTCAAGCCATTCCTGCCGCGGCTGCGGCGCGCCGGTCATGAAGCCGGATCGTTGTCGCCCTGGCTGCAGCCCGAGCTCGTCAAGCGCGGTCTGCCAGCGGTCTGTCTGGAGACCAAGCACGTGCGCGCGGCGATGTCTTCACAGCGCAACAAGGCCGATGCGACGGATGCGTTGGCGTTGGCGCATATCGTGCAGACCGGCTGGTTCCGCCAGGCCCATCTCAAGACGGAAAGCTGCTACCGGCTGCGTCTTCTGCTGACGCAGCGCCGCAATCTCAAACGCAAGGTGTTGGATCTCGAGAACACCATCCGGCACTCTCTGAAAGCCTTTGGCATCCGCATCAAGGGCACCGGGCGCACCGGCTTCGATGCGGCGGTGCGCGAGGCAGTGGCGGGCGATGCGCTGACCAGCGAGCTGATGGACGCCATGCTGGCTGCACGGGCGGTACTGTGGAAGCAATACTGTCGGCCGCATGATCTGGTGGTGCAGTTCGTCGCGCGCCACGAGGTCTGCCGGCGATTCATGGCGATCCCGGGCGTCGGTCCGGTGACGGCCTTGAGCTTCGTGACGGCGATCGATGATCCGCAGCGCTTCCGTCGCTCCCGCGACGTGGCGGCGTACTTCGGCCTGACCTCGCGACGCTGGCAGTCCGGCACCTCGATCGACGTGCAGGGACGCATCAGCAAGGCGGGCGATGGCGATGTGCGGCGCGCGCTGTACGAGGCGGTGTCTGCCCTGATGACGCGCTTCAAGGGCCGCGACAAGGTGCGGACCTGGGGCCTGGCGCTGGCCAAGCGCAGCTGCCACCGCAAGGCAACGGTCGCGGTGGCACGCAAGCTCTCCGTCATCATGCACGCCATGTGGACCGATGGAACCTGCTACGTCGGCGATGTGGCAGCCAGCGCCACCGATCGGGCAGCACGCGCTGCCTGCAAGGACGGCAAGCTGCTGGGCGCCCAGGCATGAGCGCGCGGCCGACATCTTCAATGCTGTGGCCCGGCATCCCGCCGGCCACCGACTGAACAAGGGAGCTCCGCTGCGGCGGTTGAGACTGGTGCAGACCAAGGACGACGGAACGCACGTTATCTTGCCTGTGGCCGACGCCCTCGCGGTGTCTTCGGACCACGCCCGATTGCCTGTGATGATGCTCCGTCATGCCGATGGAAAAGTGCGCCGCGACGGTTCGAGTGCTGCACGACCGCAGCCATCCCAACCCGTCGATGAGCGCGGAGGACTGCACGGCGCACCGGTACTCTCAGCTGTCGTGGAATGGCGCATTGCCGCGAAGGAAAGAAGGACGTTCAGTGCTATAGAGGAGAGACGACGATGGCGAAGAAGACCAAACTCATCCCACCGATTAGGACGGCAAGATAAAGCGAGTTGCCCCGCTGCCGGCGCCATGCGCCTGAAAGCCTGTCTGCACGTTGTTTCTTGAGCTGCTCGCGGCAGCATGTTGCGATAGGCGGGCGGCTCTTGGATCAATTTGTTGTTTGAGTTCAACGCTTCGAGCGCCGTCGCTCGAAGGCCTAGCCTCCCGCCGCTACGCTGGAACGACCTTTTCTACGCCCCGCGACGATCCGTGAAGTCTGCCTCTTGTGGGCCCTCGCGCGGCTT
>JALHRS010000186.1 GCA_022841325.1 Lysobacterales bacterium | reverse complement strand
GCAGCGAGGTCAGTGTGGTCTGGAATGCGGAAATCGCCCCTTTCAGGGCCCCGAAAGCCGAAAGCCTCGCCTGAAATGAGGCCTCTTTCTGGGCCAGTTTGGTCAATGGGCGCTGCTCGAGCGCCATCAGCTGGGTGACGATGCTGTTGACATCCAGATTGGAACCGACGCCCGGGGATGAAATTGCCATGATTCTCAGCCAACCCTGTGTATGTAAAGGAATTACGGCAGGGAAGGAGCAATCTTTATGCCTGGTCCCGGATCAGCATGCCCTGCAGTTTGTCGAGCGCCCTGGCAATGGCGAGCATTTCCTCGGAAGGCAGCTGGCGAATCAGTTGCCGGGTGCCGGCATCGTAGATCCGCACCACGGTGCGTCCGGAATGCTGGTCGACGCTGAACTCGAGGCTGTTGGACAGGGACCGCACGGCAGCGCTGGCGGCCTTTACCGCATTCTGCAGCGCTTCGGCATCCGCCGGCTGTGCCGTTGGCTGTTTGACGCGGGGCGGGTGTACGGACGGCAGCTCCGGTGCCGCCTTTGCAGGCGGCCCGGCGGCCGGAATGCTTGAAGTGTCGATTTGCATGAAACTGACTCTTCAGGTGAAACCCGGCCGGCGCATGCCGGCCGGGGTGCAACCGCTCAGCGGGCTTAGCCGCGGAGCAGGGCAAGCACGTTGTTGGGCAAGGCGTTGGCCTGCGCCAGGATCGCCGTGCCGGCCTGCTGCAGGATCTGCGCTCGGGTGAGCGCTGCGGTTTCTGCGGCGAAATCGGCATCCTGAATCCGGCTGCGGGAGGCCGTCAGGTTTTCAGAAGTCGTCTGCACGGCGGTGATCACCGATTCGAAACGGTTCTGGATGGCGCCGAAGGTGCTGCGCAGCGTGCTGACCGACGACAGCGCGGAATCGATGCGCTGGATGGTTTCGTTCGCCGCGCTGAGGGTCAGCACGTTGGTCGATACCAGGTTGCCGCTGACAGCATTGGTGGCCGAAAAGCCCAGCGTGGTCAGGCCGGAGGTGCCGGCGATGGTGACCGCTTCGCTCGAGTTGATACTGATCTGGCCGGAGGTGCCGTCGTAGCTGGCGTTGCCGTTGCCGCCGAGCGCGTTGTTGATCGCGTCGGTGAGGGCCTGGGCCGTGGCGTAGGTGCCGTTGGCGACGTTGACCGCGGCGCTGCTGCCGATCTGGATGCTGAAATCAGAAGCAACCGTTACGGAGCCCGCGGCGTTGACGGTGGCTAGAGCTGAAGTCAAATCGCTGCTGGAGGCGGTTCCGTTGGTGGTGACGCCCGGCGTCTGGGCGGCCACGGTACCGATGCCCAGCGTTGCCGCATTTGCTCCGGCAAAGGTAAAGGCATTTGATGTGGCGTTGGTGATGTTGATGCCGCCACTGCCGTCAGTTGCTGCGACGGTCGAACCCGCGGCCGAGTTGATGGCTGCAATGAGCCCGGCTGCGCTATAAAGACCGTTGGCCACGGTTTGGGCACCACCGCCGGCACCCAGATCCACCGTAAGGCCGGTGACGTTGAACGCCGCAACTGAGAAGTCAGCGCTGGTGATGTTGTTGTCGGTGGCTGCGTCGGCAACAGTGCCGATACCCAGCGTCGCTGCGTCGGTGCCTGCAAATACGGCGCCGCCCGTCGGGCCGGTCACCGTGATGCCGCCGCTGCCGTCAGAGGCAGCGATGGCCGAGCCCGCTGCGGTGTTGATCGCGGCGATCAGGCCCGCCTGGTCGTACGTTCCTGCGGTTACGGTTACTGCACCACCGCCGTTCACATTGATCGTCAGGTCGGAAACCGTGAATGCGTTGACTGCGAAGTCCGCGCTGGTGATGTTGTTGTCGACTGTGGGCGTGGGGGACCCAGTCGTTGCCGCGGCAACCGTGGTCACGCCCAGCGGATTGGCGCTGCCGCCAATGGTGATCGCCGAACCGGTGCTGTTGGTGAGGTTGATTGTATTGCCCGATGCGGCGGCGATGCTGCTGCCGGCTGCAGTATTGATGGCGGACGCCAGGCTCGCTGCAGTGGAGTAAGTGCCGGCCGCAACGCTGGTGCCGTTGATCGTCAGGTCGCCGGTGGCAAGCTGGATGCCGGTGGTGGAGGCGCCGAATACCGCCGACAGATTGGCCGACTGGGCGGAGGCGATCGCGCCAATGGCATTCTGCCGCATGCTGGTGGCCAGCCCGACGCCGATGGTTTCGCCGACGTTGGCACCGATCTGGAACTGCGCGGTGCCGAAGCTGCCGTCAAGGATTTTCTGGCCGTTGAACGAGGTCTGTGCGGACGTGCGGTCAATTTCCGCCAGGCGCTGCTGCACTTCTAGGTTCAGCGCGGCGCGGTCCGAGGCCGAGTTGGTCGAGTTGGCCGCCTGCACCGCGAGTTCGCGGATGCGCTGCAGGTTGTTGGTGACTTCGCCCAGTGCGCCTTCACCGGTCTGTGCCAGCGAGATGCCGTCGTTGGCGTTACGGGCCGCCTGGTTCAGGCCGCGGATCTGGGTGGTGAAACGCTCGGAGATCGCCAGGCCTGCGGCGTCGTCTTTCGCGCTGTTGATGCGCATGCCCGTCGACAGCCGCTGCAGGGCGACGTTGAGGGCGCTTTGCGAGGTGTTCAGATTGCGCTGCGCGTTGAGCGACGCAATGTTGGTGTTGATGATCTGAGGCATGTGCTTCTCCTTCCGTCTGGATTGAGTGGGGCGGCGTTTATG
>JALHRS010000185.1 GCA_022841325.1 Lysobacterales bacterium | reverse complement strand
CTGGTGGTGGTTTACCTGGCCACGCAGCGGTTCAGTTGGGTCGTCATCGGCCTGGTCCTGTTCGCGGCGGGAAGCGTTGTGGCGTATTACCTTTTCGCCCATGTACGGGTTCGCGTGCAGACTTGGCTGGACCCGTTCGCCGATCCCGACGGCAGCGGCTATCAAATCGTGCAATCGCTGTTCAGTTTTGCTACCGGTGGCATTTTCGGCACCGGCCTGGGTAATGGCCAACCCGATACCGTCCCCGCCGCATCGACAGACTTCATCATCGCCGCATTCGGCGAAGAGCTGGGGCTGGTCGGGCTGGCCAGCATCTTGATGCTCTACACGATCGTTATCGTTCGCGGCCTGCGCACAGCGATCGCCACCCGCGACAGCTTCGGCAAGCTGCTGGCCGCGGGCCTGGCCTCGACGCTGGCGATTCAGCTGTTCATCGTCGTCGGCGGCGTCACCAAGCTGATCCCGCTCACCGGGCTGACCACACCCTGGATGTCCTACGGCGGTTCATCCCTGCTGGCCAACTACGTGCTGCTGGCCATCCTGGTCCGCATTTCCCACAGCGCCCGACGTCCCCTGCGAACCCGTCCGCGCAATAAATCGCCGATCGCCGCGGCCAGCACCGAGGTGATCGAAAAGGTATGAACGCCTCGCTGCGCCGAATTTCGGTGACCGTGATGGCGTTGATCGTGTTGCTGTTGCTCAACGCCACGATGACGCAGGTATTCACGGCCGACGGGCTACGCGCCGATCCCCGAAACCAGCGCGTCTTGCTCGACGAGTACTCACGCCAGCGCGGCCAGATCACCGCTGGGGGGCAGCTGCTGGCCTATTCGGTGGCGACCGACAGCCGCTACCGCTTCCTGCGCGTGTACCCCAACCCCGCGGTGTACGCGCCGGTGACCGGCTTTTACTCGCTGCGCTATTCCAGCGCCGGCCTGGAGCGGGCCGAGGACTCACTGCTGAACGGGTCCGACGAACGGCTCTTCGGACGTCGGCTGGCCGACTTCTTCACCGGTCGCGACCCACGCGGTGGCAATGTCGATACCACCATCAACCCGCGCATCCAGCAGGCCGCCTGGGACGCGATGCAGCAGGGCTGCGGTGGCTCTCCCTGCAAGGGAGCGGTGGTCGCCCTGGAACCGTCCACCGGCAAGATTCTGGCGCTGGTGTCATCGCCCTCGTATGACCCCAACCTGCTGGCGTCACACAACCCGGACGTGCAGGCTCAAGAGTGGCAGCGGCTTCGCGACAACCCCGACTCGCCGCTGGTCAACCGTGCGATCTCGGAGACCTACCCGCCAGGTTCCACGTTCAAAGTGATCACCACTGCGGCCGCCCTGGCCGCCGGCCACCCCGACACCGAACAACTGACCGCGGCCGCCACGATTCCGCTGCCCAACAGCACGGCGACGCTGGAGAACTACGGCGGCCAGTCGTGCAGCCCTGACCCGACGGTGTCGCTGAGCGAGGCCTTCGCCAAGTCGTGCAATACCGCGTTCGTCCAGCTGGGCATCCTCACCGGCGCGGATGCCCTGCGCAGCATGGCCCAGGCATTCGGCCTGGATAACCCGCCGGCCCCGATTCCGCTGCAGGTCGCCGAATCGACGGTGGGGCCGATCCCGGACAACGCGGCGCTGGGAATGTCGAGTATCGGGCAGAAGGACGTCGCGCTGACGCCGCTGCAGAACGCACAGGTGGCCGCAACCATCGCGAATGGCGGGATCACGATGCGGCCCTACCTCATCGACGCGCTCAAGGGCCCGGACCTGGCCAACATCAGCACCACAGCCCCATATCAGCAGCGCCGCGCGGTGTCGCCGCAGGTCGCCGCTAAGCTAACAGAGCTGATGATCGGCGCCGAGAAATCCGCACAGCAGAAAGGGGCCATCCCCGGCGTGCAGATCGCATCCAAGACTGGTACCGCAGAGCACGGCACCGACCCTCGCCACACCCCACCGCACGCGTGGTACATCGCCTTCGCGCCCGCGCAGGCTCCGAAGGTAGCCGTCGCGGTGCTGGTAGAGAACGGGGCCGATCGCCTGTCTGCGACTGGGGGTGCGCTCGCCGCGCCGATCGGGCGGGCCGTGATCGAAGCCGCTTTGCAAGGGGGACCATGAGCCCGAGAGTTGGTATGACGCTGTCTGGCAGGTACCGCCTGCAGCGCCTCATCGCCACCGGCGGCATGGGCCAGGTCTGGGAGGCGGTGGATAGCCGGCTGGGCCGGCGCGTCGCGGTCAAGGTACTCAAGGCCGAGTTCTCCCAGGACCCGGAGTTCATCGAACGGTTCCGCGCCGAGGCGCGCACCACCGCGATGCTCAACCACCCGGGGATCGCCAGCGTGCACGATTACGGCGAAAGCCAGATGGACGGCGAGGGCCGCACGGCCTATCTGGTGATGGAGCTGGTCAACGGCGAGCCGCTGAACTCGGTGATCAAACGCACCGGCCGGCTGTCGCTGCGGCATGCGCTGGACATGCTGGAGCAGACTGGCCGCGCTCTTCAGATCGCCCACGCCGCGGGCCTGGTACACCGCGACGTCAAGCCGGGCAACATCTTGATCACCCCGACCGGGCAGGTGAAGATCACCGACTTCGGCATCGCCAAGGCCGTCGATGCCGCGCCGGTGACCCAGACCGGCATGGTGATGGGCACCGCCCAGTACATTGCGCCCGAACAGGCGCTGGGTCAGGACGCCAGCCCGTCCAGTGACGTTTACGCGCTGGGA
>JALHRS010000184.1 GCA_022841325.1 Lysobacterales bacterium | reverse complement strand
CACGGCCAGGGCCTTGGCCGCATCGTCCTTGGTCTGCGCCAGCGACAGGCGCAGCAGGCCACCCATCAGGCGTTCGGTGCGCTCCTGCACCTCGTAAGTCTTGCTCTGCAGCGGCGCGGCGCGCAGCGTCAGGCCTTGCAGGTCGGACTGGATCGAGGTCACGGCGTACCAGCTGACACCGGCCACCAGGGCCAGCGCGGCGGCCGACAGTGCAGACAAGGCGGTCAGGCGATGGGATATCTTCATGGGCGGCTCGCGCGGCAGGGGGTCGTGCCTGAATCGGTCGGCTCAGCGCAGCTTGGTGATCTTGCCGTCGCGGATCTGCGTCAGGAATACATCCGTCATGGCCTGGTGGTTGGCCACGCCGAAGCTGATCTTCATGCCGCCCAGGTCCACGCCGTTCATCGCCTGCATGCTGCTGACCAGGCCGGCGCGGTCGGGTGTCTTGCCCGCGGCCTCGAGCGCGGCCACCATCACCTTGGCGGTGATGCAGCCCTCGAAGTTGACGAAGCCCAGCTTCTCGCCTCCCTGCGCCTGCAGCGCGGCGCGGCATTCACGCTGGATCGGCAGGTCGTTGTCCTCGGGGAAGGGCACCACCTGCGAGATCACGACGCCCTCGCCGTCCTTGCCGACCTCGGCCACCAGGTTGTCGGTGCCGACGAAGCTGACCGTCGCCAGCTGCGACTTCAGGCCTGCCACGCGCGCCTCCTTGATGAAGGCGGCCAGCGGCGCGTAGGGGCCGACCATCACCACCGCGTCGGGCTTGGCCTCCATCAGCGCGGCCAGCCCGGCCTTGACCGCCAGCGTGTTGCGCTGGAAGCTGCTCTTGGCGGTGATGGGCAGGCTGCGTTTCTTGAGCGCCTTGTCGGTGCTGGCCAGCACGGCCTGGCCGAAGCCGTCGTCCTGGTAGAACACCGCCACCGTCTTGGCGCCCTTGGACAGGAAATGCGCCACCAGCGTCTCGGCCTCGTCGTCATAACTGGCACGCACGTTGAACACCTGCCGGGTCACCGGTTGGCGCAGCGTCATCGCGCCGGTGAACAGACCGACCAGCGGCACGTCCATCTCCTTGACGATGGGCAGCACCGCGTTGCCGGTGGGTGTGCCCACGTAGCCGAACAGCGAGAAGACCTTGTGCTGCTCGATCATCTTCAGCGTCTCGTCGATCGCGCGGTCGGGCTCGTAGCCGTCGTCGCCGACCAGCAGCTCGATCTGGCGGCCGTGCACGCCGCCCTTGGCGTTGACCTGCTTGAACACGGCCTCGGCGCCGCTGCGCATGCCCTTGCCCAGGCCCGATGCGGGCCCCGATTGCACGTTGACCATGCCGATGCGCAAGGCGTTGGCGCTGACGCCGTCGTTGGCGTGGACAGGCAAGGCGGCTGCCAGCAAGGGCAGGGCGAACGCAAGCAGGGATGGGCGCATGGGGTGTGTCTCCGCAGCAGGGGCCGGCAACTGACGCGTGCCGTTCGACGCGACCCAGTTGCCGTCGGCGGCTGCCGTCGACCCTGCGTCAAGCCTTGCTCATCGGTTGCAAGTTAGCCCGACTGGAGGGAGAACTTGACGTTTGCCACCCTGTCGGCGGCGAACCAGGGTTTGTACCGATCGTGCTGACCGGTTACAAACCTTTGAACAAATGGGCTGCGGGTCGAGCTGCGGCATCAGTTCGCGCAGCGACATCCGGATCAGATGTTCGCGCTCGGCGGTGACCACGCGCACACATCTGTCTATCGACGGCCTCGACGTACAGGACCTGCGCCGCCGGCAGCAAGTGCGCCAGGTTGCCGATCCGGGCCCCGATGACGTCCAACCGAGCGGCATGCCGGCTGCTCCGTCGGTTGCCGCCGCGCCGCCCGGGCCAGTGCATAGCCACGCGGCGCGCGGTCGGCCAGCCGGGCCTGAAGGCGCGGCACACAAGCCGCCAGGCGCTCGCGCTGAGCAGCGAGCACTTGCCGTTGCCCGAGGGACCGGTCAGTGCCAACATCCCGCCCGGCCGCAGCGCCAGATCCACCCCCTGCAGCGCTTGCACCACTTGCAGGCCTTGGCGGTAGGTCTTGTGCACACTTTGCAGGCGCAGCAGGCCGGGGGTGTTCATCTCGCCGCCTCTCGAGCCTGGCGTGCGCGGCGCCGGCTTGCGGCACTTTGCCGGCCACCACCTTCTGATACCAGTCGCGGGCTTGCGCCGGTTGGGTGTCGCCTTCGGCCAGTCGTGCCGGGCGCAGCCACACGGTGGCCTTGAACGGAACGGGCGAGGCGTCGAACAAGGGGCTGGTCAGCAGCTGCGCCAGCAGCTTGCGGCCACGCTCGTTGCGATTGAACATCGACGGCAGGCTCGGGAAGGTGGCCGCCGCGATGCAGCGCGTCAGTTGCGACACGGAAGGCGGGCATGGTCGGCACGCCTGCCGCCGCGCGCAGCCGGGTTGCTACGAGGCGACGCCGGGCGTCGCCGACGGTCGCCGCCGGCGCGTGAAATGCGGCCGCCGATCGGCGCTTTCGAGGCGGAATGCGGGTTTGACCGCAGCGTCAACGCTACCTTGGGGGGATGGAGGCGCCCTGGCAGGCTCCTACACTGCCGGGCGCCGCCGGACCCATCTCGCGCAGCCGGGTGTCGACCGCGGACTTCATCTCCAAAACCAAAGGACGTTCGAACCCATGACCGTATCCGTACCTTTTGCCGCCCGGCGCCTGGCCCTTGCCGCAGCGGCGCTGTGTGTGCTGGCCTCTGCCG
>JALHRS010000183.1 GCA_022841325.1 Lysobacterales bacterium | reverse complement strand
GGTGAAGGTGCGGGTGGTGATGCCGGTCGCGAAGGTGAGCGTGCCGGTGCGGGCCGTGAAGTCGCCGACGGCGGCGGTGTCGCCTCCGGCGAGCGTGGTGTTGAACTCGACGGTCTGCGTGGCCTGGGCATCCCCCGTGCGGGTGACGGTGAAGGTGAGCACGCCGCCTTCGGCGACACTCGCGGCGGCGACGGCGAAGCTCGGGGTTGCATCCTCGTTGTTGATCGTGCCGGTCGCACTGGCCGTCCCGATGACCGCGCCGGCGGTTGCGCCGCTCAGGGTGGCCGTGAACGTCTCGTCGGCCTCGAACAGCGCGTCCTGCGTGGTCTGGACAGTGAAGGTGCGAGTGGCGACGCCCGTGGCGAAGGTCAGCGTCCCGGCCGAAGCGGTGTAGTCGGTGCCCTGCGTGGCCGAGCTGCCGGCAGTGGCGAACTGCACCGTCTGCGTGGCCTGGGCATCCCCGGTGCGGGTGACGGTGAAGGTGAGCACGCCGCCTTCGTTCACCGACTGATCCGTGAGCGCGAAGCTCGGCGCGGCCTCGTCGTTCTGGATCGTGCCCAGCGCGGTGCCCGTGCCGATGCTCGCGCCGGGGCCGCCGGTGGCGTTCGAAAGCTCGACGGTCAGCGTTTCGTCGGGCTCGAACAGGGCGTCCTGCGTGCTCTGGACGGTGAAGGTCTGCGTGAGCACGCCGTCGCCGAAGGTGAGCGTGCCGCCGTTGGCCGTGAAGTCGCCGGCACCGGCGGAATTGCCCACGGCCAGCGTGGTGTTGAACTGGACGGTCTGATTCACGCCGGGCGCGTTCAACGAGCGGGTCACGGTGAACGTGAGCACGCCGCCTTCGGCAATGGACGCGGCGGCCACCGAGAACACCGGGACGTCGTCGTCGACGATCGTGCCCTGGGCGCTGGCGGTCCCGATGGTGGCGCCGCCCGTCGCGTTGCTCAGGGTGACGTCGAATGCCTCGTTGCCCTCGGCGAGCAGGTCGGTGGTGGTCTGGACCGTGAACGTGCGCGCGTTCACCCCGGGGGTGAACGTGAGCGTACCGGAGTTGGCGGTGTAATCCGCGGCGCCCGCCGTGCCGTGGCTGGTGGCGAAGTCGACGGTCTGCTGCACCTGGGCGTCGACCGAGCGCGTGACGGTGAAGGTCATCACGCTGGCCTCGGTCGCACTCGATGCAGCGACGGAGAAGGCGGGCACCGCCTCGTCGTTGTTGATGGTGCCGGTGGCGGAGGCCGTGGTGATCGTCGCACCGCCGGTGGCGCCGGAGAGCTCGGCGGTGAGGGTCTCGTTGGCCTCGAACACCGCGTCCTGCGTGGTCTGGACGGTGAACGTCCGCGTGAGCTGTCCTTGCGCGAAGGTGAGCGTGCCCGTGGTGGCGGTGAAGTCGCCGCCGGCGGCGGTGTCGCCGAGCGCGAGGGTCGAGCGGAACAGCACCGTCTGATCGGC
Organism: Lysobacterales bacterium; assembly: GCA_022841325.1. Lineage (GTDB taxonomy): Bacteria > Pseudomonadota > Gammaproteobacteria > Xanthomonadales > SZUA-5 > JADKFD01. Next base: position 1,322 of record JALHRS010000183.1, on the reverse strand, counting down.
CTGCGCATCCACGGAGCGCGTGACGGTGAAGGTGATCCCACCGCCTTCCGTGGCCGAGGCCGCGGCGATGGAGAAGGCGGGTACCGCCTCGTCGTTGTCGATCGTGCCGTTCGCGGAGGCCGTGCCGATCGCGGCCCCACCCGTGGCATTGGTCAGAGCGACGCCGAACGTCTCGCTGCCTTCGAACACGGCGTCGGCCGTGCTCTGCACCGTGAAGGTCTTCGTGAGCTCGCCCTGCGCGAAGGTGAGCGTGCCGGCGTTGCCCGTGAAGTCGCCGGCCGAGGCGGTGCCGGAGAGCGTGGTGGCGAACTGCACGGTCTGTGTCGCCTGGGCATCCGTCGAGCGCGTCACGGTGAAGGTGAGCGCGGCGCCTTCGTTGTCGTTGGCCGCGGCGATCGAGAACGAGGGCACGGCGTCATCGTTGTTGATCGTGCCGAGCGCCGTGGCGGTCGTGATCGTCGCCCCGCCCGTGGCGCCGGAGAGTTCGGCGGTGAGGGTTTCGTTGCCCTCGAACACCGCGTCCTGCGTGGTCTGGACGGTGAAGGTGCGGGTGTTGACGCCCTGGGTGAAGGTCAGCGTGCCCGATTCGGCGGTGAAGTCCCCGGCGCCGGCCGTGTTGCCGACGGCGAGCGTCGAGTTGAACTGCACCGTCTGCGTGGCCTGTGCGTCGACCGAGCGGGTGACGGTGAAGGTGAGCACCCCGCCTTCGGTCGCGGAGGCCGCGACGATGGAGAAGGCCGGCGTGGCCTCGTCGTTGGTGATCGTCCCGTTGGCGCTCGCCGTGCCGATGGTCGCGCCTGCCGTGGCATTGGTTAGGTCGACCGAGAAGGTCTCGTTGGCTTCGAACACCGCGTCCTGGGTGCTCTGGACGGTGAAGGTGCGGGTGGTGATGCCGGTCGCGAAGGTGAGCGTGCCGGTGCGGGCCGTGAAGTCGCCGACGGCGGCGGTGTCGCCTCCGGCGAGCGTGGTGTTGAACTCGACGGTCTGCGCGGCCTGGGCATCGCCGGTGCGGGTGACGGTGAAGGTGAGCACGCCGCCTTCGGCGACGCTCGCGGCGGCGACGGCGAAGCTGGGCGTCGCATCCTCGTTGTTGATCGTGCCGGTGGCGCTGGCCGTCCCGATCACGGCACCGGCGGTCGCGCCGCTCAGGGTGGCCGTGAAGGTCTCGTTGCCCTCGAACAACGCGTCCTGGGTGGTCTGGACGGTGAAGGTGCGGGCCGTGACGCCGGTGGCGAAGGTGAGGGTGCCGATCGTCGCGATGTAGTCCGAGTCCTCTGTTCGAGCGGTGCCGTTGCTGGTGGCGAACTGCACTGTCTGCGTGG
>JALHRS010000182.1 GCA_022841325.1 Lysobacterales bacterium | reverse complement strand
GTCGAAGTCCACCTGGCGCTGATCCAGCACCTGCTCGATCACTTCGAGGTAGTCCTGCTGCTCATGGCTTGCGCGCCGCGCCATCGCGAGCAGTCTTTCGGTCAATCCATCCATGGCGACTCAGCTCCTGTGCATGTACGACTCACCGGCACGGACCGACCCCACTGCTGTCTGTCTGTCGATGGGTCGGCGATGGCAATGACTCCCTGGTACGCCAGCTGTGGATTCGACTGCGCATGTCGACACCGGGCAACTTGGAGGTCAGCGGAACAGGGCATCCAGGCGCTCGCCGAGTTGTCCGGTTCCGCACGCACCGCCATCCTTGCCGACCGATGAACTTGTGCGTCCGGACACCGGCGATTCAAGCTGACGCAGGGCACGGATCTGCTGCTGCGCCGCCGACTCGCGATCGCGAGCCTTGGCCAGCAGGTTCTCGAATCGCGCTCTCTCCTCCGCACTGGACTTGCTCAGTGAGGCACGAAGCCCGCTTAGGCGCTCTTCTGCCTCCTGCTGATGGCATTCGCGCAGCCGCTGGACAGCCTCCAGCGCGAGGAATGCAGAGAATTGGGCCAGGACCACCTCTCCCAGCAAGTCGTTCAGGCGATCTTCGACGTGCAGCCTCGTCGCCTCCTGCAGCCCGGAGCAGGTTGCGCTATGGGCTGCCCAGAGGCCACCGGATGAAGGGTCGGATGCCGTCACCAGCCGCTCGGCACTTTGACCCGAAGGCCGTGTTGCCTGTAGGCACTCTGCGAAGGCCTCGACGAAGTCAACACTGTCGCGTTGGCTCCAATCGCCACTACCCAGTGACGCGGCGCAGCACTTGTTGGCCATGCTGGAGAACTGCGCTGCGCACGGAAACTGCAGGGCGTGCTGGTGATCAACGACGAACAGCAGATGCCTTTCGTCGGGCATGCAAGCGTGCGCGAGCAGAACAGGTGCACCGATGCAAAGGGCCAGCGATGCAACCCAGACCGCCATGCCATTTTCGTGGCCGGTTTCGTCCAGGAAGCCGCGTAGCCCTCGCGAGCACCGCGTGAGGATGCACCTGCGCCCGCCGTCCTCTTCCGCGCGATCCAGCACAAACCCGGACTGAATCCAGCGTTGGGTGGGTGCTCTGCCGCCAGCCGACCAGCCGATCATGATGACCGTCGGCACGAGCCTGAATTCCATGAAGAGCCTTATGTGCGGATCGGCACCGAGTTCGGCCAGAGTTCGGCACCGTGGCACCAGGATGCTGCAAAGCGCAGCCTGCAGATCGCCTGGAACGGCTTCCAGATCCGGGTCGCGGTCGCTTTCAGGAATCACCGCCACCAGGTCCCTGGCGTTGAGGCGCCGCGCCAGGCGCACCAGAGGAGTACTTTGGTCAACGGTCAGTCCGCCTCGGGATTGCCCAACCCGTGCATCCGTCTTCTTGCTGCCCATGGCGTCAGCTCAACGAAGTCGGCAGATGCGAGGGGAGCCAGCCGACGATTGCGCGATCCGACTGCCTGTCCCAGGCGAAGTACACGCGCAGGATGTAGCGCGGGTCGAAGCCGCCGCCCTTCGTGATGTGCTGATCGAGCACCAGTCGCTCGCCGCGCCACCGCACGGTGTACCCGTCCTCGCTCGCCAGCGTGCCTTCACCGCCTGCTCTGGACAAGCCCAGGCGAGCGTGTCTCAGCGCGTCGTCCAGGCACTTGCGAGTTCCCGTCCCGATGCGTGCATCGCGGTAAGGGCCGGCCAGGATCTCAAGGGCGGCGAAGATCGCCTCCGGCCTCGTGTAGACCGACTTGCGTGCCGCCTGCAGCGCCCGCCCTAGCACGACGATGCGGTCCTCGTTCTCTGCAGCCCAGCGAGGCAGCTCGACCAGTTCGTGCAGCGCCGGGGCTTGCGGCACCAGGCCCGGTGTCGGCACGGCCGCCGCCGACAGCGAGTCCAGAATCGCCCTTCGCTCGCTTGCCAGATGCCTCAGCTGTTCATGCAGGGACTCGATTTCGGCCCTGAGGAGTTCCACGGTCGCGAGTTCGCTTGGTCGGCGGACATGTAGCTGCAGTTGGCTGCCACCCGCCAGCGCCAGAAGCAGGTCCAGGAACGACGGCGGCGCATGCTCGTCGGGGCGATCCAGCCCGTCGTCACCGGTCAGAAAGGCCGTCCACCACGCCGGCGCCAGGGATGGCCCGCCATCCGCGATCACGCGCCTCCAGCCGGCCAGGCAGCCGCTGCTGGCCGACTGCACGAAGAAGGCTTCGTCGACAGCACAAGCACCCGCACATGCGCCCGCAGCGGCCTCCGGATTCGTCCAGCGCAAGGCGCAGAACGACTGGTCCAGATCGATCGCGCTTTCCAGACAACAACGACCAATCAACTGACTGCGTACGCCACACGTCAATTCCAGCGGCCTGCTGCCGTCTACAGCGTCGTCATTGAGGCGCACGGCCAGCAGGAAGTCTTCGATCTGTTGCTTCGAGACGGGTCTGACGGCTCCGAATTCCCTCATGCCAGTCTCCTCGTGGGAAGGCAGGTTGCGCTGCCGGAACGGTTGGAGTTCCAGCTGGCGGGCCGGAGATGGCGGCACGCCGAGGCGCAGTCCTGACGCCAAAGTCGACCACTCATGGGCAAGCCTCCACTGCCACGCCGACGAAAGTGCCGGTAGCCCCACTGTCAGCGTTCAGGCCGTTCAACTCAACCGGAAATCCCTGCGAAATCGCGCGCAGTACCCGTGTGGTGCCGGACCCGGTCCGTTCGCCGGGCACCACGCGCACACCGCGCGCCTGAATCAGGTCGGATCTCTGAGCGTGAACCGGCGCGACCGGTCAAGCGTCTC
>JALHRS010000181.1:951-2828 GCA_022841325.1 Lysobacterales bacterium | reverse complement strand
GGCGCGACAGCAGCCGGTACGCCGGATGGTCCTTGGCCAGTTCCTTAGAACCGTCGGCCTTCTCGCGGTAGACTTTTAGCGGCACCTGCGCGATGCCGTCGGCCAGGACGCGCAGGCAGGCGAACACCGTCGAGACTCTTAGCGCACTGTCGACGTTGACCGACACGCCGGCGCGCGAGTTCTGCTGACCGAACAGCGCCGCCCAGCTGAGGTTCCCGGCGTCGGTCGCCTTCAGCTCGCGGCGTCGCAGGCCGGACGCCAGGGAGCCGAACAATCCCCCCATCAGCCCGCCGCGCGGTTGCCGAGCGCGATCAGCAGGGTGCCGACGATCAGCAGAATGCCCCCGATAATAAAACCGGCGGGCGGGTAGATCAGCCAGGCGCCGTAGGAGACGAGGCCGACACCGCAGAGGCCCGCCAGATCGCGAACAAGGCCGGGCACCGCCCCTGCGATTGTGCGCAGAGCGACAGCAAGAAGTTTCATCATCGCTTTCTCTGAGAAAGTAGTACTGGCGTCCCATCAGCAGGGACTTGGCCGGACCGCGCGTGCTAACTCCGGCATCCGGAGAGCCGGTCGACGTCGTCGCGGAAGGAAGTCTGGTAAATGGATCTATCGGCGGCGGCCCTCTACACGGCGTCCACCTGGGTAATCCCCGTGCTCCTGGCGATCACCCTACACGAGGCGGCTCACGGCTTCGTCGCCCACCGCTTGGGTGACGACACTGCCTGGCGACTTGGTCGGGTCACCTTGAATCCCTTCAAGCACGTCGACCCCGTCGGTACCGTCTTACTGCCGGCGCTTCTCTTCTTCCTCCATTCGCCTTTCATGTTCGGCTATGCCAAGCCCGTTCCAGTAAAGTTCGGGGCCCTGCGCCATCCAAGACACGACATGGTGTTGGTCGCAGGGGCAGGACCATCCACCAACCTTCTGCAGGCTTTCGCCGCAGCGTTGCTCGTCCACATCGTTGTTTTCCTGCCGGAAGGCGTTGATGCATGGACGTTGGCCAACCTCAAGAATGCGATTGTCATCAACGTCGTACTGGCCCTCTTCAACATGATCCCGCTGCCACCACTCGATGGGGGTCGCGTTGCTGTTGGCCTGTTGCCGGACGCACTCGCCAGGCCTCTCGCCCGTCTCGAGCGACATGGCATGATCATCCTGATCGGCCTGTTGTTCATCCTGCCGATGATCGGTACCCAGCTTGGTGTGAATCTAAATCTCGTTGGGTGGCTGCTTGGTGGACCTGTCGATTGGGTTATCGGGGTCATTCTGCGATTGACCGGGATTGCCTGAAGACATTGCCCTCGACTAAAGGACCAACAGTTCTATCGACCGCAGATACGACCGTCCGGCGGCCTGCGGATTCATCGCCATCAGCGCCACTGCGTTGAACGCCGCCATCAGCGGATCGATCTTGGCCGTGCCCGAGGCCTGCTTGGTAATGCTGATCGCATTGCCCCTTGGTTCGACTTTAGCGTTGCTCACCGCCCATGCCATCAGGCCAAGGCCGCCATGACTGAGGGTGCCGTCCGCCAGCTTGCGTTCGGCCGTCTTGATCGCGCCGGTGAGCTTCCAGCCCTGCGTGATGCCGACTACCCGCTCATTGCCGGCGATCCCAACCTCGGCCAAGGCGTCCACGATCGCGCCGACACCGAACGGATCAAGGCCGACGGATCCGAGCTTGCCGCTCTCGTCGATCCGCTCGGCTAGGGCTGCGATCTCGGCGATGTCCTCGCCCAGGTTAGTGACAATCCGCAGTTCGCCGTCGGCCTCGAAGTCACGGAGCACCGAGGCCTCGCCCTTGCGCCGCTCCAGCACCGAACCGTGCGCCCACGCCCGCGACCACAGCAGCCAGTGCCGGGTGACCCGGTCTCGCC
>JALHRS010000181.1:0-941 GCA_022841325.1 Lysobacterales bacterium | reverse complement strand
ATGCCCAGCAGGTCGTCCAGGCCGCCGCCGTCTATGCCGATCACCACCACCTCGCTCCGCTCGAGCAGGGTGTCCAGGGTGAGCGTCTTGTCCGCCGCCCGCTGCCAGAGGTCGGCACCAACCCAGCGATCGGAGCGAAGCGCCAACCCAATTTCGATGTTCAGGTGCTGCGATGCCCAGCGGATGATCTCGCCCTGGCCTTTCGCCTTGGCCTGCGCCCAGTCGTCCTCCAGTCGCCTGATCGTCACCGACCGGTCGCGGTTCGGCGTCACCATCCACCACTTGCTGGAATCCTGCCATGCCGGCGGATCAGCGGTGTCGTTGGCGATGTCCTCAGGGAACTCGTAGAGCACCGGGAGCATCACTCCCCGGGTCTTACCGTCCCGAATGGCGCGCGCCACCATCAGCTCCGCCCGGAACGCACCGCGGGGCGGCTCGTCGGACTGCGTGGTGATAAACACCAGAAAGCCCTCGGGGTTGGGCAGCAGCCCACCCCGCAGCTGGCCGATGATGCGCTCGGCCGCCGCCACCTTCGCAATCTCGTGCAGCTCGTCGAGCAGGACCCCTGTGGGCTTCACCCCGGTCAGCACCGTGGTGTCGAATGCCTTGATCTCCAGCGTCGCCTTGGTCCGGCGGTCGGTGATCCGGCGGAGGTGCTCCTGCACATGCAGCCGCTTGCGCAGGAACCCGTCGGGGTCCTTGTCGACCATGCCCAGCGCCTGGCTAAAGGCGATGTGCGCCAGCGACACCGTCGGCGCCACCAGCAGGAACTCGGCCCGCGGACGCTGGTTCATCAGCAGCGTCGTCACCATCAGCGCCGCGGCGTAGCTCGTGTTGTGCGTCGGGATCAGCGACCGCGTGACGAGGTACTGACGGGTCGCGCTTTCGACCGCGATACACTGCACCGGCACACTGGCGACCGGCCGCACAGCGACGATCTG
>JALHRS010000180.1 GCA_022841325.1 Lysobacterales bacterium | reverse complement strand
CAGCGCAGTACGCCCCAAACGCTCTCGATGACAAACCAAACGAACACGCCCACGACCACCAGCATGGTTCCCGCGGTAAGCAGGAACCCAGCCATCAATGGCGCCAGGAAAGTGACGGCGTAACTCAGGTGCTCGGGATCAATGCCGGTCGCTTCTTTCACCGTCACAGAAGCTAGCGCCATGGAGACCGCAACAACCATGGTCGCGCCCAAGGTGCCGACGATCTTGCCCAGCGGCCACTCCCAGGCGCGTAGCGCCGCGTGGTAGAGGTCGAGCAGAAACGCCGCCGTCAACAGGATCCCGCCCGCGGCCATCAGCCCGAAGATCAGCCGGTCCGGGCCCGAGACCTGAATCAGGAGTACTGAGACCCCCACCGTGCTCCCGCCGACGGTAAAGATGCGCAGCGGTCGCGATGCGGTTTCCCACCACGCCCGAAAGGATGCCGAAAGCTTTGAGCGCAGCGACGATGTTGCTACTTCCATCCCACGTCCTCGCAAATTGGTTAGGGCCGTTCCAGGTCAACGGCAGTTCGAGCACCATCCGGACGCTCGAACATTAGCGACCGCACGACGGGACGGTGGTGGCGCACTCCAAGTCGGTTCGCCGCCCCCTCATAGCGGCGCACGGTAGTGACGGATTTGTGGCTGCGGTCAGACCCCCAAGATCTGCCGGATCAGCACCTCCAGCTACAGATGCTGCTCAAGCCAATCATTGACCGCCTTCTTGCCCTGGCCGATGTAGGGCCTGTTGAGCGTCAGGACGTAGATTTGATCGTTCTTGTCGATGTACGGCTTCAGTTGCGCGAACACCTGCGCCGGCGTCTTGTTGGTCGAGATCGCGTAGGACGATTCCGAAAGCTTGGCCCACGCAAAGGTCTTCTTCAGGAACTCCAGGAGGTCAGCATGTCGCTGACCAGGGCTGTTGAGGTCGTAGGTGACTAGCAATGCCGCCATGGTGCGCTCCTAGATATGTGTCCTGTTCGCTGAGCGCTCAGAATGCATGGGCCCGCGGCGGGTTAGTTGAAGGGTTTTCAAGGCTTCCTCCGGCGCCGATTGACTGCCTCGCGCCCTGGTGGGTGCGAACTGCGCCACCTTGCTCATCTCCTCACACAAGACGGGAGCTACCCGCGAGGCACACACGTTCAAACCCGGGACGGCTGGTGGCCGCGGAGGTCTCTGGCTTCCGCTGGCGTCGCCAAAACCGCTGGATCGTGTTCGAGGGCGCCGTGGAATTTTCCCCCTGCGGTCAACACTTTGGACGGTGTTTTGCGGCCGAAACCCTCCGGTGCTAGAGTGTTGTTGCGGCTCCGGGCAGGAGCCGGCCACCCGTCTCTAGCGAAGCTGTTAACAGCACTGCCAGGCAAACTTTCCTGTTCTCGACCTGACTACTCCAAGGCCTCGAGCGCACGGCAGACGGGTGACGTACGGTTCCGGGCTGGGAGAGTCATCATGTCGAACAACACGGTTCGCCCGTCTTCTATCGAAGGCATCAAGCGCCTCGCCAAGTCCATTAAGCGCGAACGCGGTATCACCCACACCCTCAGCCTGGACGAAGCCGCCCGCCAGGGCGCGTTCCAGAATTTCCGGCACGCGCAGAATGTGTTGTCTGCCCGGGGTTCCACCCCGCGGGCGCGACACGGGCAGACGGTGTACATCACGTCCTACTGGCGTGATCGCGACGGCCGGACCCGGGGCCGCGAGACCCTCAAGCTCGAGCTGTCCCGCCCCTGGGCGGACCTGGTGTCTCGCGCTGAACTCCGGCACCACCGGGCTCTGCGGGATTTCCGGGGGGACGCGATCGATCACCTCGAAAGGCAGCAAGACGTCACGTCACAGGCCAGCGCCCGTGACCAGGTCTGCGCCGCCGCCCGGGCGCTGGTCTTCATGGATGCGACGGGCCTTCGTCCCACCAACCAGAGGCACGAGGCCATAGCTGGGTCCGGCGTGCAGCTCCCGGGCTTGGACCACTGGAGCGTCTGGAAGGAGACCAGTACGGAAAAGCTCCTCGTCGTTGATGAGCCCTATGCGGCGGCGATCCGGGGACTGGAAAGCCAGCGCGAGGCCTGGGCCGCGCGTCACGGCCTGCATCTCCGGCGCTCCGCGTGGGGTGGTCTTTACAGCCCGGGCAACGCGGTGATGGAGCTGATCTCCGACAGCGCGGACGGGGTGAGCCTGGACACCATCGTGGTTGCGCTGGAGTCGCTGCCCGATCCGCTGGTGAGTTCGGCCTGGCCCGGCGAATCGGCCCCGTACGCGCCGGTGTTTGTGACGCCGGGCCGCGCAGTGTTGAAGACGCGCAAGCGAGAGCGGCCCAGCCCTCACGATCTGCTGCGGCCCTACCGCAACTCCATTGGGTACGGCTCGATGATCGGAGGGCTGCAGCGGCGTCCGGATGCGCGCATGCCCCTGGACGCCCATGAGCGGGTCGCCACGCTGCTCAAGGGCGTCCTGGCCAAGAGCTATGAGCGCAAGGGCGTCTATAACCGGTGCGACCGCATCCGCTGCGATCTGGATGACTGGGTGCAGCGCGAGTACAAGACCAGCGATCTCCCCGCCGAGCAGTTCAACGCGCTTTATTACGGGAGCCTGCCGGAGGACGCGGGCCGCCTGACCCGGGTGTCGGCTGTTGCCTGTCATGCGGATCTGGACCAGGTGCGAGAGCTCGTGACGCAGCACTACCCGGACTGCGTACCCCGGCGGTCGCTGTTGCGGACGCTCGAACTGGCCCAGGGCTCGCTGACGGCGCTCATTGCCGGCAAGCGCTGATCGAGACAGGTACCCCCGCCCCACGGGGCGGGGGCACTATCGTCGCAGGCGCGTCCAGCGTCTTCAGAGC
>JALHRS010000179.1 GCA_022841325.1 Lysobacterales bacterium | reverse complement strand
ATCAGCGAACTGGCTCCCGGCGACCGCCGGGTTCTGAACGAAAACGAGGTCGCGAACCGCTGGGGCGTGAGCCCCAAGACCCTGCAGCGGTGGCGCTCGGAGGGCCGCGGCCCGAAGTACCTGAAGCTGTCCAAGCGCGTCGGCTACCCGCTGGAGTCGGTGATCGACTTCGAACGCCGGGTGCTGCACGAGTCCACCTACCAGCACGCGTCGGCGTGAGGTGGCGGCCATGACTGCAATGACCGTTCTGCCCGACCGCCTCACCGCACTCAGTGTCGCTGATCTCGCGGCTCTGCCAACGACCCAGCTCGCCGAGATCGTCCGCAACCTCGACGACCTTCTCACCTGGCACAAGCAGCAGCGCGCCAAAGTCGATGCGGCGCTCGACCAGAGCTACGCCGAGCGCATCCAGAAAGTCCGCGCCGACGCCGGCAAGGACTTCGGCACCGTGCACATCGACGACGGCGCTGTCCGCGTCACCGTCGACCTCCCGAAGCGGGTGTCCTGGGACCAGACCAAGCTCGCCGCCATCGCCCAGCGCATCGCCGCTGCCGGCGAAAAGGTCGAGGACTTCATTGACGTCGACTACGCCGTCGGCGAATCGCGGTTCAACAACTGGCCGCCCTCGCTCCGCGAGCAGTTCGCCAGCGCCCGCACCGTGAAGCCGGGCAAGCCGACGTTCCGCCTGACCACCATCTCCGAGGACTGAGTCCATGAATACGCAACTCGCGCCCTTCAGTTTTGAAGGGCAATCGCTCCGCGTCATCACCGATGAACAGGGTCAGCCTTGGTTCGTCGCTGCCGATGTCCTGGCTTCCCTGCAGTTGGATCGCAAGGCGCTTGAACGCCTCGATGCCGACGAGAAGGGGGTGAGTTCAATTCACACCCTTGGCGGTGATCAGGACATGACCACCGTCAACGAACCCGGCCTGTACGCGCTGATCCTCGGCAGTCGCAAGGCCGAAGCCAAGCGCTTCAAACGCTGGGTCACGCACGATGTGATTCCGGCCATTCGCAAGACCGGCTCATACCTGACGCCGGGCACGCTCGCCACACTGCCCGCGCCGACCCACGACCGCGTCAGCGCCATCCTGCTGATCGGCGAAGCGGTCGCCAAAGTGCCGGGCGTCAAGGCCGGCATTGCGGCGGCAGCGATGCTGACCTGCATCCAGGAAAACACCGGCATCACCACCGAGGTGTTGCGGCGCGCGCTGCCGGCGGCCAACGAGCCGGTGTGCGCCTTGAACGCCACCCAGCTCGGCAAGCTGCTGAATCGCTCGCCCAAGGCGACGAATCGGCTGCTGGCGGACAACGGTCTGCAGATCCGCAACGAGCGCGATGAGTGGGAACTGACCGAGGCCGGCGAGGCCTGGGCGGAGGCCATGCCGTACTCCCGCAACGGCCACAGCGGCTACCAGATCCTCTGGAATCCCGCGGTCGCCGAAATGCTGAAGGAGGCCGCATGAGCCTCCCCATCATCTCCGCGCAGCAGCGTATGGCCGAGCGCAAGGGCGTGAAGCTGTTGATGCTCGGCAAGTCTGGCATCGGCAAGACCACCCGCCTTCGCGATCTCGATCCGTCGACGACGCTGTTCATCGACATCGAGGCCGGCGATCTCTCGGTGGCGGACTGGCCCGGCGACACCATCCGCCCGGCCTCCTGGCCGGAGTGTCGCGACCTGTTCGTCTACCTCGCGGGACCGGATCGCTCGCTGCCGCCGGAGGCGGCGTTCTCGGTCGCGCACTACGAGCACGTCGTCGGCCAGTTCGGCGACGTCGCGCAGATCGACCGCTACGCGACCTTCTTCGTCGACTCGATCACGCAGATGTCGCGGCTGTGCTTCACCTGGTGCAAATCGCAGCCGGGCGCCATCAGCGACCGCTCCGGAAAACCCGACCTGCGCGCGGCCTACGGACTGCTCGGCCAGGAGATGGTCGGCGCACTCACCCACCTGCAGCACGCCCGCGGCAAGAACGTCGTGTTCGTCGCGATCCTCGACGAGCGCCTTGACGACTACAACCGCAGGGTCTTCGAGCCACAGATCGAGGGCAGCAAGACCGGCCTGCAGATGCCTGGGATCGTCGACGAGGTCGTGACCCTCGCCGAGATCAAGGCCGAGGACGGCAGCGCCTACCGCGCCTTCGTCACGCACACGCTCAACCCCTACGGCTTCCCGGCCAAAGACCGCTCCGGTCGCCTCGACCTGCTCGAACCGCCTGACCTCGGCGCACTGATCGCCAAGTGCGCGGCCACTGCTGCGCCGACGCCTGCCTCTGCCACTTCCAAGGAGTAATCCATGACCATGTCCAATGCTTCGAGCTGGAACGACTTCAACGACGCCGACACCCAGAGCGGCTTCGACCTCATCCCCAAGGGCACGCTGGTGCCGGTGCGCATGACCCTCAAGCCGGGCGGCTTCGATGAGCCGGCGCAAGGCTGGACGGGCGGCTACGCGACCCAGTCCTTCGAGACCGGCGCGGTGTACCTCTCGGCCGAGTTCGTCGTCACCGGCGGCGACTTCGCCAAGCGCAAGCTCTGGAGCAACATCGGCCTGTACTCGGCCAAGGGCCCGACCTGGGGCCAGATGGGCCGCAGCTTCCTTCGGGCGGCGCTGAACAGCGCGCGCAACGTGCACCCGCAGGACAACTCGCCGCCGGCGGTCGCGGCGCGCCGCATCGCCGGCTTCCACGAGCTCGACGGACTGGAGTTCCTCGCCCGCGTCGATGTCGAGAAGGACGCCAAGGGCGGCGACCGCAACGTGGTGAAGCTCGCGGTGGAACCCGACCATCCGGACTACGCGCGCCTGATGGGCGTGCCGGCCCGCGGCCACGGCGCACCGTCGGCGCCCACG
>JALHRS010000178.1 GCA_022841325.1 Lysobacterales bacterium | reverse complement strand
GCGCGCGCCCTCTCCGGCAACCCGGAGTTCCTGGTCTGCGACGAGCCCACCTCGGCGCTGGACGTCTCGGTGCAGGCCCAGATCCTCAACCTGATGACCGACCTGCAGGAAAAGCTGGGCCTCACCTACCTCTTCATCTCGCACAACCTTGCTGTGGTTTCCCACATCGCCGATCGCATCGGCGTCATGTACCTGGGACGGCTGGTGGAAGTGGCGGCGGCCGAGGAACTGTTCGCGCGGCCGCGGCATCCCTACACCCGCATGCTGCTCGACGCGGTGCCCGACCTCGAGATGAGCGGCAAGCAGCGCACGCCGGTGGCGGGCGAAGTGCCCAATCCGCTGTCGCCGCCTCCGGGCTGCGCCTTCCATCCGCGCTGCCCGCACGCCAACGAGCGTTGCCGCAGCGAGCGGCCCGAGTCGATCGACTCCGGGACCGCGATCGTCGCGTGCCATGCGGTGCAGGAAGGGCGGATTTAAGGCGTATTGCCCTTATCCGATCGCTTCGTTTCCGGATTTATCGGAAACGAAGCGAAACCCGGCCGCCGCATCGCGCTGTCGTTTTATCGCCCGAGCAACCCCTTCACTTTGTCCCCGAGACTGCCGGTACTCCTCGTCACCGCCTCGGTGACGCTGCCCGCGGCCTTTCCCAGCGCACCGTCCAAGAACACTTGCGCCAGCGTCGACTGCCCGGTCGTCTCGCCATTGTAGTCTCCGACCATATACAGGTCCGACTTCACCCCCGAGGCCGCCTCGATCCTGCGCCGCAGCTCATCGAGCAGCGCCGGCGGCGCCGGCGCCGGGGTTGAAGCCCGCGGTGACGGTGCTGGCGATCAGGCTGCCGAAGTTGAAGCCGTTCCGGGTGCCCCGGCGATTCGCTACCACCTGGGTACGCGTTCCGCTATCATCGGCGCATGAGCGTGGTATTCGAGCATGTGAAGGTCGGCGACCTGCCCGAGGCCTGGCGCAAGAAAGTCGCCAGGCCCGCCGACGCGCATGTAACCGTGCGTATCGAGGACGAAACCGCGGTCGCGGATTCCGAACGGCAGGTGCCCGCCAGCGGCGAGGACCCCGCCTTCGGCATCTGGCGCGACCGCGAAGACATGGCCGACGTCGCGGCCTACCTGCGCAAGATTCGCGCTCCCCGTTACCCGCGTACCGGCGCCAGAAACGACGACTGAGTCCGGTGCTGGTCGACACCGACGTGCTGATCTGGCATCTGCGCGGCTATCTGCCTGCCGCGCGGCGCCTCGGCCAGCTGCCGGCATTGACTCTCTCGGCGGTGAGCTAACTTGAGCTCATCCAGGGCATGCGCAACAGGACGGAGCTCGTCGTCGTGCAAAGGATGCTCGCGCTACGCAAGGCAAACGTGCTGCCCCTGACTCCGGGGATCACGCAGCGCGCCACCATTCTCATGGAGGCCCTCGCGCTCAGCCACGGCCTGCAAGCCGCCGACGCGCTCATCGCCGCCACTGCCCTGGAACACGGGCTTGCGATCCTCACCGGGAACAGCAAGCACTTCGAAGTCATCGCCGCACTTGCCGTAGAACGCTTCGAGCCTTAGGCCACGGCGCCCCCCCGCGACGCTGCCGGAGTACGCCGCCGCGGTTGCGGCGGCCTGCCCGCCCATGGCGGCGAGCACTACCAGGATGGTGCTGGCGATGGAACGGAAGTCCGGCGGGTGGCGTGGGGGCGCATTCAGGGCCTCTGATGTAACCGATCGGTTACATCCGCTGCCGGATGTGCCCCCGCTTCAGGTGCAAGATTGCGCCGCGTGAGCACGTCGGTCGCGAACGCGTTCGGCCTTTCCCCCGTCACCCGCTACAGGTTCGACTTCGCTCCCGAGGCCGCTTCGACCCTGCGCCGCACGTCCTCGAGCAGCGCCAGTCGCCCGTGCGGCAGCCGGCCGCGCACTTCACTTCAAGCGCGGGCTCGGACATCTCGCCTGCGACGAGTTCGACGCCTGCATCAGTGCGCCTCCGGCTCATCCCTCTCCGCCACGCACATCTTGGCGCTGACCGAAGCCCGAGGGAGACCATGTATCCACTTGTTGTATTGGCGGGCCGGATTGGATTCGGACCAGGGACCGGGTGATCTACCGCCCGAACAACCCCTTGATCTTGTCTCCCACCCCGCCGGTGCTTTTCTTCACCGCCTCGGTGACGCCACCGGTGACCTTGCCCAGCGCGCCGCCCGAGGCGCCCAGCAGCGCGGTGTAGTCCACGTTCCAGTCCGGCTTGTCCAGCGCGCCGGTGAGCTTCACCGGGATGGTGACGCCCGTCAGGTCCTTGACGTCGCGGCCGCCCTGCCCCTTGGTGGTGGCGGCGAGGGTCGCCTTGGCGAGGTAGTCGATGGTGTTGTTGCCGATGTCGAGGTTGCCGGCGCCACCCAGGCGCACGAAGGGCGATGCGGCCTTGAGGTCGTCGTTGCGCGCGACGCCGTTCCTGATGTTGAAGCTGGCGCTCATCTCCGAGAAATCCGTCTTCTGCGTCGGATCGGCCTTGGTCTGCTTCGCGCCCAGCGCGGCCTTCAGGTTGCGCGCGCTGTCGGCGAGGTTGATGCCTTTGATGGCGCCGTCCTTGACCTCCACCTTTACCGCGCCGGCGAGCGCCTTCTTCAGCGCCGGCACCGTGCCGCCGGCGGTCTGCACGTCCACGCTGACGTTGCCCTTGCCGTCCATGACGTCCTTCTGCGCGGCATCGCGCAGCAGGGGGCCCAGCGCCACGCCCTGCAGGTTCTCCTTCACCGCGATCCGGTTGCCGTTGGCGTCGGCGGTGATCGCGCCCGCGACCGTGCCGCCGTAGAGGTTGGCCGAGTGCGGCGAGATCTCCAGCTTGCCGCCCGCCAGCTTCACCTCGGCCTTCACGTTCT
>JALHRS010000177.1 GCA_022841325.1 Lysobacterales bacterium | reverse complement strand
GTTGCGGCTGCTCCCGGCACCGCCGCCTACAAGGGTCGACTGTTGATGTATCGACGCGCCGCCTGTTCCGACCAGGCGCAGACAGACTCGTGAGGTAGAGAACTGCGAGCGGCGGCGCGAGGATGGACGCAAGTCGTCAGATCGGCTGGAATGTCGGTGTTGCGGCGGAGGAATGGATGACTCCTTGGCAGTTCAGCAAAGAGGACTGGCCGACGATCAGCGCACTACTCGACCAGGCGCTGACGCTGGCTCCCGCCGAGCGCGAGACATGGCTTGAGCAGTTACCCCCGGACCGACGGCGCTTCAATGACGTGATACGAGCCTTGCTGGCATCAGGCACGACGGCGGCGAGCTTGCTCGACACCCTGCCTGGGCTCGACGTAGCGGCAATCCCATCAGAACTGAGCCCAGGCGGCCTGGTGGGACCGTACAGGCTGATTAAAGCCTTGGGCGCTGGCGGCATGGGGGCAGTCTGGCTTGCCGAGCGCGCGGACGGTGAACTGAATCGGCGCGTCGCGCTGAAGATGCCGCATGTTTCCTGGACGAGCGCACTGCGCGAGCGCATGGCCCGGGAGCGCGACATTCTCGCTGCGCTTGAGCACCCGAACATCGCCCGGCTGTATGACGCCGGCACGGACACGACGGGCCGTCCCTACCTGGCGCTGGAGTATGTGGAGGGCGAGCCGATCGACACCTACGCGGCCGGCTGCGCGCTGTCGATTGCCCAGCGGCTGCGGCTGCTCATTCAGGTGGCGAACGCCGTTTCGTTCGCACACGGTCGGCTGGTCGTTCATCGCGATTTGAAGCCAAGCAACATCCTCGTGACGTCCGACGGCGAGGTCCGCCTGCTCGACTTCGGGATCGCCAAGCTCCTCCAAGGCACGACCGCCGAGGAGACAGAGCTCACGCGAGACACGGGCCGCGCGCTGACGCTCGATTACGCCAGCCCTGAGCAGATACTCGGCCAGGCGATTGGCACGGCGAGCGATGTCTACAGTCTCGGCGTCATTGCCTATGAGTTGCTGAGCGGAGCCCGTCCGTATCAGCTCAAGCGAGGAGCAGCCTATCAGCTCGAGCAGGCGATCGTGGCCGTGGACGTGCCGCCTGCCAGCAGTCGGGCGACTGACTCCGCTCGAAAAGGGCAGCTACGTGGTGACCTTGACGCCATCCTGAACAAGGCGCTGAAGAAGGCGCCGCAAGAGCGCTATCCCACGGTCGACGCACTGGCTGACGACTGGCGCCGCTTCTTGGCGCAGGAGCCAGTGACGGCGCGACCGGACAGCCTGCCCTATCGCGTATCGAAGCTCGCGCGGCGCTATCCGATTCCCTTGGCCAGCGCGGGATTCGTCATTGTTGCGATCGTCCTGGGCGCATCGGTCGCCTTGTATCAGCGCGATCGCGCCTTGGACGAGGCAGCTGCGGCACGGCGAGAGGCAGCACGGGCCGAAGCAGTGCGCGATCTGCTCGTCGACATCTTCAGGGCCAACAGCGTGATGCAGCCGAACGCGGAGGCTGCGCAGAACATGACGGCTCGTGAGTTGTTGGCCGCTGGCATTGAAAAGGTGGACACGCTGGCAGAGCGCGCACCCGATGCGCATGCTTATCTGCTGCGTCTCTTCGGGGATCTGCACGACGAGCTGTCCCTGCTGGACCAGGCGCACCAGTTGCATGAACGGAGCGCGGCTGCGGCACTGCGCACCTTTGGTGATCGCTCCGTCGACAAAGCGGTTGCCGACCTGCGTCTCGCGCAGGTGCTCATGCGCAAGGGCGAGGTCGACCGGGCGCAAGCTCTGGTGGTCGAAGCCAAGTCGGTGCTTGAGATACAGGCGCCCAACAGTCCGGACTTCGGTGATGCATGGGCTGCTGAGGCCCGGGTGTTTCTTCACTCGGATACGCCGCGAGCAGAACGGGCTGCGCAGCGCGCAACACAGATCCTCGATGCCGTCGAGCCCCGAGGAGATCGAGCCGCCAGCGCCTATTTCCTTCACGGTCTCGCGCTCCAGACGCTCGGCCGGCCCGCCAACGCAGCGCAGGCCTATCGGGGCTCGCGGGAACGCTTCACTGCGCTTTACGGCGCGAACAGCAATCCGGCGTCGGCAGTTCTCGGCGCGGAAGCGCGAATGCTGATGGCGATGTCACGCTGGCAGGAGGCAGGCACGGCAATTGACGAGTCGCTCAAGGTTCTTCGAGCGCGCGGCGACGTGATTGACCGATGCTCGACGCTGATCGCCAAGGCACGCCTTGAGTTGGCTAACGGGCGCGGCGAGCAGGCGGAAGCAGCGTTAAGGGAAGCGCTCGAGCTGCGTGCGACCGTGCCGGACGACGTGGCATTTCCGTCGACCGCTGCGCTGCGTGCCCACCTCGGCACCATCGCCTTTCGGCGCGGCGACCTGCAGCGCGGCATCGCCCTGTTGAAAGAAGGCTTGCAGACCCTGCCTGCGGAAGACGGCATCAGTCGCGTGCGCTTCTTGGCGACGCTGAGCATGGCGTACTTGGAAGCCGGCGACGTGAAGAGCGCGCAGGCTAGTTACGCCGAAGCGCGCGAGCTGCGCTCGAAGCGCAAGTCGGTCGCCGCGGCGATCCGGGAGCTTCTTGCCGAAGCGGGCGCGCGCCTGGCCGCGCACAACCAGGACGAGGCGGCGCTGCGCGAGATGTTGGCCGAGGCGATGGCGGCGGGCGGCGCACATGCGGGCCGTCAGCACGCGCTGCTGCAGGCTCAGGCCTGGGGAATGCTGAAGCGACCCGACCTCGTTCGGTCCGCTGTCCAACCGCACATCGAGCCACTGCTAGCCCTTCCAAACAGCGAGTTCGATGCGCTGTTCGACGCTGAGCTGGCTTTGGTTGCTGCACAAGTCATCGCCGTCGATGATCCGAAGGCTGCGCAAGC
>JALHRS010000176.1 GCA_022841325.1 Lysobacterales bacterium | reverse complement strand
GTTGATCGTTTAACTCTGGCACCGCATTCCAGACTAGAATCCGGTGATGCCACGAGTCCGCCACGTACAAGCGCCCATCGACGACCGCCACCCCGGTCGGCAGGTGCAGACCGTTCTCCGGGCCGCGCCCGCCAGCGGCAGGCCCCTCGCGGCTGAAGTCCGGTTGCCCCAGCACCACGTCCGCTGCTTGACCATCCCGTGTGGGTAGTTCATGCCAGATGAGCAGTCGGTGATTGCCGGAGTCGGCCACGATCAGCCCACGCTCGGTTAGCCACACGCCACGCGGCGCGTAGACCTGACTGGGGGTTGGGTTGGCGGCGGGCAGCGCCAATCCGCTGGGGGACATCGCCCCCAACCAGACTTCCGGCGTGCAGCGCAGCGTGGTCAACTCAGCCAGCATGAACCGGGATCGCATTCAGCGGGATCATGCCCGGCTCGACGGCTGGCACCACCACAATCTCGGTGATCTCCGGCATCTGGGCGCGGACGGCCTTCTCCACGATGTTCCGCAGCGTCATCTCGGAAGCGCCGCAATTTGAGCAAGCCCCGTGCAGTTGAATAAAGAGCGCCCCGCCCTTGTAATCCACCATCTCCACATCCCCACCGTGCGACTGCATGTAGGGGCGGGCGCTTTCCAACGCCTGCTGTGCCCGCGTTTTCGGGTCGAGCCGGATGAGGCCGTGCATGGCGAACAGCGCATACACACCCGGCTCATCCAGCATACAGTAGAGCAGGTCGCGCCCGCGTTCGTCTGCCTTCAAAATCTGGACGAGGCGGGCCAGGCCATATTGATGGAAGTCTTCAACGGCCTGCTTGAGCATCATACCTTTATCACGCGCGTCCACATCCAACGCGAGGACGGCATTCATCGTTTGATCGACCCGTTCAGCAAGCGTCTCAAAACCGAGTTCCAGGGTAGCGGTGGCGCTGGTCATCAGGCATTCTCCTCAAACAGGGTGGACTGTTCCAATAATTCTTCGGTCTTCTGCCGGAGCAACCGCCCGAAAGCAGCCTTCGCCAGCAGGATCAAGTGGTCGCTCAGGCGCGGCGGGGTGCCGATGGACGGGGCCGGATGATCCGCCAACGCCTGCAGGATGAAGCACGCCCCGGCGGGGTTATCCAGCAAGAACTCACTGAACAGCGCATCGACGAATGTCTCCAGCTTCACACTCGGCAGAGTGGAACCAGCCCGTAAATGACGGAGTGCCGGGGCTGCCCCTTGATGATGCTGCATCAGGCGTTCGCTATAGCGTTCGACCGCTGTGTGCAGCAGGAAGTCGAATTGCTGGGCTGCGTGGGCTTCCATCAGGCCGGCATCCGATCCAGCGCAGCCGCGATCTGCTCCAGCGTGGTCTCCACCGTCGCCGCCGCATCAGATTCGTTGTGCGTGCGGAAGATGCCTTGCGCCTCCCGCAGGTTGGAGACCGCATGGTCAAAGATGCCCAGGTGCGCCAGCGCCGTCCCCTGGTTCGCCCGCAACCGGGCATAACTCAGCGGGTCCGTGTCGCGGCGGCGCACGGCGTACAAGTCTTCGTACAGCCGTACCGCCTCCGCCAGGTTTTCCGCCGGGTGCGACGAGGGCAGATATTGCAGCGCGTTGGCGAGGTTAAGCTGGGTGCTGGCCCACTGGGCCGGATGAGTCTGGCGGGTGTAAACCGTTAAGGCCTCGCGCAGGGCGCTGATGGCGATGGCTGACCGCAACTGATCCCCGGCCTCAGACATCGGCGCGGAGAGATACGTCAGCGCGAGATTGTTCTGCGCCAGCGCGTAGGCTTCCGGGTCGCTCTCGCGGGTGATGAAGCGCAAGGCTTCCTGATACGCCTTCGCCGCCTCTACCATCTCGCCACGTTCCTGCAAGGCCGTCCCCAGGTTCAACCAGATGCCGCTTTGCAAATCAGTCAGCGGGGAGCCATGCAGCGCACGAAGCGCCGCTCGGTACAGGCTGATGACCTCGGTATCCGACCCCATCAAATCGCGGCGTAGGTCAGCCTCTGCCGCCAGCAGTTGAGCGCGGAACAACGGCGATTCTGCCGCGCAGCCTGCCGCCTCTTTCAGCATCTCCAGCGCCGCCGCGCCGCCCCCTTGCTCAATCTGGGCGCTGGCCTGCACCAACAGGAGGTGTGCGCGCAGCTCGCCATCGGCCTCGCCTGCTGTTGGTGCCTGGTCAATCACGCCCATCGTGAAGGCCGCAGCATCGAGGAATGGGATCAGATCAACGGGCAGCCGTTCGCGCAGCCGGGCATAATCCGCCGCGCTTCCCGCCAACACAAAGCGATTGTATTCCCCCAACGTGGAGCAATCCGTCGCCAGCAGCGCCACCGCAGTTGCAGTCTTCCCGTTCAACGCGGCCCGGTAGAACTCCCAGGCATCCGGCAGCGCCGCAGGTATTCTGCCGCGCAGCAGCTCAAGTAGTGCAGCCCCATCGACCACCGGCGGCAGCAGTAAATATCCCGTCGGCAAGGGCTGAATGCCAATCGGTTGC
Organism: Lysobacterales bacterium; assembly: GCA_022841325.1. GTDB lineage: Bacteria > Pseudomonadota > Gammaproteobacteria > Xanthomonadales > SZUA-5 > JADKFD01. The sequence continues at coordinate 406 of JALHRS010000176.1, read as the reverse complement.
GGACGCGGCAGTGTCGAAATAACGGTCATGATCTAATCGACCTCAGACAATAAGTCCAGCATTTGTCAAGGGAGCAATCGGAACATCTGTTCCGATTTTCCGTCTAATATGTGTTATCGTTGTTCCTGCTGAGGAGGGACTCTGCACGCCTTAGTCGGCCTGCCAATTCCCGGCCTTGCTTGTCAGATTCATCGCATTTGAGGGAAGACCCTCTGCACAGCTATAGGATTTCCAAACATTTGCACCGCGCAGTCCGACGACGACGACAATTGAACCGAACGAACACCCGCGATCTGCAACTGCCTCCAGTCATCAGCCATCAGCTAAAATCCCATCGGCGGCTCTGGCAAATCCCGGTTGGCGTTCCGGGCGATCCACTGCGCGGCGATCTCCGCCAGACGCCGGG
>JALHRS010000175.1 GCA_022841325.1 Lysobacterales bacterium | reverse complement strand
TGCTCTTCCGATCTCGAGTGCAGGAACATGCCGACGAAGAAGAAGAACACGTTGAGCATTGCCAGGACCAGCCACGGGTTGCTGGTGATGCTGATCAGCTCGCGCGCGAGCATCTGCGGCAGCTGCGCTTCGGTCAGGTACAGACCGAGCAGGCTGGAGGCGGCCACCAGCAGCATCACCGAGCCCGTTTGCACGCCGCCTTCGATGATGGCGTCACGCAGGTGCTTGAAGTCCAGTTCGCGGTAGATCAGCGTGCCGATGACGATCGCCGCCAGCACGGCGAGCGCCGCGCCCTCGGTGGCGGTGACCACGCCGCCGAAGATGCCGCCGAGGATGATGATCGGCATCGTCAAGGCCCAGAACGCATCCTTGAAAGCGCGCCAGAGCTTGGATAACTGGAACGCCTCCTCGACAGGCCAGTTGTAGCGCACGGCGTAGACGTAGCACAGCCCCATCATGGAGAAGCCGGCAATCAATCCCGGCACGATGCCGGCGACGAACAGCTGCACGACCGAGGTGCCCGCCATCACCGCGTACAGGATCATCGGGATTGACGGCGGGATGATGATTGCCAGCGAGGCCGACGACGACGTCACCGCGGCGGTGAAGTCAGCCGGGTAGCCGCGCTTTTTCATCGCCGGGATCATGATCGAGCCGGTGGCAGCCACATCAGCGACCGCCGAGCCAGAGATCTCTGCGAAGAACATCGAGGTCAGCACGTTGACCTGGGCCAGCGCGCCGCGCACCGAGCCGAGCAGCGCGGAGGCGAAGTCCATCAGCCGGCGCGAGATGCCCGACGTATTCATGATGGCGCCGGCCAGGATGAACAGCGGGATCGCGATCAGCGGAAAGCTGGTCGCGCCCTGGTACATCGTGATCGCCACGTTCGGCAGCGCGGATACGCCCTGCCCGGCGAGGATGGCCGCTACCGCGGCAATGCCCAACGACACTGCGATCGGCACGTTCATCAGGACGAGCGCAATGATCGCAACAAAGACGAGGAACGGCGTCATGGTCGACGCGCCTCGCGGATCACCTGCGGCAGCACCAGCAGTTCGGCCAGGATGAACAGCGCCGCGCTGATGGGGATGACCGACTGCGCATACGCGACCGACACGCCGGGTAGCGATACCAGGTCGTCATAGACCAGGATTTCGAGCACCGAGTAGCCGACCCAGCCGAGCAGGATGAAGAAGGCAAAGATGCACAGCTCGGCGAACAGAGCCACCGCCACCCGCGGGCCGGGCGGCAGCATCTTGACCAGTTCCGGCACGCCGATATGGGCGCGCTTGAGCGTGGCGAGCGCGGCTCCGTAGTAAGTCACCCAGGCCAGCAGGATCGAGGCGACCTCGTCGTACCAGACCAGCGAGTGGCCGATGTAGCGGAAGAAGACGCCCACCATCACCTCGACGGCGAGCGCCACCATGAGCGCGATCACGAGCCACTCGAGGGCTCGCTCGAACCCTCTACGCAAAGCTTCGAATCCCACGGATCTACTTGCCGAGAGCGATCGCGCGATCGATTACGTCCTTGGAGCCCGCCACTTCCTTGGCGAACTCGTCGTACACCGGCTTGCTGGCAGCGACGAACGCGTCCTTGTTGGGCGAGTTCACCTGCACGCCGGCTGACTTGATCTTGCCGAGCAGTTCGTCGTCGTCCTTGGCGGCCTTCTCGTAGACAAATGCCTGCGTCTCGCGCGCGGTGTCTTCCAAAATCTTGCGAACGTCTTCCGGCAGCGAGGCCCATTTCCGGGTGCCCACGGTCACGTACGCCGGCGTGTACACATGGCCGGTGAGCGACAGGAACTTCTGCACTTCCTGGAATTTCGCGCTGTAGATCTGCGTGAAGGGATTTTCCTGGCCGTCCATCACGCCAGTCTGCAGCGCGGTGAACACCTCGGAGAACTTCATCGGAGAAGGATTCGCACCGTAGGTCTGGAACATCTTCACGCGCCACTTGCCCTCGGGCACGCGCAGCTTGATGCCCTTCAGATCCTCGGGCGTGTTGATCGGGCGGCGCGAGTTGGTGATGTGCCGATAGCCGTTCTCCCACACGCCGATCACCTTGAGGCCTTTCTTCTCGGCTTCGGGCGCGATCTTCGGCCAGAACACGTCTTTCTCGATCCGACCCATGTGCTTGCGGTCCTTGACGAGATACGGCATCTCGAACACGCCGAACAGATCCGCCTCGGACGACATTACGGTCGACGGCAGCGCGATATCAACCGTGCCGAGCTTGAGCTTCTGCACCAGTTCCTTATCGCCGCCGAGCTGGCTTGACCCATAGACGACGACCTTGGCCTTGTTGCCGAGCTTGGCGTTGGCACGCTTGGCGAACTCGTCGGCGCTGGCGGCGAACAGCGACCCCGGCTCGCCGACGTGGCCGAACTTGATCTCGGTCTGCGCCAGGACCGGGGTGGACAGCGCCCAGGCGGACAAGCCAGCCACAGCCAGCCAGTGACGCCGGGTGATCGCGAAGTTCGAGTGCTTCATTGCCTGTCTCCTTGGATGATGTTGTGAACCGCTAGTTGTTTTTGTCCCGCGGGAACCGGCGAACTACGCCGCCTTGCGTGTCCCCTGTGTCTCCTCGCCCGCCGCGCGCAGCGAGTCCATCGCCGCCTGCACGCCGCTTCCTTTCAACTTGACGCCGTACTCGACCAACCCCATTTCCACGCCGCTCAAGGTGCCCATCAGCGTCAAGTCATTGAAGTCGCCCAGGTGGCCGATGCGGAACACCTTGCCCTTGACCTTGCCCAGCCCCGTGCCGAGCGACATGTTGAAGCGACGATGGATCAGCGTGCGCAGACCGTCGGCATCCTTGCCGTCGGGCATCACCACCGCGGTCAGCGCGTCCGAGTACTCGGCCGGGTTGCGGCACAGGATCTCCAGCCCCCAGGCGCGCACCGCCGC
>JALHRS010000174.1 GCA_022841325.1 Lysobacterales bacterium | reverse complement strand
AGGCCTTCAGGCCGGGGCAGGTGTGGAGCGGGGGCCCGGTGTAAGCGTCAGGTCGCCGCAGGCAGCAGCAAATGCGGTTGCAGGAACCAGCGCACATTGCTGTAGTTGAAGAACTGCGCGATATAGATTTGGATCACGATGATCAATGCGGCTGCCAGATACAACGACCAGGCAGCGGCCCGCCACGCCAGTCTGGGCGGCACTCGATCAAGTCTCGCTCTTGCAACTGCGTAGCAGCGCGCCGACAGGCTGCGCAGCAACCATGCCGAGAGAAACACCGTGGCGCCGTAAGCCAGAGTCAAGTTGAGTCTCACCGCCGCCATTTGGGCCGCATCGGCATCCGCAAGCTCCGGCCAGATCGACTGGGCGAATACCGGTACGACGCGGAACACCATCACCAGCGCCGAAGCGGCTGCGAGCAGGATCAGGACGCCGGCATATCGCCACGGTGCCCGCGCGATCAGCGCCATCACCTCGCGCCACGCGAAAAATGCCTTCCAGCGCTGCGTGACAGCCTGATGGGCCAGCGCCATCGGAAGATAGGTGATGACCGGTAGCGACGCGGCCGCGGCAACAAGGCTGACAACCGGCGCAAGTGCCGCCTGCTCATATCCCTTGGTGAATGAATTATTCCATCCTGCCCACCACAGAAGCGCGAAAAGCCCGGTGAATGGCAGCGTAGCGATGAGCAGCGAGCCGGCCCCGCCGATACCCTCGCGCGTGTTTGCAGCAAGGCCCCCCAGCAGCCGCCTGAGGCCGGAACCGCTCTGCATCATCACCCATCCAGGCTGTTCCTCACCGGGCAATGCGATCCAGCGCATGCGCCGCATCAGCCAGCCCAGTGCGAACACCGCGGTAAACGGATTGGTGCAAAGCAGCGTGCCGAGCGCCATGTCCAAAACCCGGCGCAACAGTCTGGAGGCAGGAGACCGCAGGGCAGCTGGCGCGGCGACTGTAGCCGTCATGACAGGATGCCTGCCAGGGCCGTGCTTTCCGCATGTTTCGCTTTGAATCCCATGACGGCGGCGACCGTGGCGGCAATGGCACTCTGGTCGGCGCTGGCGTCCAGCACGCGATTGCGGACGATGCCCGGCCCCGCGATCAGCGCCCAGATTTCATGGGCCGCCCGGGTGCCGAAGTGGTGCTGGAACGGAACCTCCATCAGTTCATTGGCGTCTCGGCCGCAGTCGGGCACGACCACGAAGACGGTGTTGCCGCGATAGCCGTCTTCAGCGTCCGCCGCAGCCACGATCTGTTCGAGGCCTTTGTCGATCATGGCGATGGCGCGCGTGTAGTGCGAGGCGTTTCCCCAGTGCACATAATCCGTGTCCTGATAATTGATCATCATCAGTTTCGGCCTCAGCTCGCGCATGGCGCGGATCGCGATCTCGGTGAGAAGGCTGTCACCTCGCGGATTGACGAGCCCGGTATCCCCGAAATCGGCACGCCAACGATCCCAGAAGGCAGCAACGACGGGAGCCGGCTCCAGCGTCTCGCCCGGCGGCGCCCTGGCAATCAGCGCATCGAGTTCCTCCCGTGCGCGCAACAAACCGTCGTCCTCCAGCTTGGCCTCGGCGAGAATGCGGCGGTTCTTGTGCAGCTTGAAGCGGTGAAGGCTCAGCATCTCCGCCCTGACGGCGAGCGACCGGTGGCCCGTAGCGCCCGCCACGAGATATTCCTCCTGCGGCCGGTCTTCGCCATTGATGAGCAGGGCGTCATGCGGCTCGAGGGCAAAGGCCTCGCGCAGGTATTCGAACAATGTCGGCTGCGTCGGCTCCAGCCGGTCCTCGAACAGGCTGCTGCCGCGGTCGGCATAAGCGAGATAGCGGCCCGTCAAGATATTGATAGTGCCCTCGGCGTGCGAGGTAGACACGCCATCCAGTTGCTCGATCCGCATGTTGGGGATTAGCACGCCGCGCGGTGCAAGGCGATGCAGCAGAAACGGCGCAAAGCTGCTTCCCGGCCGGATGGTTTCAGCACGGCGCACGCCGCCTCCAAACCGGACGAGTATGACATTCGGCCCGCGATAGGCGGGCTTGGCAGCGGCAGCGTGCGGAAGCAGCCCGGTGACCGCGCCTGCGGCAAGACCTGTCGTGAACGTCCGGCGGCTGACCATGTTTACCATCCCGCTATGGATGGCTGCACAAGCTGATCCGCGATTGTGTCGCATCCGGGGCATTAAAAAACCCCGGTGTTTCCACCGGGGTTCTGTCTTTTCAGCCTGTGGCTGAGCGTTGGACTTAGAAGTCCATGCCGCCCATGCCGCCGCCGGGCATGCCGCCGGGCATTCCGGAGGTGCCGGACTTGTCCTTCGGACGCTCGGCGATCATGGCTTCCGTCGTGATCAGCAGCGAGGCTACCGAGGCGGCGTCCTGCAGCGCCACGCGGACGACCTTGGTCGGGTCGATGATGCCGGCTGCAACCATGTCGACATACTCTTCCGTCTGGGCATTGAAGCCGTAGTTGCCAGTCTTTTCCAGCAGCTTGCCGACAACGATCGAGCCTTCAACACCGGCGTTCTCGACGATCTGGCGCAACGGCGCTTCGAGCGCCTTCGACACGATGTTGATGCCGGCCTGCACGTCGGCATTGTCCGACTTCAGGCCTTCGAGAGCCTTCTTCGCACGCAGCAGGGCAACGCCGCCGCCCGGAACGATGCCTTCTTCAACGGCTGCACGCGTGGCGTTCAGCGCGTCGTCGACGCGGTCCTTGCGCTCCTTGACTTCGACTTCCGTCGAGCCGCCGACCTTGATGACGGCAACGCCGCCCGCAAGCTTGGCCAGACGCTCCTGCAGCTTCTCGCGGTCGTAGTCCGAGGTGGTTTCCTCGATCTGCGCCTTGATCTGCGCGCAACGGCCGGAAATGTCGTCCTTCTTGCCGGCGCCGTCGACGATCGTGGTGTTTTCCTTCTCGATGCGAACGCGCTTGGCGCGGCCCAGCATGTCGATGGTCACGTTCTCGAGCTTTATCCC
>JALHRS010000173.1 GCA_022841325.1 Lysobacterales bacterium | reverse complement strand
CATCCTCATCTACTGTTTCCGCGAGCGCGAAGACATCTTCGACATGTACGAGGCGGTGTCGGGCGCGCGCATGCACGCGGCCTACTTCCGCCCGGGGGGCGTCTACCGCGACCTGCCGGATTCGATGCCGCAGTACAAGGTCTCGCGCATCAAGAACGAGAAGGCGATCAAGGCGCTGAACGAAAACCGCCAGGGTTCGCTGCTCGACTTCATCGAGGACTTCTGCACGCGCTTCCCGAAGAACGTCGACGACTACGAGACCCTGCTCACCGACAACCGCATCTGGAAGCAGCGCACCGTGGGCGTGGGCGTCGTCAGCCCCGAGCGCGCCCTGAGCCTGGGCTTCAGCGGCCCGATGCTGCGCGGCAGCGGCATCGCCTGGGACCTGCGCAAGAAGCAGCCCTACGACGTCTACGACCGCATGGACTTCGACGTGCCGGTGGGCGTCAACGGCGACACCTACGACCGCTACCTCGTGCGCATCGAAGAGATGCGCCAGAGCAACCGCATCGTGCAGCAGTGCGTGCAGTGGCTGCGCGCCAACCCGGGCCCCGTGATCACGAGCAACCACAAGGTGGCGCCGCCAACGCGCGTGGACATGAAGTCCAACATGGAAGAGCTGATCCACCACTTCAAGCTCTTCACCGAAGGCATGCACGTGCCCGAGGGCGAGGCCTATGCCGCGGTGGAACACCCCAAGGGCGAGTTCGGCATCTACCTGGTGAGCGACGGCGCCAACAAGCCCTACCGGCTGAAGATCCGCGCCCCCGGCTTCCCACACCTGGCCGCGCTGGACGAGATGGCGCGCGGCCACATGATTGCCGACGCCGTGGCGATCATCGGCACCATGGATATCGTGTTCGGCGAAATTGACCGATGAGCGCCCGATGATGCCCTTCACCGCAGCCACGCTGGCCCGCTTCGACAAGGAAGTGGCCAAGTACCCCGCCGACCAGAAGCAGAGCGCGGTGATGGCCTGCCTGGCCATCGTGCAGCACGAGCAGGGTCATGTCTCGCCCGAGGCCGAGGCCGGCATCGCGGCCCACCTGGGCATGCCGGCGATCGCGGTGCACGAGGTCACCACCTTCTACAACATGTACAACCAGCAGGCGCTGGGCCGGTACAAGCTCAACGTCTGCACCAACCTGCCTTGCGCGCTGCGCGACGGCGACAAGGCGCTCGACCACGTCTGCAAGAAGCTCGGCGTCGAGCCCTACGGCACCACGGCCGACGGCGTCTTCACGGTGCAGCCCAGCGAGTGCCTGGGCGCCTGCGCCGATGCGCCGGTGATGTTGCTGAACGACCGCCAGATGCTGAGCTTCATGAGCCCTGAACGGCTGGACGAACTGCTGGCCCTGCTGAAGGCGGACGGCGAGGTTGCGAAATGACGCTTGACCTGTCGAAGTTCCAGGCCACGGGCAGCCAGACCTGCTTCCACGACCGCCACCTCGGCGCGCAGATCTACGCCGGACTGAACGGCAAGAACTGGCGCCTGGCCGACTACGTGGCGCGCGGCGGCTACAGCGCGCTGCGCAAGATCCTGGCGGCCGATGGAGGTGCCGGCATGACGCAGGACCAGGTCATCGCCGAGGTGAAGCTCAGCGCCTTGCGCGGCCGCGGCGGCGCGGGTTTCCCGACCGGGCTGAAGTGGAGCTTCATGCCGCGCATGTTCCCGGGGCCGAAGTACCTGGTCTGCAACAGCGACGAAGGTGAACCGGGTACCTGCAAGGACCGCGACATCCTGGCCTACAACCCGCACATCGTCATCGAAGGCATGGCCATCGCCGCCTACGCGATGGGCATCAAGACGGGCTACAACTACATCCACGGCGAGATCTTCGAGGTCTACGAGCGCTTCGAGCAGGCGCTGGAAGAAGCACGTGCCGCGGGTTTCCTGGGCGACCACATCCAGGGCAGCGGCTTCAGCTTCCAGCTGCACGCCTTCCACGGTTTCGGTGCCTACATCTGCGGCGAGGAGACGGCGCTGCTCGAAAGCCTGGAAGGCAAGAAGGGCCAGCCGCGATTCAAGCCGCCGTTCCCGGCCAGCTTCGGGCTCTACGGCAAGCCGACGACGATCAACAACACCGAGACCTTCGCCGCGGTGCCGTGGATCATCAACAACGGCGGCCAGGCCTACCTGGAGTGCGGCAAGCCGAACAACGGCGGCACCAAGATCTTCAGTGTCGTCGGCGACGTCAACCAGCCGGGCAACTTCGAAGTGCCGCTGGGCACGCCGTTCGCGAAGCTGCTGGAACTGGCCGGCGGCGTGAAGGGCGGGGCGCTGAAGGCGGTGATTCCGGGTGGCTCGTCCGCACCCGTGCTGCCGGCCAAGACGATGATGGACCTGACGATGGACTACGACGCCATCGCCAAGGCCGGCTCGATGCTGGGCAGCGGTGCCGTCATCGTGATGAACGAGCACCGCTGCATGGTCAAGAGCCTGCTGCGCCTGAGCTACTTCTACCAGCACGAGAGCTGCGGCCAGTGCACACCCTGCCGCGAAGGCACGGGCTGGCTGTGGCGCGTCATCCACCGCATAGAGCACGGCCAGGGCCGCGCCGACGACCTGGCGCTGCTGGACTCGGTCGCTCACAACATCAAGGGCCGCACCATCTGCGCCCTGGGTGACGCCGCGGCGATGCCGGTGGAAGGCATGCTCAAGCACTTCCGCGACGAGTTCGCGCACCACATCGAACACAAGACCTGCAAGGTCGCGCAAACCGTCTGACGCCATGGCCGAACTGAACATCGACGGCAAGACAGTCACCGTGCCCGACGGCAGCATGGTGATGCACGCTGCAGACGCGGCGGGCACCTACATCCCGCACTTCTGCTACCACAAGAAGCTCAGCATCGCGGCCAACTGCCGCATGTGCCTGGTCGACATCGAGAAGATGCCCAAGCCCATGCCCGCCTGCGCCACGCCGGTGACCAACGGCATGATCGTGCGCACCAAGAGCGACAAGGCCGTGAAGGCGCAGCAGTCGGTGATGGAGTTCCTGCTCATCAACCACCCGCTGGACTGCCCCATCTGCGACCAGGGCGGTGAATGCCAGCTGCAGGACCTGGCCGTGGGCTACGGTGGCAGCGCCAGCCGCTATGCCGAAGA
>JALHRS010000172.1:586-3123 GCA_022841325.1 Lysobacterales bacterium | reverse complement strand
ATATGAGGTCGGCAAGATCACGATGGGCCAGCTGCTCAACGAGGTCTGCGGCGGCCCGCTCCCCGGCCGGAAATTCAAGGCCGTCATCCCGGGCGGTTCGTCGGCGAAGATTCTGAAATTCGGCGAGACATTCACGTTGAAAAACAAGGACGGCACCTCGCGCACGCTCACGGTCGAGGACATCCCGATGGATTTCGATACGCTCGCGGCCTGCGGCACGATGGGCGGCTCCGGCGGCGTGATCGTGATGGACGACTCGGTCAACATGGTGGAGGCGCTCGCCAACATCAACGCGTTCTACGCCCACGAGAGCTGCGGCCAGTGCACGCCGTGCCGCGAGGGCTCGCTGTGGATGAAGAAGATCACGAACCGCATGGTGCACGAGACGCCGCGCGCCGAGGACGGCGTGCTGCTCAAGAGCGTCGCGGATCAAATCGCCGGCCGCACCATCTGCGCCTTCGGCGAGGCGTGTTCCTGGCCGACGCAGAGCTTCGTCCTGAAGTTCGGCGACGAGTTCAAGGGCTACGCCGCCGCCAAACAGGCCAAACCCGCCGGAACCCTCGACCTCGTGTGACCCCGAGCCCCCGCCTTTTCCGATGACCGCCGCACCCAAACCCGACCTCGTCACCGTCAACATTGACGGCCAGGACATTGCCGTGCCGAAAGGCACGAATGTCATCGAGGCCGCGCGGCTGCTCGGGATCGAGATCCCGCACTATTGCTACCACCCGAAGCTCACGATCGTGGGCAATTGCCGGATGTGCCTGATCGAGATGGGCCTGCCGGCGATGGACCCGGCGACCCGCCAGCCGCTGGTCGACGCCGTCACGGGCAAGCAGAAGATCAACTGGATTCCGCGGCCGCAGATCGGCTGCGGCACCAACGCGTCGCAGGGTCTCCACGTCCGCACGAGCACGCCGATGGTCAGGGAGTGCCGCGAGGGCGTGACGGAGCTGCTGCTGATCAACCACCCGCTGGACTGCCCGATCTGCGACCAGGCGGGCGAGTGCCGGCTGCAGGAGCATTCGACCGCCTACGGCCGCGGCTACTCGCGCTTTGTCGAGCAGAAGAACGTGAAGCCGAAGCGCACCCAGCTGGGCCCGCGCGTCATGCTCGACGACGAGCGCTGCATCCTCTGCTCGCGCTGCATCCGTTTCTGCAAGGAGGTCGCGCAGGACGACGTCCTCGGCTTCATCGACCGGGGCAGCTTCAGCACGCTGACGTGCTACCCGGGCCGGCAGCTGGAGAACAATTATTCGCTCAACACCGTCGACATCTGCCCGGTGGGCGCGCTCACGTCGACGGACTTCCGGTTCAAGATGCGGGTCTGGTTCCTCAAGCAGACGCCGGGCATCGACCCCGAGTCGTCCGTCGGCGCCAACACCGAGGTGTGGAGCCGCGAGGGCGTCATCTACCGGATCACGCCGCGGAAGAACGACGAGGTGAACGACCACTGGATGGCCGATTCGGGCCGCGCGCTCTACAAGCAGGTGCGCGCCGACAACCGGCTGGTCGTCGCGGCCGTCAGCGGTGCCCCCGCGACCAACGAGCAGGCGGTGAAGGCGGCCGGCGACCTGCTGAGGGCGGGTGCGGTGGCCATCGTCGGCTCGGGGCGGAGCACGGTGGAGGAACAGTTCCTCACGCGGAAGCTGGCCGAGACGCTCAAGGCCTCGGTGCAGCTCGTCAGCCGGGTGGGACCGGGCGACGGCATCCTGGTCTCGGCCGACCGCAACCCGAACGTCCGCGGTGCGCTGGTGACGGGACTGATTGCGGCCTTGCCGGCGGTGGAAGGCACGCCGGTCGCTGGGGACGGGCCGCCCCCGGCGCGTGAAAGTGGCCGCGGCGAGGGCGCCACGGCTCCAGGGGACGAGAGTCAGGTCAGGACCGGCGGGTTGGGGGCCCTCGCGGCCGCCATTGACGCCGGGACGGTGAAGACAGTGCTTTCGGTCGGTGAGGACCTGGTGGCGGCGGGGTTGAGTGCGGCGCAGCTGGCCAAGGTCGCCGTCGTGTATCTCGGCACGCACGCCAACGCCACGAGTGCGGCGGCGCGGATCGTCCTGCCGGCGCTGACGGTGTTTGAGAAGGCCGGGAGTTTTGTGAACCAGCAGTTTCGGCTCCAGAAATTTGCCCGGGCGGTGCCGGGGCCGGCGGCGGGGCAGGTCGGCGACCAGGCCGGCAGTGGTGGCGTGGCGGATGATCTGGTGACGCTCGCCAATTTGAACGCGGCGGCCGGGGGCAAGGTGATCACGTCGGATTTCGGTTCGTTGTGGACGATGATCGCCGCCGAGGTGAAGCCGCTGGCGGGTGTCACCTTTGCCGGGATTCCGTCCACCGGACTGCTGCTCGACGCCGCCGCCTGGGCCGGCCTGCCCTTCGTCGAGGGCGAGACACTCCACTTCAAACCCGCGGTCACCGCGGCGGCCAGCGCATGAAGTCCATGGCCGCAGGCGATCATTCTGTAGGGCGGGGTCTCCGAACCCCGCCGGCAGGCGCGGCGGGGCGGGGGTGGGTGATCCCGCCCGACACACCCCAAACGC
>JALHRS010000172.1:0-576 GCA_022841325.1 Lysobacterales bacterium | reverse complement strand
GAACAGTCTCCATCCTGTCCTGCAGGCCGTCTTCAAGGGGCTGGCGGTGATCCTGGTGATTTTCCCGATTGCCGGCGCGTCGTCGCTGGCCGAGCGCAAGGTCTCGGCGTGGATGCAGGGCCGGCCGGGGCCGAACCGGGCGATCCCGTTCTGGTTTGCCTGGATGCCCGTGGTGGGGCCGATGCTGCAGCGGCTCGGCGTGTTCCACCTGATGTCCGACGGGGCGAAGATGCTTTTCAAGGAGGACGCGTTCCCCGGGCACGTGAACAAGTTCTATTTCCTGCTCGCGCCGGTGGTGGCGGTGGCGCCGGCGTTCACGACGGTGGCGGCGGTGCCGTTCGGCGCCTACGTCGGTTCGGCCGGCGAGATCGTGCCGTTGATCCTCGCCAACGTCGACGTCGGCATCCTCGCCGTGTTCGCCGTCTCGTCGCTGGGGGTCTACTCGATGATCATCGCCGGCTGGGCGTCGAACTCGAAGTATCCCTTCCTCGGCGGCATCCGGGCCTCGGCGCAGCTGATCTCGTACGAGCTGTCGATGACGCTGGCGGTGATCCCGGTGTTCCTCTGGATCAACGC
>JALHRS010000171.1 GCA_022841325.1 Lysobacterales bacterium | reverse complement strand
GCGCAGCGACATGCCGCGGCCCAGCCGCTGCGCCACATCGGCAGGCAGGCCGGCACCGCCATCTTCCACCAGCACGCGCGCCTGCTGGCCGTCGCGCTCCACGCTCACGCGCACCGGTTCGCGCGCCGGGCCGTGGCGGATGGCGTTGTCGATCAGGTTGGTCAGCGCACGTTCGATCAGTTGCAGGTCGCCGTCCAGCGCCAGCGGTCCCGGTGGCGCGCCTTGCAGCGTCACGCCACCACCAGGCGCGCTGAGTTCGAACTTCTGCACCGTGTCGGTGACCACGTCTTCCAGATGAAAGCGCTCGCGGTGCAGCACCGCTTCGGTGGATTGCAGCGCCGCCAGTTCGAACAGCTGTTGCGACAAGCGGCGCACCTTGTCGCTTTGCTTCAGCGCCGCAGACAGGCGCTGGTCGTGCACGTCGGGCGTGATGGTGAAGCTGCCGGCCAGCGCTTCCAGGTGCCCATGCAGCGCCGTCAACGGAGTGCGCAGATCATGTGCCACGCCGGCGATCATGTCGCGGTGTGCCGATACCTGCTCGCGCTCTCGTACGGCCTGGCTTTCGATGCGCTGCACCATGCCGTCGAAGGCCTGGCCGATGGCCTGCACTTCGTCGCCGCGCGGCGTTGCGGGGTCGGTTTCCCCCGCCGGGCGGCTGTAGGCCTGCATGCGCTGCGCGAGGGCCCGCAGCGGGTGTGTCAGGCGGCCGAACACGCCCGCTCCCAGCAGCCACAACGCCACCAGTCCGGCAGCACCCGCGCCGGCCAGCCCCATCCAGGCGCCGCGTGGGCTGACCTGGGTCGCCACCAGCGCACGCGCAGCCCCATCCAGCACGATGTAGAGGTAGCCCGGCGGCCGGCTGTCTCCCGGGCGGGGCGGGAACATCGCCGCCGTGAACACCCGCGGCTGGGCTCCCCCCATCGGGTCGGTGCCCAGCAAGGGCAGTCTGCCACCGTCCAGGAACGCCCGCACGGCGTCCAGGTCGACCTGCGGCTGGCGCACCATGCCGGGCTGGCCCAGGTAGGCGTCGACCTTGCCGTCGGCGTCGAGCACGTAGACGTTGATGCCCGGGTTCACGGCCATCAACTGCGCCAGCACGGCATCCCGTGCAGTGCGATCGGCGCGCGCGCGGTCGACGTCGGACACCTCGGGCCAATGCGCCACGATGTGCCGCGCCAGGCCGTGCGACAGCCGCTGCAGCGACTCCAGGTCACGCTCGTGGCCGACCTGCCGCACCAGCAGCGCCACCAGCAGGCCAAACGCCAGCAGCAGCAGCGCCAGCGTAGCGGTCAGCCGGGTGCCGAAGCTGAAACGGCTCATGCGGGGTCGCCCTCGAAACGGTAGCCCACGCCCCACACGGTGACGATACGCCGCGGCTCGCGCGGATCGTCCTCGACCTTGGCGCGCAGACGGTTGATGTGCGAGTTGACGGTGTGCTCATACCCGTCGAAGCCAGCACCCCAGACGCGCGACAGCAGTTCGCTGCGACTGAAGGCCTGGCCGGCGTGGCGGGCTAGGTAGTGGAGCAGGTCGAATTCACGCAGCGTCAGGCTCAACGTGACGCCGTCGCGGATCAGCTCGCGCCGGCTCGTGTCGAGCCGGAACGGGCCGAAGCGCAGCTCGGCCGCCGACGCCGGTGCGGCGCGAATCTGCTCGACGCGCCGCAGCAGTGCGCGCAGGCGGGCCACCAGCTCCAGCATCGAGAAGGGCTTGGCCATGTAGTCGTCCGCGCCCAGTTCCAGCCCCAGCACGCGGTGCGCTTCGGCCGAGCGGGCGCTGAGCATGATCACCGGCACGTCCGGGTGGCGCTGGCGCAGGTGGCGACACAGGTCCCAGCCGTCGGCGCCGGGCAGCATCACATCCAGCAGCACCAGGTCCCAGCGCTGGCGGTCGATGGCGCCCATCGCCTGCAGGCCGTCGCTTTCGCGATGCAAACGGTAGCCGGCCTCCTTCAGGTGCAGGGCCAGCGCATCGGCAATCGCGTCATCGTCCTCGACGATCAGCAGTTGTTCATTCATCCGCGGGGCCAGGGATCGCCCGGCCCCGTCGCCTGGACCGTGCGCCGATTGGACACCAGGCGCACGGGCCAAGACCTCACGCAGCTGTGAAGTTCGCCGTCGGTTTGCTGCGCCAGTGGCCGACCCGTCTCACGCCGGCCAGCAAGCCCAACGCTGCCAGCGCCAGGCCCACGCCGGCCGGTTCCGGCACCGCGTTCTGCACCGCGAAGCCGATGCGGTAGACCGTTTCGCCGCCGTTCAGGCTGTTGTTGAAGACGTAACCTGCCGCCGTGGTCAAGCCATTGAACGCGTTCAACTCGCCGAAGCTGAAGTTCACGACCCCGTTCTGTGCCGTCCGCGCGTCGTTGTTGCCTCCGACGACGAAGGCCGCGCTGGCCGGGTCTGCCACTTCAGAGCCGTTGTCCCAGATCTCGCGCGCCAGCTGGTCGATCGAGCTGATCAGCAGATTCCCGGCTGCGTCAAACAGACGAAAGCCGGTCGGCGAGTCATTGCCGATGAACAAGTCGTTGCTCGGAATCACCATCGAGGCGAAGGTGAAGAAGGGGTTTAGGCTCGGGTCCACCGTGAATACTTGGCTGTTGCTGGCCCCGGGCAACAGCGCTCCGCCAATGGTGCCGCGCGTGGCAGTGGGGTCGGCCGCGCCAAAGTCGGCTTGCCACTGCGTACCCGAGCCGCCTTCGGCAACCGTGGTGATGCCCGCGCCGGCAGCCTGCCCGTTGTTGAATGCGTCGAAAGTGCCGTTGTGGAAGCCCACATGCAGCGGCGCGAAGCTCACGCTGTTGGCCGTGGCCAGGTTCTCGATGGTGACGGTCAGTTGCACCGGTGCTGCAGTGGCCACGGCAGCTGCACTGAAGGCGAGCGCGGGCATGGCCAGCGCGCGGGCGAAACGGGTTCGGGACATGGGACTTCTCCTGGATCGGGTTGGGAGTCCAGGGCCCGGCGCTGCGAACCCTGTGACCCCGATCCTAGGAAGCACCTCTCACGGAGTCCTCATCGACAGATCACGGCGCCGTGAACATCAATGCGCCACCAGCGGCTGCTGTGCCAGTGCCGTGTAACGCCCGATGAAGGCGTCGTAGGCCTCGGGGCTGGGGTCGCTGTTGGCAATGGCCTGCACGCCGGTCTTGAAGCTCTCAGCCAGCAGACCTTCGATGTAGATCTC
>JALHRS010000170.1 GCA_022841325.1 Lysobacterales bacterium | reverse complement strand
ACGACCGACGTCACGGGCAACTGTGAGCTGCCGGAAGGTGTGGAGATGGTGATGCCGGGCGACAACGTGAAGATGGTGGTGTCGCTGATTGCTCCGATCGCGATGGAAGAAGGCCTGCGCTTCGCGATTCGCGAAGGCGGCCGTACCGTCGGCGCCGGTGTCGTCGCCAAGGTCATCAAGTAAGGAAGGCCTGCAGGTCCCTGCCAGGAGGCGGGGACTTCAGGGATCTGCTTTAACCGAACATAAACAGTTTCGTTTAGGGCTTGGCAATTACAACGCCGCGGAGTATAGTTCGCGGCCCTCTTGCTCGCTTTGCGAGTGAGAACAAACATCGGCGGTGGAGCGTAGGCTCAAGGATGTGGCGAACGCGCGAAATGCGCGGCGTGAACACCGCTACGGAGAGAAACATGGCTCAGCAACAGCGAATTCGTATTCGGCTGAAGGCTTTCGATCATCGTTTGATCGACAGGTCTGCCAGCGAGATCGTCGAGACCGCCCGCCGCACCGGGGCTCAGGTCCGAGGTCCTATCCCTCTTCCCACGAAGATCGAGCGCTACACCGTGCTCACTTCGCCGCACGTCGACAAGGACGCGCGTGACCAGTACGAGACCCGCACGCACAAGCGTGTGATGGATATCGTCGACCCGAACGACAAGACCGTGGACGCGCTGATGAAGCTCGACCTGGCCGCGGGCGTCGACGTTCAGATCAAGCTCTACTGAGAACTCGAGGAGATCAGTCATGACTATCGGATTGGTTGGCCGCAAATGCGGCATGTCCCGAGTGTTTACCGAGAACGGCGAGTCGGTGCCGGTGTCGGTGATCGAGGTGGAAGCAAATCGCGTGACCCAGGTCAAGACCAAGGACACGGATGGCTACGATGCCATCCAGGTCACGACCGGCACCAAGCGTACTGCGCTCGTCAATAAGCCGCAGGCAGGCCATTTCGCCAAGGCGAAGACCGGCCCGGGCCGCGGCCTCTGGGAATTCCGTCTGGATTCCGCTGATGTCGGCAAGTTCGACGTCGGTGCCGAGCTGAAGGCGGATGTCTTCACCGAAGGCCAGATCGTCGACGTCGCCGGTGTCACCCGCGGCAAGGGCTTCCAGGGCACCATCAAGCGCTGGAACTTCACGATGGGCGATGCCACGCACGGTAACTCGCTGAGCCACCGTTCCCCCGGTTCCATCGGTCAGCGCCAGACGCCGGGCCGCGTGTTCAAGGGCAAGAAGATGGCCGGCCACATGGGCAACGTCAACGAGACCATCCAGAACCTCCGCGTGGTGCGCGTCGATGTCGAGCGCAATCTGCTGCTGGTTCGCGGTGCCATTCCCGGTGCGCCGGGTGGTGATGTCGTCGTGCGGCCCGCATCGAAGGGGCGCTGAGGAATGACCATGGAATTGAATGTCGTGGGCGCGAGCCCGATGCAGGTTTCCGAGGCGGTGTTCAACCGCCCCTATTCGGAAGCGCTGGTCCATCAGATCGTCACCGCCTATCGGAATGCCGGTCGCGCTGGTACCAAGAAGCAGAAGACCCGTTCCGAAATGTCCGGAACGACGAAGAAGTTCAAGAAGCAGAAGGGCGGCGGCGCCCGTCACGGTGATTACCGTGCCCCGATCTTTGTTGGTGGTGGCCGCGCCTTCGCCGCTCGTCCGCGCAGCTTTGCGCAGAAGGTCAACCGCAAGATGTATCGCGCTGCCATGCAGGCGATTCTCTCGGAGTTGATCCGTCAGGACCGCGTGCGCGTGATTGCAGGCCTGGAGATTGCAAACAGCAAGACCAAGTCCTTCATCGCGAAGCTGAACGAGCTCGGCGTCAATCGGGCTACCTTTGTGGCCAGTGAAGTCAGTGAGAACGCTTACCTCGCGGCACGCAATATTCCCCACGTGCACGTCGTTGATGTGCATGGGTTGAACCCGGCGAGTCTGGTCGGCACCGACAACCTGGTGCTGACGGTCGACGCGGTCAAGAAGATTGAGGAGTGGCTGTCGTGAGTAATGAGCGATTGCTGTCGGTGCTGATCGCACCGCGGATCTCGGAAAAGGCGGCGCGCATCCAGGCCGACCATAACCAGTATGTGTTCGAAGTGGCGACCACTGCCACCAAGCTTGACGTCAAGGCAGCGGTCGAAACGCTGTTCAAGGTCAAGGTCGAGGGCGTCCGGGTTCTGAACGTGAAAGGCAAGAGCAAGGGTTTCCGTGGGCGCACTGGTAAGCGCGCCGACTGGCGGAAGGCCTATGTCACGCTGGCCGACGGTCAGTCCATCGAATTCGGCACGCAGGCCTGAGAGGAAAGCGATCATGCCTCTGATTAAAGTTAAGCCAACGTCCCCCGGCCGCCGCGGCGTGGTTCGTGTTGTGACCCCCGAGCTGCACAAGGGTGGTCCGTACAAGCCGCTGGTTGAGCCCCAGGACAAGACCGGTGGTCGTAACCACCACGGTCGCATCACCACGCGTCATCGCGGCGGTGGTTCGCGTCAGCATTACCGTCTGATCGATTTCAAGCGCGACAAGGACGGCATTGCGGCGAAGATCGAGCGTCTCGAGTACGATCCCAACCGCACCGCGCACATCGCGCTGCTGTTGTACATCGATGGCGAGCGTCGTTACATCATTGCGCCCAAGGGTGCGAAGGTCGGCGATGCGATCCTCAGCGGTCGTGATGCGCCGATCAAGAACGGCAATTGCCTGCCGCTGCGCAACATGCCGATCGGCAGCACGGTCCATTGCATCGAAATGAAGCCCGGCAAGGGCGCACAGCTGGCTCGCGCCGCTGGTGCCTCGGCCCAGTTGGTGGCTCGCGAGCAGGGCTACGCCACGCTGCGACTGCGCTCCGGCGAAATGCGCAAGGTGCCGGCCGATTGCCGCGCCTGCGTCGGTGAAGTGTCCAACTCCGAGCACAACCTCGAGAGCCTGGGCAAGGCCGGTGCCAGCCGTTGGCGCGGTATTCGCCCGACGGTTCGCGGTGCGGCCATGAACCCGGTCGATCACCCGCACGGTGGTGGTGAAGGTCGCTCCGGTCAGGGCAACCCGCATCCGGTGTCGCCGTGGGGTACGCCGAGCAAGGGCTACAAGACGCGCAAGAACAAGCGCACCAGTGTGTTCATTGTGCGCCGTCGTAACGGCTGATTGAGGGCTAAGGAATCATGTCTCGTTCATTGAAGAAAGGCCAGATCGGAAGAGC
>JALHRS010000169.1 GCA_022841325.1 Lysobacterales bacterium | reverse complement strand
CGATTGACGATGAACGCCTTCAGGCCCGCCGCGGTCTTGGCGTCGTCGTCGAACCAGAAGCCAATCAGCAGGTATGACGCCAGGCCCACCCCTTCCCAGCCGATGAACAGCATGACGAAGTTCTTGCCCAGCACCAGCAGCAGCATGAAGAACAGGAACAGGTTCAGATAGGCGAAATAGCGCGAGAAGCTCTTGTCCTCGCGCATGTAGCCGATCGAGTAGACATGGATCAGGGTGCCGATGCCGGTCACCACCAGGCACATCACGGCGGCCACCTGGTCGAAGTACAGCGCGGCGTCGAGCTTGAAGCCGGGCATCGCGGCCCAGGTGAAGAGCGTCGCCACCACGGGCGTCTGGCTCGCCAGCAGATCGAGGAACAGCAAGACGGTCAGCGCGAACGACGACGCGGGCAGGCCACAGGCCACCAGCGACACCACGCCCTTGGGCAGGCGGGCGCCGAGGATGCCGTTGATCAGGAAGCCGGCGAGCGGCAGCAGGGGGATCAGGGCGAGGGAGGTGGTCATCGCCCTAGCCCTTCAGTTCCTGCTCGACCGACATGTCGAGCGAGCCGCGCCGCTTGACGAGCAGTACCACGATCGCCATCGCCAGCGCGATCTCGCAGGTGGCGGCGACGTAGATGAAGAACGTCATCGCCGCGCCGTGCAGGCTCTGACTGTTGGCGGCCGCGGCGACGAAGCTCAACACCACCGCGTTGAGCATGATCTCCAGGCTCATGATCACCACCAGCAGGTTGCGGCGGATCATCACGCCGGCCAGCCCCATGGAGAACAGGAGCACCGACAGCATGATGAGGACTTCGTAGCGGTTGATCACTGGCCTTCCCGGATGGCCGTCCAGGCCGAAACGATGCCGATGAGCAGCAGCACGGTGGCCAGTTCGAAGTGGAACCAGTACTGCTTCATGAAAGCGATCGAGAACGCGCTGAAGGCAAACGGCGGTGCCGCCGCCGCGGCGACCGCGGTATCAGGGCCGAGGCGCCCGAGCAGCAGCGTCAGCGTGGCAGCCACCAGCACTGCCACCACCAGCGCTGGCAGCGTCAGCCGCGAGAACACGGTGCGGTACGACGCGTCGCGATCGTCGAGCAGCATGATCGTGTAAACCATGAACACCATCACCGCGCCGACGTAGATGAGCACCTGGAACAGCGCCACCACGTGCACCGACAGCAGCGCGAAGATGGCTGCCAGACAGATCATGTGCGCCACCAGCGCGAGGGCTGCACGCATCGGCTGGCGCAGGATCAGCACGAGGCCGGCACACAGCAGTGCGAGCAGGCCGAAGAAGACGATGAAGGCGTCGGTCATCGGTGTGCCTGCGTCGGTGGTGCCGCGTCCGGATACGGCTTGCGCGGATCGGCCATCGGCTGCCATTGCGTGAGCAGATCGATCTTGCCCCACATGGCGTCGCGGTCGAAGCCGGGCAAGTTCGGCACTTCCTTGGCCATCCTGATCGCATCCTCAGGGCAGGCTTCGACGCAGAAGCCACAGAAGATGCAGCGCGCGTAATCGATCTCGAAGCGCTTTGGCGACTTCGGATGCGCGCGATCGCCGAAGTCGCCGGCCGCCTCGATCTCGATGCAATACGCCGGGCACACCGTCGCGCACATGTTGCACGACACGCACTGCACTTCGCCGTTGCTGCGCAGCGTGAGCACGTGGCGGCCGCGGTTATTCGGCGAATAGTCGGCGCGGATCTCTTCCGGGTAGTAGGCGGTGAGTGCGCCCTTGCGGAACGTGACCCACTTCCACATGTTGGCGAGGAACACGCCGCCGGTGATCATCATGCCGCGCACGATCTCAGGTACGAACAAGCGCTCCCATAGTCCGAGCGTGGGCTCGTTCCAGTACTTCTTCCTGGGCGGCCGTTGCGTCACAGCGTCCACCAGCGCACCACGGCGGTGATGACGAGATTGACCGCCGCAAAAGGCAGCAGAAACTTCCAGCCGAGCGCCATCAGCTGGTCGTAGCGAAAGCGCGGCAGCGTCCAGCGCACCTGGATCTGCACGCACCCGACCAGGAAGACCTTGGCCGAGAAGGCGAATACCTGCAGCACCACGACGACAAAGTGCGGCAGCTCCCAGGTGGCGCCCCAGGGGAACACGAAGCCCTGGTCGGTCAGCCACGGCAGGCTGTAACCGCCCAGGAAGACCGTGACGACCAGCGCCGAGATGACGGCGATCTCGATGAACTCGCTGAGCAGGAAGAGTCCCATCTTCATCGAGGTGTACTCGGTGAAGTAGCCGGAGACGAGCTCCGACTCGCACTCGGGCAGATCGAAGGGCACCCGCTTGTTCTCGGCGATCGAGGCGGTGAGGAAGACGAGGAAGGCGATCGGCTGCAGGAAGATGCCCCAGGCAGGGAGGCCGCCCGCCCAAGGCTGCGCCTGCCACTTCACCATCTCGTTCAGATCGAGCGTGCCGTAGGTGACCACCATGGCGATCAGCGCCATGCCCATCGCCACTTCATAGGAGATCATCTGCGAGGCTGCGCGCGCCGCGCCGAGCATCGAGAACTTGTTGTTCGACGACCAGCCGGCGAGCATCGTGCCGAGGATGCCGATGCCGGAGATGGCCAGCACGAAAAGAATGCCGGCGTCCAGGCTGGCCACCTGCATCGCATAGGCGCGCTCGCCGAAGAACGCTGTCAGATCGCGCGCCAGGTCCGGGAACCAGTCGGGACTGAGCAACTGTCCCGGCATCACGGTGCCGCCGAAAGGCACCACCGCGAACACCAGCAGCACCGGCACCGCCGCCAGCCAGGGCGCGAGGTTGTAGCAAAAACGGTCGTACGTCTGCGGCGTGAAGTTCTCTTTCAGCAGCATCTTGGCGCCGTCGGCCAGGCCGTGGAAAAGGCCCCAGGCGGTCAGCTTGATCTGCGTGTACGGAATGCGGATGTAGGCGCGATTGGCGCCGATACGATCGGCGGTGATCGCAGATAGCTTGCGCTCGACCCAGGTGAAGATGGTGGCGATCGACAGCAGGAACACGATCACGTAGACCATGAACGCGCCTTGGACGACGAGGTCCTGGATCACGACGCGAGCCTCGCGAACACGTCGGCCGCGTGCTGCACGGTCTGCGGCTTGTCGAACACTGCGACGAACTCGTTGCGCGTGCCCTCGAAGTTGCTGAAGCTGCCGCTGCGCTCGAACGTGGTGGAGATCGGAATCACGACATCGGCTGCGGCCAGTGTCGGCTCCTCGAAAGCGACGAGGTGCACGCGCCGGGCGGCGCCCAGAATCGCGGTGTCGTCCAGCGCGCCCCACACGAGCACGACGTCG
>JALHRS010000168.1:2680-3334 GCA_022841325.1 Lysobacterales bacterium | reverse complement strand
TTGCGATCGAACAATAAGTAGCTGCGCAGGAACTCCAGCAGACGCGCCGGCGTCAGCAGGCTGGTCAGCAGGCGGTCCTGGTCGGTCGGCTCCATGGGCTGGGCCCACAGCGACTCGAAGTACGCCGCCAGGCTGACTGGCTTGCCCTCGAACAATCGGCCGCGCACCTCCGGCGGCGGCAGCGCGTTCTTCACCGCGGCCTGGTGGGCCGCATCGAATTCCTCCTCCCGCCAGCGCGCCCAGAACTTGGCCGCCGTGGCGGTGGTGCCGTAGCGGCCCTCGGTCTGGCTCACCGACATCAGCAACTGGGCATAGCCGAAGAGCTGCGGAATCTCGTCTGGCCGCTGGTTGCGCAGGTGCTGGCTGATGCCCTCGGCGACCATCGATTTACCGGCATGGGTGGACTCGGGCCGCTTGGCCTCGATCACCACCAGCGGCAAGCCGTTGACGAAGCCCACGACGTCAGGCGTACGGTGGTGCGTGCCCTGGGCCGACAGCACCTCCAGCTCTTCGGTCACATCCCAGCGGTTGGCCGCAGGGTCGGCCCAGTCGATGACGGCAATTGTCGGCTGGTGCTTCTTGCCGTCGGGCATGAACTCGGTGACCGTGATGCCCAGCGCAAGCTTGCCGTACAGCCGCTCGTTGGCCGGCAGC
>JALHRS010000168.1:0-2670 GCA_022841325.1 Lysobacterales bacterium | reverse complement strand
GGCCCTCGGCCAGGCTTACGGCCGACAGCTCGCGCACCACCTGCTCGATGCCACTGCTGGACAGCGGGTACCACTGGCCCTTGTACTCGTAGCGCCGGGTCTGCAGCACCTCGACCAGGCGCGACCGGAGGATGACCTCGCGCGTGCTGCCGCGCAGCGTCAACGCCTGGGCCGTGGTCAGGAAGTTCCAGCCCAGGTTGCACAGCAGGTGCAGCGCCGGCAGGTGCGCAGCGTACTGCTCCTTCGAGTTGGGCGCGGCGGTGGTCATGGCGTGGTCTCGGCGGCGGAAAAGCGAACTCGGCGCTTGCCGGTGAGCAGTTCGGCCATCAGTGCGGCCTTTTCTTCATTCAGCAGCCGAACCTGATCAGCGCTGAGACGAATGGCATGGTCCACGGCGGACAGGACTCGGACAATGCGACGTTGTTCGCTCGCTGGCGGAATCGGTACCAGCAAGCTCTTCAGAATTGCTCCATTTAGGTTCTGCTGCGTACCCGCATTGCCAAGCTCACGAATCGCCTCGTATTGCGCAGAAAGATATTGAAAGTAGAACTCTGAGTCGTAGCCCTCGTGGAGCAATATTGCGGCGCAAGCTTGGTCCTGATCAGCAAGATGATTCAGCCGCGCGAACGGCGCGGAGTGGGCACGGCACGGCTTGAGAGGCGGCGCGAGCCAAACGTACGAGGATGGCACGCAGATCGAACCGGCGGTTGAACAGGTACTGCACTTGGCCGAGATAGCGATGCGCGTACTTCGCGAAGCCGAAGGCGTGGTAGGTGCCGGCCAGCGATGTCTTGATGTTGCCCAATGCCGTGTTCACCGCCACAAAGGAAGGATGCTTGGCGCTGGCCGCACCGCCGCCGGTGACGTGGGGCTCGTGCAGGATGCCCGTGCCGCGCACGACCTTGAAGCAACCCAGTCCATCGGAGACCAGGGTGGCTGGCGCCACCAGCGACTGCTCGGCGAAGGCCCGGATCGACTCCTTCGTGAAGGGCCGCTGGGACAAGCACATCAAGACGGGCTGGCCGGACTCGGTGGTCTGCACGGCCGCCACGAACGGGATCTTGTTCGGCGAGCCGCGGCCGGCCTTGCCGCCGTGCACCTCGCCACCGAGGTAGGCGTCGTCGATCTCGACCCTGCCGGTGAGCTGGCGCCACTGCTCCCGATCGACCATCACCTGCATGAGCTTGTGCTTGAGCAGCCAGGCGGTGGGGTAGGACACGCCCAGGTGGCGCTTGAGCTCCAGGGCCGAGACGTTGTTCTTGGCCTGTGTCATCAAGTGCATGGCCAAGAACCACTTGGGCAGCGACAGCTTGCTGGACTCGAAGACGGTGCCGCAGACCAGACTGCACTGGTAACGGCAAGCGCTGCACTGGAAGTACAGCCGATCCTGGCGGCGGAACTCGCTGTGCCAGCCACCCTGGCACCGCGGACAGGCAAACCCTTTGGGCCAGCGCCAGGCTCGAACGAGGGCCTCACACTGCTGCGACAACCCGTACCGATCGAAGAACTCCGACATCGACAGACCTCGCTGGTACTGCACCTTGTTCTGCGCCATGGCCAACCTCCTGATCAGGTGACGCCATGGTCGCAGTTGGGTGGCTCACGGAGTGAGCCACTACCTGGGTGGGCTGAATCATCTTGCCGATCAGGTCCTGCCTTGGGAGCTGAGTTGTCGCAAGCGTTCAAGACTGCCGATCCCTACGGTAGGAGCATGGCTTCTTCATTGGCTCCAACGGCCGCCATGGGTGGCAGGATGAACGAAGATGGCGATTGCGATGAGAGCAGAGGTGGCGGGCCAGACGAAGGATGGCTACCAGGAAGTGGTCGATTCATTGCGCCCGCTGTACTCGGCGGCTCCGGGCTTCATAGCGCACATGTCGCACCCCATAGATGGCGGTTGGTGCGTCGTGGACGTGTGGGAGTCACGCGACCAGTTCGAAGCGTTCTTCAGCCAGCACGTTGTCCGCAAGCTGCAGCCTGGACTTCGGCCGAAGATTAGCGTTCAGCAACTGCACGACGCGTTCACGACGGCGGCGTGAGCGCAGTCGGCCGTGGACTGCGAGGCCTAACGTTCGAGCTAACGCGACCCTGGCGGCATGGGGCCTGGGCCGCGAGGCGCATGATAGCCAGTGAGCGCCTCGCGGCCAAGGCGCCATGCCGCTGGGGGTCGCGTGTTGAGCGAGGGGTTAGGCCTCACTGCACGTTCGGGCATGAGCTTCCGAGTTGGGGGAGACACGATGGCCACCATGCGTCGCGAAGTCGCCAATGGCCCGCCTTTCTGGCCAACGGAGCTGGAACGAGTGCCCGAATTCAACCGCTGAACCGTTCATCGGAGCCATGATCGGCGAACCGACGCTTGCCAGTACTTGGCTTGGGCACAGGGAGCTTAGCGCCACACCACGGGCAGAAGTTGATCTGTACCACTGAGGTACCACCGTCATGGACGATGAGCCCGTACTCCCCGCTCTCTGCACTTCGATGTACCAGAGCATCCGGGCAATCGAAGCGCTCGGGATGGGTGCTGCACCGGCTCTCTGCAAAGCCGGCCATCGATTCGCAGCAGTGCGGCATTTCGTGAGGCCTAACGTTCGAGCTAACGCGACCCCGGCGGCATGGCGCTTGGGCCGTGCGGCCGATGATAGACAAAGGCGGCTGCACGGCCCAAGTGCC
>JALHRS010000167.1 GCA_022841325.1 Lysobacterales bacterium | reverse complement strand
GGCGGCCCGCGCCTGCTCCTCCTCGCCGGCGCCGCTATCGCCCTCTTGATCCTCCTTGTCTCTCGCTGCGGCTGGTCTCCGTGGGTGGCGCTGGCCGTCGTTTCCTTGGGGCTGGGATATAGCGCCGGGCAAGATTGGCTCGCCGCGCCTCGTAGTTTCGGCCTCGGATTTTCCGGCATTCTCATCAACGTCGGCCCGGTGATCGTGTTGGGGGGCGTATTCGGCAAGCTGTTGGAAGTATCCGGCGGCGCAGGGGTGCTCGCCGAGGGGATCGCCCGCCTAGGGGGGGGCCGCTGGCTGGCCCCCACCTCCGCCCTGATTGGGTTCGTGGTCGGCCTGCCGGTGTTTTTCGCCACAGGACTGGTGGTCACCGTGCCGATCATTTTTGCACTGGCCCGCCGTTCCAATACCCCCTGGCTGCGGCTGGCCATGCCCCTGGTCGCCGGCCTGTCCGCCGCGCATGGACTCGTTCCCCCGCATCCCGGTCCCACCGTCGCCCTCGATCTGCTCAAGGCCGATTTTGGCCTGACGTTGCTGTACGGTTCGCTGGTCGGTCTGATTGCCGCCCTCGTGTCCGGCCCGCTGCTCGCCCCGTGGCTCCCGATCCCCGATCAAGCCTCCTCTGCCCCCGTCTCCGACGCTCCGCTCCGGGTTGATGCGGCCCAGTCTCTGCCCGGTTTTGCCGTCGCCTTCTTTTTCGGCCTGTTGCCCATCTGGCTGCTCCTGGCCGCCACGCTGCTCGACCGTGGCATCAAGGCAGGCTGGCTTCCGGCCGATCCACCGTGGCAAGCGCTTGCCGCCTTTGGCACGCATGCCGCCTGGGGACCGGCGACCGCGCTTTCGATTGCCGTTGCCTGCGGTGCGTACGTGTTCGGCGTCCGCGCCGGTTTTCCCTCCCAGCAGTTCCCGCGGATCGCCTGGTCTGGCGTCCGCCCGATGTTCGGCGCGCTCTTGGTCGTGGGCGCAGGGGGGGGCTTCAATCGGGTGCTCAACGATTGTGGGGTGGGCATCGCGATTCAAAGTTTCGCAGCCGAAACCTCCATCCCGCCCTTGCTTCTCGGCTGGACGACCGCTGCGCTCGTGCGAATCGCCACCGGGTCCGCCACGGTCGCCGTTTCCGCCGCGGCAGGGATCCTGGCCGAAATCGTGACTGCCGATCCGTCGATCAACCGCCCGTTGCTGGTCGTGGCGATGGGGGCCGGGTCGCTGATCCTTTCGCACGTCAACGACGGCGGCTTTTGGCTGGTGAAAGAATATCTGAGAATGTCCGTGCGGCAGACCCTGGCCACCTGGACGGTGGTAGAAACGGTCCTCTCGCTGACGGGGCTGGCCTCGGTCCTGGCGCTGGACGCCGCGCTTCGCGTCTGGTAGCGCAACTGGCAATTCGCAGCCTAGCCAGTCACCCTGCGCTGCCCGCTCGGGGCCACCGGGCGGAGCCGAGCAAAACGCTTGACCCGACTCTAAGAAATCCCTACTCGCGCAGCGAGACAATTCGCAACAGAAAAGGTTCCTGACACCTTTTTCTCTACTCGCGCAGCGAGACGATCCGCGTTCGCGCTTCTTCCTCGATCGAGATCTTGTCTTCGCGGGCCAGCCAGCCCAGACCTTGCATGACGACGTCCCGCGGAGCATCAATTTCCTTGACCAGCTTGGCGATGGTCAAGGGCCCTTTCTCGCGCAGAACCTTCCAAATCGCCCCCGCCGTTTCCCCAATTTGCAGCACGCAGGAAGTTGTGTCGGTCGGCGCCGAAGAAGCAAGCATCGCCATTGCCAGGTCTCCCGGGGTGAATTCGAGATCCGCCGCAGCCTGGCCATGCGCCACGCATCAAGCCGCAGCGCCAACCAGCCCCAGCGAAGTTCAACCATCGACCGCCTTGAACGATCGAAGAATTATACCCCCGCGGCCAAGCCCCTCAAAGTGGAACCCCCCCTTCCGCCCGATCGCCCTGGCCGTCGCTGCGCCACGTCCCCTTCCCATTGGATTGATCGTTTCCGCGGGCCAGGCGCCTTTACCGTCGCAAAAATCCTGTCTTTTCCCTCGCCGCCCCACCTGGTGCAACCGACCCCTGCCGTGAATATAATGTCGCCACGGCCGGCAGTGGCCACCAAGCTCGCCGGCGACACACACGATTCGTATTCCCAGCTTCCCAGGTTTCTCCGCTTCTCAGGATTAGCTCCATGCACGCCCCACTCCATCGCCGCGACTTTCTGAAACACGTCTCCGCCGCCGCCGCCACCGGCGCGCTTTTGGCCGCTCCGCACCGCGCTCTGTGGGCCGCCGACGACAAACCGCTGTACAAGATTTCGCTCGCCCAGTGGTCGCTCAACAAGGCCATCTTCGGCAAGAAGCTCGACAACCTCGACTTCGCCAAGACCGCCAAACAGGACTTCGGCATCGAGGCCATCGAGTACGTCAATCAGTTTTTCAAGGACAAAGCTCGCGACGAAAAATATCTCGCCGACATGAAGTCCCGCGCCAGCGACCACGGAGTCACCAGCGTCCTCATCATGTGCGACGGCGAAGGCCAGCTCGGCGATCCAGATACCTCCGGCCGTCGCCAGGCGGTCGAAAACCATCATAAATGGGTCGACGCGGCCAAGTTTCTCGGTTGCCACTCAATCCGCGTCAACGCTGGCTCCGATGGCAAGCTCAGCTACGACGAACAGGCCAAACTGGCCGCCGACGGACTGTCCCAGCTCACCGACTACGGCGACAAGCACGAGATCAACGTGATCGTCGAAAACCACGGGGGCGCTTCCTCCGACGGCGCCTGGCTGGCCAAGGTCATGAAGCTGGTCGGCAAGCCCCGCTGCGGCACCCTTCCCGATTTTGGCAACTTCAACATTGGCGGCGGCAAGGAATACGACCGCTACAAGGGGACGGCCGAGCTAATGCCCTTCGCCAAGGGGGTCAGCGCCAAGAGCTACCACTTCAACGAGCAAGGGGACGAGACCACGATCGATTTCTACCGTCTGATGAAGATCGTCCTCGACGCCGGCTACCACGGCTATGTCGGGATCGAGTTTGAAGGCAACCGGATGTCCGAGCACGATGGCATCAAGGCGACCAAGAAGTTGCTCGAGAAGATCCGCGACCAGATGGCCAAAGCCTGACCGTCGCGGCCTGGTGCGGCTGCAGAGTTGGCAAGATTCGTGCGATGTCCGATCCGGCAGGCCGCCGTAAGGTCCACCGTTTGGGCCACCGCTACGCCGCCCGGCGCGGCGCCACGGCCACACTGTGCCGCACCAATACGCCCATCTGCTGCTGCACCAGCATTTCCGCCGCCCGGGCCAAAATGGCCGGGCGGTGGGGATGCTTCGAGGCCCCTAAATCCCGCAGCATGGTCTGCAGGTGCCGTTTCAAGGTCGGCGTCGATCGCGCCCGGATGTATCCTCGCGCTTCGGCGAGGCTCATTCGCCGCACGCGCGGCCCCAGGACCAGCGCCACCTCCGCCTGCGATCGGCGCGCAGTCTCTCCGGCCAGTTGTTCGATCTCCCGGTCCACGCGGCGGAATTTTAGCCAGAGCGAC
>JALHRS010000166.1 GCA_022841325.1 Lysobacterales bacterium | reverse complement strand
GCGAAGCCCTTAAGCTCGCCGGCATCGACGACGCGGCGTCGCATCTGCGACAGGGCGAGCAGCTGATTCGCAATTTCGGCCACGCCGTTTGGCGCATCGGGAGTCTGCTCTTCGGTGACCAGGGAAGGAGCAAGGGATAGGCAGCTTGCCGGCGGACGGTTGAATCGACGGCGCAGTCTCGCTGGTGTTGAGGATTTGGCCGACTGGCTGCTTCCTGGCGCCTCGTTTCGGGGAGCGAGTGTCGGTGATGGGTCGCTATGGATAGCTTTGCATAGCGACCCCTATGCATAGGACTCAACTATGCGTAGGTCCGCGGCTACGGGCGGTCGCTGACCAGACGGCACGCGGCTCGCGCGTCATCGACGCCGCGGGCATCTATACATAGTTCTTGACCGGGCGTGCACTGGCTGCTCCACAACCTGGAGACAGCCATGCCTACCAAGCCTCGTTCTCGCCTTGCTCCTTCCGGCCGCGCTCGCGGCTGTGCCCAACTGGATCGCCACATCCAGGCCTATCGCCAGTACCTCGTAGATCGTGGCAATGCCGCTGGCTACGCGCGCAGCTGCGAAGCCGCCGTGGCGCACCTGTCGCTGTGGATGAAGGGCGCCAAGAAGAGCCTGGCCGATGTTGACGAGGGGCTCGTTGCCGAGTTCGTCGACCACCATCTTCCCGGCTGCCATTGCCCGACCAGTGCTCGCCATCCGAGCAGCGTGCGTGCCGCGCTGGGCCACCTGCTCGTCGTCCTGCGTGCCGCCGGCGCCATCGCGCCTCAGCCGCTGGACATGACCGAGGTGGGCCAGGAACTGCGCCGCTACGACCAGTACATGCAGCAGGTGCGAGGGCTCGCCCAGAACACGCGCGATGGAGCGCTGCGCCTCGTCGAAGCTCTTCTGCACCAGCACTTCGGCGACGATGCGATCCGGTTCGAGGTCATCACGCCGGAGCGCGTGCGCCGCTTCTTCGCCGCCCAGGCCAAGAACTACAAGGCGCCGACGAGCCTGGGCGCCGTGGTCGCGGCCCTGCGGGGGTACTTCCGCTGGCGCGCAACGCTGGGTGACCGCACGCACGCGCTGGTCGGCGCGCTGGCTTACCCGGCGAATTGGCAACTGGCATCGCTGCCCAAGTCGCTCGAGCCGGCAGAGGTCGAGCAACTCGAGGCCGCCCTTGGCCAGAGCGGGCCGTCGATGCTGCGTGCCGATGCGATGGTGCGCTGCATGCTCGACCTGGGCCTGCGCAGCGGCGAGGTTGCATGCCTGAGCATGGACGACATCGACTGGGACGCCGGCACGATCACCTTGCGTCGCACCAAGGGCCGGCGGGAGGACGTGATGCCGCTGCCCGAGGCCACCGGGCAGGCGATCGCCGCGTACCTGCGGGACGAACGACCGAAGACCCGGCACCGCATGGTCTTCGCCCGCCACATGACGCCACGCGAGCAGCCGATCGGGCCGGACCTCGTGCGCAAGACCATCCGCCAAGCGTATGCGCGCGCGGGGCTGCCGTACACGCGCTCGCATCTGTTGCGCCACACGATGGCGGGCCGGCTGCTGGCCGGCGGGGCCTCGCTCAAGGAAGTGGCTGACGTCCTGCGGCACCGCTCGCTGAACACGACGCTGATCTACGCCAAGCTCGACAGCGGCAGCCTCGTCGAAGTTGCGCTGCCGTGGCCCGGTATCCCTGCAGTTGCCGCGACCGGGAGGGCGTCATGACCATCGGCCTGACAGCGCTCGTGGAGCGCTACCTCATCGAACGCCGCACCCTGGGCTTCCAGTTGCAGTCGCCGGCTTACAGCCTGCGCAGCCTGGCCGAGTACGTCCGGCGCACGCGGCACCGCGGACCTCTCACCCTGGAGGTCATGGCCGAGTGGGCGCGCCTGGACTCGCACGCCAGCGTCGATCCCCGAACATGGGCCAGGCGACTGAAGAAGTTGCGCTCCTTCGCACGATGGATGCAGCAGTTCGAACCAGCCACCGAGGTGCCCGACGACACGATCTTCGGTCGGCTGCCCGAGCGCCAGGCGCCGCACATCTACAGTCTCGAGGAGGTGCAGCAGTTGCTGGCAGCCGCACGTGAACTTGGCCCCAGCCCTGGGCTGCGCGGCCTGGTCTACGAGACGTTATTCGGCTTGATCGCCAGTTGCGGCCTGCGCCTGTCCGAGGCTCTGTCGCTGACTGTCGGCGACGTCGATCTGCGCCGCGGTGTGCTGACCATCCGTCGCACCAAGTTCGCCAAGTCGCGCCAAGTACCTCTGCATCCGAGCACGGCCAAGGCGTTGGGTCGCTACCGATGGACGCGGGACGTGGCCGGTGCCTCACGCGACGACGACGCGCCGTTCTTCATCGGCACGCGTGGCCGCCTGTTCGGCAGGCGGATCAGCCTTCATCAGGTCGACAACGTCTTCGCCAAGCTGCGCAACGATCTGGGCTGGATCAACCGCGGCACCCACCACGCGCCGCGCATCCACGACCTGCGGCATACCTTCGTGGTCAGGCGCATCCTGCTGTGGCAGCAATACGGCGTCGACGTGGACGAGGCGATGCTCGCGCTGTCGACCTACGTCGGGCATGCGATGGTCACCAATACCTACTGGTACCTGCAGGCGGTGCCGGAGTTGATGGCCGTGGCAGCGAAGCGCTTCGAGGCGTGCATGCCGGAGCTCAGCCATGCCTGAGCCACGCCTGCGCAAGGGCTCTCCCCCAGGCTTCCCGGCACTGGTGCAGCAGTTCTTCACCGAGTACCTGGTGGCGCAGCGTGCGCTCAGCCCGCGGACGGTGGCCAGCTACCGCGACGCGATGACGCTGTTCCTCGCGTATGCGACCGTCCACCTGGGCAAGACGCCGATGGCCCTGCGGCTGACGGACATCTCGCCGGAGCTGGTCCTCAAGTTCCTGGCGCACCTGGAACGCGAGCGGCACAACTCGGTGCGCAGCCGCAACCTGCGGCTAACGGCACTGCGCGCGTTCTTGAAGTTCGCCGGGCGTCGCGACGTCAGCGCACTGCACGCCGTCGAGCAGGTGATGGCCGTGCCGATGAAGCGCTTCGAGCGGCCGCTGCTGGGCCACCTGACGCGGCCCGAGATGATCGCCGTGTTGGGGCAGCCGGGCAGCGACTGGACCTCGCAGCGCGACCATCTGCTGCTGAGCCTGCTCTACAACACCGGCGCACGGGTGTCGGAGATCGTCGGGGTGCGCGTCGTCGACGTGGTGCTGGGCGGTGCGGCCTGCGTCCACCTGCATGGCAAGGGGCGCAAGGATCGCTCGGTGCCGCTGTGGCAGTCGACGGCAGCAGCTGTGCGGGCGTGGCTGCATGCCAACCCCGATCTGCGAGGTTCGGCAGCGTTGCTGCCCAATCGATCCGGCCACCCGATGACGCGCTGCAACGTGGCGCAGCGGTTGGCCCTCGCCGTCGACCGTGCTTCAGCCGAGCAGCCGAGCCTCAAGACCAAGCGCGTCTCGCCGCACAGCCTGAGGCACACGACCGCCATGCACCTGCTGCAAAGCGGCGTGCCCTTCAACATCATCGCGCTGTGGCTCGGCCATGAGAGCACGAACACGACG
>JALHRS010000165.1 GCA_022841325.1 Lysobacterales bacterium | reverse complement strand
TTCCCGGTCAGCGGCCGTTCGACCTCTTCAACCCCGAGCGCAAGCAGTCGCTGAAGCTCTACGCCAAGCGCATCTTCATCACCGATCAGTCGGACGAGATTCTGCCGGGCTGGCTGCGCTTCGTCCGGGGCCTCGTGGATTCCGAGGACCTGCAGCTCAACATCAGCCGCGAGATGCTGCAGGCAAGCCCGCTGCTGGCCAAGATCCGCGCCGCTTTGGTGAAGCGCGTGCTCACCGAGCTTGGCAAGCGCGCAAACGACGATGACAAGGCCCCCTATGAGCGCTTCTGGGACAATTTTGGCGCGGTGCTGAAGGAAGGCCTCTATGAGGACCAGGGGCAGCGCGACGAACTGCTCAAGCTGGCACGGTTCCGTTCCACGGCGTCCGATGGCTGGGTGAGCCTTGCCGATTACGTCGGCCGCATGAAGGAAGGCCAGACAGCGATCTATTATATCGCCGGCGACCAGCTGGATGCGCTCTCCCGCTCGGCGCAGATTGAGGGCTTCAAGGCGAAGGGTATCGAGGTTCTGCTGCTCACTGATCCCATCGACGAGTTCTGGATCCCCGCGGTCGAGAAATTCGAGGACCGGGAGTTCCGCTCGGTCACCCGCGCCGGCGCGGATCTCGCCGAGGTGAAGTCGGACAACAAGAAAGAAGAAGACAAGAAGCCCGTCGCCGAGAACATCGACGCGCTCATCTCCTTCCTGAAGCTCACCTACAAGGACGCCGTGAAGGACGTGCGCCTGTCCGAGCGCCTGACCGACAGCGCCTGCTGCCTGGTGGCGGATTCGGGCGACATGGACATGCATCTCGAGCGGCTGCTGCGCCAGCACAAGCGCCTGGAGGCCAGCCTGCCGCGCGTCCTCGAGATCAATGGCGGGCATCCGCTGGTGGCCGCCATGGCGAAACAGGCGACCAGGGACGGCGACTGGCCGGAACTGGCCGAGACCGCCTGGCTGCTCCTCGACGAGGCCCGCATCCAGGACGGCGAGCCGCCGGCCGACCCCGTGGCCTTCGTCAAGCGCCTCAACGCGGCGCTGGCGAAGGTCGTTTGAGTTGACGCTCAGCTTCCGCCGCGCCACGCAGGCCGATCTGGAGGCCATCGTCGACCTGCTGGTCGACGATGCCATCGGCGCCACCCGCGAGGATAGTTCGAGACCCTTGAACCCGCGCTATGTCGCCGGGTTCGCCGCGGTCGACCGCGATCCCAACCAGTATCTCGCCGTGGTCGAGGAAGAGGGTACCGTGATCGGCTCGCTGCAGATCACCTTCATCCCCAGCGTCTCGCGCCTCGGCATGTGGCGCGGCCAGATCGAGGCCGTGCGCATCGCGCGGTCGCGGCGCGGCGAGGGCCTGGGCCGTCAGATGTTCGATTGGGCCATCGCCCAATGCCGGGACCGGGGCTGCGAGCTGGTCCAGCTCACCATGGACAAGACCCGCACCGACTCCCGCCGCTTCTACGAATCGCTGGGCTTCAAGGCCAGCCATGACGGCTTCAAGCTGGATCTGTAGCGCCCGCCCTACGCCTCGCCCCCGTCCTACGCCTCGCCGGTGACTTCCACTTCGATGGTGAGATGCGAGAGCTGGGCGACGCCGGCAAGGGCCGCGCGGTAAAAATCGACGTTGCGCGGCTGGCGCGTCACGATGCTGACGATGCCGGCGAGATGGCCCGGACCCACCCGCCAGACATGAAGATCGGTCACCCGGTCGCCCAGCGCCTCGACTTCGGCACGGATCGCCTGGGTGAGCGCGGCATTGGGCTGCGCATCCAGCAGGGTCGCCCCGGACGCGCGCATCAGCAGATAGGCCCAGCGCAGGATGACGGCGGCGCCGACGATGCCGATCAGCGGATCGAGGCCCACCCAGCCGAAGGCCCAGGCGAGGCCGATGGCAAGGATCGCCATGACCGAGGTGGCGGCATCGGCCAGCATATGTACATAGGCCGAGCGCAGGTTGAGATCCTGATGATGGTCGTGGCCAACCGGATGGTCGTGGCTGTGGGCATGACCGTGGGGGTGATCGTGGGTATGTGCATGGCCATGGTCGTGGGGGTGGTCCTCCATCAACAGCAGCGCCGCCACCGCGTTGACGACGAGACCCAGCACCGCCACCGCCATGGCCTCCTGGTAGGCGATCGCCGCCGGGTTGAAGAAACGGTCGATCGATTCCCAGGCAATGCCGAGCGCCACGATGGCCAGCACCACGGCCGAGGTATAGGCACCGAGATCGCCGAACTTGCCGGTACCGAAGGAAAAACGCTCGTTCTCGGCCTGGCGTTCAGCGAAAGTATAGGCAATGAGCGAGATGCCGAGGGCCGCGAGATGCGTCGCCATGTGCCAGCCATCGGCCAGCAGCGCCATCGAGCCGAAGACATGGCCGGCCACGATCTCGCCCACCATCATGACGGCCGAGAAGGCGAGCACGATCTTCACCCGCCCGGCATTGCGGGCATGCTGGCGGCTGCGGAAATCGTGATTCTTGCGCCGTCCGGCGTCGATCTCGTTCATGCCGGGGAAACTAGCACGGCAGGACGACGTTACAATATTACCAGCGATCGCGGCGCAAGCGCCCACACTTCCCATATGGCATTGATGCCGGCGGTCCTTTCCCGCAATATCGGCCGCATTCCCGACTCGTCATCCTTCCGGAGATATTCCCATGGACGTTCGCGCCGCCATTGCCGTCGAAGCCGGCAAGCCCCTCATCATCGACACCGTGCAGCTGGAAGGGCCGAAAGCCGGCGAGGTCCTGGTCGAGGTGAAGGCGACCGGCATCTGCCACACCGACTATTTCACCCTCTCCGGCGCCGATCCCGAAGGGCTTTTTCCCGCCATCCTTGGCCATGAGGGTGCCGGCGTGGTGGTCGATGTGGGCCCCAATGTCACCAGCCTGAAGAAGGGTGACCATGTCATTCCCCTCTACACGCCGGAATGCCGCCAGTGCGAATACTGCCTCAGCCAGAAGACCAATCTCTGCCAGGCGATCCGCACGACGCAGGGCCAGGGCTTGATGCCCGACGGCACCAGCCGCTTCAGCATGGGGGGCAAGAAGATGCACCACTACATGGGCACCTCGACCTTCGCCAATTTCACCGTGGTGCCGGAGATAGCCCTTGCCAAGGTGCGCGAGGACGCGCCCTTCGACAAGATCTGCTATATCGGCTGCGGCGTCACCACCGGCATCGGCGCCGTCATCAACACGGCGCGGGTCGAGCCCGGCGCCAATGTGGTGGTCTTTGGCTTGGGGGGCATTGGCCTCAACGTGATCCAGGGCGCGCGTCTTGCCGGTGCCAACATGATCGTCGGCGTCGACCTCAACCCGGCCAGGAAGGCGATCGCCGAGAAATTCGGCATGACCCATTTCGTCAACCCGAAGGAGGTCGAGGGCGATCTCGTCCCCTACCTCGTCAATCTCACCAAGGGCGGTGCCGATTACTCCTTCGAATGCATCGGCAACACCACCGTCATGCGTCAGGCGCTGGAATGCTGCCACAAGGGCTGGGGCGTTTCGGTCATCATCGGTGTTGCCGGGGCGGGACAGGAAATTTCCACCCGTCCCTTCCAGCTGGTCACGGGGCGGGTCTGGAAAGGCACCGCCTTCGGCGGTGCGCGCGGCCGCACCGACGTGCCGAAGATCGTCGACTGGT
>JALHRS010000164.1 GCA_022841325.1 Lysobacterales bacterium | reverse complement strand
CTTGCGCGCCAGCTCGGCAACGCGCTCGATGGCCGCCTGCGACGACGACAGATCGCCCATGCGGATCACGTCGTTCCCGCCCGCCAGAACCAGCGCGATGTCGAAGCGCCTTTCTCCGCCCAACTGTCCGACCACGTCGGCGAACTTTGCGCCGTCGCGGGCGCGGTTCTCGATCAGCAATCGTGGGTACTTTTGCGCGAGAAGTCCGGCGAGACTCGACTGACCGCTGGTCGCACCGGTTCCGACCGCGGTGCTGTCGCCAACGATCAGCAGACTCAGTTTCGCGTCGCTCGGCGTGTGTTGGAACGGCTCACTGCGTTTGGCCAGTTCGACCGACTGGCCGATGCGCCACGCGGCGCAGCCTGAAACGAAAAGACAAATGCC
The DNA here is from genome assembly GCA_022841325.1 of Lysobacterales bacterium. Classification (GTDB taxonomy): domain Bacteria; phylum Pseudomonadota; class Gammaproteobacteria; order Xanthomonadales; family SZUA-5; genus JADKFD01. The sequence continues at coordinate 3,273 of JALHRS010000164.1, read as the reverse complement.
GCCCGCCATGAGCAGCAGTACATGGGGAAAGCGCTTGCGTTGCACACGCATTCAGGTGCTCCTGCCTTGGGCTGGCCGAAACTTGCATCGGATCGTCGATCGCGCCGGCGCGCGGCAGGCCGACAGTTGCAGCAACCAGCAGGCCCGGGAGCTTCGTCCATCAGTTGACGAGCCTGTCTTCCCGATGCAGACGCGCGCAGTCGTTCCGCGCTGAGGGCACGCAAGACGGCTGCTGTCGGCCGGCAAGCATTGGCAGCATCTCGGACTGCCATTGTCACGGGTGGCACCTGCAGCGGCATCGTCCGGCAGACGCCCTACTTCTCGACGGCGTTCGGCGTGTCTTCCAGCACGCCCTCCACATACAGTTTCTGCACCAGCACCATGACCACCACCATCAGCGGCGTTGCAAGAACGATCCCAGGCAGCCCGAACAGCAGACCAAAGATCACGGCCGCCGTGATGCCAAGCACGGGCGGCAGTTCAACGGCCCAACGTTGCACGAACGGCATGAGCAGATTGCCCTCGATCTGCTGAATCAGCACGCACAGGCCAGCGACGAACATTGCCTGGGTCGGGCCCTCCATGAATGCCAGGAGCACTGCCAGCAGACCCGAGGCGATCGGGCCGAAAAACGGAATGAACGCCAGCACGCCGGCGATCAGTCCGATCGTGCCGGCCAGGGGGATACCCAGCAAAGCCAGTCCAATGGCCGTGGCCGATCCGACGAACAGCATGGAAATGCCCTGCCCGAGCAGCCAGCGTGACAGGGCGTGCCCGCTGGCAAGCAGCGCCTCGTTGATGCGCGGGCGGTAGTCCGCCGGCACCAGGCGGACCAGACCCTCGCGGTACATCGTCGGGGCGGCGGCCAAGTAGACGCCGATCACTGCCAGCAGGCCGATGCTTCCGATCGCTCCCAGCGTCTGGGTGGCGACATTGGCGACCCGTGCCCAGGGCACATCAGTTGCGCTCGCGCTCTCCCATACGCCAATCAACGCAACACCAAGGGGATGGCTTCTGGCCCAGGTGGTGAGTGCGGAGAGCGCTTCCGGAATGCGATTGCGCAGATCGTCAGTCTGCTCGATCAGGCGATCGCCGACCAGCCACGACCCCAGCATGATCGCGACCAGCGCGGCGATGACCGCGGTGGCCACCGCCAGTCTTGCAGACAATCGAAAGTTATCTTGCAGCGGCTGCGCCACTGCGCGCAGCGCTACCGCCACGATGACTGCTCCGAAAAGCAGCAGCAGCACGTCGGCGAGCTTCCACGTCAGCAAAACCAGTGCGCCGAGGACGACGATCTGGATCAGCGCGCGGGTAAGTCCCGAACTCGTGCGTTTCCCCGGTGTCGAGACGGGGGCCGACGCCGCTCGTGTTCGGCTCTCATCTCGTTGCATTGAACCGGCTTTCCTTGGCGCGTCGGACGCAGCGCGTCCGACGTTCACACGGTGCGACTTGGCCTCACGCCTCTGCAGTGGTTTCTACATCCCAGGCTCGCGTGCCAGCGCATGTCGGATCGGCGTTGGAGCTTGGGGAGGACAGTCAGGACTGGAGCCCGATTTTCGCTGACTTTCACAAGTACTAAGTGTGGCCGAGGCCGCAAACCAGTGGGTTACGTGAAGGTACTCCGCGTGGCGCTGAGAGTGTGCACCACCGTGCTCAGCTTCGTGCAGGCGCTGCAGGGTGTGCCGTTACTGGGGACCATCGGCTGAGCGACGTCAGTGCAATGAGCGGGCAACGCGGCCACGCGCGTAGCGGCCCGTGGGGGTGACCCGTCATGCAATCGGCCGAATCGCGGCGCAGAATCTGCGGCGATCATCGGTGCTGCTTCGCATCGCCACTTCACATCGCTGCTTCACATCGCTCTTTCGCACCGATCCTTCCGCCCTCTCCATGTCCCCGCAAAACGTGCTTCACGCCGCGCTTGTGCTCGCTGTCCTCCTGTTGCCTTTCTCCGCGTGGGCGCAGCGCACCGACCCGGCGTTCTCCGATCCGATCGACCACAGCCATGCGTTGGGCGGCAAGTTGGGCACCTCGGGACCGGGTTTCGAGTACAGCTACAGCCGAAGCGACCTGCCGCAGTATGGCCTGCGCGCCAACCTGAACTACGGCCAGTACTCGCGCAGCCGCACGGTGTCCGACGTCCTGTACCGCGGCACGATGGAGTTCCGCTCGCTGATGCTGTTGGCCGATGCGCATCCGTATCGCAACGGCTTTCGCATGAGCGCGGGGCTGGTGTTCAACGACAACACCTTCCGCGCCAGCGGCCAGCCCAAGCTCGCCACCTTCAACCTGAACGGCAGCACCTATCCCGCCACCGCGGTGGAGAGTCTGGGGGGCGAGGTGTATGCGGCGCCGCTCAGCCCGTACTTCGGCGTGGGCTGGGGGGCGGCGCCCAGTGGCCGCGGCAAGTTCTTCTACAGCTTCGACTTCGGTCTGCTGTACCAGCGCGCCGATGTACGTCTGAGCGCGACCTGCACCGCCAGCTTTCCCGCCGCCGAATGCGCACGCCTGCAGGCCGACCTGCTGGCCGAGGAAGTCGATTTCCGCCGCGACCTGATCAAGTACGGTCGCTGGTATCCGATCCTCACGTTCGGCGCCGGCTATCGTTTCTGAGAGCGGCTCGCGGCTGAGGTGGAGTGCATGCCATTCATCACGCATTTCGCCATGAGCGCATGAGCCCAAGCGACCTGCCGGCCGATCCGACCGCCCGTCTTGCGCGACAGATCGCCCTCGCCGCGCTCGTCGTGGCCAACATCGCCGTGGCCGTGCTCGCCTTCCGTGACGACCGCGGCTACCAGTTCCTGCTCTTTGTCTACGGCGCCGAAACGATCCTGATCGCGGTGCTGAACCTGCCCAAGATGCTGATCGTCGCCGCCACGCGCCCGCGCCCGCAGGTCGGGGTAAAGCAGGCGCTCTCAGGCATCGTCGGCGTGTTGATCGGCTTGTGGATCTACGCCGTCGCGCTCGGATTCCTCCTGATGCTGGCGTTCGTCGGCGCCGGCATGCTCGGCTGGGCGTTCGACTTCGATGCGCGCAGCGGACGCGCGTTGCAGCTTCCAGAAGGTGAGGGGTTGAGCACGGCGACCGCAGCGTGGGCAGTGGGCCTGCTTGCAATGAGTCACCTGGTCTCGTTCGTCGCCAACTTCCTTGTACGCGGCGAGTTCCGGTCCGCGAGTCTGGTCTTACTGCTGGTGCAGCCGTTCCTGCGCACCGGTCTGCTGATCGCGCTGGTGATCATCGGCGCGATCCTCGGGGCGGCTAAGCCGGCGATCG
>JALHRS010000163.1 GCA_022841325.1 Lysobacterales bacterium | reverse complement strand
CAGAGCTTCAGATCTTCGATCAGGCGGTGATTGCCGAGATGGAAAAGCCGCCCGCCGATGCGCCCTTTGACGCCGCGACCCAGCAAGGCCTCGAACGCATCGACCGCCTGGATCGTGACCGTCCTGGCTTGCTGCGACTCTGCGACCGCTTTGGACACCGGATGATCCGAGCGTGAGGCCAGGCTGACGGCCATCGTCAACGCGTCCTGTTCGGCCCCGGACACCAGCTCGAAATCCGTGAGCGCGGGTTTGCCGACAGTGATCGTGCCGGTCTTGTCGAGTGCCAGCCACTTCATGTGCCGGCCCTGCTCGAGGTAGACACCACCCTTGATGAGGATGCCGCGACGCGCCGCAGCACTGAGGCCGCTGACAATGGTGACTGGCGTCGAAATGACCAGCGCGCACGGGCAAGCGATGACCAGCAGCACCAGGGCCTTGTAGATCCAGGCAATCCAGTCGCCGCCGAACAACAGCGGCGGCCCGATGGCGCACAAGAACGCGATTGCGAAAACCACAGGCGTGTACACGCGGGCGAACTGATCGACGAAGCGTTGGGTCGGCGCCCGCGTTCCCTGCGCGCTTTCTACTGCATGGATGATGCGCGCGAGCGTCGATTCGTCCGCCTTGGCGGTCACCGTGAATTCCAGTTCGCCGCTCTGGTTGATGGTGCCGGCGAACAGTGAGTCACCGACGGTCTTGTCGACCGGGACGCTCTCGCCGGTGATCGGCGACTGGTCGACCGCGGAATTGCCGGTGCTGACGACGCCGTCGAGGGCCACGCGCTCCCCGGGTTTCAGCCGCACCACGCTGCCGACGGCGACCGCGCGCGCCACCACGGCCAGCCAACTTCCGTCAGGTTGACGTACGGTTGCGGTGTCGGGCGTCATCGCCATCAATCCGCGGATGGCGTTGCGTGCGCGGTCGAGGGAGGCGGCCTCGATTCGCTCCGCGAGGGCGAATAGCACGACGACCATCGCTGCTTCCGGCCATTGCCCGATCAGCATCGCGCCAGTGACCGCAATGGTCATCAGCGCGTTGATGTTCAGCGTCAGGTTGCGAAGCGCAATCCAGCCTTTGCGATAGGTGCCGAACCCACCCAGGGCCACGGCTGAAAGCGCCAGAACCGCGGGTAAAATCGGCGTCGCCAAGCCCAGCCACTCGGCTGTCTCCGACGCCAGCGCCGCCACACCGGCAAGAACCAGTGGCCACCAGGATTCGCGTGACTCAACTGGCGCCAGGGCCAGGGCTTCGTCGGGCACGCCGGACACGGCGGGTTCTGCCACCATGCCCAACGAGGCCACCGCTTCGACGATCGGGTCGATGCTCGGCAGCGAATGCTGCACCGTCAACTGACGGCGCATCAGGTCAAAGCTGAGGTCGACCACGCCTGGCATCCCAGCCAGCCGCTTGCGCAGCAGCGCTTCTTCAGTCGGGCAATCCATCGCCTCGATCCTGAAGATCGATTCCAGCAGCTTGGTATCGGCAGGCACCGGGCCGCGGCGTGCTGCCTCGGCCAGGGTGCCCGACGCTTCAGCGCCGGGCTTCTCGTGGTCATCGCTCATCGGTCTGACGCCTCAGTCGCGCGAATCGATGGGGAACGCCGCATCGACGTTGCTGACATAGATCCAGCCGGCATCGCGCTTGCCGGTGCGCCCGTGCTGACGCATCAGGGCAACCGCGGTGTCCACCTGGTCGTCTTCGCAGAACAGCTCGATCTGGATCTCCGAAGTCACCTGCTCGCCGAGTTCGACGGAGTACTCCTGCTCGCGTGCCGACAACGCGTGCAGCAGACCCTTGACGTCGATCAGCCCGATCCGCGTGAATCCCGCCTCGCGCAATCCGTGCACGATGTCGGCGACGCGTCCGCGGTGTACGAAAGCCTTGATCTGTTTCATGGTGACGCCTCCTTCAGTGCAGCACGTCGTTCGGCCCGGTTTTCCAGCCACTCGTAGAGCACCGGCAGCAACAACAGGGTCAGCAGTGTGGATGTGATCAGCCCACCGACGACCACAGTCGCCAGGGGTCGCTGCGTTTCCGCGCCGACGCCGGAAGAAATCAGCATCGGCACCAACCCCAGAACGGCCACGCTCGCCGTCATCAACACCGGTCTCAGGCGCAAGGTGGTGCCTTGCACGACCGCCTCGCGAACCGACAAGCCCTTGTCGCGCAGCTCGTTCAAGAAGCTGACCAGCACGATGCCGTTGAGCATGGCCACGCCGAACACAGCGATGAAGCCGATCGCCGAGGGCACCGAGAGGTACTGACCGGTCAGGAACAGCGCCAGCAGGCCACCGATGGTGGCAAATGGAACGTTGGCCAGAATCAGGGCCGCGTACTTGACCGAGTTGAACGCGGTGTAGAGCAGCACGAAGATGAAAAAGATCGTGACCGGCACGATCACCGCCAGCTTGGTCAGCGCGCGCTGCTGGTTTTCGAAAGCGCCGCCCCACTCGATCCAGTAGCCGGCGGGCAGTTTGGTCTGCTGCTCGATGGCAGCTGAGGCTTCCTTGACGAAGCTGTCGACATCGCGACCGCGCACATCCATCTGGATCACTGCGTAGCGCTGCAACTGCTCGCGGCGGACGAAGGAGTACCCCTCGGCGATGGTGACCTCGGCGACTTCCGAAAGCGGCACCAGCGCGCCGGTCGCGGTGCGCAGCGGAATCCGCCGCAGCGCCTCGATCGAGTCACGTGTTGCATCCTCCAGCCGCACCGAGATATCGAAGCGCTTGACGCCATCGAGCAGCACGCTGACGGGTTCACCGCCGAGGCCGTTGCGCACGATGGTCAGCACTTCCTCGGCGTTCATGCCGTGCCGCGCGAGTTCCTGGCGATTGACCTCGATCTGGATCTGCGGCTTGCCGATGTTGGCTTCGAGCGAGAGATCGGCCACCCCCGGAATGCCTTCCAGCACCTCCTTCAACTCTGCGCTGATACGATCGAGTTCCTTCAGATCTTCGCCGTAAAGCTTCAGGGCCAGGGTCGCACGCACGCCCGAAATCAACTCTTCGACGCGCATCTGGATCGGCTGGGTATAGCTCGGCACCGTGTTCGGCACCACCGCTTCGAGCTTTTCCTCCATCAGCTCCTCCAACTCCTTGATATCGCGCCCCGGCGTCCATTGATCGTGCGGGGTCAGCGCCGTGTAGATCTCCATGTAGTTGACGTCGGCGGTTTCGCCCTTCTCGGCGCGACCGATCATGGCCAGGGTGGTGTCGACCTCCGGGAATTCCTTGAAGGCATCGGCGATGCGCTTGCTGGTTTCGATCGAGGTGTCGAGCGACGTCGACGGAATTCCGGTCACGCGCCACATGATCGACCCTTCCTGCAACTGCGGCATGAACTCCTTGCCGAGGAAGGGAAACAGCGCGAGGCTGCCGACCAGGGCGACCATGGCGAAGGTGACGACCACGCCTTTTCTCACCAGCGCTCGCGCGAGCAGGGGCACATAAATGCGCTTCACGGCGCGCACCAGCCAGGTGTCGCGTTCTTCCTTGGGCTTCAGGATCAGCGCGGCCAGAACCGGGATCAGGGTCAGTGCCAGGATCAGCGAGCCGGCCATCGCGAAGGCGATGTTGAAGGCCATCGGCTTGAACATCTTGCCCTCGAGGCCTTCGAGGCTGAACAGCGGCAGGAACACCACGATGATGATGATGATCGCGAACGCGATCGG
>JALHRS010000162.1:3168-3723 GCA_022841325.1 Lysobacterales bacterium | reverse complement strand
CTTCATGATTTTCTTGCCGGCCTTGCGGTTCTTGATGAGGCCGGTTCCGCCTTTTGCCTTGGCCGCGCGCTTCTTCGCCGCCGTCATCCGTCCGCCTCGGGTTTTCTTCATCGCCGTCTCCTAAGGTTTCGAATTGAGATTCGAGAATAGAGTGCCGGAGCACCCGGGTCCGTGTGACAACGCACACAGCGAATGCGCCATAATCAGCGCACCATCACCGGGGGAGAACGCATGTTCCGCAAAACCGTCCTTGCCGCAGCGCTCGCGGCCTTCAGTTCGATCGCATTCGCGCAGGCCTATCCGGCCAAGCCGATCCGCGTCATGGTCGGCTACGCCGCCGGCGGCGCCGCCGAGGCCGGGTTCCGGCCCCTCGCGAGGCTCCTCGAGCCGCTGATCGGCCAGCCGCTCATCATCGAGTACAAGCCGGGCAACGCGGGCGGGGTGGCCATGGAGCAGATGGCAAAGACCGCGCCCGACGGCTATTCGCTCTATTACTACGACAGCGGTCCGCTGACGGTGGCGCCGCACATCCACAAGATCGGCTACGACTACCTG
>JALHRS010000162.1:0-3158 GCA_022841325.1 Lysobacterales bacterium | reverse complement strand
CAAGTCGATGCAGGAGGTGATCGCGCTGTCGAAGAAGGAGCCGAACAAGTGGAGCTACGGCACCTCCGGCGTCGGCGGCCCGCACCACATGTCGGGTGAACTGTTCAAGAACGTCACCGGCGCAATCCTGCTGCACGTGCCCTACAAGGGCGGCGGCCCGGCCATGACCGACCTCATGGGCGGGCAGGTGCCGATGCTGTTCTCGTCGCTCGGGCCGGCGGTGGGCGCGGTGAAGTCCGGCAAGATCCGCGCGCTGGCGGTGACCTCGCCCACGCGCGCGGCGGTGTTCCCGGAGGTGCCGACGATGGACGAGCTGGGCTTGAAGGGGTTCGATTCGACCGCATGGTACGGACTGTTGGGGCCCGCCGGATTGCCGGCGGAGGTGGTGGCGCGCTGGACGCAGGCGCTCGCCAAGGCCGGCGCGGACAAGGCCGGGCTGGGCGCGATCAATGCGACCGGTTGCGACGCGCAGATCCTGACGCCCGCGCAGACCATCGAGAAGATCAAGGCCGACCACGCCAAGTGGGGCAAGGTCGTGAAGGACGCGAACATCAAGGCGGAGTGACCGCCTGCCCCGGCCCCGGCACTCGCCGGGGCCGGATGAAACGCCTGACTCGCACGCTCAACTCCCGCCGGTAAGTCCCAGGGGACCTTGCGCCCGGGATACGTCCTGGGCGGCGGCTTTGTGCACTACCGAACAGACCTGCCGAGCCCAAAAATGCGACAAGGACTGCGGCGCGATGCGCATGCTGCCTGCGAGCAGCGAGCACTTGTGCAGGAAAACAACACATTAATTAAATAAATTCAATGTGTTGTAACCGCTTATTAAAGTTGTTTAACAAATCTTCGCCATACTGGGTAAGCTGGATATGTCCTGTACCGGACACAGCGCAGGACAAAGGAGCGGTCCATGTTGAGAAAGCTGCTGATCGCGACTGCCATGCTGGCGCAGTTTCCGGGCGCCATCGCACAACTGGCCGATCCGCCGGGCGCGGGCGGGCAGATCCAGTTGATCCCGCCCTCGATGGCGCCGCTGCGCCCGATCCCGGAGATCCGGATCGACAAGGGCGCGGTACCCGCCGTCACGGTTCCGGATCAGACCCGGGTGGCGGTGCGCTCGCTGCGCATCACCGGCCAAACGCTGTATCCGGAAGCCGAACTGGTCTCGATCACGGGCTTTTCGCCTTCCGAATTGTCGCTTTCGGACCTGCGCGCCATGGCGGCGAAGATCTCGGAGCATTACCACCGCAATGGGTATTTCGTGGCGCAGGCCTACCTGCCGCCGCAGGACCTGAGCAACGGCGTGGTGACGATCGCGGTGCTCGAGGGCCGCTACGGCAACATCAACCTGCGCAACTCGACGAACCTCTCCAACACGCTGGTCAATGACCTGCTCGAGGGGCTGAACAGCGGCGACACCATCGCCATCGGCCCCCTGGAGAGCCGGCTGCTGCTGCTGTCCGACCTGCCTGGCGTGGTGGTGAAGTCGACCCTGGTGCCGGGCGCGGCGGTCGGCACCTCCGACCTGGTCATCGACGTCACCCCGGGGCAGCGCGTCACCGGCAGCGTCGAGGCCGACAACGCGGGCAACCGCTACACCGGCGCCAACCGCATTGGCGGAACGGTGAACCTCAACAATCCCACCGGACACGGCGATGTCGCGAGCCTGCGCGTGCTGACCTCCGGCGACGGGCTGAAGTATGGCCGCGCCTCCTACCAGACGCGGATCGGCAAGGCGACCGCGGGCATCGCCTATGCCGCGCTGGACTACCGCCTCGGCAAGGAGTTCGCAGCGCTCCAGGCGCACGGCACCGCGCGGATCCTGACCCTCTACGGCGGCTATCCGCTGATCCGCTCGCGCGCCACCAACCTCAACCTGCTGGTCGCCTATGACCACAAGCGGTTCGAGGACCGGACGGACGTTCCGCCCTCGCTCACCGAGAAGAAGGTCCGCGTCCTGTCCGCCACGCTCTACGGCAACCACCGCGACCGCATCGGCGGCGGCGGGCTGACCAGCTATTCGCTCACCGGTTCTGCCGGCGAGCTCGACATTCTCACGCCCGCGGCGCTGGCACAGGACGCGGCGGGCCCGCGAGCCAACGGCAGCTTCGGCAAGCTGGGGTACCAGGTTTCGCGGCTGCAGAACGTCACCGACCGGTTTTCGTTGTACGGCTCGATCAACGGGCAGTTCGCCTCGAAGAACCTGGACATCTCGGAGAAGATGTCGCTGGGCGGCCCCTATGGGGTGAGGGCTTATCCAGTGGGCGAAGCCTACGCGGACGAGGGCTACATCGTGAACCTGGAGGCAAGGTATCGCCTGCCGACGCCCGCGGTAATGCCGGGGCAGGTCCACCTGATCGGCTTCGTCGACACGGGCACCGTGACCATCAACGAGGAACCCTTCGGCGCCGGACCGAACCGCCGCACCCTGAGCGCCACCGGCATAGGGCTCAACTGGGCGGACCACAACAATTTCTCCGTGAGCGCGACCTGGGCCCACAAGCTGGGCAACGCCAGGGCGACCTCGGCGCCGGATTCCGATACGCGCTTCTGGGTCCACGCCATCAAGTACTTCTGAAGCACGCCTGATCGCGCAGCGCCGGAGGTCCTGGTCCGGCGCGTAGGTGCGCTGGGGCACAGACCGCGCGGGTGATTGAGCCGAACATGGCCTTCCGAGGGAAAAGGAAGGCCATCATGACGCGCACTGTCCGCACTGTTCGCACCGCTCAATCCGTACGGAACCACAACGCACCCGCATCCGGTGGCGTGAATCCCGATCCGCGCCTTGCGCTCAAGGGCCTCGCGCTCTGCCTGATGCTGGCGTTCGGTTCGCAGGCACACGCGCTGCCGGTCGGCGGCGCGGTGGCGGCTGGCAGCGCCACCATCGCCTCCAGCGCCAACTCGATGACGATCAACCAGTCGACCCAGAACGTGGCGATCAACTGGCAGAGCTTCAGCATCGGGCAGGGACAGGGCGTGCAGTTCGTGCAGCCGAGCAGCAGTGCCGTGGCGCTCAACCGGGTGCTGGGCCAGGATCCGTCGAGCATCCTGGGCAGCCTGTCGGCCAACGGCAAGGTGTTCCTGGTGAATCCGAACGGCATCCTGTTCGGCCCGGGCTCGCAGGTGAACGTCGGCGGCCTGGTGGCCTCCACGCGCAA
>JALHRS010000161.1 GCA_022841325.1 Lysobacterales bacterium | reverse complement strand
TCGCCCGGGCTGACGCCGGTGGAGCCATTGCTGATGGTCACGCGACCGGCGGCGTCGATGCCGGTGGCCGGGATGCGCAGATTGTCGAAGGTGGCTTGCAGATCGCCGAGGCGATCGGGCGAGGTTTCCCAGTTTGCGGGCGCGCTGGGATCGGCGCGACCGGTCAGCGGGTGGTAGATGCGGCGCTGCGCCTCCTTGATGGGATCGCCCGGCTTCCAGTCGGCAGCCGTTGGCAGATTGCGCAGATCGACATTGATTTCCACCGGCGTCACCGGTTCCCCAACCTCGACGCCATTGCCCGGCAGGTTGTCGCTGCCGCCCAGTGACTGCGCGCCGAGTGAGCCGACAGACATCAGCCCCAGCGCTGCAAGCACACCAACAAGCTTGAGAAGCTTCATGGATCAGTTTTCCCGAAAAGAATAACGGTCAAAAGTCGAACCCGCAGGCCGACGCCTTGTTTGGATCACAGTGGCTGGCACGATCATCGAGTCCCCAGCTCGTGCCTCTGAATCCCTGGCCCAGGAGAAACAGCCAGTCTTGCGCGCGCCGAAATCCGCATTTTCCCCATGCTGGATTTCGACCCCGATGTGCTTTCACGGCGCATTTGCCTGAGTGCGCACGAATAATGTTTCGCGTGAAACGATCATTTGCTTCACTGCCGCCAATGGTGTTCGAACGCTTCGACGGGCTCGGTCCGGCATCGGACCTGCCCGGCGCGTCGCGAAGGGCGCTTGTAGCTGACCTCATGAGCGCACTACCCCATTGCCCAAGGGCGGCGCTGTCGATGTCACGGTGCGGACAAAATCCGCCCGTAAACGTCGTTGGCGACGCTCTCGCTGAATTAGTTCAATCTGCGTTTCCGGTATTCAGTCCGACTGCACCCCTGCAGTCGCCACCGCGGTAAACGCATCCCCTTGAAGACGAGTCCGACTCAGACCTGAGGCGGATGGCGACGCAATGTATTCAGCGTCGATTCAAGAGTCAATGGGCGTAAGGGCGACAAACGGCGGGATACAATAAATGACAATACTTTGTGCTGATAAACTCGTTTCCGTAGAAACGAATTGGCGACGCTGGTCGGGCTGGCCGGATTCGGCAGTCAGGGCCATCGCCTGAGCAGCTACGGGTCAGCCGGGCGCTGCGGAGCCAGCCAGCGCCGTGGCGGGCTCGCTGGCGGGTGAAGGTCGGCTCGGCGCAGCCGGACCAGCGCTGTCAGGGGCGCAGCCTTGTCGGCGTTCGCAGCGGCGAGCTTCGCCCCTTGGGACTCAGACGTCCGCACCCAGCTCGCGCAGCGCCGCGCTCAGTTTCTCGACCTGCTGCTCCAGCATGCTCACCCGGTCGGCGAGCCCGCCGGAGCCGGTGTCCGAATCACTGCCGCGGGGCATGTCGCGGGCGGCCTTGTCGGCGTGATCAGGGCCGCACAGCAGATGCATGTAGCGCTCCTCGCGCTGGCCCGGGTGCCGCTCCAGGCGCACGGCCAATGCCGGTTGCCGTCGGGTCAATCGATCCAGCGTGTCCTTGACCTGGTCAAGGTCGACGAACTTGAACAGACGCTCGCCGCGGCTCAGTAGTTCGCCTGGCGTCTGCGGACCGCGCAGCATCAGCAGACACAGAATCGCCCGCTGCGGTCCGGTCAGCGTGTAGACCTCTTCGAATCGGTGTTCATAGCGATAGGCCCGCGAGGAGTGCTGCACGCGCACCAGCTTCTTGTCTTCGAGCGTGCGCAGCGCGTGGCCGACGGCGCCGAGTTCCAGTTCCATGACCGGATCGCGCGAGGTCTTCTGGTTGCTCGCCACCATGGCCGCATTGGCGGTCAGCGGATATTGCTCGGGCGTGGTCGCGGCTTTCTCCACCAGACATCCGAGCACCCGCGCCTCGACGTCGGTGAGCATGGGGTTGAGTGTCACTTCAGTGCTGTCTTCACTCATGGTCAGCGTGGCCTTCTGCAGTGCGTAGCGGGGCGCGCGCGGCCCGACAGACCCGGGCCTTGCGACATGGCTACGCAGACTAGCGAGTTTCCGGCCCGGGTGTTGCGCTCACCGGCCGGGGCAGGGAGTTCGGCACCTCGGCCGAAACCGGCGAGGGGCTCTCGAATGCCTCGTAAAGGGTGGTGCCGGGGTAGACTTCGATTCAATCCCAACCGGTGCCCGGCCCATGACCATCATCCGTCAATCCGATTTCGTGCAATCCGTTGCCGATGCGCTGCAGTACATCAGCTATTTCCATCCGGTGGACTACATCAAGAATCTGGCGCAGGCCTACGAGCGCGAGGAATCGGCCGCGGCCAAGGACGCCATCGCCCAGATCCTGATCAATTCGCGCATGTGCGCCGAAGGTCACCGGCCGATCTGCCAGGACACCGGCATCGTGACCGTATTCCTGAAGATCGGCATGGATGTGCGCTGGGATGCGCAGCTGTCGGTCGAGGACATGGTCAACGAGGGTGTGCGTCAGGCCTACAACCATCCCGACAACAAGCTCAGGGCCTCGGTGCTGGCCGATCCGGCCGGCAAGCGCAGCAATACCCGGGACAACACGCCGGCAGTGGTGAACATGACCGTCGTTCCCGGCAATACTGTCGATGTCATCGTTGCCGCCAAGGGTGGTGGCTCCGAAGCCAAGAGCAAGTTCGTCATGCTCAATCCATCTGATTCGGTGGTCGACTGGGTGCTGAAAACCGTGCCGACGATGGGTGCTGGCTGGTGTCCGCCGGGCATGCTCGGCATCGGCATCGGCGGCACGGCGGAGAAGGCCATGCTGCTGGCCAAGGAATCGCTGATGGAGCCCATCGACATTCAGGATCTGATGGCCCGCGGGCCGGCCAATCGCGCCGAAGAACTGCGCCTGGAACTGTACGAGAAGGTCAATGCGCTGGGCATCGGTGCCCAGGGACTGGGCGGGCTGACCACGGTGCTCGACATCAAGGTCAAGGACTTCCCGACCCACGCGGCGAATCTGCCGGTCGCCATGATTCCCAACTGCGCCGCCACCCGCCACGCCCATTTCGTGCTGGATGGATCGGGGCCGGTGAGTCTGAAGCCACCGTCACTGGATGACTGGCCGAAGCTGACCTACGACACCAGCAAGGGCAAGCGGGTGAACCTCGACACGGTCACGCCCGCTGATGTGGTCGGCTGGAAACCGGGTGATGTGCTGCTGCTTTCGGGCAAGTTGCTCACCGGCCGCGATGCCGCCCACAAGCGCCTGGTCGAGATGATCAATCGCGGCGAGACCCTGCCGGTCGATTTCAAGGGACGCTTCATCTACTACGTAGGCCCGGTCGATCCGGTGCGCGATGAAGTGGTGGGACCAGCCGGACCGACCACCGCCACGCGCATGGACAAGTTCACCCGGACCATGCTGGAAAAGACCGGCTTGCTGGGCATGGTCGGCAAGGCCGAACGCGGTCCGGCCGCCATCGATGCCATTCGCGATTATCAGGCGGTCTACCTGATGGCCGTCGGCGGCGCCGCCTATCTGGTGTCGAAGGCGATCAAGGGATCCACGGTGCTGGCCTTCGCCGAGCTCGGGATGGAGGCCATCTACGAGTTCGAAGTGGAGGACATGCCAGTCACGGTGGCCGTCGACAGCCGCGGCAGCTCGGTCCACCAGACCGGGCCGCGCGAATGGCAGGCCCGGATCGGCAAGATTCCGGTGGTGGTGGCGTAGTCCGCATTTCTCACACCTGCGCGTGCAGATGCCGCTATTCCCTTGCAGCGCAAGGGAATCGGTGGCCACACAGCAACTGCAGAGTGTACGGCTTGCATCTGCCCGCTTTGCGGCCCTCGCGCGTTCTTTGCGACTATCGCGGCGTTGCTCCTCCTCGCAATGGAA
>JALHRS010000160.1 GCA_022841325.1 Lysobacterales bacterium | reverse complement strand
TATGGAGGGACACGCCGCGATCGGCGAACTCGACGAGACTGGCGCGCGGCTCAAGCCACAGTCGATTCAGTACGGTGCGAGTCTTCTTCTTGGCTTCTACGCTAAGACCGGCTTCGGCGAGCAGTGCATTCAGATCATCCAGTCTGGCTGTGCCTGCACGAATGTTCAGTGCCTCAGCCGCCCAATCAAGCTGAATGAACCGATCAAAGCCGATTTGAGGGGCTGCTGAATTCATTCGGTACCAATCACATAACTGACTTTCACAAAGGGGACGATCAGCTCCTCTACCGAGACACCTCCGTGGACCACCACCTGGTCACCCTCGGGAACAAAGGCCGTTCGTCCGCCTGCGAATAAGGGCATGAAGTTCGCGGGTAGTCCAGCGATATCCAGCCGCACCGTGCTGGGGTACGCGGCGGCGGAGTCGGCCAACAGCGACTCACTTCGATAGACCCGGACGCGCTCCCCGCGCGTCTCCGCGATGACGCCCTGGTTGGGCCTACCAACGCCCGTGGACTCCACGTTGCCGTGATCGGCGGTGAGGTAGAGGTGATACCCCTTGTCCAGCAGCATCGAGAACAAGCGATCGACGAAGCCGGTCGCCAGCCAATTGCCGATCCACAGGGCAACGTCCTTCTTTGAGCGCTCCTTGTGAAGCCGGTCGTCCACCTCGTCAACGACCATACCCAACACCTTCGGTCGGCGATCCGTCAGGTCCGAATCAAGCTCGTCGAGCTGATCCAGTTGTCGCAGAGCACGGCGGTACATGACCTCGTTGGCGTTCACGCCTTCGTTCTGCCAGAAGGTCTTCCACAGCGCTTCCTCTTTGTCGGTCCGGTCGATGGAGTCGTCAAACTCGCGTGGCTTGAGACCCGAGAACAGCGCCTGGCGTGAAACCGATGTCACTGTGGGAAGCCACGCGAATGACGTGCCTTCGTCAAAGGCAAACCGCTTCGTGCTAGCGATCAGCCGCTCCCTGATCTGCACCCATTGATCGAACGCCAGGCCATCGAAGACCAGCAAGGCCACCTTCGTATCGCCCGCTGCCCGGCGATGCCGCAAGAAGCGCGGAATGTGGTGCACCATGACCGGCCCCTTGGTGACCGGCTGAAGCATCAGATCGGCGTAGTGCTTGGCTGCAACCCATTCCTGCAGCCGCCCGTCAGTCTGTGCATGCAGCGCATTGATCGACGCGCGCACTTTCGCAAGTTGCTCGCTACCCTCAGCGCCCGGCAGCCCATGAGCGCGGGCCAGAATCTCGCCGTAGCGCTTGGCAAACTCGCTCCAGTCCTTGTGCGACGCCGCGTCCGAAGGGATCGATACAATCAGACCATCGACGCCCTTGAGCACCAGGGCCTGCAGCGCAGCCGGGTCTTGAACGATCCCCGCCTTGATCCAGCTCGGCATGGCAGCCGGGACGCTGTGGACAGCCATCGGATGCAGGATGCCGTCCAGGAACATCGAATCGACCAGCACCTGCACATCGGAGTGGTCGAACGGGATCTCGATCTTGGCGACGTAGTCTGGCGGCGGTGGTTCGCCCGTGCGGGAGCCGTCCAAACCCAGACCGGTGAGGTATCGATACCACGCATCCTGCACGACACGCAGCAGCACGCTCTTCGAGGAGAGCCACGCCGCGACTGGCTGATCTGCGAACAGTCCCTTGCCTTGCAGGATGCCGGCGGCATGCTTGGCAAACAATGGCGGCAATGAGCGGTTGGCGAAGTGCATCCGCAGCAACTCGCGCCAGAAATCGACGGGCGTGCGGATGGATCGCGGCGTGAGCTGGTAGACGTGTTCGAGGATGAAGTCTTTCGACTCGTTCTCGCCGCGAGCCGACTGCAACTCGGCTTCGTGGGCATCGAACAGCACCGCCAGGTGCTCCGGCTCCACCTGCTTGACCGTGCTGTAGGCCAGCCGAGGGAACAACTCGGCCAGGCTCAGCCGCGCCACGCGACCGTGGTGCACGATGTCCCACGGCAATACGTTCTCGTCAGCGCCTCGCAGGTGCAACACCAGTGACGGAGCCGGGCCAGCCTCTCCACGGTCCCAGGCACCTCGATACCGCTCTTCAAACTCGGCGCGGAAGGCGAACGGGTCCTCATAGAGCATCACTTCAAAGCCACGGCTGCGCAGCTCGGCCAACAGCTTCTCGTCGAGCAGCACTTCGTCCGGGTCACACGCTACCCAAAGCCGGGTCAGGTCTGCGGTGAAGTGGCTGAGGATTCGATCCGTCCAGTGGCTCATGACTGCAGCCCTCCGGGCAACACATCGCCGGAGACGCGCACCAACATCACCGCGTTCAAGTCCGGCACGCTGGCCTCGGCGTCATCAAGGGATGCCATGCGCGCATCGTGTTCCTGTTGCAGACGCTTGCGCCGGTGCTCCCGCACTGCCGGCAAGCCGATACGGCCAATCGCCTGACTCCGGGCTTCGAAGGCGTAGCTGGCGCGCTCGCGCTCTTCTTTGAGGCGGATGCGGTGTTCGCCCAGCAGCTCTTTGAAGATCCGTTCGCCTTGCGTCCGCGCAGCGGCTTGCGAAGCCTCGAACCACTTCACCGCATCTTCGGCGCCGCTCACCGCATGCACATCGACGGTCTCGGTCAGCAGCAGATCCCAGACCCGCTTGGCCGTGGGAACAAAGGTGCGCCCGTCCTCAGTCACGAACACCGGCAGGAAGCGTTTGCGGCTCAGCCCCTCGGCAACCAGACTGATCTCCCAGAGCGACCAGATGCCGCGCACGGAGTCGGGCAAACCCGTTACGCGGATCACCGGCAGCGGCTGGCCAGCGACAAAGCGCGGTAGCTCGCTGATGACGGCCCGTGCCCGGGGGTCCTCCAGCGTCACCCAATGGAGTTCGGGGTTTTCGTCCGCCGTCCGCGCGTCGAAGCAAGCCTGCGCCAATTCGCTGCCGTCCGCCCATTTCACTCGCCACGCCTCGCCAACTTTGGTCGCCGAGCCACCGCGCGCCGCCAAGCCGCTGGTGATAGCCCGTTCCAACCAGAACTGCGCGGGGTGCTCCCGCCACTTGCGCGCGTCGTCGGCGTCCAGGTCGTGCGCCTCCGACAGCAGATCGCTGCTCTTCTTTGACTCGGCGAGGGTCGTGCGGAGCTGCGACACCACGGCATCGCACTCCTGTTCGATCGCGTCCGGGTTCTGCAGGCCGTGCACAAACAGTTCGTCGAACATCGGGTCGGCTTCTACCGAGTCCATCACGTCCGACGCCTTGTCCACGCCGAATTCCTGGGCGATCACTTCGAGCTTTTCCTCCAGCACTTGGCGCACACGGTGTTCCACCGTGTCTTCCAGAACGAAGTTGATGGCGCGCACTACATGGTGCTGGCCGATACGGTCCACACGGCCGATGCGCTGCTCGATGCGCATCGGGTTCCACGGCATGTCGAAGTTGACGATGACGTGGCAGAACTGCAAGTTCAGGCCTTCGCCGCCAGCGTCCGTGGAGATCAGGACGCGCACGTCTTTGGAGAAGACCTGCTGCGCCCGCGAGCGTGCAACCAGATCCATGCCGCCGTTCAGCGTGGCCACCGAGAAGCCCCGGCTCTCCAGGTAGTGCGCCAGCATCGCCTGTGTCGGCACGAACTCGGTGAAGATAAGTACCTTCAAGGCCGGGTCGTTTTCTTCCTGCTGCAGCTTGTAGATCAGTTCCAGCAGCGCCTCGGCCTTGGCATCGGTGCCCGACGCCTCAGTCTCGCGCGCCAAAGCCAGCAAGGTTTCAACCTCGGACTTTTCCAGCTCCCACCCGCTGGCTTGCACGGCCAGATCAACCTGCGATTGCCCGTCCAGGTCAGCCCACTCATCGGGGCTGGTGTTCTCGAACAGGTTGCCTTGGGGCTGCGGCGCTTCCAGCAAGGCTTGGCGCTTTTCCAGTGTGGTTCGGATGGCCGCCGTG
>JALHRS010000159.1 GCA_022841325.1 Lysobacterales bacterium | reverse complement strand
GGGCGCAGTACGCTCTGATCACGATGTCGACGGCGAGTGATGGGATCTGGACGTCGACCTGCCGCGGCGGCTGGCGCAGCAGCTGGCGAACCTGCCGGGTCATCAGGGTGAACTGGTGCGCGCGCAGTTGCTGGCGCCGGTCGAACAGGAATAGAAGAAGCGCTGGCGGGCTGAGCGCTGCTGACGGCCTTGCTACAATCTTTGGTCTATCGTTGCATCTTCGTCGCAGCTTGAGCTTTGGCCTGCGGCACCCATATCAACACGAATATTCAGAATTTTAATCAGTTGGAAGCCGCACAGAGCTTCCTCGGAGTAAGCGCGGATGGCATGGAATGAACCAGGCGGCGGACGTCGCAATCCCTGGGGCGATGGGGGCGGTGGCGGTGGTGGCGGCGGACAGCCGCCGGATCTCGAGGAAATGCTGCGGCAGATGAAGCAGCGCGTGGCCGCGCTGTTTGGCGGCAAGGGATCGGGCGCAGGCGCAGGCGGCACCGGCGGCGCTTCTGCCGGTGGTCTGGGTTGGCTGATCCTGGTGGTGCTGGTGGTCTGGGTGCTGGTCGATTCCTTCCACATCATCGACCAGCGCGAGCGCGGCGTGGTGCTGCGCTTCGGCAAGGCCGACCGCATTCTCGAACCCGGCCCGCGCTTCACCCTGCCGCGACCGATCGAGCAGGTCGCGCGCGTGGACGTGACCCAGGTTCGCTCGATGAGTTCGCGGGTGCCGATGCTGACCCGCGACGAGAATCTGGTGAACATCGATTTTGCCGTGCAGTACACCGTCAGCGACGCCACCGATTTCCTGTTCAAGGTGCGCGATGTCGAAGAGACCCTGGCGCAGACCGCGGAGGCCGCCGTGCGTCAGGTGGTCGGCAGCCGCACACTGGACGATGTGCAGATCGGCAACCGCCTCGAATTCACCAATGAAGCGCGTGAAATCATGCAGCGCCTGCTGAACAACTATGAGGCCGGCATCAACATCAGCATCATCAACTTCCAGGATGTGACCGTGCCCGATCAGGTCAAGGACGCCTTCGACGACGCCATCAAGGCACGCGAGGACAAGCAGCGCGCGATCAACGACGCCCTGGCCTATGCCGCCGACGTGGTGCCCAAGGCCATCGGCCGCAAGGCGCGCATCCTGGCTGAAGCCAATGCCTTCAAGGAATCGGCCATCGCCCGGGCCGAGGGTGATGCCGAGCGCTTCTCGCTGCTGGCCGCGCAGTATCGGGCGGCACCGGAAGTGACCCGCAAGCGTCTGTATCTGGAAACGATGCAGGATGTGCTGTCGCGCACGCCGAAGATTCTGATCGACGGCGAGAAAGGCAACAACATGCTGTATCTGCCGCTGGACAAACTATTCGTGCCGCCGCCCGAGCGCGCCGGTGCAACCGCCAGTGGCGGGGAGGGACGCTGATATGAAACATCTCATTCTTGCCATAGGCGTCGCGATCGTGGTGCTGATCGGTTCGAGCATGTTCACCGTGCGCGAAGACCAGTACGCGGTGCTGTTCCGACTGGGTGAAATCCAGCGCACGGATTTTGAGCCGGGCCTGCATTTCAAGATGCCCTTCGTCAACAACATCATCAAGTTCGATCGCCGCATCCTCTCGCTGGAAGGCAAGCCCGAGCGCTTCCTGACGTCGGAGAAGAAGGACGTGCTGGTCGATTCGGCGGTCAAATGGCGCATCGCCAACGTCAAGGACTACTACACGGCCACCCGCGGTGACGAGTTGCGGGCGCAGCAGTCGCTGGGTCAGATCGTCAAGGACCGCATGCGTGACGAGTTCAACAAGCGCACCTTGCAGCAGGTGGTGGCGGACCAGCGCGACGAGATGATGGCCAATCTGAAGAAGGTGTCCAATGTCTCGGCGGCGGCGCTGGGCATCGCCATTGTTGATGTGCGCATCAAGCGCATTGATCTGCCGGAGCAGGTGACCGGCGCCGTGTTCGACCGCATGCGCTCGGAGCGCGCCCAGGTGGCCAACGCGCTGCGCTCCAACGGTTCGCAGGAAGGTGAGCAACTGCGCGCCGAAGCCGATCGCGAGATCGCCGTCACCCTGGCCGAGGCCGAGCGCGACGCCCAGCGCATCCGCGGTGAAGGCGATGCCCTGGCGGCAGAGATCTACGCTACGGCCTACAGCAAGGATGCGGAGTTCTACGCCTTCCATCGCAGCCTGGAAGCCTATCGCCAGAGCTTCAAGGCCCAGGGCAACATGCTGGTGCTGGATCCCAAGAGCGAATTCTTCGAGTACTTCAACAAGGACAAGAAGCCTTGATCCTTGCGCTGCGCCCATGAACGATCTCTGGGCCGCAGCGGCGCTGCTGCTGGTGCTGGAGGGCATCCTGCCCTTTCTGGCGCCAGCACAGTGGCGGGAAGCGGTGCAGTCCCTGGCCGGCCTCAAGGACGGCCAGCTGCGCACCGTGGGCCTCGGCAGCATGCTGATCGGCCTGCTGCTGCTGGCCTGGGTGCGGGGATAGCTTCTTTTGCAGGTCCAGACTTGTCTGGACACTCCGGTTTGTGGGCTCTTGTAGGTCCAGACTTGTCTGGACGCTGCTCCCGCTCTTGTAGGCCCTCGTCGTGTGGCGCTGACCTGCCGCGGTTGCAGATCCAGAGCGGCCGCGCGGGCGCGCGGCCCTCCTCAAGGCCGCTTCGAGCAAGACATGGCGTGCTGGCCGGGGAGCCGCTGCGCGGCACCCTCGGCCTACCGGGACTGCAATGACCGGACCGTCCTTCGCGTCCTTTCTGCTTTTCCTTCGCGACCTTCGCGTCCCGCTTTCGCTTCGGCCTTGCCCGCAAGGAACTGAAATCACGACGCCTTGCGACTGACCCGAAGCACCTTGCCCTTGGGGGCATCGGTCAGCAGCCACAGCGCGCCATCGGGCGCCACGGTGACGCTGCGCAGGCGCTCGCCCAGGTCGGCGAACAGCACTTCTCCGTCCACCAGCTTGCCGTCCTTCAGGCGCAGCCGCTGGGCACAGCGCGCAGCCAGCGCGGTCACCACGAAGTCGCCCTGCCACTCCGGGAACATCTCGCCGCGATAGATGACCATGCCTGAGGGCGCGATCGATGGCGTCCACTGGTGCAGCGGCGAGACCATGCCCTCCAGCTCCGTATAGGGCGAGATCACCGCACCCGAATAGTCCAGGCCAAAGGTGGCCAGCGGCCAGCCATGGTTGGCACCGGCCTTGATCGCATTGAGCTCATCGCCACCGCGCGGGCCGTGCTCATGGGCGTAGAGCGTGCCGCTGACGGCATCGTATTGCAGGCCCTGCACATTGCGATGGCCATAGCTGTAGATCTCCGGCAGCGCGTCCTTCTGGTCGACCCAGGGATTGTCGGCCGGGATCGAACCGTCGCGGTTGATGCGCACGATCTTGCCCAGATGACTGTCCAGTCGCTGCGCCTTCTCGCGATAGTCGAAGCCGTCACCAAGGCCGATCACCAGCGTCCCGTCGCCCAGAAAAGCCATGCGCCCGCCGAAATGCACCGGCGTGTCCTTGCTCGGTCTGGCGCTGAACAGCACCTCCCGATCACGCAGTTCCAGACCGTCCAGCCGGGCGCGCACCACCTGGGTGCGATTGGCGCGTGCCCGGCCCTGCGCCAACGACAGATAGATCAGCTGGTTGTTGGCGAAATCCGGATCCGGCAGCACCTCGAACAAACCGCCCTGGCCCTCGACAAAGGCCTTGGGCACGCCGCCGATGTCGCGCTCCTCGAGCTGGCCATCGGCAATCAGGCGCAGGCGGCCGGCGCGTTCGGTGAGCAGCGCCCGACCATCGGGCAGGAAGGCCAGCGACCAGGGAAAGGCCAGCCCCTCGGCCACGGTGTCGATCTGTAACTCGACCTCGGCAGCACGCGCCTGGCCGATTCCGAAGCAGACAATCAGCAGGGCCCAGGGCCAGAAGGTGCGCATCACGAACTCCGGATCAGAGGATCGGACAAACGATAGCAGGGGTGGCTGGCGCGAGTGTGGAGCAGCGGGCA
>JALHRS010000158.1 GCA_022841325.1 Lysobacterales bacterium | reverse complement strand
AACGCTTCGCCGCCCACCTCGCGATGACCAACGCATGACTCGGGGACACTCATGGATCGCTACTCCTTTGGTGTCAGGGACTTGCACCCTTTACGCTTCACCGGTTTCGCCGGCGCACCAATCCGAATCCGCTTCTGAACATCTGCGTACATCTGCGTCATCTGCGGACAAGGCTCTGGCCACCCGCACCTGCGAACCCCACTGCATTCCTGACGCAATGCGCATCCGCCCCTGAACATCTGCGCCCATCTGCGTCATCTGCGGAAACGCGCTTTCGGCCTTCAGGGCAAGGCTCGCCATGTCCCGTTAGACTCGTGCCCCTGCCGCCATTGGCGCACCGCTGACCGGATGACCTGTCGAACATGGATGTTTCCCACCTCATTGACGGCCTCAACGCCGCCCAGCGCGAGGCGGTCAGCGCCGCGCCCGGTCATCTGCTGGTGCTGGCCGGGGCCGGTTCCGGCAAGACCCGGGTGCTGACCCAGCGAGTGGCCTGGCTGGTCGAGGTCGAGGGGGTGTGGCCGCATGCGATCCTCGCGGTGACCTTCACCAACAAGGCCGCGGCCGAAATGCGCGGCCGCTGCGAGCGGCTGCTCAACCGGCCCACCCAGGGCTTGTGGATCGGCACCTTCCACGGCCTCGCCCACCGCTTGCTGCGCCTGCACTGGCGCGAGGCCGGACTGCTCGAGACCTTCCAGATCCTGGATGCCGACGACCAGCAGCGGCTGATCAAGCGGGTGATCAGCGAACAGGGGCTGGATGACACCCGCTTCGTCGCCCGACAGGGCACCTGGATGATCAACGCCTGGAAGGACGAGGGTAAGCGCCCGCGCGACATCGATCCCGGCGACAACCCGGATCTGGCGCGCTGGATCGAGGTCTACCAGGGCTATGAGGCCTCCTGTCAGCGCCAGGGCCTGGTCGATTTTGCCGAACTGCTGCTACGCAGCCACGAGCTCTGGCTGACCCAACCGGCACTGCTCGATCATTACCGGCGGCGTTTCAGCCATCTGCTGGTCGACGAATTCCAGGACACCAACACCATCCAGTACGCGTGGATACGGATGCTGGCCGGCAGCAGCGCCCAGGTCTTTGCGGTGGGTGACGACGACCAGTCGATCTACAGCTGGCGCGGCGCGCGAGTGGCGAACATGCAGGCCTACACGCGCGACTTCCCCAATGTCAGCACCATCCGGCTGGAGCAGAACTACCGGTCCACCGGCACCATCCTGGCCGCCGCCAATGCCGTGATCAAGCGCAACAGCGAGCGCCTGGGCAAGGAGTTGTGGACCGCCGCGGGCAATGGCGAACCGATCTCCATCTATGCCGCCTACAACGAGCAGGACGAGGCCCGCTACGTAGTCGAGCGCATCCGCCGGGCGGTGGCCGAAGACATCCGCCCCAGCGAAATCGCCATCCTCTATCGCGCCAACGCGCTGTCGCGGGTGTTCGAGGAGGAACTGATCCGTCACGGCGTCGCCTACCGCGTCTACGGCGGCCTGCGCTTCTTCGAGCGCGCCGAGATCAAGGATGCACTGGCCTATCTGCGCCTGCTGGCCAACCCGGCGGACGACGCCGCCTTCGAGCGCGTGGTGGCAACGCCGCCGCGCGGCGTCGGCGACAAGACCCTGGAGGATCTGCGCCAGGCCGCGCGTTCCGGTGGCGTATCCCTGTTGCAGACCGCAGCCGAAGCCAGCCGCGAAGGCACCCTGAAGGGCCGCGCCCGCGGCGGCATCGAAGCCCTGCTCAGCCTGTTTGCCAGCCTGCGCGAGTCGGCCGACGGCGATGAGTCGCCGCGCCTGTACGAGCGTCTGGAGGGTCTGATCGAGGGTAGCGGGCTGCGCGCCCACTACGCCGCGCAAAGCAAGCATGACGCCGATTCGCGGGTCGACAATCTGGACGAGCTGATCAGCATGGCCCGCGGCTTTGTGCTCAGCGCCGACGACGAAGCCGCCGGCATCAGCGAGATGGCGGCCTTTCTGAGCTACGCCGCGCTCGAATCCGGCGAAGGCCAGGGCGAAGCCTGGGATGACTGCGTGCAACTGATGACCCTGCACGCCGCCAAAGGCCTGGAGTTTCCGTGCGTGTTCATGGTCGGCATGGAGGACGGGCTTTTCCCCAGCCAGCGCGCCATCGACGAGGGCGGCAGCGCCCAGCTGGAGGAGGAGCGGCGGCTGGCCTATGTCGGCATCACCCGCGCCCGCCGGCAGCTGACGCTGAGCCACGCCGAATCGCGGCGCCTGCGCGGCATGGAAACCTGGAACCGGCCCTCGCGCTTCATCTCCGAGCTGCCGCGTAACACCATCGTCGAAGTACGCCCGCGCGCCCAGCTCTCGCGCGGCGGCAACTTCGGCCAGCCACGCAAGCAGCCAACGCAGGATTGGGGCGACGAGCCCGGTATTGCGCTGGGATCGCAGGTCTCGCACGCGCAGTTCGGCGAAGGCGTGGTCGTCGCCGCCGAAGGCCAGGGCGACCACGCCCGGGTCCAGGTCAATTTCGAGGACGTCGGCAGCAAATGGCTGGTGCTGGCCTACGCCAATCTGGTGGTGCTGGGCTGACTGGCGCGCGCCGGAGTGACACAGCGCCGGCGGGGGCGTCATTGCGAGCCACGTGTGTCTGCCCGACACTGCGCACTGGCCATGAACTGTAGGTTGGGCCAAGCGCAGCGTGCCCAACACCAGTGTCCATTGTTGGGCACGCTGCGCTTTGCCCAACCTACATCAACGACCACCAATCAACACGTTACGACATGGGTTCATGGAGAGTCACCTGCATGGGCCTGACAGGACCGTCTTTTCACGCGGAGCCGCAGAGGCCGCGGAGTAAAGGCAAAGACCCGCGACACCCACGGCACTTTTCCGCGTTCTCCGCGCCTCCGCGTGAGACATGCGGCGAAAACCTGCGGATCGCTGCCGTGAAGGGCGCCGCGCCGCGGCGCTGCCTTGCTCCGGTAGGCCGAGGGTGCCGCGCAGCGGCTCCCCGGCGCCCTCGGATCGCGCCGGTGAACGCGCTGGCGGCGCGCACCCTCGGCCTGCATTCCCCTGGCCATGACGCCTCACTCAGCTCCATCCGGCTATCTTTGATGCTCACGAACCTGACCGGCAGCAGTACCATGCCCGATCTTTCCCATACTCTGCTCGGCCGCGCGGTCGAGCATGAACCCGGCTACAGCCCGGATCTGCTGATGCCCATCGCCCGCGCCCAGGCGCGTGCGGAGCTGGGTCTGGGCGCTGCGCTGCCCTTTGTCGGCAGCGATCGCTGGACTGGCTTCGAGCTGGGCTGGCTGCAGCCGGGAGGCAAGCCGCGGGTGGCGGTGCTGCGCGCCTGCGTGCCGGCGGATTCGCCGCAGCTGATCGAATCGAAGAGCTTCAAGCTCTATCTGAACAGTTATGCGCGCGAACGCATGCCCTCGTCCGAGGCGGTGGCGCAACGCATTGCTGCCGATCTGTCGGCGGCCGCGGGCGCGCCGGTGGCAGTTGAGTTATTGTTGCCGGAGCAGTGGTCGCAACTGGCGCCTGCCGCATTGCCGGGACGCTGCATCGACGATCTGGAGATCGACGTCGAGCCGAGTTCGGAGCTGCAGCTGCAGGCACTGCATGCCCATGCCGACGAGCCGGCCAGCGAGATACTGGTATCGAATCTGCTGAAGTCCAATTGCCCGGTGACCGGGCAACCGGATTGGGCCAGCGTCATCATCGACTATCGCGGACCGCGCATCGATGGCGCCGGCCTGCTGCGTTATCTGGTGTCCTTCCGCGAGGTGCGCGAGTTCCACGAGCAGTGTGTGGAGCGCATCTTCGTCGACCTCCAGGCGCGCTGCGCGCCGGAAGAACTGCGCGTGGAAGCCCGCTACACCCGCCGCGGCGGCCTCGACATCAACCCCTACCGTGCCAGCCACGGCCCGCCTCGGATGGCTGATCGCCGCAGCTGGCGGCAGTAGCGGTGGAGCGGGGGCAGGAGGCACGGGGCACGGGAAAGCAGGAGCGGGGCAGGGGGCAGGGGGCA
>JALHRS010000157.1 GCA_022841325.1 Lysobacterales bacterium | reverse complement strand
CGTTCTTCGCCAACTCCGACCAGGTGCGCGTGAAGCGCCAGCTGGTCGAGCAGTTCTGCGTGATCCTGGGCGGTGACTGCACCTACACCGGCCGCGACATGAAGAGCTCGCACCGCGACCTGCAGATCGGCCGGGGCGACTTCAACGCCTTGGTCGAAGTGCTGCAGGTGGCCATGAACCAGCACGACGTGCCGTTCGCGGCGCAGAACAAGCTGCTGGCCAAGCTGGCGCCGATGCACCGGGAAATCGTCAACAAGTAAATGTTTGGGCGGGGCGCGGGGCCGGCTACTTGGGCAAGGGGGCCGGCCCCGCATTTGTCAGCCGGGTGCGAGTTCGTCCTGGGGACCAAGGCGTCCCCGCTCAAGCAGGGCCGGAACGTCTGCTGCCGGCACGGGGCGGCTGAACAAGTACCCCTGCAGTTCCCTGCAACCTAACGCCGCGGCGAGGCGGGCCTGTTCGGGCGTTTCAACACCTTCCGCCACTACATGGCAGTCGAAGGCCGTCGCCATGCCAGTGATCGCCTTCACGATGGCCGCGTGCTTCTGGCCAGTTCCCAGCGGCGACACCAGGCTTCGGTCCACTTTCAGAACATCGAAGCGCAGATGCTGCAGGTTGCCGATGCTCGAGTAACCCGTTCCAAAGTCGTCCATCGCAACGCTGACCCCCATCGAGCGCAGCGCCCTCATGACGTCCTGGCTCAATTCGCTGTCTTTCATCACTTGCGACTCTGTGATTTCCACCGAAAGGCAGCGGGGATCAAGACGATGTTCGAGCAAGGCCTCTCGTATCGCGGAAAGGATGGTTTCGCCGTGGAACCTGGCCAAGGATAGGTTTACGGCGACAGGAATGGGCCCAAGGCCCTGGTCCTGCCAGGCCCGGCACTGCGAGCAGGCGGCCCGGAGCATGGCCAGATCAACCTGGTCGATCAGCCCGCATTCTTCCGCGGTCGGGATAAATTCGCCGGGGGAAATCATCGCGCCTTCTGGCGTTTGCCAGCGTGCCAACACCTCCAGCCCGGTGATGCGGTAGCTTTGGGCGTCGACCTTGGGCTGGAACCAGGGCACCAACTCCCCGGTTTTCAGCGCCCGCCGCAGTCGCCGCTCCATGTCCATGCGGCGCTCCGCCTTGGCGCTCATGGCGCCGGTGTAGTACTCGTACCTCCCCCGCCCCTGTTCCTTGGCGTGGTAGAGCGCGGCGTCAGCCCGTTTGAGCAGTAGTGTCGCCTCCGTGCCGTCCTCGGGGAACAGGCTTATGCCAATGCTGGCCCCCACTTCAAGCTCATGTCCCTCGATCTGATAGGGCTGCGAGATGGCGTCAATCAGCTTCTCGGCCACCCAGGCCGCATCGCGGGGATCGGCGAGGCGGGGCAACAGCACCACGAACTCGTCACCGCCCTGCCGACTTACCGTATCGTCCTCGCGAACGTTGGCCAGCAGGCGCGCCGCCACGGCCTGCAGAAGGAGGTCGCCCACTTCATGGCCAAGGGTGTCGTTGATGTTCTTGAAATGGTCCAGATCCAGGAAAATCAGGCCGCCGCGCCGGCCCTGGGACAGCGCGCCCAACGCCTGGGTCAGCCGATCCTGCAGCAGCACCCGATTGGGAAGATCCGTGAGGTAATCGTGCTGGGCCAGGTGGGACATGCGAAGGGCCATGGCGCGCGATTCACTGACGTCATGGAACACAATCACGCCGCCAACCACTTCGCCGTTGATGCCGTAGATCGGCGCTGCGGAATCCTCGATGGGGAATTGCCGACCGCTTCGGTGCACCAGCAGGGTATTCAGGGCCAGTCCAACCGCCCGCCTGTCGCGCATCGCGATTGCCAAGGGGGCGAGGCCGGCGGCGCCGGTTTCAGCGTCAAGCAGGGACATGACCTCGTCGATGGGGTGTCCACGGGCTTCGTCCAGGGACCAGCCGGTCATGTCGGCGGCTACGGGGTTCATGTAGGTCACGCGGGAGTCCGGATCCACAGAAATGACGGCATCCCCGATCGAGCTGAGCATGGTCTCGGCCAGCTGCTTTTCCTCGAACAGCGCCTGCCGGCTGGAGGCGAGTTCGGCCAGCGCGTTGCGCCGTTGGGAGGAGAGCACCGCTATCACCATCGGCAGAGCCGCTGCCATGGCGGCGTAGAAGTTGAAGCTGGCGCTGGCCAGCGACGCGCTGTTGATTCCGGTGCCTTCGGCGCCGGCGAGCACGTGGCTGTCAAAATAGATGCGCAGCCCCACCATCATGGCCAGGTTGGCGCAGCACAGCAGGCTGGTTCCCAGTCGGCCGAGCACCAGTGCGGCGGCCACGAGGGGGACCGTTGCCGGCAAGAAAGGACGACTCAGGTAGCCTACGCATAGGGCGGTGAATGCCAGCGTCAGCGCCAGGATGGCCAAGAAGCCCGGCACGGTAGTGCCGGTGGTCAGGCGTCGCCAGGCGGGCAGGCTGGCCGTCAACACGACGGGCAAGACGAGGACTGCCCCGAAGGCGGTGGCGACTATCCAGGTCATCCAGACGTTCCAGAATTGCCCGGTGCCCATCCAGTCATGCGTCGCTGCGGGTAGCAGCCCCCCGATGGCCGGTCCGATCAGGCCAATCAGGGCGATCGGCCAGAGCAAGGATGCGAGGTCTGGCAGGCCCTCGGGCCGAAGTCGAAGCAGCCAGATCCCTGCGCAGGCGACGGCAACGGCCAGGGTGCTCGCGATGGCGTGGGCCAGGATCAGCAAAACCGGATCTTGCAGAAGGCTGCCCACCAGCACACGGCAGGCAAAACCGAGGCCCAGGTAAGTGCGCACATGGCCAGGCCGACGGCACATCACGCCAAGCCAAGCAGCAGGGCGCTGGACACCCACGCGCTGGCTACGTTGCCAGGCTCCCGCGTCAGTTGGACAGCCAGCCACCCCAAACCGACGTATGCCAGGGCCGTGGCCGCCAAATACGGTAACTCGGTTGCCAACCGGCCCGACGACGCCATCAATGATCCTTGGCACTTTGGAGATTTCAAAGCAGCGTGAGCCTTTCGCAACCAGCCTGCAAGCTAATTCAGGAGTTTGGGACAGGTTCGCTGGCCACGCAGCCCCGACGGTAGGCCCCCTGCCGGATGCAGCGCAGAGCCTGGCTCGGCTGGCGCCAGTCTTGGAGCGTTGCCGTCGTCGGTGCAAATTCAGCCGGCCCTGCCTAGACTCTGGGCCATGTCCGACACGCGCATTGACGACCTCCCGGGA
This sequence comes from Lysobacterales bacterium, assembly GCA_022841325.1. GTDB lineage: Bacteria > Pseudomonadota > Gammaproteobacteria > Xanthomonadales > SZUA-5 > JADKFD01. The sequence goes on along the minus strand of JALHRS010000157.1, from coordinate 820 downwards.
AGCTTCGGCTACGGCGCCGGGCTGCTGTACGGCCTGCCGCAGCCGCCGCGCTGGATGGGCGAGGTCAATCCGGACCTGCAGAAGGCCCTGTTGCTGCTCGATACCGGCGAGCTCCTGTTCGGCCAGCTCACGGGCCTGGACTGGGAGGGCGGCAACGTCATCCTGCGCGCCGGCGACGTGACCCATTCCAATCCGATCGGCAGCCTGCGCGCGATCATGATCAGCGCCGAGGCCCGCGGCCGCGCCGTGGCGCCGCCGCTGTCGGTGGCCTCCACCCTGCATTATCGCGATGGCGGCGAGTGGCGGCTGTCGGCGCACAGCGCCAGCGCCGACCTGTTCGGCGCCGGGTTTTTCGCGGTGGCCGAGGGGGAGCTGCACGCCATCTTCGTGCCTTGGCGGGCGCTGGCGGACCATCGCGTCACCTTTGAATCCGGGCTGGACGACCATCGGCGGGCGCGACTGCAGCGCGAGGTCGCCTTCCGCCGCGGGGCCGAGATCGACCGGCTGCGGGCGGCGCGGCTGGACCTGGTCGCCGCCGACGGGCGCGACGCCTGTGACATCCGTCGCAGCACCTTCGCCAAGGCCTTCTGCAAACAGCTGGGTGGTTGAGGGGCCGTGAAGGCCTTGCCGGGCGCGGGGTAGGGCGAACCATACGCTCGGCGCTACAATCGGGCCATCCCGCCCCTTGCCGTACGAGCGCGCCCCATGAGCACCCCCGCCAATTCCCTCCCGGACACCCAGGCCGAGCGCAGCCCGCTCCGCTTCGTCACCGCCGCCAGCCTGTTCGACGGCCACGACGCCGCCATCAACATCATGCGCC
>JALHRS010000156.1 GCA_022841325.1 Lysobacterales bacterium | reverse complement strand
TTCGCGCTCGTAGAAGCGGATGGTTTCGACGGGCGTGCCGGTGGCTTCAGCCAGGTTTCCGATGCGCATGGTGTCCCCTCGATGTCGAATAGGGCTTGACCTTACACCGACTTCAGGGTTTTCAATGCAGTCTGCCGATTGAAGGATGCCACCGTGAACCGTTCCGAAAACCCCGCCGCGCCTGTCGTCGCACCCGCCGCCAAAGCACCACCGCCAGCCGATGGCCATGCCCACTGCGGTGCTTGCGATATGCCCGCTGCGCCTGCTGCAACTGCCGCCGCGGTGCCACCGCCGGGTGCGGGCTGGGCACGCTTTCGGGTGCCGACGATGGACTGCGCCGCTGAGGAGTCCGAGATCCGGCGGGCCGTCGAGGGCATCAGCGGGATCCGGGCGCTGACCTTCCAGCTCGGGCAGCGCACCCTGGCGCTTGACGCATCGGGGCCGGCGCTGGAACTGGCTGTGGCGGCCATCCGCAAGGCGGGTTTCGATCCGCAGCCGATGGTCGAGGGCAAGCCCGGCGCCGCACCCGACCACACCGCCGATGACGGACACGATCATGGCAAGGATCACGCGTTCGGGCCTGCCGGCTACGGGCGCCTGGGGATGGCGTTGCTGCTGGCGATTGCCGCCGAGCTGGTGGGCTACTTCGCTCCCGACACGCAAATCTGGAAGGGCGCCGGCCTCGCGGTGGCCGCCGCTGCCATCTGGCTGGCAGGCTTCGATGTCTACAAGAAGGGGCTGACGGCGCTGTTGCGCGGGCGGCTGAACATCAACGCGCTGATGACCGTGGCCGTCACGGGCGCCTTCGCCATCGGCCAATGGCCCGAAGCCGCCATGGTCATGGCGCTCTACGCCATCGCCGAGGCCATCGAAGCGCGCGCGGTGGACCGCGCCCGCAATGCGATCAAGGGCCTGCTGGAGATGGCGCCTGAAGAAGCCGCCGTGCGCCAGGCCGACGGCACCTGGTTGACGCAGCCGGTAGCGAGCGTGGCGCTCGACGCGGTGCTGCAGGTGCGGCCGGGTGAGCGGGTGCCGATGGACGGTGTCCTGACCGGCGGCAGCACCAGCATCAATCAGGCACCCGTCACGGGCGAGAGCATCCCGGTGGACAAGGCTGTGGGCGACCCGGTGTTTGCCGGCACGATCAACGACACCGGCAGCTTCGAGTTCCGCGTCACGGCGCTGGCCTCGAACTCGACCCTGGCACGCATCATCCATGCGGTTGAAGAAGCCCAGGGCACGCGCGCACCCACCCAGGGCTTCGTCGATCGCTTCGCTGCGGTCTACACCCCGGCGGTCTTCGTCGTTGCGCTGGCGGTGGCCGTACTGGGGCCCTGGCTGCTGGACTGGACGTGGATGCAATCCATCTATAAGGCCCTGGTGCTGCTGGTCATCGCCTGCCCCTGCGCGCTGGTGATCTCGACGCCGGTGACCATTGTCAGCGGCCTGGCTGCGGCGGCCCGGCGTGGCATCCTGATCAAGGGCGGTGTGTACCTGGAAGGCGCGCGCAATCTCAAGGCCATCGCGCTCGACAAGACCGGGACGATCACCGAAGGCAAGCCGAAGCTGGTGGCGTGGAAGGTGCTGGACACGGCCATGGCGGCCGGCATGGACGCGGCCACGGCCGAACAGGTCGTGGAACACACGGCTGCAGTGCTGGCAGGCCACTCCGACCACCCGGTGTCACGCGCGATTGCGGCCGGGCTCAAATCCAACAGCGTGCAAGCCAAGGACTTCAAGGCCATCGCCGGCCGCGGCGTGCAGGCAGAGATCGGCGGCAAGGTCTGGGTGCTGGGCAATCACAGGCTGATCGAAGAGCGTGGCCAGTGTTCGCCCGCGATCGAGGCCGAGCTGCGCACGCACGAAGAGGCTGGCCGCACGGTCAGCCTGCTGGCTTCCGATGCCGGCCCGGTAGCTCTCTTTGCGGTGGCCGACACTATCAAGGCATCGTCGCGAGAGGCGGTGGCCGAGCTGAAGGCGCTGGGCATCACCCCCGTGATGCTGACGGGCGACAACCAGGCGACCGCCACGGCCATCGCGCACGAGGCCGGTATCGCCGAGGCGCGGGGTAACCTGCTGCCGGAAGACAAGCTCGCTGCCATCAAGGCGCTGCAGGCCGAGCACGGCATGACGGCGATGACCGGCGACGGTATCAACGACGCACCCGCGCTGGCCCAGTCCGACATCGGCGTGGCCATGGGTGCGGCCGGCACCGACACCGCAATGGAAGCCGCCGACGTGGTGGTGATGAACGACGACCTGCGGCGTATCGCCGAGACGGTGCGCCTGTCGAAGTTCACGCATGCGGTGCTGTGGCAGAACATCGCGCTCGCTTTGGGCATCAAGGCGGTATTCCTGGTACTGGCGGTGTTCGGCAATGCCTCGATGTGGATGGCGGTGTTCGCCGACATGGGCGCCAGCCTGCTGGTGGTGGTCAACGGGCTGCGTCTGCTGAAGGCCGGCGTGCAGAGCCGATGAGACCGATGTCGCCCCGCGCCGTGGCCTACGATGCGGCCTTGTCCGAAGCCCAGAGATTGATGGCCGCATCGAATCCGGCCGCCGCGATTACCTTGCTGGAGCGTGCCCATGTGCTGGGTCAGCGCGAGATCGGCCCGCACCTGCGTGTGCATCTGCTGATGCTCCGTGTGGCGTGGGTCCTGCGTGACGGCCGGGAGCTGCGCGGGCAGCTGCTGCGGCTGGCGCTCACCCCCATCGGACACCTGAGCGGTCGCCTGCCCTTGGGCAACACCGGCGCGTCGAACGTCAGCCCGTTCGAGCCGATGGCGCTGCCGCCGGACCTCGAACGACTGCTGTGCGACGAGGAACGCTGATGCCGGATGCGCAAAGACAACACTGGGCGCCGTTGTTTGCAGCGTGGCTCATCGCGCTGCTCGCGACGGCAGGTGCCTTGTTCCTGGGTGAAGTGATGGGCATGACGCCCTGCGTGTTGTGCTGGTACCAGCGCATCGCCATGTTTCCGCTGGCGGTGATCCTGGGACTGGGCCTGTTGGAAGCCGACGGCCGCAGCATCCGGTATGCGTGGCCCTTCGCATGGGCCGGCTGGGGCTTGGCGGTCTACCACTGCGCCGTGTTCTGGGGCGTCGTGACCGAGGGGCTGGTGCCGTGCGGCAAGGGCGGTTCCTGTGCAGACGCCGAAGTGCAAGTGGCCGGAGTCGTGCCGATCCCCTTGCTCTCCGCCATCGCATTCACGGGCATTCTTGCGCTGCTGTGGGTTGCTAACAGAAGGGTAAAAGCATGAACAAGCAGTGGATCGTTGTCGCTTCCGTGGTGGCCGTCGTGGTCGCGTTTATCGCGGGGGCCGTTGTCTTCAAGGGTCGCGAAACGCAGGAGGCTGGCCAGGCCGCCCAGTCGAACAGCGATGCGCTGGTCAGGGCCAGTTCACCCGTGTTCGGCAATCCGGCTGCCAAGGTCACCATCGTCGAGTTCTTCGACCCGGCCTGCGAAACCTGCCGCGCCTTTTATCCGCTGGTCAAGACCATCGTCAATTCAAGCTTCGGACAGGTCAGGCTGGTCGTGCGGCATGCGCCCCTTCATCAGGGTTCCGATACCGCGGTGAAGATTCTGGAAGCGGCGAGGCTGCAGGGCCAGTACTGGCCGGCGGTCGAGCGGGCGCTGGCTGGCCAGCCGCATTGGGCGGCGCACGGCAACGCCAGACCTGAGCTGATCTGGGACCTCATCACTGACCTCGGCCTGGACATGGCGAAGGCGCGAGCCGACGCCGACAGCCCCGCGGTGGCGCAGCTGCTGGCGCAAGACATCGCCGACATGAAGGCCTTGAAGGTGGACAGGACGCCGGGGTTCTTCGTCAACGGCACGCCGTTGCGTGACTTCGGCGAGGCGCAGCTGCGGGCCTTGGTTGACCAGGAGATCAAGAATGTGAAGGCGCCGTAGCGGAGGGCGCCGCTGAAACACCCGTCGCGGGCAGCAGGGTGAAGCCGATCGAGGTGATGCCGTTGGCTGAAATTGCAAAGGGCCTGCCGCCATGCATGCGGGCGATCGCCGCGACGATGGCCAGACCCAGGCCGTGGTT
>JALHRS010000155.1 GCA_022841325.1 Lysobacterales bacterium | reverse complement strand
GCCGGGGCACAGGCGCCGGCATCCCCGTAGAAATGCAGCTCGAGCGGGCGCCCGGGTGCCGCCGCGCAGGCCGCGTCGAACAGCGCGAGCAGGAAATCCGGCTCGCACGTCGGCTCCCGTATCGCAATTGAATTGTGCGGGCACAGGCTTGAAGTCTATAGTTGATCGGCATCCGCCGTCTCCATGCAGAAGCGCATTCAAGGACATTGACCGAGACCGTACCAGTTTCAGTAGTGATCCCGTGTCATGCCTGCTCGGCGATGACCGACCGCGTGTGGAACTGATACTCTTGCACGATGGCAGCGATGACGGCAGCACAACATTGCGTGACATTCGTTTCATCAGATCTGCATCTCCGTCGATCCATGGCCCTGGATGAAGGCAAGGTTTGCGGACCTCAGGCTATTGCCACGCTCAGAAGTACTTCGCCGAAAGGACTTGATCACTGATTTCGGGAAGCCCCTGTTTTCGTTCATGATGGCGGAAGGCCACGAAATTCTGCTACAGGAATTGAGGAGCAGGGACGCGATGCTCGTTCCCGACCTGATGGTCGCCAGCCTTCGGTATGGCGGCATGAGCAGCACGCGCACCGATTTGTGCGCCGATGAAGCGGGGAACAGACGTGAGATTCTGGATTAACTGCGGCAGAGAGTGACGACCTGGTGAACCGATTGATACTGTCCCTGCTGCCGCTGATCGACCTCATTGCGGTGCCATTTGTCTATGCCGCAGCGTTGGTGCTGAAGGCAATCCGCCGCGCCGGAGTTCAAAGAATGCCGTTAAGCAAGCTCGCATTGCTGCATGTCGGCGTCTTCCCGGTGAGGGACCACTACTATGAACCGCTTTTCGATGGCCGGTCGCTGGAGCGGCCACTGAATCAAGTCCGAGATCTTCCGGGAATTGACTGGAATGGCGCAGGGCAGCTGGCGCTTCTCGGCGACCTGCGCTATGGCGGCGAATTGGAGGGCACGCCTTTCGCGAAGCCCGACGGGTTGTCGTTCCACTTCAACAATGGCGCCTTCGAAAGCGGTGACGCGGAGTACTTCTACAGCCTGATCCGGCTGAAGAAGCCGACCCGGATCCTCGAGATCGGCAGCGGGCAGTCCACGCTGCTGGCGATGCAAGCGCTGCAACGGAACCGGGAGGAGGACCCTGGCTATCGATGCAACCACCTGTGCGTCGAGCCGTACGAGATGCCGTGGTTGGAGTCGACGGGTGTAACCGTCGTCAGGCAGCGGGTCGAGCGTGTCGGCAAGGCGTTGTTCGCTGAACTGGATCGGGACGATATCCTGTTCATCGACTCATCCCACATCATCCGACCCCAGGGTGATGTCCTATTCGAGTACCTGGAACTACTGCCGGCGCTGAGGGCCGGGGTCATCGTCCATGTGCACGACATCTTCTCCCCGCGGGACTACCCGAGCGAGTGGATCATCGACGAGGTGAAGTTCTGGAACGAACAGTACCTGCTGGAGGCCTTCCTCACCTCCAATAGCAAGTGGCGCATCCTTGGCGCTCTCAACTACCTGTGCCACGAACATTTCGACCTGCTTCAGGCGGCATGCCCGTTCCTGACGCATGACAGCGAACCCGGCTCCTTCTACATCCAGAAGATCGCCTAAGCCGGCGGCGTGTATGAAGTGCTCGTAGTGAGCCGGCCAGGATGATAGTGACGTCGGCCAGCGAAGGTGTGTCGGCCGCCTTCAGCGAGCGCGCGGCGCATGGGAAACGATTCCGGCGAGACTGCCGAGTGCGCGCCCAGTATCCACAGCAAGCGCTGCCGGCAGCGCGGCCAGAAGCGCCAGCGGCGCGCCGCGCCACCACACGCGCCGCGCACTGCGGCGTACTGGATCCACGAACACCCGCAGCGTGAGGTACGCCGGCCACAGCACCGCTCCCGCGACCGGGCTGGCGAGTGGAACGAAATAGAGGAGAAGCGCGCCGCCGAACACGGCGCGGCGACCCTAACCGCCGATGCCGGCGGCCGACAGGCTGCGCTGGTAGGCGAACCATTTGCGCGTGGCCACCATGGGCGAGGAGGGAAAATTCCGATAGATCACCTGCGCCGAAGCGCAATCGGCTGGTGCCGGCTGCAGCGCACGGACCTTCCGCAGCCAGAGCAGATCTTCGCCGGCCCTGAGCGCGGGATCGAACGAGCCGACCTGATCGAACAAGCCGCGGGGGAACAGCGAGGCAGGAAGCACCGGCCGTCGCGTGCCGACGCCATAGGAAACCGCGCAGAATGCGCGCGCCCATGTACCCTCCCCCTCGAAGCGGAAAAAGCCAAGCGCTCCCGGCGCGCCCGAGCCCGCGCAGTCCAGTAATGCCTTCAACCAGCCCGGCTCGGGCACGATCCCGCAATCGATGAACGCGACCCACGGCTGGCCGCTGGCGCGCACCCCTGCATTGCGCCCGCCACCGGGATAGGCGCCGGGTTCCGCGATGACGCTGCTGCGCGTGCCCTCCCAGCCCGATTCCGCCCACCACGAGCGCACGCGCTCCGCGCTGCGGTCGGTAGATCCGGCGTCCACGAAGATGATCTCGAGCGGCAGCACCTCCTGCCGCTCGAGGCCCTCCAGCAGCGCCACGACCGTGCCCGCCTCGTCGCGCATCGGCTCCACCACGCTGACGGGTGCGTGCGTCATTCAGTCAGCGTCCAGTACGGGGGACGTCCCCCAAGGCGGCGCAGCCCGTCGAGGACGCGACGCGCAGATCGCTCGCCCAGTGCGCGCCATAACAAGCGGCGCAAGGCTAACCGCGCCGCAGCCGCGAGCCAGCGCGCCCCGGGCCAGCGCGAGACGTGAATGCGTCTTGCCCGGTAGGTCTCTGCCAGCACGGTCCAGGCCCGGGCCGGATCCTGGCTGGCGCCGCCCGCGCGCATCGTGCTCACTACCAGGCCAGGCAGGAAGCGTGCTTCGCGACCGCGCAGCGCACGCAGCAGCATCTCGTAGTCGCCCGCGATGCGGAACGACTCGTCGAAGCCCCCGACTCGCGCGAAAACGCCACGCCGGTAGAACACCGCCGGGTGCGGCAGGCTCATTTCCTGGGGCAGGCGGCGCGCGGCCCTCGGCCAAGGCATTCCCGACTCTTCGATTGGCCGGCCGTCGCGGCTGACGAGGGCCATCCGGCCATACGCAACCTCGATCGACTCGGGCGCGGCGTCGAGCCCGGCGGCCGCGCGCGACAGCACGTCCGGCGCGTGCAGGAAGTCGTCCGCGCCCAGGAAGATCAGCCATTCGCCCTGCGCGCGCGTGAGCGCCCTGTTCCACGCCTGGTAGATGCCGCTGTCGGGCGACGATGCCCAGCGCAACCAGACCGGCGCGCCCGACGACAGCAGTTCCAGCGTGCCGTCGGTCGATCCGCCATCCTGGACCACCAGCTCCACCTCCCGGAGATCCTGCGAGGCCACACTCTCGATTAAGTCCGATATCGTCGCGGCGCCGTTCCTCACTGCCGTGATCACGCTGAATCGAATCATCTCGCATCCACTCGCATTAGCGCCTTATCTCATCAACAATCAGCGACTCGTAGGTTATCGGATTCCGTTTGTTACGGTCGTCGTAGCGAATTGATCGCACGATCAAACCTTCTGTCGCGTCCCGGTCGCGGCAATGAAACTTGCCGTCCTAGTTGAACCACTTAATCAATCGCCCCTCTAAAAACGGGATGAAGTGATCATGCTTGTCGGCAACTCGAAGGCTTAAGATGTCTCGAATGAAACGCCATAGCGCGCGAGGAAGGCGAGCGCGCCTCCCCGGCAGGACTGGCTCGGGCCAGTCGTTTATATTGTGTGCATCACCAAGGGACGGGGAAACCGCCGCACTCGCCTTGCCGACGAGTGCCATAATCCCGTTGCCAGCCAAGATAGCGTAGAACAGTGCGGACCGGAACGCTGCGATCCAGCGTTCCGGTCCGGGACTCAGGCGGCCGGCGTCAGGCAATTGGGGACCAAACAATCGTTGCTTCGCCGTGCGAACAAACCCGCCCGCGGCGACCGCGCCAGAGGGCCCCAGCGCCGGATCTCCGCCGGCCCCAGCCGGAAGTACTGCTCGCAAGTCTCGGTAGTCACCGGCACCGGGTCGTTGTGCACGGTGGCAAGCCGGTCCTTCGGCCAGCCG
>JALHRS010000154.1 GCA_022841325.1 Lysobacterales bacterium | reverse complement strand
CCGGTGCGGTTCGCGGCGGTCGCGACGGACCTGCGCACGGGGGAGCGGGTGATCCTGGATCGCGGCGATGTAGGCGAGGCGGTGCAGGCGTCCTCCAGCGCGCCCGGCTTGCTGGAGCCGGTGCGGCGGGGAGGCCGGCTGCTCGTGGACGGCAACATTGCATCGCCGGTTCCCGTGGAGGCGGCGCGCCAGATGGGGGCGAAACGGGTGCTCGCGGTGGACGTGACCTTTCCGCCCGGCCAAGCGGACCTGGACGATCCCTTCGACGCGCTCTACCAGGGCTTTTCGATCCTGACCCGCAAGCTCGCGATGGAAGAACGCGCCAGTGCCGATGTCGCGCTGGAGCCTCCGATTCCGGATCATCACGACATGTCCGCGAGGGTCGTTGCGGAGCACATCGCGGCCGGGGAGCGGGCGGCGTTGGCTGCGCTGCCGGGGATCCGGGGGCTGTTCGAGAAAATGTAACCGATCGGTTACATCGGTAGCGCAGGACCCGCCGCAAGCACGCTTGCTGTCAACCGGAACCCGGGGTCGCGGCCACGGTTGCCGCCCTGAAGCCGGCCCTTTCGACGGCCCCGGTCAACCGCGATGGATTCGTGGCTGCCGGATCGTAAAGGACCGTCGCCGTTCCGTTGCTGAAGGTCACGCTCGCCGATTTCACGCCGGGCTCATGCGCGAGAACGGTCTGAATGGTGCTCGCGCAGCCTTCGCAGTGCATGCCGGCGATCGTCAGTGCGACGGATTTCATGGTTGATGCTCCTTTCGTCTTTCGCCGCCGGGCGATCAATGGCGCAAGTTCCGGCAGCTGCGGTGCCGATCCCTCGAGCGCCTCAAGAATGGTGCAGGTGCTGAGATCGCCGCGGCCCGGACAGGTCGCCACGAGTTTCTCCAGCGCGTCGCGAATGCTCGCCAGGCTCGCGATCCGCGCCTTGACGTCGGCAAGCTTGATCGCGGCCCGCGAGCGCACCGCCGTGCAGCTGCTGCCGGCGGTCAACCTGAGGGCCAGCAGGGCGGCGGTTTCCTGGAGCGTGAAGCCAAGCGCCTGGGCATGGCGGATGAACCGGATCCGCCCGATGGTCTCGTCGGGGTACGCGCGATAGCCGGATCGCGGCCGGGGTGGCCGGGGCACGAGTCCGCGGCGCTCGTAAAAGCGCACGGTCTCAACGCCGACGCCGGCACGCCTGGCCAGTGCGCCGATCGTGAGCGGGCCCTTGGCACGTTCCACGGACTGCATGGGTTGGAAAGCATACGCCCCGTACCGGGGTACGGCGTCAAGCAATGGAGGCGCCGCGACTGGGGTCCGGCGTCGCCGGCACCTTTCCGACGCTCAGGATCGCGTCGAAGAACAGCCGCGGCCGGCCCCGCAGGGAGTTGAAGAAAATGGCGGTCACGCTCACCGCCATCGCGCTCATCGCCCAAATCGGGTAGACCAGACCGGTGGCCGCCAGGGGCACGCCGATGCCGTTGAACAGGATGGCGAGGCACACGTTCTGCACCATCTTCCGGTAGCTCCAGCGGCTGATTTCCCGGGCCTCCACGACCGCCGCAAGCCGGTTGTCGAGGATGATGATATCGGCCGAGTCGATCGCGATATCCGTGCCGCCACCCATGGCGATGCCGACATTGGCCTGCATCAGCGCCGGCGCGTCGTTGATGCCGTCACCGACCATGGCGACGTCCCCCACCTGCTGCAGCGCCCGGATCAGATCGGCCTTGTCCTGCGGCAGCATGCCCGCGTGCACCTCGTCCAGCCCGGCCTCGGCGCCGACGCGGCGCGCTGCGGCCCAGCTATCGCCGCTGAGCAGCAAGGTACGCAGGCCCAGGCGCTTGAAGTGAGCGACGGCGGCGCCCGCTTCGGGGCGAACCCGGTCGCCAAACGCAAGCAGGCCCAGCAACTCCTTCGCGCACGAAATGCCGACGATGGTTTGGCCCGCAGACTCGAGCCTTCGCATGGCGTCTGCGTGCGCTTCAAGGTCGGTACCCTCCTCAGCCAGGAATCGCGGGTTCCCGACTAACAGGCGGTCGGCATTGCGACGGGCGCGCACCCCGCGACCCGGGACCGCCTCGAAGTCCGTCAGATCAGGCAGTGCTACCCCTCGTTCGAGCGCCGCCGCCATGACTGCCGAGGCAAGTGGATGCTCGGACGCGGCCTCCGCCGCCGCGGCCATCCCGAGCAGCTCCTCTTCCGAACAGCCGACCGCCACTATTTCCCGAAGAACGGGCCTGCCTTCGGTCAGGGTGCCGGTCTTGTCGAATGCAATATGCGTCGCCAGGCGGAATCCCTGGAACGCCTCCCCCGAGCGCATCAGGATTCCGCGTTCCGCCGCTTCACCGGCGCCGCGCACGATCGAAAGCGGTGCCGAGACGCCCAGGGCGCATGGATACCCCATCACGAGGACCGTGAGACCCGCAAACACCGCGCGCTCATAGTCGGGCGCGTTGCCAAGCATCATCGGAATGGCGACCCAACCGAAGAGCGCGAGCGCGGACAGCGAGAGCACCGCGGGCGCGTATACCTTGAGCACGCGATCGACGACATGCAGCATGCCCGGCTTGAGCGCGCGTGCGTCCTCGACTTCCCGGGCCACGCGCTGCAGGAAGCTTTCGCCGCCAACGGCGGTCACACGCACCAGCAGCGTCCCCAGGCCGTTCATCGAGCCACCGGTTACGGTATCGCCAATTGTGCGTTCGACGGGCGCCGGCTCACCGGTTACGAGCGATTGGTCGACCGCCGATCTGCCCTGAACGACGGTGCCATCCACCGGGATTCGTTCGCCTGGACGAATCCGTACGAGGTCGCCGAGTACGACCTGCGCCAGCTCCAGCTCAAGATCGGAACCATTGCGCACCACCCGCGCCGTGTCCGGCTGCAGGTCAAGCAACCGGCGTACGGCCTGCGAACTGCGGGTCTTGACGATTAGCGACAGCCACTCGGAGAAAATGTGGTAATTGCAAACCATCACTGCGACGCAGAAAAAGGGGGCCGTCGGAAATTCCGGACCTCCTGCGGCAAGGCCATACAGTCCGCCACCAAGTCCGGCAAACGCCGCGGCTTCAAGCAGCACATGTTGATTGACGATTCCCCGGCGCAACGCATGCCAGGCCATGACCAGGATCGGCCGCGCAAGAATGAACACCACGGCAACTGCGAGCGCGCCCGCCAGCCATGCGTCGAATTCACCCAGGCGTCCGGATTGCTTTAGCCAGAACAGCGCCAGTGTGTAGGCAAGGGCGCCCGCCGTTCCCGCGACCGCCTGCAGCAGCCCGGAGTTGCGCAGCACCAGGAATACGAAGCCGAGCAGGCACAGCGCGACGAAACCCTCCAGGACCGCGTACCAGAGGTCCCCGGGCCTCGCGATCAGCGTGAGCGAGGCAAGGCTGAACAGCGTCGCCGCCAGAAAGCGGCGGCCCTCCTGCGCCAGCAGGCGCTCATCCTCCTCGAAAGGCCGCAGCTTCCGGGGATCGGAGATGGCATATCCCATCTGCCCGAGCGTCCTGAGGAGCGCCTCGGGTTGTACGCGCTCCGGGTCATACTCGATCAGCGCCTGTTCATGCGTGAGGCTGACGGCGACTTTCTCGACACCGGCATGGCGGCGCAGCGCCTTCTCTATCGTGCCGGTGCACAGCGAGCAGTGCATTCCCGCGATGCGCGCACGGATGCGCACACGATCGGGGCGGCTGGCCGGCTCCGGAATCCAGAGGGAGGAAGCGAGCGTTGCCTGGCTGGCCATGAGGGCTCTCCAGTTCTGATGACGGCCAATGCTGCCGCCTGTACCGGCATACGGTGTCAAGGGCACGTTGCCGGCGCCGCGAGGGGCGGCGAGTGTTCGAACGCTAGGCGCAGCAGCCGCGCTGCGCCTGCACCGGCGGGCAGGGCACCGTGCCGTAGCTGCAGAACACGCAGCAGTCGCCCGACTTCGGCTTCAACCGCGTCCCGCATCCGGCGCAGACGTGGAAAAACCGGCAGGCGTCGGTGGGCATGGATTCGTCGCTTGCGTGGCCGCAGGCGGGGCAGGTGAGCGTGCTCGCGAGTACCGGGTCGCTCACGGTGCTCGCACCGTCGCCGGATAACCCGCGTCCGTCACGGCTTTCGCGAGTTTCTCTACGGAGACCCGGTCCGGGTCATACGTCGCCTCGGCGGTTCTCGTCGCCAGGTCCGCT
>JALHRS010000153.1 GCA_022841325.1 Lysobacterales bacterium | reverse complement strand
CCCCGCCCTGCTATGAGGCCGAAAGAGTCGAGGACAAAAAGCTCCGCCTTGGCGCACGTGACGCGGTGCGCGGAGTGGAAGGGGCAAAGAGTTGGGGCCTTGAGCGGAAGGGACGTTCTCCGGCATGACGCGCCAGCAGCCAGCCGGCGGTCCAACCTGCTATCCAAGCGCCGGCGCGAAGCCGGCGGATAAGATGACTTATGCGGAAGGGTGGCGGAGACGAACGGTCCCATCTACAAGCCGGGGCCCGAGGCCCCAAGGGCGGGAACGGACGCGTGCCGTCCCCGCCACCCAAGTCCCGGGGCGCTCAACGCAGCTTCAAGCCGAGCTTCTCAGCTGTGCATTGGCCGGTGTTGATCCGCCAAAGATCGATCGCCAGGCGCCGGGCCGCGGCCACGACCGCACGCTTGCGCGCCCGGGCCCCGGTGGCCGCCCGCAGCTTGCGCAGCGGTGGATAATCCGGCTGCCACTTGAGCAGCCGCCAGCAGGCCTCCACCAATTGGTGCCGCACCCGCGGATTGCCGTGCTTGGAGATGCCGCCCTGCCGGCGCTGCCGGCCCGAGGAGTGTTCGCTCGGACACAGCCCGGTGTAACTGGCCACCTGCCGGCGATTCTGGAAGCGATGCCAGTCGAGGATCTCCACGCCGATCAATGCCGCGGTCAACTGGCCCACACCCTTGGGCACGGGCTGCCCGGCGACCAGCTGCTCGACTTGGCCGGTCCAGCGGTCGGCCTGCTCGTCCAGCGCCACGGCCTGTGTCTGCCAGGTTTGCACCTGGGCGCGCAACCATCCCGGCAGCTCCGCTTGGAAGCGCACCCACACCTTCGGCTGCCACCAGCTCGTGGGCGCGGGAATGCCTTGGCCGAGCATCAGGCCGTGGCCTCGCACCACGCAGCGCTGCCGTTCCTTCACCAGCGTGCCCCGTTGTCGGCCCGCTGCCCGGCGTCGCTCTTGCTCCGGCGTGGGCACCCGCACCACACTGAAGGCCTTGGAGTTGCCGCGCACATAGCGGTCCAGCCGGTCGCACAGTTCCCGGGCGTCCCGCGCGTCGGTCTTCACCCGCTTGCCCTGCTCGTCCCAGCGTTGCGGCACCACCACGTGGTTGGTCACCCCCAGGGCCGTCAGTTGTCGGTGCAAGCCGTAGCCACACGGCCCCGCTTCGTAGCAACTGAGCACCGGCACCGGGCCGGCGGCCAGCCGCTCCACCCACCGCAGGAACTCCGGCCAGCTCTTCTTGTGCGCCGGCTTCGGCACCAGCCCGCCGTCCTGCCGACACACCGTGATCTGTCCGGCATGCACATCCAAACCCAACTTGATGATCACTCCCGTCTCGACGGAAGCACGCTCTACCTTAGTCTCAATCTCGTTTGTGATAGTTAGCATACAGCCGACAGGTTGGCGCGTTTTGCGCCGCCTGTCGGCTTCATGTCATCTACAACCTCGACAAACCAAGAATCCAAGACGAAGGGACCTCGACACGACTCCGATTGCGTCGACCGGGATTGGTGTCCCTTCGCGGTCTCCAAATTTGTCAGTCCCGCTGAGAACAGACGGGCGGCGACCCCGGAACCGGACCGCGGCCGGCACAAAAAAGGCGCGCCGGTCGGCGCGCCTTTGCCATGACCCCGCCCGTCCTTACGGGGCGTCGAAGATCACGTAGCGGCGGACGCCGCGGTAGTTGATCAGCGCCCGGTTCTTGGCGCCGGCGTTCAAGGCCTGCTTGGCCGAGGCGACGTCGGTGACGACACCGCGGTTGATCTGCTCGATCACGCCGCCGGGCGGGAAAATGCCGTTGTAGCGGGACTGCGGGTTGACCTCCGTGATCACCACGCCCTCGGCCCGGTCGTCGAGACGCATCTCGCGGCGCAGTTCCTCCGTTATCGCCGAGATCTTCACGCCGGGGAGAAGATCGCCGTCGACGACACCCTCCTCCTCGAGGCGACCGAGGGTCGCGTAGATGGTCAGTTCCTTGGTCTCACGCAGGACCTTGACCGCCACCTTGGTCCCGGGCGGCGTCTGCGCGATCATCAGCCGCAAATCGTCGCGCGAGGCGACCGGCTTGCCCTCGAGCTCAATGATGATGTCCTCGCGCTTGAGCCCGGCCTTCGCCGCCGGCCCGTCCTCCGGGCTGAGGTCGGTGATGACCACGCCCTTGGTGTTGCGATTCAAGCCGGCCATCTCGGCGAAATCCGGCTCCAGACCCATGGTCGAGACTCCGAGGTAACCCCGGACCACCGTCCCCGTGCTGATCAGGCTGTGCATGACCGAACTGGCCAAATTGATCGGGACGGCGAAACCGATGCCGATGTTGCCCTGGTTGTTGGTGGCGATGCCGCTGTTGACGCCGATCAGCCGGCCCTTGGCGTCGACGAGCGCGCCGCCGGAATTGCCCATGTTGATCGCCGCGTCGGTCTGGATGAAGTCCTCGTACGCATCGGGTGCGCGATCCGTGAGCAGGTTGACGTTCTTGCGCCCGGTGGCGGAAATGATCCCCATCGTGACCGTCTGGCCGACCCCGAGCGGGTTGCCGATGGCAAAGACCAGGTCGCCGACGCGCAACCGGTCGCTGTTCGTCAGGGTGGCAAAGGGCAGGTTTTCGGACTCGATCTTGATGACGGCGATGTCGGTCTTCGGATCGGTGCCAATGACCGTGGCCGGGAATTTCCGCTCGTCGCTGAGCTGGACCTCCAACTCGTCCGCGCCCTCAACCACGTGGTTGTTGGTCATGATGTAACCATCGGCCGATACCACCACGCCGGACCCGAGCCCGCTGAGCTTGCGCTCCTGGTCGGGCAGATTGCCGAAAAACTGCCGGTAGAACTGCGGCATCCGCTGCCGGACCACCTTGGTGGAATAGACGGAGACGACCGCCGGACGAACCCCCTCCAACGTGTCGGCGAAGCTGGTGACGACCGGCGCCTTGGCGTCACCGACGGGCGAATCGTCCTGCCGGAGCACCGGCTTTTTCAGGTTCGCCTTCGGCGCGTCCTGGGCCATGGCCGGAAGCCCGGAAGCGGCGGCGAGCGCCAGCAAAAATAGGAGCAGTTTGGATTTCATAGAATGAGTCAAATACCCGACCGCGCGCACCCGAAGCAGTTCCGCTTCCACCTCAGAAGCCCTTGATCTTGAACAGGCTGGTGACACTCTCGTTGCTGTTGATCCGGAGGATGGCCTCGCCGAGCAGCGGCGCGATGCTGAGGACCGTGATGGGCAGGCCGCGGGGATCGACGGGCACGGAGTTGGTTGTGATCAACTCGTCGATCAGATTGGTGCGCAAGCGGTCGTAGGCGATGTCGTTGAGGACGCAGTGGCTCACCGCCGCCCGGATGCTGGTGGCGCCGTGGTCGCGCAGGATCTTCGCCGCGGCGGTCAGGGTGCCGGCGGTCTCGGTGATGTCGTCGACCAGCAGGACATCGCAACCGGCCACGTCGCCGACGACGTTGATCGCCTCGACGGTGGTCGCCCCGGTCCGGCGCTTGGCCACCATGCCCAGGGTCGCACCCAGGGTGTCGGCATAGGCCGCGGCCATCTTCATGCCGCCGACATCGGGCGAACAGACCACCAGCTTGTTGCTCTTCTTCGTGGCCAGGTGCTCGAAAAAGACCGGCGAGGCATAGAGGTGGTCGACCGGAATGTCGAAGAACCCCTGGATCTGCTGGCTGTGGAGATCCATCGTCAGCACCCGGGTGGCGCCCGCCGCCACCAGGAGATTGGCCACGAGCTTGGCCGTGATCGGGACGCGGGGCTGGTCCTTCCGGTCCTGGCGCGCGTAACCGTAGAACGGGATCACCGCCGTGATCCGCTGGGCCGAGGCCCGCCGCGCCGCGTCGATCATGATCAACATCTCCATCAGGTGATGGTTGGTCGGCGGACAGGTCGACTGGATGATGAAAACGTCCGCGCCGCGGATGTTCTCATTGATCTTCACGAACGACTCGCCGTCCGGAAAACAGGTGACCGTCGCCTCCCCCAACTGGACCCCGATGCTCCTGCAGATTTCCTCTGCCAGGATGCGATTTGATGTGCCGGTGAAGATCTTGAGCCGAGTGTCCCTCATGCAACCCCGGGGTAACCCACTTCAGCTCCCGGCGGAAGTCTTTTCTAGATTTTGCTCAATCCGGTCCACGCGGCGAAACAGTTCCGGCAGTTTTGACCGCAGGACGGCGATCCGCCGCTCC
>JALHRS010000152.1 GCA_022841325.1 Lysobacterales bacterium | reverse complement strand
TCGCTGCTGGCCCCCTAGTCTCATGCGATCGATATCCCCACCGGCCACGAGCATGCCGTCCTTGGTCAACGCATGTGGACTCTCAAGCGCCTCGTCATCGGTATCGGCGCGCTTGGCATTGCCAAACTTGCTGCGCAAGAAGCTGACAGCCGCTGGATTTGTGCCTTCGATCAGCTCGGCCACGCTGCCTGCTACTGGCGACCGGGTTGCAAGATACCGACTTTCGCGAGCAATCTTGGCACCGTAAACCGCTTCCTTACCCGTCAATCGACGGTAGATGCCAAAAGCGTCTACCTCCTCACCCGTCGGCACGAGCAACGCTTGCACGTTACTGGCGAGATAGCTCTCAATGACCGGTTGCCACTCAGGATCCGTTACGCGGACCAGATCACACACGGGAATCGGATTTAGTCCCTTGTCCTTCAAGGCTCTCATAAGACGTTGCACGTGTTCTTCGAGTGGTGCGCGTCCCTTCTTGCTGCGTTCCAGATTCTCTTTCGCATCCTGGAGGTCCTTATCCGCCTGATCGAGGTCGTTCTCGATCTGTCGGCGAACTCGGAACAGCTCGTTCAGCGCCGAACTGATGGCTTTAAGCGCCGGCCTCAATAGGCGGACAGCCTCATCTCGCTTGGTGCCAGGTGTAACTGCAGTTAAGGCCTTCTCGCTGGAGGACAGTACATCCTTCGCCTCTGCGATGTACTCGGATGTCGCTGCAGCTTGCATGCGCTGCCGCAGAATGCTCACCCCTGCCGAGAATTCCCTGCCCGTGGCCGTCGTTTCGAGCCGCTGTTTCGCGATCTCCGACTGCAACGTGCCCGCTTCCGCGTGGGCTTCGTGTGCTTCGCGCAATTGCTTGAACCGCGCAGCCTCGTCCTGCGCGTGCTTTTGTCTTCTCTCTGTTTCAATCACCTTTTCCGAGGTTGTCTTTAGCGCTGCTTCTGCGTCGCGTAAGCCAGCCTCTGCTGCCTGGAGTCTTGCTACTGCTTGATCCTCTGCGACAGAGCACCCTAACGCGTGCCACGTTACTGCACGTGCCGCCTGCCTTTCCGCTCTTAGGAAATTCTCCTCAACTTTTTCTCCCTCCGAAATCTTGCGCTCGACATCGGCGACGAGCACGGACAGGCGTTTGAATGATTCCGTCACTTCCTTAAATTTCTTGATGTTGGTGGGTCGCGCCTCGAGGACCTGATTGCGTACGATCTGGTCCACGGGCCGATCAAAGCGCATGCGCAGGGCGAACCGGAACGCGCGCGCGAAGGCGTCAGTCAGGGGAACACTGGATCCCCGCAAGGCAACCAGAACGGCGCGCATGTACCGGTCGGAATCCCTGAATAGTGGATCTTCGCCGCTGACCTTGGCGCGTTCCTGCAGCTGATGCCGGAACGCCGCCCACTCTCGGGGCCGTTCCTGCCCATCGACTAGATCCAGGTGATCGCCCAGGGAAAGCTCGACGCCGCGCAACAGGTAACGCCCGAGAACCTCATGCCCCTCGCCTTCAATGCCTGCGTATAGGCAGACGCCCATCGATACCGGTTCGCGGGTCTCGGTGTCCCGCCACAGCAGCGTAATGTAGGTCGTCGCTCTGTCCCGGACACGGTCTTCGATGGATTCACCGTACTGACCCAGACAGTAGCCGCGAACAGAACGGGTATTGGACATGTGCTCGTCGGCCTGTGCGTTAAACGATGCCAAGCGCGTATTCGCACCGAACATGGCAATCTGGACTGCGTCAAGCAACGACGACTTGCCACTGCCGTTGGGACCGAAAATCCCGCAGATGTCCCCGATCTGAAGGTCCAGCTTCTCGAAAAGAAAGAACTGTACGACCTTGATACTGACCAGCTGCTTCACGGTTTGTCTCCCTCGTCATCGCCCCCTATCGCGTCCTCGGTCTCTTCATTCAGTGGCGGCAGCGTCTTCGGATCTCCGAACAGGGCCAGTCGCTGCAAAGGCGATTCGCCGAGGAGATCCGCGATTGCCGGCCGGATGACGACGACATAGGGTTGATTGGCCGCATCGGGATCCGGCGCGTCCTCCTCCTTGGAAGACTTCGCAATTCCCCAGCGTTTCATCGTGCGCATTGCTTCTTCCAGCCTACCGCCGGTCGGAAGCTCCCGTTGGGTCGCCAAGCGGAATTTTTCTTCGAGCTCGATCAGATCGCACAGCACTTCGCCGTCATCGTTGAACTGGCCTGCCTGTGCTGACTCGTCATAGATCTTGCGCAATACCAACGCGAGCAGCGTATGTTCGGTCGTAGCCGTAGAAACCTTTGCGTGCGTGGGCAGCGCATAGGCATAGCGCAACTGCCGGTTGACCTTGACCAGCACGCCCAACGGAACGAGCACGGTCCGGAATTCGCGCTCGAACTGGTCGATCAAGCTGTAGGCGACGCGGCTGCGGATGTCGGCTGCATACAGCACCTGCTCGGTCACTAAGCGATAGGCCGCCGCCTCGAACTGCTCCGGCGTCGCGATCCTTTGCGTCTTGTCCGCGACGGATTCCCAATAATCGCTCATCGTGATGCCCGCTCGCCCAGTCGCCGACGCAACGCCACCCTGAAGGGAATGTGCGAAAGCCAAGTCCCCGGGAGTTCCCTCTCGCCGTCTTGTGTTACCAAGAAACCACGCGCCATGTTCATGGCCTGGAGCCGAAGCGACCGGCTGTCGCTGCCCAAAGCCATGGAAAGGGCAGTAAGGATCTGGAGTACCCGTACATCCGCGATGGTTTCGATGTCGAGATCGTTGCTCTGGATATCCGATCGGCCTTCCAGGGCGTTGCGGACGAATTCGGCGAGTTGCGGGGGCGTCACGGAGCGGGTATCCCGAGCCCGCAGCATGAGACGCGAGCGTGCCTCCTCCTCGGCCGAGACAGCCTGGATGCGCAGGCCGATTGACGGCGGGCGCACGAACTCCCTCCGAGGCAGCGCAAGGCGCGATGCTCCAATGAGCTCGCCAGGAGCGAACGGTGCCTCATCGCACGTGCCGCGAGTGTTCGACACGGCCGCGATTGCATGCTCTACGAGACGGTCGATCGGCCGCAACGACTTCAGGCGATAGTCGAGAAATGCCAGGGCACGTTTGTTGGCACGGCGGATTTCTTCATCGAGCCGTTCGAGATACTCATGGATGCGCCGAATTTCCCGCAGGCGCTCCATGTCCCGTTCGAACATTAATTCGGCGCGTCGCATGTCGCCACCGGCACGCTTCTCTCCATACCAGCGGATCAGCCGTTCGCGATGCGTTGGATCGACATGAATGGACTCGATGGTGTCGAGAATCTGCTGTTTGCGTGACAAGGGATGCTCGCGCGCGCTGCGCAACTCACGGTAGTCACCGATGAACACGCGCTCGATATAGTCACTGAAGAATCGCTGCACGTAATGTGCGGTGGTCATCTCCACGCTGAAGGAGGCCATCAGATCGCGAATGTTGGTGCCGGTATTGCGTACGTGCTCCAGGAGGTTTCGTGTCTGAGAGGCGGCCTCCTGCAGGGTGTCGCCATCGGCATTCTGTTTGACGATGAGTTGCAGGTTCGCCTCGATCGAACGCACCTTTCCGGCGACGAAGACCGGTCCAGTCTCCGCAAACTCCACCAGGCGACTCATGAACTGCGCGACGGCGGGCGCCATGCTGACCATATCGCGCACGCCATGGCGGTCCACTCTGATCCAACCGCTGTCGCGCAGCCGGTTGAAAACCTCAATGGCGCGAATACCGACCGGCGTTTCCAGGGGCTCTCCGCCTTCGAGTTCCCATTCGTCCTGGGCCTGAAGTTCTTCCTCGATATCCCGCGTGATCTCTCGCGTCGGAAACCCTACGCTGGGCGGAAGCGGCGCGTCCGGACCGAAGCGCCGCTCGTACAACCGGCACAACAGCTTCCAGTATCGATGTCGATTCGGCGACGCTAATGGCGCGAACAGGCGCTCCGGCAACCGCTCGAAGAGCGCTTCCCCCGACGCGATGCCAGGCGTATCAACTCCAGCGTGCGTCACCCCGGAAAGAGCCATGGTCGAACCTCCTCAATGTTGGCCACGGCTAGCTGGTAATCCGGCGGCTGCTGGGATTTCGTATCGATAGAGGCCCTTACATCCTGGATGAAGTAGCCGATCAAAGCCGCCCGGCAGGTATCAACACGGGCTGCGGTGTTATTGAAGTACTCGAAACGAATCAGAGATTCCTGGTCCGGCGTCAGATCGGGATGGGCGATGAGGTGCACGGCCACCTTCGTCATCCAGGCCTTGTCGTCGTGGTCAAGCTGCTCCGACGGCGGATC
>JALHRS010000151.1 GCA_022841325.1 Lysobacterales bacterium | reverse complement strand
GCGCCAGCTCCAGCGCCTTCAGCGCGGGTTGCTGCTCCAGCGCGAGTCGGCGCGCCTCGTCGAGCGTGAGGACTTGCCCGAAGGCGGGCGAGACGGCGGCCAGGGCCGCCAGCAAAACCAGTGCAATGTGCATCCGAACCTCCGCGAATCGAACCGCCGCCGGCGGATGCCGGCGGTTGCGCTCAATCGCGGAAGGTCAGATCAGGAAGGACTGGAACAGGATTCGGGGCGGTGGTGCCGCGGGGTGCGGGAGCCGGAAGCGCGAATCGACCACGCCGATTGCCCGCCCATCCGGCATCGGCACCACCAGGGCAGGCGAAGCGGGAATTGCCACCACCTGAAGCTGGGGCGTGTCCGGGCTCTGGTCGAAACTCAGGCAATGGGCCAGGCACAGGTTCGCGTTGCGCGCCGGCTCCTCGTGGCAGGTGGGCTCGCTTGTCTTGCCCAAAAGCACCGTCGCAGGGGCAACGCGCAGCCAATCGCATGCCGCCATGGCGAGGGCGGCCTGGGCAAACAGCAGCGCGCCCAGCAGCACATGGGCAATCCGATAGCGCGTGGCACGGCGGATCATGGCGCCATTCTATCTCTGGCGGCGCGTGGCACGAAACCGCGCCCAAGCCCACCCAAGCGCGAAAAGCGTGGCGGGCACCAGGATCGTCGCCAGCAGCAAATTCCAGAGCCGGTCACCAGGCGCCTCTTCGGCCAGCGTCAGCAGCGTCAGGGCGTGCAGCAGCGAGACCGCCACCCAGATCGCCGTGAACAGCAGCCAGAACCGCGTCCACAGCGGCCATTTGCCCGTTTCCATGCTCGGATCTTCGCATGATTGAATCGCAGCCGCCGTCAAGGCGAGCCCGGTCAGGCACCTCGTCCGCCAGCGCGGCCAGGGTCAGCACATGCAGCAGCGAGACGACGACCCAGATCGCCGTAAACAGGAGCCAGAACCGCATCCACGGCAGCTTTGGTCTCACTGCGCGCCTTTGAAGAGCGCACGCAGCCTTGGCAGCGCGGCCCGCTCGCCCGCATCCGTCAGCGCACGCAGCGCATCGCGCGACATGTCGCGGCTCTCCGGCAAGTGAGGCTCGATCATGACGTCGGCCCGCCCGCGCTCCTCAAGGACCAGCGCGACACGGGCGGGACCGGACGAACGTTGTTCCGCAGCCTGCGCCAGGCCCAGGGATTCCCCGGCAGCCAGTGCGCCGCCGCCGATCAACAGTTCCCGACGATTCATCCAGCCTCCGTCAGTTGACGCGCCGGCCGCGGACCGCCGCCTTCCAGCCTTCCATCAGCGCCAGCATCAGGACCGCCGCCCCGATTGCCAGTGCCCAGTGCTGAAAGTCGAACGCCGCGAGCTTGAACACCTCGCGGCTCCAGGGCATGAGCACCAGCGCCGCCTGCAGCAGCGCCGAAACCGCGATCGCGCCGATCAGCGCGGGATTGGAGAAGAATCCGATCGAGAACAGCGACAGCCGTTCGTTCCGGCAGTTCAATGCGTGCGCGAGCTGGGCACCGACCATCGTCATGAAGGCAATCGTGCGTGCCCGCTCCAGGTCCAGGTCCATGATGTACAGGCAATACGCGAAGCTGGCGGTCGAGACCAGCGCGATCGCGCAGCCTTGACCGAACATCGCGAGCACCCTGTCGCGCGACAGGATGGGCTCTTCCCGCCGGCGCGGCGGACGGCCCATGAGATCCGGATCCTTGGGATCCACCGCCAGCGCCAGCGCCGGCAATCCATCGGTGACAAGATTCACCCACAGGATCTGCACCGGCAGCAGCGGCAGCGGCATGCCGAGCAGCGTCGCGAACAGCATCAGCAGGACTTCGCCGATGTTGCAGGAGAGCAGGAAGTGCGCCGACTTGCGGATGTTGTCGAACGTCCCGCGGCCCTCCTCGACGGCGGCCGCGATCGAAGCGAAGTTGTCGTCCGTCACCACCATGTCCGCCGCCTCCCGGGTGACGTCGGTACCCGTGATGCCCATCGCGACGCCGATGTCCGCGGCCTTGAGCGCAGGGGCGTCGTTGACACCGTCTCCGGTCATGGCCACCACCGCGCCGCCGGACTTGAGCGCCCGCACGATGCGCAGCTTGTGCTCCGCCGTCGCGCGCGCATAGACCCCGATCCGGCCGACTTCCGCGGTCAGGGCCGCGCCATCCATGCGGTCCAGATCCGCGCCGGCGAGGACCTGAGCGTCCGCGTGCGGCAGCCCGAGTTCGCGCGCCACAGCCTGGGCGGTGCCCTTGTGATCTCCGGTGATCATCACCGTGCGGATCCCGGCGCGCGTGCAGTCCTCGATCGCCCGCTTCGCCTCCGGCCGCGGCGCGTCCTCCATCCCGGCCAGCCCCAGGAACGTCAGGCCGGTCTCCAGTTCGTCGGCGCGGCAAGTCCCGGGGATCTGTGCCAGCAGGCGCTGCGCCGCCCCAAGCACCCGCAATCCGCCCGAAGCCAGTTCCACGTTGGCGCCGAGGATCCGGGCGCGCAGCGCGTCATCCAGTTCCACCACGAGTCCCTGGCTGTCCATCGCGTGGGTGCACACCTGCAGCAGCAGGTCCGGCGCCCCTTTGACATAGGCGACCACGCCTTCCGGGCCGGCGCGAACCACGGTCATCCGCTTGCGCTCCGAATCGAAGGGCAACTCCCCCACGATGCCGGCTTCCGCTTCCTGGTCCGACTTTCCTAAGCCCGCCTTGGCCGCGACGACGAGCAGCGCGCCTTCGGTCGGATCACCCTCGATCAGCCAGACGCCGTCGCGCTGCCGCAATTCGGCTCCATTGCACAGCACAAGGGCGCGCAGGAAAAGCGTGAGGCCGGACAGCATCCCGCTACCGATCGCCGCGCCGTCCCGCCGGAACTCGCCGGCGGGCTTATAGCCCTCTCCCGTTACCTGGAAGCGGCCATCCGGCTGCCACAACTCGGTCACCGTCATCTCGTTTCGCGTCAGCGTCCCCGTCTTGTCGGTACAGATGACGCTGGTCGATCCCAGTGTTTCCACGGCGGGCAGGCGGCGAACGAGCGCATTGCGCTTGGCCATGCGCGTCACGCCGACCGCGAGCGTGATCGTCACGACCGCCGGCAGGCCCTCCGGAATGGCGGCCACCGCGAGGCTCACTGCCGTGAGGAACAGGGCGACGAGTGGTTCGCCCCGCAGCACCCCCGCAACGAACACCACGGCGACCACGCCGAGGCAGACCCAGAGCAGGGTGTGGCCGAGGCGCTCCAGCCGGCGTTGCAGCGGAGCCTCATCCTGCTCCTCGCGCGCTGCCTGCTCGATGCTCGCCGCGATCCGCCCGAGCTCGGTCCGCGGCCCCGTGGAGACCACCAGCGCGCGCCCTTTGCCGGTCACCACTGCCGTTCCCATGTGAACAAGATTGGCCCGGTCACCGAGTGGCGTCGGCTCCGGGATGGGACCGGTGGCGGACTTCGCGACCGGAGCCGATTCGCCGGTGAGCGAAGCTTCCTGGGTCTGCAGGCCCGCTGCATACACCAGCCGGGCGTCAGCAGGGATCCGGTCTCCCGCCTCGATCTGGATCAGGTCCCCGGGCACCAACTCGGCCGCCGGCAACGACACCAGCGCGCCATCACGAACGGCGTGCGCCATGACGACGACCATGCGGCGCAGGGCGGCGAGGGAGCGCTCCGCCCTGTACTCCTGCACGAAGCCGAGCAGTCCGTTCAGCGCCACGATCGCCAGGATCGCCGCCGAGTCCACCCATTCCTCCAGCAAGCCAGCCAAGATTGCGGCGGCGACGAGGACCCAGACGATCAGGCTCGAGAACTGGCGCAGCAGCAGCGCGAGAGGCGAGGCGGCAGGCGGCTCGGGCAGCGCGTTCGGCCCATGGCGGGAAAGCCGAACCGCAGCCTCCCCCGGATCCAGTCCCCTCTCCGGGTCGGTCGCCAGCTCAAGAGCGAGCGAGGCGAGCTCCTGCGCATGCCACGCCCGAGTCACTCCCTGCCCCGCCGGATTCCGATCTCCTTCACCACTGCGTAAACCGCGGGTATCACCACCAAGGTGAGCACCGTCGCGCTGACCATCCCGCCAACCATCGGCGCGGCAATGCGCCGCACCAGTTCGGAGCCGGTCCCGTCGCTCCACATGATCGGGAGCAGGCCGAAGATGCTGCCGGCGACGGTCATTATCACGGGCCGTACCCGGTCCAGCGCCCCGCCGGCAACGGCCGCGTGCAGGTCCTCTACCGAGAACCGGCTGCCCGCTGCGCGCCGTTCCTCCGCGAGCGCCCGGCAGGCCTGGTCGAGGTACACGAGCATGATGAGGCCCGTCTCCGCGGCAATGCCCACCAGGCCGATGA
>JALHRS010000150.1 GCA_022841325.1 Lysobacterales bacterium | reverse complement strand
ACGTCTTGGAGTGAGACTGACGCCTCGAATAACTCGGCGGCCCCGGCCGGGGCGCCCGAGGGGATGGCCTTCTCTGGCGTCAACGACGTCATCCGCGCCATCATGGGCGGGGCCGCCCGGCTCTACAACCGGGATCACCCGGTCAAGACCACGGGCGGGGCGGCGAACGTCCAGACGCTCACCCTGGATACCGCGCCGGCCTCGTACATCGCGGGGCAGCGCTATGCCTTCAAGGCGGGGTTCACGAACACGGCGGCGGTGACGCTCAACGTCAATTCGTTGGGGGCCAAGAACATCTACGTCAACACGTCGGCGGGGCCGGCGGCGTGCAAGGGCGGGGAGATCATCGCCAACGGCATCTATGTCTGCGACTACGACGGCACGCAATTCGTGTTGCTGAACCCGACGCCCGAACAGGGCTCGTGGACGCCGGCGCTCACTTTCGCCACGGCGGGGAATCTCTCGGTTGCCTACTCGTTGCGGGTGGGCACCTATCAGCGGATCGGCAATTACGTGACGCTGCAATTCGACATCATCACGTCGACTTTCACCCACACCACGGCGAGCGGATCGCTCCAAGTCACCGGCCTGCCCTTTACCCCCGTGACGCTGACGAACTATCAGGCGGTCGGCTCGATGGACTGGCAGGGCATCACCAAGGCGAATTACACGTCCGTCGTTCCGCTGCTGAACTCCAACGACGCGACGATGATCTTCACGGCGAGCGGGTCGGGCCAATCGATTTCGGCGGTCGCGGCGGCGGACATGCCGACCGGCGGAACGGTGTTCCTGCGCGGCACGATCGTCTATCGGATCTGAGTCATGGCGCCGAACGATATTCCCGACTCTTGGCATCTGGACAAGCGCGTCAACGTCTCGATCATCCTCGCCCTAGCAGGGCAGGTCGTCATGTTCGCCTTCATCTACGGGAAGCTGGAAACGCGGGTCGCCAATCTCGAGGAAAAGGCGACGATCCTGAGAGAGGTGCCCGAGCGCATGGCGAAAGTAGAGGTGTTGCTGGAGCGCATCGAGCGCGCGCTGGTGCGGCCGTGAACCTCCACCACGTCGCCGAAACGCTGGCCGAAGACGAAGGATTCAAGCCCCACGCCTACCTTGACTCGCAAGGCTACTGGACCATCGGCCACGGCATCTGCATCGACAAGTACTTGGGCTGCGGCATCACCAAGGAAGAATCGCGATACCTGATGGTGAACCGGCTGGGCCAAGCCGAAGTGGCCCTAGACCGCAATGTCCCCTGGTGGCGCTCGCTCAGCGACGCGCGCCAAGAGGTCTTGCTGAACATGGCCTACAACCTCGGCATCAAAAGATTGCTGAACTTCGAGAAGATGCTGGCGGCGTGCCAGGCGGGCGACTTCGCCAAGGCAGCCGAGGAGATGCTGGACAGCCTCTGGCGCAAGCAGGTGGGGCAGCGCGCGGAGAGGCTGGCGACGATGATGCGCGAGGGCGTGGCGATGGCGAGGGAAGGGTGAGGGTGGCGGGCGGAGCTCACTGGCGATGGTCCGAAGGCCATTCCACTGCTTATTCGCCGTATTCGCAGACTCCGCCTCGCTGTTTTACGGGGGCTCACCGGATCGCGACCCCGGTTCGCCTTTGGTTGCACACGCTGCGGGCCGGATTCAAACCGGCTGTGGGACCTCAGCAGTTGGCGCAGTCCCGCCGTGTACCGGGCCTTAACCGCGACAGTATGACCGGACTCTATCACCGTCCTATGCGCTTCGACGGTTTCAGCCCCGCGCGGACAAATGATCAAGTGCCCCGACAGTAACCCTCGCGACTCCAACTTTCCGAGCGTGTTCTCACCACGCCGCCGCAGCACCACAGATTCTACCCGCCCCCTAGAGGCCACAGCAAGGAGACAGTGACATGTTCGATTGGCTTTTCGCGCACGGTACCGACATCATCCAAATCGCCGCTTATATCGTGGCCGGCGCGGCCGGCATCGCGGCCCTCACCCCGACGCCGAAGGATGACGGCATTGTCGCCGGCATTCGCAAGATCATCGATCTGCTCGGCATGAACTGGGGCAACGCGAAGAACGAGAAGCCGTGATCGAGCTCGTCATCGGCACGGTCCTTGTCCTGGGGGCCGTGGGCGCGGTCATCGTTGCCTTTGGGGCGGGCCGTCGTTCTGGACGAGACGGGGAGCGGGTCAAGACGGCCGAGACGGGGATCGAACATGCCAGGCGTGCCAATGCGATTGACGAGCGCAACCGTGCTTTGTCTGACGCTGATGTTGATCGCCGGTTGTTCGGCGAGCGGAAGTGAATGCGCGTGGGTCAAGACGATTCAGGCCGATCCCGCCGATACCATGGCGACCAAGCGTCAGGTGCTGGATCACAATGACAAGGTAAACGAGTTCTGCCGCTCCCGCTGACAGGCCGGGGCGCGTCCCATCTCCGCGCGAGTCTGTCCCTCCCAAAACTTGGCCCCGCCGGCTTAATCGCTGGCGGGGCTTTTTTCGTTCTCCTCCGCCCTGCGTAGCGCATCGCGCGAAGCAGGGTCGGCGACGCGGATCAGCGTGTCGCAAGCCCGACGCGCAGAACTGATCGGGTGACATTCTTCGCGCATTACCTTAATCGCGGCGCGAATGGCGGCGCGGGCCTCACGGTCATAATTGTCGCTGATGCACGCGCCCGACAAGTTTAGCTCGCGATAACACCGCCCGCTCGGGCAACAGACGCGACGCTGCGCCGCCACGACCATCTTCTCCCATAGCTCGGCGGCGGTCATGGCATCATGTCCTCGGCAATGGTCATCAGTTTGCGCTTGGTTAGTTCCATGAGCCACAAAACCTCTCCGCCATCGGCCCATGAGCTGGCCGCGTACAGGCGGCCGTCTTGGGTGTAGCCCAGGACGACCACGCCGGTTAACTCCGCCTTCGTGGCGCCCTCAAGGATGCGTTCGACGGGTAGATCAAGCTTTGTGATGCCGGGAAAATTGACGACATCGGCGGTCATTCCTTCCTCTCCGGTGGGGCGGGTGGACAAGGCAAGGGCATCCAGTGGGTGGGCTCGCATAAATCGTAGTTCTCCGGGCCTTGGTCGGCGAGGCAAAACCCGTACAACGGAACATGCGATGTTTTGCCCCAAGCAACCAAACGAACCCGCCCGTCAACAAAGGCCAGCATCCGCGTCCCATCTCTCGGCGCCGTCGCGATTGGCTGCCAAACATGGGGCCAATTTGGGCGAATATCGTCAAGCTCTTGATTTCCTGACATCGTTTCTTCTCGCTCATCCATCCGTCCATGACTAGGCTCGCTTATTCCAGGGCTTGAACGCGAGAAGCGCATCAATGCTCGGCCAGGTGCCCTCGAAGGTGAGGGCGCGGTCATCGATCGTGACCATGGCGGCGGGTTTCTCAAGTGGCCATTCGATCAGGCCGACCCAAGACAAATCTTCATGGTCGGATAGCCGTTCCTGCACCTGCCAGAACCCAAGCCACTCGCGCATGGCTTGAAGGCCGCCGGGCTGATGGGACCGGCTGCTGAAGATCGCCACGCGGAAATGGTTGACGGCCTCGCGCAAGAAGGCAATCGCACCGGGTACGGGCGGATCGGTAATCACGGCCGCGCCCTTCCATCCGGTCTCGTAGCTGTTCAACACGCCGTCGAAATCGAGACAAAGAAGTGGTTTGTGCATTCAAAACTCCACGGTGATTTTCTTCGCGCCGCATTTCGAAAGGATCATCTTGGCAAGGGTGATCGCGTCCTCGGACGGCATTGCCAACCAAGAGACTTTCTTGCCAAAGTTGAAATGGATCAGCCCTTTTGAATCGCGGGCGATGCCGAAGCAAAGCCCGCCCTCGTCATGCGGGCCGAGCCTGCCGCGCGGAAACTGGTTGGTCGCCCCAAATTTGCTCATGTCATCCATCCGTCCATCGGGTCAGACTCCCTTGTCCTTGAGCGCGGCCTGTCCCTCTAGCGAGATCACCAGCCGCCCCCATCTGTCATACGTAAGCAGCCCGGCCGAGAGCAGGCGCAATTGGACGCGGCCGTAGACGGTGCGTCCGTCCAGTTTGGGCATCAACTTTGTGTGCTGGCGGAGCAGCGCGGCTTCTTGCTCGGTCAGAGTCATCGTCAGGCTCCCTTGTCCTTGTCCGCGAGCGCGGCGCGGCCCTTGCCGATGTTCTTGAGCCGCTTTCTTGCCAGCCACAGGCAGTCGCAATGACCGCCTTGGGTGCAAACCTCCTGACTCTCGTCCCACTCGGTACAGCCAATTTCCTTCGCGGTCTTGCGCCGCATCGCGCGCTCTCCGATCATCCCCCCTCCTTCGCCCGGCGAGCCATCAGGGCGGTGTAAGCAAC
>JALHRS010000149.1:1684-4427 GCA_022841325.1 Lysobacterales bacterium | reverse complement strand
ACCACGACTTACACCTACTACGCGAATGACGACGCGGACATCGCGAGGCGCGGGCACCTGGCCACGGTGGCGAACGCGGCGGGGCACGTGACCACGATCACCACCTACAACGTGCACGGCCAGCCGCTGTCGATGACCGATGCCAATGGACTGGTCACCACGATGACCTACGACGCCCGCCAGCGCCTGACCTCGCGCACCGTGGGCACGGAAACCACTGGCTACGAATACGACGCCGCGGGCCAGCTCACGAGAGTGACCCTGCCCGACGCCTCGTTCCTCACCTACACCTACGACGCCGCACATCGCCTCACCGGCCTGCAGGACAACCTGGGCAACCGCATCGCCTACACCCTGGACCAGGCGGGCAACCGGACCAGGGAAGAGGTGTTCGACCCGGCCAACGCACTCGCCCAGACCCGAAGCCGGGTGTACTCGAACCTGAACCGCCTGTTCCAGGAGGTGGGCGCCGCGGGGCAGACCACGGCATACGCCTATGACAACCAGGGTAACGTCGCCTCGGTCACGGACCCGCTCAACCGGGTCACCGCCAATCAGTACGACGCGCTCAACCGCCTGCGGCAGGTTACCGACCCGGCCTCGGGGGTGACGCAGTACGCCTACGACGGCATCGACCAGCTCACCCAGGTCACAGACCCCAGGAACCTGGTCACGGGCTACGCGGTGAACGGCCTTGGGAACCTGACCCAGCAGGTGAGCCCGGATACGGGAACCACCGCCAGCACCTACGACGCGGCGGGCAATCTGCTCACCCAGACCGACGCCAAGGGACAGGTCACCACCTACAGCTACGACGTGCTCAATCGCGTAACGCTGATCGTGTTCCAGGACGGCTCGCGCCAGAGCTACGCCTACGACGCAGGCACGAACGGCGTCGGGCGGCTGACCTCCATCACGGAAACGAACCCCGCGAGCCAGGTGACCAGCCTGATTGCCTACGGCTACGACCAAAGGGGACGCGTTACCGCGGAAACGCGCACGGTGAACGGCGTCGCGCTGGCGCTGCAGTACGCCTACGACAGCTCGGGACGCCTGACCGGCATGACCTATCCCAGCGGGCGGACGGTGACTTACGCGCTTGATGCGCTGGGCCGTGTGAGCCAGATCACCACCGCCAAGGACGGCCAGTCGCAGGTGGTGGTGCAGAACGTCCAGTACCACCCCTTTGGCGGGGCGAAGAGCTGGACCCTAGGCAACGGGCAGATTTACAGCCGGGCCGTGGACCAGGATGGGCGGATCGCGTCCTATACGCTGGGCGCCGCGAACTACGCCATCGGCTTCGATGCTGCGAGCCGGATCACAGGCATCGCGCAGGCGGGTAATCCGTCCAACGCGAACGCCTACGTCTACGACGGCCTGGACCGGCTCTCCTCCGCCATCCTGCCCTCGTCCAACTTCGGCTACAGCTACGATGCAGTGGGCAATCGCCTCAGCAAGACCACCGGGGCAAGCACCGATCTCTACAGCTATGCGTCCACCAGCAATCGCATCGCTACGCTGACGCCGGCTGCGGGGCCGGCGAGGAGCTTCGTGCTCGATGCCAACGGCTCCACGACCGCCGACGGTCTCAATAGCTACGCCTACGACACCCGGGGAAGGATGGTGCAGGCGACCAACGCCGCCAGCGCGGTGACGACCTACCAGGTAAACGCCTTGGGCCAACGGGTGCGGAAGACCAACGCCGATGCTGACACGGTGTTCATCTACGACACTTCGGGGAAGCTGGTCGGCGAGACAAGCGCGGCGGGGTCGGTGCGGCGCGAGTACCTATACCTAGGTGACATCCCGGTGGGGGTGGTGCAATGAAAACCACATTCGGGATGCCCGCGCTGCGGGCGTGGGTGTCGGGGCTGGCGCTGTTGGCGACGGCCACGGGGTCGTGGGCGCTGACGGACAATGCAGCGTTCGTGTCGCAGGTGGCGGTGCCCACGGCCACGGTGCCGGGGCAGGTTTACCCGGTGAGCGTGACGATGCACAACACCGGACAGACCACGTGGAATTCCGGGGCCGGCTACCGGCTGGGGGCAGTGGGCGGGACCAATGTCACCACCTGGGGCCCGAGCCGAGTGGATTTGCCCCATTCGGTGCTCCCGGGGGAGAGCGTCACGTTCAGCTTCAACGCGACCGCGCCCGCGGAGTACGGAGCCTATAGCTTCAAGTGGCGTATGGTGAAGGACAGCACGGGGTCGTGGTTCGGCGCTCAAAGCGACTTTGTGTATGTGCAGAACGGGGTGAACAACGCCCAGTTCATCTCGCATACGATGCCGGCGAGCACCACCCCGGGTGGCAGCGTATACGCGGTGACCGTGACGATGAAGAATACCGGCAACACGACCTGGACCTCGGGCACCGGATACCGGCTGAGTGCTTTGGAGCCGGTGTACTGGGGGGTGGAAGAGGTGGCACTCCCGGGGGATGTGGCACCCGGCCAAAACGCAATCTTCAGCTTCAACATTACCAGCCCTGAGGCATGGGGAACCTATCCGGTGCGCTACCTCATGCGCAAGGGCAGCCTCTATGGCTGGTTCGGCGCCGGAACCACCGGGCAGATCGTGAACGGGGTCAACCAGTCTCAGTTCGTGTCGCAAAGCGTGCCCTCGTCCATGGTGGCGGGACAGATCTACCCCGTCAGTGTGACTATGAAGAACACCAGCGGAACCACCTGGAACGCGGCCAACACCTACGGGCTGGGGGCGGTGGTGCCATGGGGTACCAACCCCTG
>JALHRS010000149.1:0-1674 GCA_022841325.1 Lysobacterales bacterium | reverse complement strand
GGCTGGGACGTACAATTTCCAGTGGAAAATGCTGCGCGACGAGATCAACAACTGGTTCGGGGCGGTGAGCCCCGCCACCGCCATCCAGGTGCAGGCGGCCAATACGCTTTATTTCATCCACCCGGATCATCTGAACACGCCACGGCTGGTGGCGGATGCCGCGGGCGCGACGGTGTGGCGGTGGGACCAGGTTGAACCGTTCGGGGTCAACGTGCCGGATGAAAACCCCGCGGGATTAGGGGCGTTCGAGTTTCCGCTGCGGTTTCCGGGACAGTATGCGGACAAGGAATCGGGACTTCACTACAACCACTTCCGCGACTACGACGCTTCGCTGGGGCGGTATTTGGAGAGTGATCCGATCGGATTGCAGGGGGGACTGAACACGTACAGCTACGTGGGAAGTGACCCACTCCTTGGGCAGGATCCATTGGGCTTGGCCAAATTTTGCTGTCGCCTCCTCAATGATCCCACTTTGGCCTCCGTTGGACTCAGGCATTGCTACGTCGTAGCAGATGATGGCACGGTCTACGGCCTTTACCCTGCCACTGTTGGCGGGAGGTCGATGGGAATTCCGCGAAGAAATTATCCCGACGATATCGGCGGAGATTGTTTCGACTGTCCGAGCCGCAAATGCGGACCTAACCAAGATGCCTGTTTGCGCTATGCACATCAATCCTATTCAGGGGGTGCTTACGTACCCATCTTCGGACCCAACAGCAACACTTACGCGGGCACACTGGCGCGTCAATGCTGTGACGGCGGTGTTCCGAGTGATGCTACCGGAGCGCCTGGCATCAATGCGTCTCCGCCGTCGGCGGGTCTTGGAAGTCGCCTTGGTAGATGACATTGACAGCGACTATGGTTTGTCGTCGTGATGTAGAAATCGTGGGTCAAATTCGATTGCTCGGCATTGCCGCACTAGTTGTGGTCGCGTTCGTGCTCATGGGCTGTGACTCGGTGGATCAATATTCCGGTGACGGCAAACTGGTCGACAACGGGCCTAGCGCCGCGACGGAACGGTACGTTCTAGACTTGGGACCAGTAGCGCTGAAGAGCGAGACCTCATTCAAATTCCGATTGGAGAATCTGCCGAAGCGCAACTTCGTGGTCGGCATTGAACTTCGAGCCGCAGAAACTCTGGCGACTGCCCTTGATAAAGGGTCGATTAATCCTGCCGTATCGATCAGCCTAGTGAGTTCGGACGGCAAAACTGTGATTGCCAAAGAAGGAAGGCTGAGCGAATGGATTTGGGCCGATCAATCTCCTGGGAATTACGCATTTGTGTATGGACGCGAACCACCTTCGACGTACTTTACGCCCGAACCTCGATCACGCTATGAATTGACCCTAAGGGTTCTTGAACCCGATCGCGGTGCGGCGAACTATAGGGCGTCGCTCGTCGCCAAATCAGGCGGATGGAAGTGACGTGCGGATCACGCGTCAGTCACGCCGACCATCTGAACACGCCACCGCCGTCCGCCCACCTAGCGCCGGCCGGAGGACCGTCCCGGCATCAAGCCGGATCGGCAACGTCGAGGGCTGCGGCGCGGCGACGCGGGAACGCTGGCTGGAGCGGATGCGCGCGCTGGGGCGCGAGGCGAGCTGAAATGTGTACGATCGTACACATTTGCCCCGCCCCGGGGCGTTGACCTGAGTCAACCGCGCCGGTCCGCC
>JALHRS010000148.1 GCA_022841325.1 Lysobacterales bacterium | reverse complement strand
GGTAATGCTGGAACTTGACCCGGACCTTGCGGGCGACCAGTGGAAGGTGACGGCCGAGTACCCGCCGAGCATGAGCATTGCCGAGCGGCAGCAATCAGCAGAGTTGGTTGAGCGGCGCCTGAAGACCCGCTACAAGCACTTTGCCGACGATGGCGACGCCAGCCCCGAGCGGACGATGGCCGAGATCGAGGCGGAGGATCTGGTGGCGTCGGACATCGGCCAGGAGCAGCGTTGGCTACTGGTGGCGAAACTGTTGAACGACGATCAAGTGGCCGAGAAGATCAAACTGATCCAGCAGCAGCGGATCAGTCAGGGCGGGATGCCGTTCGCGCTGGCTGAGGGCTTCGAGGACATCCTACAAGCCCGAGCGGCGGCGCAGGCAGGCGGCGCGCAAGGCGGAATGCCCCAGTCGGGGCCAGGCGGAATGCCGATGCCGAGCGGGCAGTCGCCCATCGGCACTCCGCAAGGTGGGCAGATGACGGGCCTCGGAGGCCCGACCAGCGCACAGGCGTCGCTGGCCGGGACCATCGGCGGGCAGATGTCGGCCGGGCCGCAGAACGCAGCGGCAGCGGCCGGCGGCGTGGTGCCGCCAGGACTCGGGGCGGGGATCTAGATGGCAGCGCCGAAGAGTGCAGACGAGCGGGTGGCGCGCATTGTGGTAGCCCGCGTGTTTGGCGAGGCCAAGCAGATGGCGGCCATCCGGGGCACGCCAGCAGGGTTGAGAACGGCCACGCCAGAGGAAGAACTGCGGTTGTTCAACGAGTGGGACGAGAAGGTGGACCCGATGGCCGTGATGCAGGAGCGGATGGGGTTCCATCTGCAAGCGGGATTGCAGCCAGAAGACGCCTACGTCGAAGCGGTGCTGGACACCTGCGCGGCCGGGTTCAAAAACCGTCTGAAGATGTCCGCTGGCGGCGGACGGCTCACGCTCAGTGAGCAGACGAGCTACCTGGAGAAGACAGCCGAACGCGCCCGAAAGGCGCGCGAGACGGCGCAACCGCCGCCAGAGATCGGCATGGAGATGCCAGACCAGACCGTCGCCCCCGATCTGCTGATGGACGGGGGCGCTTTTTTGCCCCAGGAGGCTTGACCGATGCCACCCCTTCCGCTGTACCCGAACCAGCCGGCTGGTGCGAACGACATCAACTGGTCGGCCGCCGTCACCTCGCGCCAGGCCGAAAGTCTGGTCCCTGGCACCAATATGACGTACTCCCAGTTGCAGCAGTTGATGAGCAATTTGGGGAACACGGTCGGCGCCGAGAACACCCGT
Source organism: Lysobacterales bacterium (assembly GCA_022841325.1). GTDB lineage: Bacteria > Pseudomonadota > Gammaproteobacteria > Xanthomonadales > SZUA-5 > JADKFD01. Next base: position 3,230 of record JALHRS010000148.1, on the reverse strand, counting down.
CAGTTCGACCTGAACTATGAGATTCAGAAGCGGACGATTGACAACAACTACAAGGTCGCCATGATGAACGCGCGCACGCAGCAGGACCAGCAGCGGGCGCAGCAGGCGTACAACGAAGCGCAGGTCCAACTGGCGACCGAGCGGTTGCAGTTCGACCGCGAGACGCAAGCCCAGAACTTCGGGCTGAACCAGGCAAAACTCGGGTACGACCTCGTGGGGACCGCCGCCCAGTTGCGCGGCCCGGCCAACCACTTTCAGGCTGCCGAGTATTCGCGTGGCGTGGCTGGCAATCCGCAGACCTCGACGTTCCTGTCAGCGCTCCAGAACAACAACCGCATGGCGGGGTTTGGCGCACAGGCTGGACTGCCGGCCCCGGAGACGCTGGGCAGCCTGACGGCCAAGCTGAACGGCGACCAGTCGGGCGGCACGGGCTACGGCGGCGATGACGCCAACGCGAACTATCTGGCCCAGGTCGGCAACATCGCAGCGAAGGGCGCCGGGAAACTCGGGGCTGGATCGCTTGAACAGTTGACGCCAACCGAGCGGGCGTTGTTCGAGAGTGGGCTAGACGAGATCGGGGTGGACAAGAACACGTTCCTGAGCCAGTACGCACAATCACGTATCGGCCAGGGGACCAGCGGGCTGAGGGCGGCATAGCGGTGGCTGGACTGACGTGGCCGATAGCGGATCTGGGGAGGTTTGGCGCCGAGGACTTCATGCGCTCGGCCACCGAGAAGATCGAGCAGTTAGCGTCGTCGTTCCAGCAGCCTGCACAGCCGCCGCAGTCGTCGTTCCTCGACATGCCGCAGCCTCAGGCAGCGCCAGCACCAGCGGAAAGCCCGATCTCCTTCAAACTGGAGGACTGGTCGCCGTGGCGGCAGAAGCCCGCACAGGCGGCCATGACAACGGCGGGGACTCCAGAAGCCGGGCAGACGCCACTGTCGTTTGCGCTAGAGGACTGGTCGCCGTGGAAGCCGAAGCCAACACCGAGCGGGACGCCCGCCGCCATGCCGACTGCGCCGGGGCTGGTAGACGCGACGATCACCACAGGCCCACGCCCAGGCCAGACGCTCCAGCCGGGCGAGAGTGTTGGTAGCGTGACGTTGGCGGGCGGCAGTCACCCAGAGAAGCAGTCGCAGGTGTACCAGCACGCAATTGCCAACGGGCTGGACGACGAAGGCGCGCGTATCCTCGTGGCGATCACCGAGACTGAGGGCGGACTGACGGGCGCCGTTGGTGACACGCATCTGAACGCACGGGGGAGCCGTGGGCCGTTCCAGTTCTACGAGGGCGGGCAGATGCCCGGCTTCCGCTCGTGGCTCCAACAGCAAGGAATCCAGGGCGATCCTGACGTGCTGGTCAATGACGTGGGGCTGGCAACGCGCTACGCCGCAACCACGTACCTCGGACGGGCGATTGCCGCTGGCCGTCAGCAGGGGTTGACCGGCGCGGAGTTGGCAACCTACGTGCAGCGACATGGACAGGTCAGCGAACACCCCGAGCGGACGGGCGCGAACTACCAACGGCTGTACGGCCCCGGCGCGCAGACCTACCCCGACCGTGGACAGCCAGCCGTGCGGCAGAACGTGCCCACGGCGCCGCTCACGCCACCACAGGTGTCTGACCAGCGCACGTATCCTGAGCGCGCGGCGCCAGCAACACCGATGCCCGCACCAGCAGGCAGCACGAGCGGGCCGAAGTTGCGCGTCAGGGACAAGTGGGGCAACGAGTTCGAGTTGACGCAGGAGCAGTTGAACAAGCGCCCGGGCGGCTACGCCGATCTGACCATCGTCGGGCCTGTTGCGTCCATGAACACCGGCGCAGGGTCGCCCCCCGCTGCGCCGGTCGCCCCGTCCAGCCCTGGCAGTGCCCCTCCCACTGCCGGGGCTGGCTCCCTTCCGACCGTGCTAGCGCAGAAATGGCAGGCGCAGTTCGGCAGGTCGCCCACGCCAGAGGAACAAGCCGAACTCATGAGCATGATCGGAGTTGCCTGATGCTGCCAAGTGTTGCGCAGTTCCTCAGATCAAACCTCGGCCTGGACGACGACCCCGCGAGCATCGGCGCCCCCGAGCCGCCGCCCGCCTACGATCCGCGCCAGTACGATGAAGGCCCGCGTGAAGCCGCGCCGTCTGGATGGTCGGCGCCCATGGACGAAGCCGCGCCCTACGGCCCGCCGCTGTCCGAGGCTGGTCCCGAGATGCCCACGTCGTACAACGATCCGGTTGACGGCGGCACCATCAGCCAGCCGTTGCCCACACCTAACGAAACCCAACAAAACCCAACAAAACCCAACACTTCCTACACGCTCGTGGACGGCCGTACAGCGCCGCCAACGCCGGGCGGTGACTATCGGCCGATGCAGACCATTCCGAACCCCCAACGCTCGCCTACGATGGACCCAGGCCAGTTTCTCGCTGAGGACAGCCAGAGTGCGCCGCCGCGTCCTGTGCAGACGGCGGAACAGCGCATCCAGTCCACGTCTGTCCCCACCGGACGGATTGCCGCGCCCGAGGTCCGCATGGGGCCAGAAGCGCCGCCCGTCGAGCCGTACCGCCCGCGCGGTATGCCCGAGCAGGAGATGCCTGACCGCCCATCCTTCGACCCGTTGGCCGAGTTGGCGCGCTACGGCGAACCTGGGCGCAAACTGGCGGCCGAGATTGCGCGTGCGGCGCGTGAGCCTGACAAACCGATTGACGCATGGACGGTGTTCGACGCGCTCCAGTCCATCCCCTACGAGGTGGTCAGCCGTGTGCGGCGGGAGTTGATCCCTGACCGCGAAGCGGTGCGCGCGGCCGGCACGGACCCGTTGGCTCCGTTCAGGCCGATTGCCGAGGCGGCTGGTGTCACGCTGCCATCAGCGCAGGAGTTGAACCCTGAAGGGCGGCCAGCGTCGGACATTGCGATCACGGGCGGTCTGACAGCGATTGCTCCGGACCCGCTCGACCCGGCGGCGAATGCCGTGCTGGGAACAGCAGGGCGCGTCATCGGCGCTGGGGTGCGTGCGACAGGGGCAGTCGGCCGTGCGGTTGGGCAGGCGGCTGGAGATGCAGTCGAGGGCGCGCGAGCGGTGGCCGGCCGCGCGCTGAACGCCGGGGCCGATGCGCCCGTGCCGTCAAGTCTCGGCAGCGGGTTTGTGCCGAGTGGGGGAACTCCGGAGCGGATCGTCATGCGTCCGCAGGGGTGGGAGGCGGCATCGAATGATGTGTACGCCATCACCAAGCCCGGCCACT
>JALHRS010000147.1 GCA_022841325.1 Lysobacterales bacterium | reverse complement strand
GTCAGATTGCTGCGAGTCGTGTGCACGCGACGTGTTGGTCGGGGTACTTCGTGGCTACGCCCTGCAGTTGCCCGTTGGTCCAGGGCAGCAGGCGCTCGTGGTAGTTGTTGACAGCCTGGACGTGATTCACGCCCTCACCGGCGCGGCCGTCGTAGCTCACAGCGATGGGCTCGGTCGAGACGCCCATCCAGCTGGTGGCCTTGCGCATGGCGTCGCTGCTGATAGGGTGTTCTTCACGACCAGCCCGTATCGGCAGAGCGACGAACAGCATCGCGTCACGGTCACCGTACAACTCATATGGTCGACGACGGATTCGCGCCACCTGGTTTCTGCGGCAGCTGGTCCGCTATGGCGGAAGTTCCGACCGTGGTTCAACTATCAGAAGGCCTGCGACATGTTGGCGGACCTGCAGTCCGCAGATGAGCAAGAAGAACTGCACTTGTTCGTAGTGGCTCAGTTGCGCGGACCGGTCGCGTGGCGACGGCCAAACCGGCATGTAGATGACGGCGTTCGACGCACTGAACCTAAGGTTCGACCGCAACTCGGCCCGCCTGGCAGCACTGCAGCGGCATCCAAGGGAGCGAACGTCGGCAGTTGGTCGGCCTATCAGGAGAGGAGCAGTCCTCGATGCACATCGCGTTCGGACGGGATGCCCGCATCTCGGCATGTGGGATTGGCCGACGATCCGTCGAGGCAACTTATCCTTCGAAGTTGCTGCCGCCACCAGTCTGCATAGGGTTCACCGACGGCCGAGAAGGTCCGGCGTTCAAATGGCCAGAACCATGCACAGGGGTAGACACGGCATCGCGCAGCGGTGTTGGCCAACACACTTTTAACCACCTATTCGGTGGCTACCAATGCTCTCAACCCATCTTTCGATGACTCAATCGCACCTTCTTCGATGAACCCCCGCGAAGCGGGGAAGCTGCGGTGATGTCGTGTCTGAGAAGGATATCGACACGGCTTCAGGCAACTTTAGGCCCGGGCAGAACTTTTTTTGCGTCCGCGAAGTGTTCCCCATCTGAGCTTCCGTTTCGCCCTTGTTGCCTTCGCTGTCAGACTTCGGAGTGACACTCGTTGAGCCTACGCAAGTTCGCTGTGTGCATTCATGCAAGTCAGTCATGCGGCATGAGTGCAATGAGACGAGCAGTCGGTGTGCGACTGCTTTGCGATGGGGGCGGGGTAGTCAACTGTTGCCACGGCATCCAGGCCATGATGAGTGCGGACTGCCCAACCCAAACGCTGGCCTGCCTACTTCCGCTGCATCTCAAGTGCAGCCTGGTATTCAGCCTGGAAGTCGGCGCCCGTGTTCATCGTCGGGTCAATCTGCTTGAACGCGGTGTACATGATGGCCACGAGATGCAGCCCAGAGAACTTGCCGGGCAGCGACTTCAACTCGTACTTGTCTGTTGGATCGTTGATGTCGATCCCGTTTGTGCCGAGCATTGCGATCTCAAGGCCTATCGTCCTTCGAAACTGCTGTCCCCGCTTCTCGAACATCTGAAGCGCGCTCGAGATGTACATCATCACATCAGGCCTGAACCTACCGACCGACCGGGACCTCAGCCGCTTGTTGGCAAACGCGGTTCGCGCCTTCTCCGCGGTTTCGACCATCGGTGACGTCGGGTGCTCCTGGATGAGTCGCAGGTACAGGGCGTCAGCCTCTTCGTCCGCGGCGTCCGTGCCGACTTCTTCGAGCGCTGTGGCCAAGCCAAAGATGGACTGCGGGTCGTCGGGCATCAGCGCCAGGGCCTTTCGCAACCGCTCGACGGCCTCCGGGATGCGCTTGAATCCGATGAGCAAGCCGCCGAGATTGCGCTGCGTGTAGCCGTCTGCAGGGTCGACCTCGACCGCCTTCTCGAAAGCCTCAAGGGCCTGCTCAGGCTTGCGCATACGGTGGTAGGCGCTGCCGATACCAACCCAGGCGTGCGCGTGGCCCGGGTCAAGCTGAACGGCTCGCTTGAGCCTAATGATGGCCTCGTCGAACTGGCCGAGCTCGCTGTAGCAGATGCCGAGGTTGTAGAGCACGGCGGCGTTCGCGGGCGCGCTCTTGGTCAGGCTCTCGAGGTAGGGCAGTGCCTCCCGCAATTTGCCCGCCTTGAGCATCGGCATGACGAAGTCCAGGGCCGACCCTTCCGCTGGGAAGCTCAACACCGTGATGTCCTTGTCGTCCACCGTGACCAGGGCCGTCTGGCCCTGCGCCGCGTATTCGGCGGCGAAGTGAATCATGACGGCAGTCTTGAACGCATCCGTGCCGACCTGGCGCGCTTCGGGCGGGAGCAGGTTCGTGTCGAAGCGATGAACGGGAATCTTGAACTCGGAAGCCACGCGGGGTCCTCAGGGCTTGTAGGGTATCCAGGCGAACCAGCCGGTCATGCCGACGGCTGCTGCCCAGCTGTCCACCAACTTCCTGTCGAAGGAAGGGTCGGCGGGAAGGCTGTCGAGGATGTCCAGTAGTTGCTGGCCACCATCGAGCACACCAGCCGCCCGGTACGGTATCGCATAGACCGACTTGCCGAGAAGCCGGTCAGCGTACAGCGCGCAGGCCGCGACGGGGGCCAGCAGCGTCACTGGGACGGACAGGCTGCCGAATCGCTTGGACAGCAACTGCAGGCTGTCCTGCTGGAGGTAGTCCATGCCCGCCACCTGAAGGTCACCCAGCTCAGGATGCTCGTCCGCCAGCCACTGGTCGATGCGGATGCCGATGGCGAACGAGCGCAGGTTCAGCAGCGCCCAGTGAGCAGTCATCTGCGCGAACTGAGGCAGAGTCGCCTTGTCGCCCTCGGTCAGAGGCTGACCTGTGCGCATCAGCGTCTCAACCTCGCCCGCTGCGGCCCCTGTGCCTGCGAAGTCGAAGCGCTGGCCAGTCGGCAACACGAAGAGCCGCAGCGCATAGCCGGCCTGGTAGGCAACCCAGTAGTCGAGCGGCTCATTCGAAGGGCGGTAGCGCAAGACGTGGGCTGGGGCGCCGTTGCGGGCAATCTGGAGCGTCGCACGCAGGGTCAGGCTGCTGTCGGGCTTGAACTCGATAGGGCGGCCGCTAAGGGCTTCCACGCGCTCAAGGATGCCCGTGGTCGCTAGGCGGAGGTTCTTCATTTGCGGATTATCGGGTGAGGCCGTCTCGCGCTGACGGAGCTACACGGGGTGCCAGCGGCGTCCCGATGGCCCGGGACTCGCGACGGGGCAGCGTTACCTTGTTACCCCGTGCGGCACAGACAGAGAAGTGGAAACTTCGAGTCCTGGGAACCTGCCATGCCGGTCGCTGCCAGTCCGCGCGGGCCTCCATCGAACGGCCTCCTTAGTCGGCGTTGGCGCCATAACCCACGCCAGATGCGCCCCCAGTCAGCGGCCAACAGCAGCAGAGGCGACGTCGAAAGCTCAAGCCATACCGGCTTGCTCCAGCACCTCTACCAGCCCGAGGCTCTGTGCCTCCAGCTCGCTCTCCGGGAAGCCGTGCTCTTCGAAGATGAGGTTCATGCCGCCGAAGCCGTGCGAGAGCACTTTTGCGACCAACCCTGCATCCATCTCGACGGCGCCACGCCCGAGAAATCGGTGCCCGGCTGCGCAGGAGAGCAACAACTTGATGCTGTCGTCGACTTGGTTGAAAAAGTAGGCCCAGAACGGCCAGGCCGCTTCAAGCCGGCGGAGGAGGGTCCTGACCACTGGGATGTCGACCAGCTCTCTGGGGTCGTTGTTGTAGCCATCGACCACCAGCGTCATCTGTCCGCGGTAGCGCCAGGCGTCCTCGCGGGTGGCGCGGAAGACCTTCAACCTAGACAGCACGGAGTCGAGGTCACCTGCTTCGACCTCGCGGCGCGAAATCATGAGGACGACCGGCTCCGTGACGCCGGGGCGGAGGTCTTGGCGAGGGGAGGTGGGCATGGATGCATTTTGGCGCGTCGCTGCAGGCTTCATCTTCAGGTCGGCTATGCTGGCGAAGTACAAGCGTTCTACTCACAGGAGACCTCGATGGCAACTGGCAAGACCGAGGTCGTCAGCGTCAGAGTAGAGCCACCCATCAAAGCGGCCCTGCAAGCCGCAGCCGAGCGCGAACTTCGCAGCGTCGCCAACATGCTTGAGGTGATGGTGGTGGCCTACTGCAGAGCCAATGGGGTTCCGCTTGACGGGGTACCAGAAGACACGCTGCCCGCTTCCAGGCCAAGAAGGCAGCCGTGACCGAAGCGCATGAGCACTTGCTCACCAAGCTTGGCTTTAGATTCAGTATCAACGGTCCGCACGCTGCGCGAACCATGATGCTGGATGACCTGCGCCTGCTGCTCGCGCACACCCCACCACAGGCCACGCGTGCCGACTACGCTGCGGCGGTGGTCGAGGGCAACGTCCTGGGCAAGCCCACCCGTAAGGCTCGCGAATTGGCATTGCGGCACCTGGCGACTCTGTACGCACTGGACCCTGTCAACCCCATCTTCCGTGCGCTGCGGCGCCTCTGGCCGGCCGACGCGGCCGCCCAGCCGCTGCTCGCGCTGGGCGTGGCCCTCGCGCGGGACCCGCTGCTGAAGGGCACCGAATCTTTCATCCTTGCGCAGGCTCCC
>JALHRS010000146.1:3823-4635 GCA_022841325.1 Lysobacterales bacterium | reverse complement strand
CAGCGTGCCCCCATCCACCGTCAGCCCCGCGGTGCCCTGCACCGGCCCGGCCACCGTCCCGCCTCCGGTCACCGTCAGCGTCGCATCCAGGTTCACGATCCCCGTGGTCGCCGTCGTGTTCAGCGCACCAATCGTCTCGGCCGCGTCGACGTCGAAGGTGCCCGTGGTCACCGTCACCCCACTGCCATCGGCAATCGCACCGCTGCCCTGCACCGTCAACGTGCCCCCGCTCACCGTCGTCAATCCGGTGTACGTGTTGGCTCCGCTGAGCACCAGTATCCCGGCGCCATCCTTGGTCAGCGTCCCCGTCGTGGTCGTGATCGCACCGCTCACGGTCGTGTTGCCCGCGCCGCCCACCGTCAGGTTCTGCGTCGCACCCGTGATCCCGCCGGCCCCGATCGTCAGCAGCCCGGCGTCCGAGTTGATCCGCGCCGCACTGCCCAGCGTCACCGCTCCGGTCCAGGTGTTGTTCCCGCTGATGTTCCTCAGCGCCCCGTCAGTGGCCACGCCCGTACCGTTCAGCGTCAGCGCCTCGCCAGCCACCGTGATCCCGCCCTGCAGCTGCAGCGCCGAGCCCGCGGCCACCGTCGTGCCACCAGCGGTCGTGCCAAGTCCGGTCGCGTTCTGCAGGTTCAGCACCCCAGCGTTCTGGATCGTCGTCACACCAGCATAGGTGTTCGCGCCCGTCACCGTCAGCGTGCCCCCATCCACCGTCAGCCCCGCGGTGCCCTGCACCGGCCCGGCCACCGTCCCGCCTCCGGTCACCGTCAGCGTCGCATCCAGGTTCACGATCCCCGTGGTCGCCGTCGTGT
>JALHRS010000146.1:0-3813 GCA_022841325.1 Lysobacterales bacterium | reverse complement strand
CAGCGTGCCCCCATCCACCGTCAGCCCCGCGGTGCCCTGCACCGGCCCGGCCACCGTCCCGCCTCCGGTCACCGTCAGCGTCGCATCCAGGTTCACGATCCCCGTGGTCGCCGTCGTGTTCAGCGCACCAATCGACTCAGCCGCATCCACATCAAACGTCCCACCGGTCACCGTCACCGCACGACCGTCCTCGATCGCCGCGCCACCCTGAACCGTCAGCGTGCCGCTGGTGACCGTCGTCAATCCGTCATACGTGTTGGTGCCGCTCAGTACCAGCGTGCCCCCATCCACCGTCAGCCCCGCGGTGCCCTGCACCGGCCCGGCCACCGTCCCGCCTCCGGTCACCGTCAGCGTCGCATCCAGGTTCACGATCCCCGTGGTCGCCGTCGTGTTCAGCGCACCAATCGTCTCGGCCGCGTCGACGTCGAAGGTGCCCGTGGTCACCGTCACCCCACTGCCATCGGCAATCGCACCGCTGCCCTGCACCGTCAACGTGCCCCCGCTCACCGTCGTCAATCCGGTGTACGTGTTGGCTCCGCTGAGCACCAGTATCCCGGCGCCATCCTTGGTCAGCGTCCCCGTCGTGGTCGTGATCGCACCGCTCACGGTCGTGTTGCCCGCGCCGCCCACCGTCAGGTTCTGCGTCGCACCCGTGATCCCGCCGGCCCCGATCGTCAGCAGCCCGGCGTCCGAGTTGATCCGCGCCGCACTGCCCAGCGTCACCGCTCCGGTCCAGGTGTTGTTCCCGCTGATGTTCCTCAGCGCCCCGTCAGTGGCCACGCCCGTACCGTTCAGCGTCAGCGCCTCGCCAGCCACCGTGATCCCGCCCTGCAGCTGCAGCGCCGAGCCCGCGGCCACCGTCGTGCCACCCACGCCTGAGCCCAAACCGGTCGCATTCTGCACGTTCAGTACGCCTGCGTTGACCGCTGTCGCACCGTCATAGGTGCTCGCTCCCGTCAGGGTCAGCGTCCCGGTGCCCTCCTTCGTGAGCCCTCCCGTACCGCTGATCACCCCACCGTAGGTCGCCGAGGTATTGTCCGCATCCCCAATCGTCAACGTGTTCACGCCCAGCGTCGTTGTGCCTGTACCCGTCATCGAATCGATCGTCTTGGAGCCCTGGATCGTCAGGTTCCCCGCGTTAGCAACTCCAGAGCTGTCGGCGATCGAACCCGTCGCGTTCAGTGTCAAAGTTCCCGCAGTGATCGTTGTTGCGCCCGTATAGGTGTTCGCATCACTCAAGGTCAGCGTATTCGTGCCAGTCTTATTGATTCCAAATCCACCCGTTATGACGCCGCTAACGGTCAGTGAGCCACCAGCGAACACACTGAACTCTGAATCTGCTAGCAGTGTGATGCCGCCCGATACTTCCCCCGTACCGACGGTGTTCTCGATCTTTCCTCCGTTGATCGTCACCGCGTTCGCCACGTTGGCACCGGAGCTGAGGGACAGATTGTTCGCGCCAACGATAATCGTGCCCGTGCCGGCGACCCCCGCGTTGTCCAGATTCAATATGCCGCCTGCGATAGTCGTATCGCCGGAGTAAGTATTTGCGGCAGAAAGCGTCAGAGTGCCTGCGTCCTCCTTCGTCAGCGTGCCAGTGCCGGTGGCGATGACCGAAGTGACGGTCGTACCCCCTGCTCCGCCTACCGTCAGCGCGATGTTAGTGGCGGTGATGTCGCCGGTCGAAACTGTCAGCGTATTGGCGTCCGAATTAATGCGGGAAGCGGTGGCGAGCGTGATTCCGCCGGTGACCGAGTTCGCGCCCGAGATGCTGCGCAGCGCGCCGCCATTGCTGATCCCGGTGCCGTTGAGGGTGATTGCTTCGTCGATGGTGACACCGCCCTGGAGCTCGAGGGCCGCGCCAGTGGCGACGGTGATGGCGCCGCCATTGCCGGCGCCTGCGGAGTTGGTGAGGCGGACTGCGCCGACGGACACAGTCGTGGTGCCCGTGTACGTGTTGGCTTCGGAGAGCGTGAGGGTTCCAGCGCCCTGCTTGATCAGCGCCGCATTGGCGCCGGTAATGGTGTTCGTCGCCAGCTGCGAGCCGGCACCAGTGTGCGACACGGTGAGTGTTGCGCCTGCGCCGCCGGTCAAGTCGGTCTGACCGAGTTGTAGTGTCGTCGCGTTCGTGATCGAGATCGCGCCCGCGGTGGCGTTGGCGGTCGTCAATTGACCGGAGAGACTGACCCCTGCGCCACCGCCGTTGATCGAGATCGTACCGGTTCCAGAGTCGACGACATTGCCCACTGCCTGCGTAACGCCGCCGGTATTGGCCGTAATCTGAAACGTTCCACCGAAGGTGGAAATGTCACCACCCGCGTTCAGGGTGACACCGCCGCCAGCGTTGTTAGCGCGCAGGTGCACGTTTAGCGCTGCGTCTGCGTCACCGGAGATCGTCGAGTTCACGATAACGCTCCCAGCGCCACCGCCAGTCCCCGCATCCAGTGTCAACGATCGTGTGCCGGTAGCTGTGTAGCTAATTGCTGCATCAACTGTAATGTTCCCAGCCTGAGTACCGGGTAGTGCATTCGTCGTAGTTACAATTACATCGGTACCGCCATCTAGCAGCGCGTTGATTGCGGTGTTCTGGATGTTCGAGTTATCCGCCGTCGGCGCCCAAGTTCCAGTGGTAAAGCCGCCATTCGCGTTAGCGCCAGCAGTGATGGAAACGTTCGAATCCGGATCGAACAGCCACGTTCCAGCATTGCCGTTATGAGCGTATGCACCGCCACGAACGCCGCGCGCATCGAGGTGCTGGAGACCCGAGGTTTCAATGAAGCCGCCGTTTCCGCTCTGCGCACCGCCTCGCGCCCAAATCGTTCCGTGCGCTCCCGTATACCCATCCGACCAAAGAATGACTTTCCCGCCATTCCCATTGACGATCGCATCCGCGACGATCGCCGCGTCCTGGCTCATGAACACCGCGTTGGCGTTCTGCTCAGGGCCCTGGCCTTGGTAGTTGCCCCCAACCAGCACCGTCCCGCCACCCGCCTGCCCCGACGCATTGATCGAAGCGCTGTCGAACAGCCCGACCTTGTCACCCAGCATCTTGACGGTACCGCCGGACGTCCCAGCATCCGTACCCTGCGCAGAGATCGACCCGGTACCGGAAACACTCACGACACCCGCCGAACCCCCATCCAGCACAATCACCCCATTCCTCTCGGCAATCGAATCCGCCCGGATCACCCCGTCCGAATTCACCACCGTATCCAGGATGGCGTTCGCCGACCGCGCCGTCATGAACACATTCCCGCCGTCGGCCTGCAAAGTCCCCTTGTTCAGCGCGACCGCATTCAGCGCAGCCTGAGAAACCTGGACCGAAATCAGCCCATCCCCGACCATGTCCAGCTTGACCTGGTCACCCGCAGCCAGCGCAACAGTCCCCATCCGCGCATTGATCACACCATCATTGCGAACCGAAGGACCCGCCAGCACGGCGTAGCCGCCCAGCGCAGTGATGGTTCCGGCGTTCGACACCGTGCCGGCGCCGCCGCCATTGCTGAACACCCAGTTGCCGGAGAGGAAGGACGCATCGGTGATGCTGAGCGAAGTGGCGACCAGCCCCTTCACGTCGACGGACGAGCCCGGCATGAAGTACACGCCGGCGGGGTTGGACAGCACGATGGTGCCGGTGGCGCTGAGGGTGCCGAAGATCTCGGAAGGCGACTGGGTGCCGACGCGGTAGAGCGCGTTGCCGCCGAGCGGCTGGGTGACGATGACCGACTCGGGCTTGGCGATGTTGAACGTGTTCCAGTTGATCACCGAGGTGCCGGTGGTCTGGTTGATGTTCATCGTCGTCGCGTTGGGGGT
>JALHRS010000145.1 GCA_022841325.1 Lysobacterales bacterium | reverse complement strand
GCCGCCGAAGTGGCGGTGTTTGTCGTCATTGGGCAGCGGAAAATCCATCGGCGGCAACTCGCTGACATCGATCAGCAGATGGTGGTGTCCGGTGTTTTCCTTGACCGTGCCCGCCGGTGCCACGCCCATGCCGGACAGGCCGAAGCGCACCGTGACCGGGTTCTGCACGGTTTCACCGTCGGCCGGCGTGATGAAATAGACCTTGGCGCCCGCCGGGGCCGGTGTCAGTGGCAGCGGTCCAGCAAAGGCAATCGCAGGGGCCAGGAGCAGGGCAAAGCAGATCGACGCGCGCATGGGATCGGTCTCCAGCAGGTATGAAAACCCGATGATGCGCCAGTTCGCGTGCAGGTGCTGCGTATGGGCGAACGGACCAGCGTGCAGCGCGCGCTCACTTCGACGGTAGGAGCGACCTTGCGTCGCGATCTGTGTGCCGCGCCGCGGTGGCGAATTCCGGCTATTGCGGGAGGAGCCGTTGCCCGAATCGGAACGCAGAGAACGCGGAGTGGCGCAGAGAACGCAGAGAGAGAGAAGCCGATCCGGAATCAGATTTCTCTGCGTTCTCCGCGGCCCTCTGCGTTCTCCGCGTTAAAGCTTCTGCCTGCGGTTGCCAGGGCGTGCGCGGTGCTGGTCGCGACGCGAGGTCGCTCCTACGGTACGGGGCTACTGCCAGGCGGCGTAGCAGATCGCCGTCAGTGATCCGACGAAGAAGGTCAGGCCCAGCTGCAACAGGCCGTTCGCGGCGAGGATCAGACGTACATCACCGGGTGCGGTGATGGCGTGCTCATGCTCGGGTTCGTCGAAATACATGACCTTGATGACGCGCAGATAGTAGAAGGCGCCGATCACGGCCATGACCACGGCGATGACCGCCAGCCACAGCCAGCCGGCATTGATGGCGGCCTGCAGCACGTAGAGCTTGGAGAAGAATCCGACCAGCGGCGGAAAGCCGGCCAGCGATGCCATGATCAGCAGCATCAGGAAGGCAAACCACGGGTGGCGCTGGTTAAGCCCCTTGAAGTCCTCGATGCGCTCGGCCTCAAAGCCGGCGTGGGACAGGGCGATGATCATGCCGAAGGCGCCGGTGGTCATCAGCGCGTAGGTGATGGCGTAGAACATGGCCGAGGCCATGCCGGCGTCGGTGCCGCTCATGATGCCGAGCAGCACGAAGCCCACGTGCGAAATGGTCGAGTAGGCGAGCATGCGCTTGAGGTTGGTCTGGGCGATGGCGGCCAGATTGCCGACGACCAGCGACATCAATGCCAGGAAACCGAGCATCTGCGACCAGTCGTGCACCAGTGGTGCCAGGCCCTCGGTCAGCAAGCGGAATGCCATGCCTACACCGGCGAGCTTGGGCGCGGCGGCCAGGAACAGGGTGACGCCCGTCGGTGCGCCCTGATAAACATCGGGGATCCACATGTGGAAGGGCACTGCACCCAGCTTGAAGCCGATGCCGACGACGATGAAGACCACGGCGAAGGACAGCACCACACGTGGGTGGTCGCCGGCAGCCAGGCGCGTTGCGATCTCGGTGAGGTCCAGACTGCCGGTCAGACCGTAGAGCATGGACATGCCATAGAGCAGCAGACCCGAAGCCAGCGCACCCAGCACGAAGTATTTCATCGCCGATTCGGCGGCGACCGGTGAGTCACGATCGAGGGCGACCATCGCGTAGCCGGACAGCGCCATCAGTTCCAGACCGAGATAGACCGTCAGCAGGTTACCGCCGGAGATCAGGATGCACATGCCGAGCACGGAGAACAGCGCCAGCGTGTAGAACTCGGACACGAACAGCTTGCTCGTGCGCAGGAAGAACTTGGCGTAGACGAAGACGATGGCGGTGCTGAGATAGACGAAGAGCTTGAGCACATCGCCCATGCCATCGCGGATGTACATGCCACCGGCGACGGAAACGCGCTCGCCGACGTTGAAGTCGCGCAGCGTCAGGATCGCAGTGAACACCAGTGCCAGTGTTGCCAGAAAGTGCACCAGACCCCGACGTTTCTCGTCGATGTACAGGCCGGCTATCAGGATCAGCGAGGTCATGCCGAGCAGAAAAATCTCGGGCAGCATCGGCAGCAGATCGTTCCAGGAGTGAATCATGGTGTTTAGGTCCTCAACCCGGAATGCCGATCAGTTTGCTGGCGGTGATGTGCTGGATCAGTGCCTCGACACTGCTCTGCATGACCTGGATCAACGGATCCGGCCACAAGCCGATCAGCAGTACAAAGAAGGCGAGGGTGCCCATGACCACCCATTCGCGCGAATTCAGATCCTTGAGTTCGGCCACTTGAGCGTTGGCGACATCACCGAAGATCACCCGCTTGACCAGCCACAGCGTATAGGCCGCGCCCAGTATCAGGGTCAGACCCGCCAGCGCCGCAACGCCCAGGCTCATCTTGACCGTGGCCAGGATGACCATGAACTCGCCGACGAAGCCGCTGGTGCCGGGCAGGCCGCAATTGGCCATGGCGAAGAGCACGACGAAGGCGGAGAACCACGGCATGGTGTTGACCACGCCGCCGTAATCGGCGATCTGGCGCGAGTGCACGCGGTCGTAGAGTACGCCGACGGCGCCGAACATCGCCGCTGACACGAAACCGTGGGAAATCATCTGCACCATCGCGCCCTGCATGCCGAGCGCGGCGCTGTCGGCCGAATTCTTGTCGAGCACCAGCGCAATGGCTATGAACAGGCCGATGGTGACAAAGCCCATATGGCTGATCGAGGAATAGGCGATCAGCTTCTTCATGTCCTGCTGGGCCAGTGCGACAAAGCCGATGTAGACCACTGCCACCAGCGAGAGCGCGATGATCAGCCAGGCGTATTCGGCGCTGGCGTCAGGTGCGATCGGCAGCGAGAAACGCAGGAAGCCGTAGCCACCGACCTTCAGCATCACCGCAGCCAGCACCATGGAGCCACCGGTCGGCGCCTCGACGTGGGCGTCCGGCAACCAGGTGTGTACCGGCCACATCGGGATCTTGACGGCAAAGGCCAGCAGGAAGGCGAAGAACACCCAGGTCTGCTCGGTCATGGTCAGCGACATGGCCTGCAGATCCGCCAGCTGGAAGCTCTGCCCCTTGAGGTACAGGTAGATCAGGCCCAGCAGCATGAACACCGACCCGAGGAAGGTGTACAGGAAGAACTTGAGCGAGGCGTAGACCCGTCGTGGCCCACCCCAGACGCCGATGATGATGAACATCGGAATCAGCATGCCTTCGAAGAAGACATAGAACAGCAGCGCATCCTGAGCTGCAAACACGCCGTTCATCAGACCGGCCAGCGCCAGGAAGGCGGCCACGTACTGACTGGGCTTGTATTCGATGACTTCCCAGCCGGCGATCAGCACCAGCACCGTGACGATGGACGTGAGCACGATCAGCGGCAGGCTGAAGCCGTCGATGCCCAGGTGGTATTCCACGGCGAAAGCCGGAATCCACGAGCTGCGCTCGACGAACTGCATCGCGCTGGTCGACGCATCGAAGTTCGACCACAGCGGTATGCACAGCGCCAGGGTTGCCAGCGACACCAGCAGGGCCAGCCACTTTGCGGCGCCGGCGTTGCGATCGCCAGTGACCAGCACCGCGACAGCACCGGCGATCGGTAGCCAGATGAATAGGGAGAGTAGTGGCCAATCGGCGAACATGGGTCGCTCGTTCTTGTTATTGAAGCAGGGCGAAAGCGCCGACGATGACGATCAGACCGAGGATCATCATGAAGGCGTAGTGATACAGAAAACCGGA
This sequence comes from Lysobacterales bacterium, assembly GCA_022841325.1. Taxonomy (GTDB): domain Bacteria; phylum Pseudomonadota; class Gammaproteobacteria; order Xanthomonadales; family SZUA-5; genus JADKFD01. The sequence goes on along the minus strand of JALHRS010000145.1, from coordinate 944 downwards.
CTGCAGCTTGCGCACCGAGTAGGCAATCTTCGAGACCAGCCCGGCGGAGCCGTCCACGATCACGCCATCGATGATGGCTTGATCGCCGACGCGCCAGAAGAAGCGTCCCAGCAGCACACTGCCGCGGGCAAACACCGCTTGGTAGAACTCGTCAAAGCCGTATTTGCGTTCCAGCAATCGATGGATCGGGGCCAGCGCGCTCTGCGCCTTGTCGGCGACCGAGGGATTGAACAGATAGATGTAGGTGGCCAGGCCAGCACCGACCAGCGCCAGCATCACCGGAACGGTAATGAAACCGTGCAGCGCGAAGGCCAAGGGGCCATGCGCGAAATGCTCGGCCATGGCCGCCAGCGGCTCGCGCCCTTCGGCCACGAAGATCGCGCCGTCGAAGAAGTGACCGAACAGCATCGGACCGGCGATGAACCAGCCCAGGAACAGCGAAGGGACGGCCAGCAGCAGCAAGGGCATGGTCACGACCCAGCCTGGCTCGTGCGGCTTGTGTTCGCCATGGCCATGATGATCGTCATGGCCGTGGTCATCGTGGGCATGATCATCGTGACCTGCACCGAAACGCTCCTGGCCATGGAAAGCCAGGTAGAGCATGCGGAAGGAGTAGAAGGCGGTGACGGCGACACCAATCAGCAGGCTGTAGTAGGCAAAGGTGGCGCCGGGACGATGGGCGTGTTCCACCGCCATCAGGATCGCATCCTTGGAGAAGAAGCCGCTGGTGCCCGGGAAACCCATCAGCGCCAGCGTGCCAGCCCAGGCGGTGATGAAGGTCAGCGGCATGTACTTGCGCAAGCCGCCCATGCGCCGCAAATCCTGCTCGTGGTGCAGGGCGATGATCACCGAGCCGGCACCGAGGAACAGCAGCGCCTTGAAGAAGGCATGGGTGACCAGGTGGAAGATCGCGGCCGAATAGGCCGAAGCGCCCAGGGCCACGG
>JALHRS010000144.1 GCA_022841325.1 Lysobacterales bacterium | reverse complement strand
CACACCTGGCGCGGTTCATCCGGCAGGACCTGTTCGAAGCGGACCTCTCGCAGGCCACCGTGGTCGCGCTCTACATCAGCCCCGGCGTGATGACGAAGCTCAAGCCGCGGCTGCTCGCGCTGCGCCCGGGCACGCGGGTGGTTTCGCACCACTTCACGCTGGAGGACTGGGAGCCGGACGAAGTGATCCGGACCGAGGGCCGGACCGGGTACCTGTGGGTGGTGCCGGCCGATGTCCGGGGTAGTTGGTCGGTGGACATTCCGGGAAACGCGCTGCGCCTCCGCGTCGAGCAGGTGCACCAGGTCCTGACGATCCGCGGCGAGCGGATGGGGAAGGCGGTGAACGTCGTCGGCGCGCGCTTGCGGGGGACGGAGATCCGCTTCACCTCGTTCGATGTCGATGGCGGAGCTCGGCAATTCGTTGGCACCCTCGAGGCGGGGCGGATGGCCGGGGAATCGGAAGGGCAGGAGGTGCGTCCGCTGCGCTGGAGCGCCGCCCGGGACTGAAAATGTAACCGATCGGTTACATGCTGAGGCTTCCTGCGCCTCCGCCAGGGAATTCGCCGCGGCTCCGGCAGTCAAAGGGACGTGACACCCGGCGGCCAACAAGTCTGTCGGCGCGTGGCGACAGCCCTGCTGTTGGGCCTGGCCGGCGCAGCATGGGCAAACAGCGATCCCCTGACCGGCCTGGTGGCAGAGCCGGGCGGCGCGGGCCTGGGCGCGGCCGTACGCGCGGAACGCTCTTCCTACGTGGGCGCCGGCACCCGCTACGACCTGGTGCCGCTGTACCTGTACGAAGGCAAGTACGCGTACCTCCACGCCTACCGCGCCGGCCTGCACCTGGACGCGGGCCCGAACCATCGCTTCGATGTCTTCCTCTCGCACCGCTTCGAGGGCTTTCCGCACGATCGCATCCCCGAGGCGTTCGCCGGCATGACGGAGCGCGAGCCGGGCATCGATGCCGGCGCGAGCTATGAGTACCGCGGCCGGTGGGGAAGCGTCTATGCCGAGGGCTTGCACAACGTCACGAGTGCCTCGGGCGGAACCGAGCTCCGCCTGGGCTACGGGACGCTCTGGCGCAGTGGCCGGCTCAGCCTGCGCCCGCACGCCATGCTGTCGCTGCGCAACGCGAAGCTGAACAACTACTACTACGGCGTGGCGCCATCGGAAGCCACCGCTGCGCGGCCGGCATACGAACCCGGGTCCGGCGTCAATTTCCAGCTCGGGCTCTATGGCGCCTACGCGCTCACCGAACGCCTGCGGCTCCTGGGAGGCTTCTCAAGCACCCGCTGGCCTGCCTCGGTGCGCGCCAGCCCCGTGGTCGCCGACCGAACCGAGAACGCCGTGATGCTCGGATTGATGTACGACTTCTCGCCGGAGCAGAAGCCCTGGCCCGAGGCGAGGCCGCTGCTTGTGCGCATCGGTACGGGGCAGGCGACCGACTGCGACGTGGCCAAGGTGGTGCGCCTGGTTTGCACCTCGACCCGCACGCAGGACCAGACGCGCATCGCCATGGTCGAAGTCGGCCGCCCGTTCATCGAGGGGCTGAACGGCTGGCCACTGGACATCGTGGGCTACGTCGGGCTCGTGCGCCATGACGAGAACGGGGCGCAGCCGGACTTCTGGCAGGCCAACGCGTACATGAAGGGCATCTGGACCGGATTCCCGTGGAGCCATCGCGTGATGACGCGCATCGGCCTGGCCGTGGGCGTGTCCTACGCGCATGGCACCTCGATGCTGGAGTTGCGCGACGAAGGACGAGGGGGCCGCAAAGTGTCCCGGTTGCTCAACTACCTCGATCCGACCATCGATGTCAGCGTCGGGGACCTGGTCGGCGCCCCGTCGCTGAAGAAGCTGTTCGCGGGCCTGGGGGTGTCGCATCGCTCGGGCATCTTCGGCACCTCGCAGCTGCTGGGGAACGTCAGCGGGGGCTCGAACTACATCTACGGCTACCTCGAGTGGGAGATGTAGCGGCAAGTCACGTCTTCCGCTTTCGCCTGGACCACGCGGGCGATTGGCACCGGTGCTGCCATATGTTCGCTACCGCACAGATCAGGTCTATCATGACCCATGCCCAAGTCCGGCACCGCTTTGCCGCCCCCCCGGGCGAATCGCCTGCTGGCGAAGCTCCCGGAAGCGGATTTCGCGCGGCTGGAGCCGCAGCTCGAGTCCGTCCCCCTGCCGCTGGGCATGTCGGTCTACGAGTCCGGCGACACCCAGGGCTTCGTCTACTTCCCGACCACCGCCATCGTCTCGCTGCTCTACGTGATGGAGGACGGCTCCTCCGCGGAGATCGCGATCGTGGGCAACAACGGCGTGGTCGGCGTCGCCCTCTTCATGGGCGGGGAGAGCACGCCGAGCCGCGCCGTGGTGCAGAGCGCCGGGCATGCCTACCGCGTGCGCGCGCGGGTCATCAAGCTGGAGTTCGATCGCGGCGGCGAGATGCAGCACCTGCTGCTGCGCTACACCCAGGCGCTGATCACGCAGATGGCGCAGACCGCGGTCTGCAACCGGCACCACGCGATCGAGCAGCAATTGTGCCGCTGGCTGTTGCTGAGCCTCGACCTGCTGTCGACGAACGAATTGAGCATGACCCAGGAGCTCATCGCCAACATGCTGGGCGTGCGCCGCGAAGGCGTCACCGAGGCGGCCGGCAAGCTGCAGGCCGCCGGCCTGATCCACTACAGCCGCGGCCGGATCACGGTGCTCGACCGGCCCGGGCTGGAAGCGCTGGCCTGCGAATGCTACGCGGTGGTCAAGCGCGAGACCGACCGGCTGCTCGCGCCGCCATCCTGAACGAAAAAAGGCCCGGGACGGGGTTGCCGTGCCGGGCCCGGACCTTCAGGTGTCCCACGAGGGAGGAGAAGGTTGGACACCCGCGGCCAGTGTGCCGCCCGGTGCGTCCGGCTTCCGTTCGTTGTCGAACTTATAGCGCCATTCTCTTCGCCAGCGGCCTGACGTCGTCCATCAGCCGCTTCAATTCCTGCTTCACCACCTCGTAGCATTCGCAGGAACGCGCTTCGAGCCCCTTGCGCTCGAGAACCGAGATATGGCCGCGGCGGTAGCGGATCAGGCCGTCGCGCTGCAGGTTGCCCGCCGCCTCGGTGATGCCCTCGCGGCGCACGCCCAGCATGCTGGCGATCAGTTCCTGGGTCATCACCAGCTGGCCGGAAGGAATGCGGTCGTGGGTGAGCAGCAGCCAGCGGCACAGCTGCTGCTCCACGGAGTGGTGGCGGTTGCAGGCCGCGGTCTGGATCATCTGCGTGATCAGGGCCTGGGTGTAGCGCAGCAGCAGGTGCTGGATCGCGCCGGCGCGGCCGAACTCCTGCTTGAGCACACGCCCCGGCAGGCGGTAGCCCAGGCCCGCGGTCTGCACCACGGCGGAGCTGGTCGTGGTGTTGCCGCCCATGAACAGCGACACCCCGATCACCCCTTCGTTGCCCACGCCCGCGGTCTCGGCCGAGGCGCCGGACTCCATCACGTAGTGCAGCGACACGATCGCGGTGGTGGGGAAGATGGCGTGCTGCATCTGGCTGCCGGGTTCGTAGAGGATGTCGCCGAGCTTCAGTTCCACCGACTCAAGGTGCGGCAAGAGGCGGCCGAGTTCGTCCGCCGGCAGGACCGCGAGGAGATGATTGTGCAACGGGTCATTCTGGCCGGGACCGTGGACGGAAACGACGCCCATGCTAGCGGCCGTCCGCCAGTTCGACTCCGACCCCGCGATAACCGATGTAGCGGCAGGACTGGTTGAACATCGGCTCGCCGCTGACCAGGAAACGCTGCTGCTTGCCGTTGGGCCTGACGCGGGTGAGGATGAAATCGATGAATGGCTGGCGCGCCTCGATCGACGCCTGCAGTTGCCCGCGCTCGGCGTCGTTCCAGCCTTCGGTCTGCGTCGCGACCGCACCCGACTCCAGCGTCGGCACGCGCAGGCCGAGCATGTCCAGCACCGGCCCGGACACCTTGGTGAAGGTGCCGTGCTCGTCCTGCTCCCAGTACCAGTCCGAGGCGAGCTCGGTCAGGCTGCGAAAACGCGCCTCGCTTTCGCGCAGCTCCGCGGTGCGCTCCTGCACCTTCTGCTCCAGCAGCTGGTTGAAGGCCTGCAGCTTGCGGTACAGCAACCGGACTTCGAGCGTGTTGCGGATCCGCGTGCGGACCTCCACCAGGTCGAAGGGCTTGCTCACGAAATCCCGCGCGCCGGCCTGCAGCGCGCGCAGCTTGTGGCCGGGCTGGGCGGTGATCACCAGCACCGGCAGGTAGGCATCCTCGTCGTTGGTCTTGAGCGCCTCCATCACCTGGAAGCCGTCCATGACCGGCATCTGCAGGTCGAGCAGGATCAGGTCATAGGCGTGCAGGCGATGCAGCGCGCAGACCTGCTGCGGGTCCATGGTGGAGGTGACGCCGGTGTAGCCGGCCTCGCGCAGCAGCTCCTCGAGCAGGAGGATGTTGGACTCCTGGTCATCCACCAGCAGGATGCGCGCGGCGAGGATGTCGGCTTCGGTGATCATGACGGGGCTCCTGACTGAACGGGCCGCGGGGTGGATGCGGCGCTGGCCAGCGCCGCGTCCAGCGCGTCCATGAACTCGTTGACCTTGATCGGCTTGGTGAGGTAGTTGAAGAAGCCGGCTTCCAGCCCCTTCTCGACGTCGCGCGGCACCGCGTTGGCGCTCAGGGCCACGATCGGGATGTGCGCCGTGGCCGGGTCGGC
>JALHRS010000143.1 GCA_022841325.1 Lysobacterales bacterium | reverse complement strand
GCCAGGACCGCGCTATCGCGCTGCCGTTCGGCGTCGGTGCGGCCTCGCTCGACGGCTGCGATCACTTCGGCGCACAGCGCATCGAACACAGGCACCGGCAGCCGCACGGCGGGCCGTGCGCCGTCTGGGACGGCGCTCAGGGCCGCACGGCAGTCCTCGGCCGCGGATGGCCAGGCAGGGCCGCCCAGGGCTGCGTGCGCCAGCGCTGCGGCACGCTCGGCGCGGGCCACCAGCGTGTCGATGCTGGGCGGCGCCATCGCCCGGTGCTCTTTGCGCCGGGCCGGCTCGAGGTGGCGCTCGCGCCAGCGGCGAGCCGCGTCGATGGAGTGCACCGGCATGCCTCGGGCCTTGTCGCGTGTCACCACCGAGGGAGACACGCCCAGGGCTTTTGCCAGTTCAACCTGTTTCGGAATAGACATTCGCTATTGACCTGACTTGCGCAATTGACTAATTGCTATGACACCCACTAGCGCGATGAAGGGGTCCGAATCACCCCCGTCGGCAGGACCCGGGGAGGACCCAGGGCCGCGCATCACCGCTGCCCCTTGCCCCGACCACGGGCCGCCGGCACGCTGACCTTCCAACCAGGTCGCGCGGCGGCAGCGGCTCCAAGTTGACGTTGCAGCAGGTCTGCTGCGCTCTGATCGCGGTAGGTGCCCTGGCAAACCCGGCCCGGCGTGGCGGGCAGCTGCGGCAGTTGCGCGCCTGACAGCGCGGCAACAGTGAGCCCCCAGTGATCGCAGGTGGTCGGCTGATCGTCGGGCTTGAGGTCGGGCGGGCTGGATTGGACTGGCATGCTGGGTTCCTTTGAACCGGTGTGCGGCCCCTGGGTTGCGGGTGCGGGCGCTCCCCCACACCCCCTGGGAGCGCGCGCGCCCGCAGCGCCCGCAGGGCGGCGCGGGCGCTGCGGCGGCTGCGTAAACTCATTCATTGCCCGCAGTTCCCGCAGTTCCCGCACCGACCCCGACGAAGGCCCGGCCGGCATAGGTGAGCGCCCAGCGTTCGCGTTCATGACGGTCCCGCGCGCGGTAGGTCTCCTTTGCCAGCAGGCCGTCGCGTTCGGCGTTGCGCAGCATCGCCAGCACCTCGGGCGACTTGCGGCCCTTGGGATAGCCTGGCTCAGTCGCCAACAGGCGCGGCGCCGATGTCGGGCTCGTTGCGCCGGGCGATACGAACTCGCCGCGGGCCGTGAACTCGTGCACCAGGCGCAGCAGCGCCTTCAAGTCGACCGCGGCGGTGATCGCCTGCGCGTATCCGCTGCTCGGCGTCTCGGCCCGTGGTAGCTCGCCCTCGGGCCACTCCAGTTTCAAGGGCGGACTGAGCGGGCCCAGGTTGTTCTTCTGCTGCTCAAGGGTCAGCGCGCCGTCCTTGTCCCTGGACAGGTAAAGCCGCGACCGGGCGCTGTTGTGCAGCGCCGTGCTCCCGCTGTAGCTCTCGGCGCCGCTGCGCTCGCCCCTTGCCGTGCCCTTGTCCACGTGGGCCAGCAAAAGCACCGTCATGCGCTTGGCCTGCCGCAGCAGCACCAGGGAGCGCATGAAGGCACGCACCTTCGGCCGCTCGATCTCGTTGGCATCGAAGGTGTCGCTCATGTTGTCGACGATCAGCACGTCGATGCCGTGGTCGGTGATGTAGCGCCCGAGCTCGGCATAGGCGGCGGTCGTGGTACCGATGCGCCTGCCATCGACGCTCACCTCGGTGAACAGCGTGGGGTCGCCGTCGGTGGCGTCGAGCACATGCACCCAACCATCCAGCTCCGCGGGGTCTACCTCCATCCCATGGCAGACCCACAGCAAGCGATGCAGCAGCAACTCGGCGCCGTCCTCACCAGAGAACAAGGCGACCTTGCATCGCTTCGTGGGCACGCCGAACACAGGCCGGCCGGTGGCCATCCCGACCAGCAGCATCATGGCGGCAAGGCTCTTGCCCACGCCCCCGTGCCCGCTCAGCACCGTGACGTGACCCTCGGGTATGCGTGCTGGCCAGTAGTAGTCCGGCGCATGCACCTTGGTGGATGCCAGGTTGGCGACAGGCACGGCCCGAAACGGCGGCGCGGCAAGCTGCAGCTCGCCTGCGGCGCCGTCGTCAGCCAGGCGCGCAATGATCTGTTCAACCTGCAGCCGCAGCACCTTGTCGGCTGACTCGGCCGCCGCCGCCGCGTGCAGCGCGTCAGCGGCGCGAATCAGCTCGCGTCGGCGGGCCTTGTCGACCACCACCCGGGCGCACGATCCGGCGGCCTTGGTGCTCTCGACGCGCTCCATGAGCTCGTTGATGTAGCCGATACCGCCCACGCGCTCAACCTGGCCAAGCTTGCGCAGGTGCTCGAAGACCTCGACCATGCCGATCGGCTCGCCTGCACCCTCGATGCGCTCGATCGCCCCCCAGATCAACCGATGCCCAGCGTCGGCGAAGTGCTCCGCGCGCAGGCCCGCGGCGCGAATCAGCGGCAGCGCCCCGGCTGGGTCAATGAGCACCGCACCGATCACCCGTTGCTCGTCCTCACCAGACGACGGCAGCGCGGCGAAGGCGGTCACCGATTCAAGTGACGTCACTTTGGCTTGGACCTTCACGGCCTACGCTGCACGCATGCCGGAAGGGGCAGCTTCAACGCACGCCCGATCTCGCACGGGCCGCAGTTGCAGCGCCTGGACCATGGCCGATGCGGGCGATTCCAGGGCTTCGGGAAAGGGATGACGCGGGCGGCCATCAGCGACCACGACGTGTACGAGTGCCTCCGACGGTCATTGCCTTGACCGCAGCCAGCGCCTCGGTGATGTCGTACAGGCATCGGTCACCCAGGCGCACGAACGGAATGCGCTTGGCGGTGATGCGGTCCTTCTGGAGAAAGCCCACGCTGACGCGCAGGATGGGGGCCAGCTCGCGGTCCGTGACGTATCGCGGCTGCGTCGTCGTGGCTTGCTGGTGGGTAGCTGTGTCTTGCATCATGCGACCTCGTTGACGGTGGCCGCATGGTCGCAACGACAGGTCGAAAGCGCGAGGAAGTTCCTACCCCACTAAGTTCCTCGACGGGCCCGCCTTCTGGCCTGTACGCGCCGCCTCAGCACTTCGACTTCGACGCCGATTGCTTCCGCGAAGGACTCCATGCTCGGCTGGTGCCCATCGGTCAGGCCGTGCTCGTGCATGTCGAACGCAAGCACCACCATGTCGATCTGGTAGTCGTCTATCTTGGGTTTGCTCTTGCCCCAGCCAGTCCGGGTCACCAGGTCGGTGATCGAACTGACCGGCGCGTTGCGCCACGGACCGAAGGCCAGCGCCCTGACGATGGCCAGGCGCAGCCCGTACTCGTCGGGCAGTGGCGTGAAGCAGAGGCCCGATTCCGGGTCTGGCAATGGCTCGCCGTGCGATGTGGTCGCGCCCGGACTCAGCAGCAGCTCAAGCAGGCCTCGCGGCTCGCCCTCGTGCGCAGCCTTGATGGCGCGCGTCCAGGTTTCGCGGCTCAATTGTCGGGTCACTTCTCGGTCGCCTTCGCGGCGTCGAACTTGGCGTGCAGGTGCTCGGGCGTCGGGTGCGTGTACCGCGCGTTCATGCCCACGCTGCGGTGCCCGGTGATGGCCATCCGCTCGACGTCATCGAATCCCAGTTCCTGTAGCCGGCTCGACGCAAGGTGCCTCAGGTCGTGCAGGCGTAGGTCAGGGATGCCGCCGGCCTTGCAAGCCGCGGTGAACAGGTCGCTGATCTTCTCGGGGCTGACCGGAAACACCCGCTCGCCGGTCTTCGGCTGACGCTGCACGATGTCCCAGGCAGCACCCAGCAGCGGCACCCACTCATCGCGCGCCAGCGCCCGGCGCGGGTGCTTGCGCTGGCGGATCAGCGCCGCACGCTTGTCGTCGTCGATGTCGGCCCAGTTCAGCTTCAGCACCAGCTCGGACCGGCGCAGGCCTGTGATGGCCCCCACGCGCATTGCGTCAGCGGCGGCAGGGTCACGCTGCTGCACGTAGCCGAGCACGGCCTGTAGCTCATCCTCGGTCGGCCTGCGCGTGCGCCGCGTGCCGCCGCCGATCAGCTCGAGGTGCAGCAGCAGCGGCCGGGCCTGGCCCGTCACGTCGGGCAGCTGCAGGTTCATGAACGACGCGGCGTGCCGCAGGGTCGTCCCAAGGCACGACAGCTCCATGTTGACCGTGTAGGGGCCTGCGCCTTCGGCCTTGCGCGCGCTGGCCCACTTCACCAGCCGGGCAGGGATCAGCGCCGACACGGGCTCATGACCCAGGTCGTCTTCCAGGTGCTGGAGCATGTAGGAGGTGTTCGTGGTCGGGTCGACCGGGCGCCCGCCCTGCTCGCGGATCTCGCGGTACTCGCGGATCAGGTCGCCGACCTTGACCAGGGCGGCGGACTTCGGCTCGGCGCCCGCATCAATCCGCGCCTCGATGGACCGTGCCCATTCGTCCGCTTCGCGCTTTGTACGGAACGTCTTTGTCTGCGGCTTATGATTCTGCCGTCGGACTTGGGCTCGCCACTTCTCGCCGACCTTGATGACGCTGGCCATTTCGTAGCACTCCTATAGCGTGTTGGTAGCACTGCTACGGGATAGTGTAGGCGATTTGGTACTACGACAGGCCATCGCGTCATAGGTGAGGCAGGCAAGCCCGGTCGACATGCCGCCGTAGTTCAATGGATAGAACGGGGACCTCCTAAGTCTCAGATGTGGGTTCGATTCCCGCCGGGGGCGCCAAGACAGCCCATCAAGATGAAGATCGAGATCGGCGCCGAAGTGCC
>JALHRS010000142.1 GCA_022841325.1 Lysobacterales bacterium | reverse complement strand
CGCAACATCACCGATGGCGTGGATGCCGGGCGCTGCGCGGTTATGGTCATCGACGACGATATGACCCAGATCTCCGGTTGTAATGCCGGCCCGTCCGAGATCCAGCCCGTCCGTGCAGGGACGACGCCCGGTGCCCGCGAGTACCCAGTCGACCTGAAGCCGGTCGCCATCACCCAGGGTCAGAGTGACGCCATCATCCGATACGCCGGCGGCGGCAATGCGTGCCTGCAGGCGTGGCCTGATCCCGGCGCCGGCCAGCGTTTCACGCAACGCCGTACGCGCCGGTACGCTGAACGCGGAGGAGGACAGCGGTTCGCGCCCGGTCAGCCAGATGACCTCGAGACCCAGACGGGACAGGATGAACGCCATCTCCGTGCCGACCAATCCGGAACCCAGCACCGCCACCCGCCGGCCCGGGGGCGGCGGCGCATCGAAGAGATCATCGGTCGTCAGTATCCGTCCGGGGGTCCGCTGCAGGGATTCGGGCAACCAGGGCTGCGAACCCGTGGCAATGATGATCTGCCGCGCCTCGACCAAAGCATTGTCCACACGCAGCAACCGCGGACCCTCGAAACGCGCATGGCCGTGCAGGCGCCGGATGCCCAGCCGGCCCAGGTAATCGGCATAACTGTCGCGCACCGTATCGACGATCTGCCGCTGGTGGCGCCAGGCCTGCGCAAAATCGGCGACCAGCGTTCCGTTGATGCCGCGTTCCGGATACGCCGCGGCATCGGCCATGATGCAGGCACTGTGGTACCAGGTTTTTTTCGGCACACAACCGCGGTTTAGGCAGGTGCCGCCCCAAGTGTTCTTTTCGATGATCGCCACCTTCAGCCCGCGCAGGGCGGCCAGCACCGCGGCACGGTAACCGCCGGGGCCGGAGCCGATGATCGCGAGGTCCAGTACCGGCATGTAATCAGCCCTACCCGGCAACCCGCGCCCGCAGCTTTTCTGCGGTATGCGCAATCAGTTTCGGCCAGTCATCCAGTTCCGGCGCGGAAACGATCTCGACCGAGGGATACCACAGGCAGCGATGATCGCCGCCATGCGCCCAGTAATGGAAAGGCGCACGCTCGCCGGGATAAAGCAGCCACACCGGCTTGCCCAATGCCGCGGCAAGATGCGCATTGGCATTGCTGGTGGTGATCAGCAGATCGCAGGCCTCGAGGATGGCGAGGACCTCGTCGAGGTCATGGTAATAATCGACCCCATCAAAATGCAGCAGCCCCGCGCCACCGGCCTGCGCCAGCTGCGCGCGTTCGGCAACCGTGTCGCCATATTGGACATCGACACACCGGGTGCCGGGCACGGCCAGAAAAGGCGCAAAGTCGGTCAGGCTGACACTCTTGCTGCGGCCCAGGCGCCCCTCACGCGCACTGCGCCAGGACAGGGCGATCCGGAAACCGTCACCGATGCGGCTGCGGTAATGCGCAACCCGCTCCGGCGCCGCCTGCAACAATCCGCGCGGCTGACCTGCAAAACTTTCGACCGTGGGACGGAACAGGCCCGGCAGGGATCCGAAAAACAGTGCCGCAGCGGCGTTGGTCAAGGCGCTGTCCGGCGGATCGGCCTTCGCCACAAAGCGCAGTTGCGGAAATGCGCGCCGGTACGCCGGCAGCAGCCGGCCATCGACTTCGCAAACAATTGCCTGCCCGGTCCCGGCAAGCTGCGGAAGCAGCGTCGAAAACAGGATCTGGTCGCCTATGCCCTGTTCACTCCACAAGCCCACGGTGCCCTCGACCGGCTTACCCGTCCAGCGCGGAATTTTTTCGAACAGTGCAACCGATGCGGGATCTTTGCGCAAATTGTCGCGATAGCCCGAAGGTTCACAGCGATGCTCGTATTCGGCCCAGGCCTCGCTGAAGTTCCTGCAGCGCAAGTAAAGCAGCGCCAGGTTGTGTCGGGCATCGGCAAAAGCGGGCGCCCGCTTAATGGCATGCCGGTACAGATCAGCCGCCTCTTCGAGCGCACCCTCTGCCTCCATCGCCATGCCCAATCCGTTGTATCCGCGCGCATCCCCCGGAACGTCAGCAATCATGCGCCGGAAATCCCCGGCCGCACCGCCGTTGTCGCCAGCCTCCAGCCTTGCGTTGCCACGGTTGTTGAGCATGTCCGTGTTTCCGGGCTCCAGGGCAAGGGCATGATCGTATGCTGCAAGCGCTTCGGTCACCCGCCCCAGCGCATTGAGGGTGTTGGCCCGGTTGAAGTGCAGCAAGGCCACACCCGGCATCCGGCGCAAACCCTCGTCAAAGCTGTGCAACGCCAGTTCGTACTGCCGCAGCGCAAACAAAACATTGCCGTGGTTGCACCACAACTCCGCCTGTTCCGGAGCAATCGCCAGGGCCCGCGCATAACTGTCCAGCGCCTGCTCCGGCCGGCCCAGCTGCTGTAACACCACGCCGCGGCCAAAGAGGATTCGGGCATCGTGCGGAGCGATGCGCAGCGCTTCGTCATAGGTCGACAATGCGGCCTCGGCCGAGCCGGTTTCGGCCTGGATGCGCCCGAGCAGCTCACGGGCCTGCACGTTCCCCGGGTTTGCCTCGATGGCCGACATCGCGTGGAAATAGGCTTCCGAATGGGCGCCGGCATCCGCCTGCAGCAAGGCCAGCTGATACAGCGCGTCGGCGTCATCAGGGCGCGTCGACAGCAGCCTGCGCAACATCACCGCGGCCTCTTCGCGCCGCCCCTGCTGCAGCAAGACCTGCGCCTGTTTGAGGGATGCTGCAGTTCTCGGCGTCTTGGGCATGGATTGCAGAATTTCAGACCAGGAACAAGGTCGCCAGCCCGAGGAAAATGAAAAACCCGCCGCTGTCGGTGATCGCAGTGATCATCACGCTGGAACCGATGGCCGGGTCGCGGCCCAGCTTCTCCATCAGCAGCGGAATCGCCACACCCATGACCGCCGCCAGCAGCAGATTCAGCGCCATGGCCCCGGTCATCACCAGTCCAAGCTGCCAACTGTGGTAGATCAGGAACGCAAACAGCCCGACTATGCTGCCCCAGATCAGGCCGTTGAGCAGGGAAACACTGATCTCCTTCAGGAACAGCTGGCGCGCGCTGGCGCGCGTGATCTGGCCCAATGCCAGCGCCCTCACGATCATGGTGATGGTCTGGTTACCGGAATTGCCGCCGATGCCGGCGATGATCGGCATCAGCGCCGCCAGCGCAACCAGCTGCGCGATCGACTGCTCGAACACGCCGATCACGCGCGAGGCAATGAATGCCGTGACGAGGTTGACGGCGAGCCAGGTCCAGCGGTTGCGCACGCTGCGCCAGACCGAGGCAAAAAGATCCTCCTCTTCCTTCAGGCCACCGGCGGAGAGGATCTCGCTGTCCTGCGCCTCGCGGATGTAATCGACCACCGCATTGATCGTCAGCCGCCCGATCAGGTGTCCCTGGGCATCAACCACCGGCGCCGAGACCAGTTCATATCGATCGAAAGCGCTGGCCGCGTCATGCGCATCCTGCTCGGGATGGAAGCTGCGGAAATCGCGGACCGTCACATCGCCCACCAGCGTGTCCGGATCCGTCACCAGCAGTCGGTTCACCGGCAGCAGACCGCGCAGGTTCTCGTCGCGGTCGACGACAAACAGCTGGTCCGTGTGATCCGGCAGGTCGGTCAACCGGCGCAGGTAACGCAGCACCACTTCCAGCGTGACATCCTCGCGCACTTCGATCATGTCGAAGTCCATCAGCGCGCCGACCGCATCCTCCGGGTACGACATCGCCGCGCGCAGCTGCTCGCGCTCCTCGGTCGACAGCCCCTTGAACACGTCGAGAATGACTTCCCGCGGCAGGTCCGGCGCAAGGTCGGCAATCTCGTCGGTGTCGAGCTGTCCGGTCGCGGCGACCAGTTCACCCTCGTCCATGTGCGCGATAAGAGTCTCGCGTACCGCATCCGACACTTCGAGCAGGATCTCGCCGTCACGCTCGGCCTTGACCAGATCCCAGACGATCAGGCGCTGGTCGAGGGGCAGGGCCTCGAGAATGTAGGCGATGTCCGCCGAATGCAGCCGGTCAAGCAGCTGCTGCAAGGCCACCAGATGCTGGCGGTGAACCAGGTGCTCGACGAGTTCGTGGCGCGGTTCGTCCTGGCGGCTGACCAGGTTCTCGACCAGTTCGTGCCGGTGCAGCAGCTCGAGCACCTGCTCGAGCTGCGCTTCAACACCGGGGTGGATGTCCTGTTTCTCGGCCACTGGAATTCCGGAATGGGCCGGCGCCGCCAACAGCCGCTGATGCGCCGGAGTTTCAAATGCAGCGCATAGTATCCGGAAATCGGCGGCTCAATGAAATGCCGCAGCACTCGTACGCATAAAAAAAGGGGCGCCGAAGCGCCCCTTTCAGGATGATGCTGTGCTGCTGTTTTATTAGAACGAGTGGTTCAGGCCGATCATGAACACGCCGCCGTCATCACCCGGCTGGATGTTGGCCGCGCCCTGCGGAGCACCCGTGAAGCTGTAGGTGCCGGCGCTGTCGTTGTTGATGCGGGCATAACCCACGCTGGCCGTGGTGCGCTTGGACAGCGAGTGGAGGTAGCTGACCTGGATCAGCTTGGCGCCGGTGTTGGCACCGCCGCCAGCGCTGGTCTTGGCATCACCCGCATTGGCGTAGCCGAAACGAACCTTGTGCGGTCCGCCCAGGCTCCAGTCTGCCGCCAGGTTCCAGGACTTGCGCTCGGTCGAAGCGCCGACGCCGGTTTCGATCTCGGCATCAACATAGGTCAGACCGACTTTGACTGC
>JALHRS010000141.1 GCA_022841325.1 Lysobacterales bacterium | reverse complement strand
TGCCTTTGAGTCATCCGGTGGTTGCCGATCTGCTCTCGCGAGGGTCGAAGGCTTGCGCGTGGCTGGCGATGTTGCGCCCCAGCCCCCAGCCCCAAGCCCCGCTCCTGCTGCGCGCTTCTGAAGATGGAATCGGCCGCCGACCGCACCCGGGCACTCGTTTACGCGATAGGCGTACACCTGCTTGCGGCACTCATCATGTTTGCCGGACTGTTCGCCAGTGCACCGCAGAAGCCGGTCATTTCCGGCGGCGCGCTGGAAGCGGTGCTGGTCGACATGAATCTGGGGCGTCCGCAGCCGAAACCGGCCACCAAGCCCACGCCCAAGCCCGAGCCGCCCAAGCCAGCACCCAAACCGGCGCCCGCACCACCGCCGCCGCCGCCCGCGGCCAAGCCCGATGACGTCACCGATCAACGCCCGACCTTGCCGACGGTGCCCGATCAGAACGCCATGAACCTTGAGCGACAGAAGGAACAGTTGCGCAAGCAGCAGGAAGAGCAGCGGCGCCAGCAGGAGATCGAAAAGCAGCGCATGCAGCAGCTCGAAGACATCCGCAAGCAGCGAGCCGAAGCGGCGCGACTGACCCAGGAGCGTGAAAAGCAGCTGGCGCAGGCACGCGAAGCCCAGCGCGCCCAGGAGATACTGACGCAGCCAGCCACGAGCGAGCCCGAGGGGCAGCAGCGACCCGGCCAGGACGCGGCCAATGATCTGCTCAGCCAGTACGCGGGACTGATTCAGGAAGTGGTGACCCAGAACTGGCGCCGGCCAGCCAACACGCCGCCCGGTATCCGCTGCGTGCTGAAAGTGCGTCAGATCCCCGGCGGCGAAGTCATCGGTGTCAGCATCGGCTCGCCCTGTAACGCGAATCCGCTGATCCAGCAATCCATCATTCAGGCCGTGGAACGCGCCAGTCCGCTGCCGTACATGGGCTTTGAGGCAGTCTTCCAGCCTGCACTGAACTTCAACTTCCGCTATGACGGGTGAACCGATGCAAAGACTCATCAGCACCGCTGTACTGGTTCTGGCTCTGCTCGGCCTGGCGCGTGTCGCCAGTGCCCAGGGTCTGGAAATCGATATCGTCAACGGTCGCGACGCGGCCATCCCGATCGCGATCGTGCCCTTCGCCTGGGAGGCGGCCGCCATGCCCGATCCCACCGCCATCGATCAGGTG
This sequence comes from Lysobacterales bacterium, assembly GCA_022841325.1. GTDB lineage: Bacteria > Pseudomonadota > Gammaproteobacteria > Xanthomonadales > SZUA-5 > JADKFD01. The sequence continues at coordinate 3,714 of JALHRS010000141.1, read as the reverse complement.
GTGCGCGCCGATCTCAACCGCTCGGGACAGTTCCGGGCGCTGGCCAAGGAAGACGTGATCGAGCTGCCCTCCCGCGGCGCCGACATCCGCTTCCCCACCTGGCAGCTGCTGAAGCAGGATTACATCGTCGTCGGCCGTATCCAGAGCGCCGATGTCGGCTACCGGGTCGAGTTCGAACTGCACGAGGTCCGCAGCGGCAAGCCGCTGCTGGCACTGGCGCTGCCGGTGCGTCCCGGTGATTTCCGGGCGGTGTCGCACCAGATCGCCGATCTGGTCTACGAGAAGATCATCGGCGTGCGCGGCGCCTTCTTCACCCGCATCGCCTACATCACGGCCAAGCGCAAGGGCGAGGGCAAGTACGAGTACGCCATCTGGGTGGCCGATTCGGACGGCTACAACGAGCAGCGCATCGTCTGGAACGACGAGCCCTTCCTGTCGCCGGCCTGGTCGCCGGACGGCAAGTCGCTGGCTTATGTGAGCTTCGAGCGCCAGGGCGGTCACACCATCTACCTGCATGAACTGGCCACCGGCTCGCGCCGGGTGATCACCTCGTTCAAGGGCATCAATGGCGCACCCACCTTCTCGCCCGATGGCGGCACGCTGGCGCTGACCCTGTCGCGCAGCGGCAATCCCGAGATCTACACGCTGAATCTGCTGAACAACAACCTGACGCAGCTGACGCGGCATTTCGCCATCGACACCGAGGCAGCGTGGATGCCCGGTGGCAACAGTCTGATCTTCACCTCTGATCGGTCCGGCAAGCCGCAGATCTACAGCATGCCGGTTTCCGGCGGCACGCCCGAGCGCGTGACCTCAGTCGGTGATTACAACGCCCGCGCCTCCGTCTCCTACGACGGCCGCCTAATGGCAATGGTGCAGGGAAATAGGAACGTGTATCGTATTGCGGTCGTGGACCGCGAGCGCGGGGGCACGAACGCGGTTCGGCTGATTTCACCGGGTCCGTTGGATGAATCCCCAAGCTTCGCCCCGAACGCAAGCATGGTGCTGTACGCTGCCCGCGAAGGGAATCGCGGGGTTCTTTACTCGGCACCGATCGACGGATCGATCCGAGCACGCTTGGCCATTCCTGACGGCGACGTCCGGGAGCCGGCGTGGGGGCCCTTCAGGCAACGTTGATTCAAGTGAAAATAAGATGTGCACAGGTTCGCTGTCATTCGTACGAAGGAAAACAAAAATGAATACCCCGATTCGCGTTTTGGTGATTGCGCTGGCCCTGGCTGGCGTTGCTTGCAAAAAGGAAGTGGTCAAGCCTGAGGCTCCGCCGCAGACTCCGCCGCCGACTCAGCCCGCGACCACTCCGGTGCAGGAAGAGAGCTGGACCAACCCGGCCCTGCTCGATTCCAAGCCCTGCCTGGTCTCGCGCGTTGCCTACTTCGATCTGGATCAGACCACGATCAAGTCCGAGGCCATGGAAATGCTGCGTTGTCACGGCAAGTGGCTGGCCAGCAACCCGGGTGCCCGGATCTCGCTGGAAGGTCATGCTGACGAGCGCGGTTCGCGCGAGTACAACCTGGGCCTGGGCGAGCGTCGCGGCAACGCCGTGCGTGACATGCTGCTGGCCAACGGTGGCCGCAGCGAGCAGGTTGCCGTGGTCAGCTACGGCGAAGAGCGTCCGATCTGCACCGACAGCGACGAGAGCTGCTGGTCCAAGAATCGTCGCGCCGAGATCGTCTACACCGCCAAGCAGTAAGCGGTAGTGATGATGATCGACGTTCGTAAAATGACGCTTCGATCCCTGACGGCGGCCCTCGTGGCCGCCGTCTGTGTTTGCGGATCGGCACAGGCGCAGAGCCGCCTCAGTCTGGCCGAGCGCGTCAGCCAGCTTGAGCGCCAGGTTCAGGGCAGCGCGGACTCCGGCAACATGTCCGAACTGATCCTGCGCAATCAGGAATTGCAGAACGAGGTCCAGAACCTGCGCGGTCTGGTCGAAAGCCAGGCTTTCGAGATCGAAGGACTGAAGAAGCGCCAGCGCGATCAGTACGTGGATCTGGATTCGCGCCTGCAGCGTCTTGAGGGTGGCATGACCGTCCCTTCGCGACCGGCAGCCAACGAACCCGTTGACAGCGTCGCGCCGGAGCAACTGAACGCTGACGAGCCGACCACCCGCTTCGGCGAACCGACGCCGATGAATCCACCACTGCCGGTGGGCGCCGAGACCGTGGGTGGGGATCTGGCCGGAAGTGCAGGACCAGCGGTGGGCGGTCCGGACGAGAAGCAGGCTTACGAAGGGGCTTTCGAGGCACTCAAGCAGGGTCGCTATTCCGAGTCGTCCCAGCTGTTCTCGGTGTTCCTGCAGCAGTATCCCGACGGTGAGTACGCCGCCAACGCCAGCTACTGGCTGGGCGAGTCCTATTACGTCACCCAGAATTACGAGATCGCGCTGGAGACCTTCCAGGGGTTGCTGGCACGCTTCCCGGACAGCCGCAAGGCTCCGGACGCCTTGCTCAAGGTCGGCTACTGCCAATATGAACTGGGCGATTCTCGCAGCGCCGCCCGCACCCTGAACGACGTCGTTTCGCGCTTTCCGGATACGCCGGTGGCCCGTCTGGCCCAGGGCCGGTTGCGCGCCTTGCGCCTCGACGGACGCTAGCAGCTGGGCTCGCTGCGCCCAGGCACAGCGAGCTGCAGGTGGAGCGCTTGTGCATTTTTTCGTAATCGACAGAGCCGGGGATGACCGACGCCAGCACCTCTGAAGCGGTCTCGCCGACGGCCGTGATGCTGCGGATCACCGAGATCTTTCACTCTATCCAGGGTGAGGCCGATGCCGTCGGCTGGCCCACGGTGTTCGTGCGCCTGACCGGTTGTCCGCTGCGCTGTTCCTGGTGCGACACCACCTATTCCTTCCATGGCGGCAACAAGCGCAGCCTGGAAGACGTGCTCGCCAGTGTTGCCGCATTCAACACCCGGCATGTATGCGTGACCGGCGGCGAGCCGCTGGCGCAGCGCGCCTGCCTGTCCTTGCTGAGTGCTCTGTGCGACGCCGGCCACGAGGTCTCGCTGGAAACCTCCGGTGCCATGGATGTCAGCGGCGTTGATGCACGCGTACGCAAGGTGCTGGACCTCAAGTGTCCCGGATCCGGCGAACATCTGCGCAATCGCTATGAAAACCTGCCCCTGTTGAGTCCTGCCGATCAGATCAAGTTCGTCATTGCCGACCGCGCCGACTACCTGTGGGCGCGCGAGCAGTGCCAGACCCGCGGTCTGCCGGCCATCTGTCAGGTGCTGTTCTCACCGGTGGCGGAAGTGCTGCCGGCGCCGACTCTGGTCGACTGGATACTGGCCGACCGCATGCCGGTGCGCTTCCAGCTGCAGCTGCACAAGGTCCTGTGGGGGAATGTGGCGGGGCGTTAGGGCTGCTGGTTGCTGGTTGTCGGTTGTCGGTTGTCGGTTTCGGCACGACACCGCGAACGGGCCATGAACTTGCCGTCGTAGGTCATGTTGTCCGCGTCAGCGGACTACGTGACATCGAGATTCCTCACTTGGCTCGCTACGCTAGCAACCTGACCTACGACATAAAATCAACAACCTATGCATGGATTCATGGAGAGCCACCTGTTTCGACCCGACACCGCGCATTGGCCCTGAGCCAGAGTGTGAGGTAGCGCGGCTCCGGCGCGCGGCGAATCGGGATGTGCGCCAGGATGGTTCGCGCCGGCGGCCGCGGCATGGCCTGCCGGGCGCCGCGCGCTTGCC
>JALHRS010000140.1:1692-4903 GCA_022841325.1 Lysobacterales bacterium | reverse complement strand
CAGCCGGGCGCTCGCTATACCTGCCCGATGCACCCGCAGATCGTGCGCGACGAGCCGGGCAGCTGCCCAATCTGCGGCATGGCGCTGGAGCCCCTTCTGCCCAGCCTGGACGACGACGAAAACCCCGAACTGGCGGATTTCCGGCGGCGATTCTGGTGGACCTTGCCGTTCTCGGTATTGGCGCTGCTGCTGGCGATGGCCGGGCATCGACTGCCTGGTCTCGCGGCCGACACGCGCACCTGGCTGGAACTGGTGTTGTCGGCGCCGGTCGTACTGTGGGCCGGCTGGCCCTTCTTCGTGCGTTGGGCGGCCTCGCTCGCCAACCGCAGCCCGAACATGTGGACGCTGATCGGCACCGGCGTCGGCGCGGCCTTCGGCTACAGCCTGGTCGCAACGCTGGCGCCGGGCATGTTCCCGGAAGCCTTCCGCGAGCACGGCCGGGTCGGCGTCTATTTCGAGGCCGCAGCAATCATCGTGTCGCTGACGCTGCTCGGTCAGGTGTTGGAGCTGAAGGCGCGATCGTCTACGTCGGCGGCGATCAAGGCGCTGCTCGGGCTGGCGCCGAAAACCGCGCGCCGGCTGCGCGCGGACGGAACGGAAGAAGACATCCCGTTGACTCATGTACACGTCGGCGACCGCCTGCGCGTGCGCCCCGGCGAGAAGGTGCCGGTCGATGGCGAGGTGCTCGACGGGCGTTCGGCGGTCGACGAATCGATGCTGACGGGTGAGCCGATTTCGGTCGAGAAGGCGGCCGGTGCACGCGTGATCGGCGCAACCATCAACGGCACCGGAAGCCTCGTGATCCGCGCAGATCGCATAGGCGCGGACACGGTGCTTGCGCAGATCGTGCAACTGGTGGCGCAGGCGCAGCGCTCGCGCGCACCGATGCAGCGGCTCGCCGACGTGGTCAGCTACTGGTTCGTGCTGGCAGTGCTGACGATCGCCCTGGCGACGCTACTCGGCTGGGGCCTGTTCGGCCCCGACCCGTCATGGACCTACGCGGTGGTCAACGCCGTCGCGGTGCTGATCATCGCCTGTCCCTGTGCGCTCGGGCTCGCCACACCGATGTCGATCATGGTCGCCACCGGCCGCGCGGCGCAGTCCGGCGTGCTGTTCCGCGACGCCGAGGCGATCGAGCGTTTGCGCACCGTCGACACGATCATTGTCGACAAGACCGGCACCCTCACCGAGGGACGCCCGGCTTTTCGCGAGGTGCTGGCGGCAACCGGATGGTCCCCGACCGAAGTCCTGCGACTGGCGGCAAGCCTGGATGCGGGCAGCGAGCATCCGCTCGCTGATGCCATCGTCGCCGAGGCACGCCGTCGCCAGTTGCCGCTGGAGGACGCCGCGGACTTCGAGTCGGCGACCGGCATCGGCGTGCGCGGGCGTGTCGGTACCTACGCTCTGGCGCTCGGCAACACCGCGTTGATGCAGGAGAACGGCGTCGCAACCGATGCCCTCCATGCGGATGCCGAACGCTTGCGCACGGACGGCGCCAGCGTGATGTTCCTCGCCGTCGACGGTGCGCTCGCCGGCCTGGTGGCCGTGGCGGACCCGATCAAGGCGAGCACAGCAGAGGCCATCGACGCCCTCCACCACGCTGGCCTGCGCATCGTAATGGCCACCGGCGATGGACGCACCACGGCCGAGGCGGTGGCGCGGCACCTGCGCATCGACGAGGTGCACGGCGAAGTGCGCCCCCAGGACAAGGCGGCACTGGTTGTGCGCCTGCAGGCGCAAGGACGGCGCGTGGCGATGGCTGGCGACGGTATCAACGACGCACCGGCACTGGCTGCGGCGGATGTCGGCATCGCGATGGGCACCGGCACCGATGTCGCGATGTCGAGCGCTCAGCTCACGCTGGTCAAGGGCGATCTGCGCGGCATCGTCCGCGCTCGCGAGATCTCGTCCGCGACAGTGCGCAACATGCGCCAGAACCTCGTGTTCGCCTTCGCCTACAACGCGCTCGGCGTGCCGATCGCTGCCGGGCTGCTGTACCCGAGCTTCGGCTTGCTGCTGAGTCCGATGATCGCGGCGCTGGCGATGAGCCTGTCGTCGGTGTCGGTGGTGGCCAACGCGCTGAGGCTGCGGAAGGGCCAGTGAAAGGCCACGAGCAATGACGCACCACGAGAAATCGCCAGCCTGGTCCGGGCGCATTGCGCTGGGCACAGGCTGGGCGGTGTTTTCCGGCGACATGGGCGACAACCGGGTACACACCCACCATGCCCTCCAAATGGTCCTCGCTCCTTGCGAAACGGTCACCGTTTCCGTGCATGGTCAAGGCGACATCACTGCGCCCGGAGTGCTGATCGACGCGGACGTGCCGCACCGCGTCTGGCCCGGTGCCGCGGCGCTGCTGTACGTCGAACGTGAGTCTCACACAGGCCGGACCTTGGCGCTGGCCTGCGTGCGGGGATTGTGCCTGCTCACGGAGCGACAGCGCGATGCGGCGCTCAGCGTCTGGCCGTTGTCGACCGGCGCAGATCTGGGCCCGCTGCTCGCGGCACTCGGGTTACCCAAGTCGATCCAGGCTCCGGCTGATCGCCGCCCCGACCGCGTCCGAGATCTGCTTGAAGGCCTGCCGGCCCGCAGCGAGCTAAACGGCACACTGGCGGAATTCGCAAGCGAAACCTCGCTGTCGCCCAGTCATTTCAGACATCGGGTTCGCGCACTGGTAGGGATGCCTCTGCGACCTTACTTGCGCTGGCTGCGATTGCGCCTGGCCTTGATGAGTGCCGCCGCGGGCGCGGACTTGAGTCGGGCGGCGCAAGACGCCGGATTTTCGGACGCTGCGCATCTGAGCCGAACCATGCAAAGACACTTCGGCGTGCCGCCCAGCGCCATTCTGGCTGCCTTGCGAACGGCTTGATTCCGCCGCTTTGTTCAAGCCAAACAGGCTCGCTCGCGGCAAGCTGCTCAGCCTATCGGACCCTCGAAGGCGGACTTTTCATGACCAACACTCTCCCAACCTTGTTGCGCTGGGCCCAACGAAGGCGACAGCCATTGCGGATCCTGATGCTCGTGGCGATCGTGTCCCTGTTTCTGGACGGCCTTCTGGTTGAACGCAACTTCGTGCACCTCATGCTCCTTCATCCGGTGCTTCTGATCGCACTGCTGGGTGCGCTGGCATTGACGGCAGCATCAGATGAGTAGCAATTTGCCCCACCGGGACTTCGTTCCGGCGTTGCGCTTCCCGTTCCTCACGCCATGG
>JALHRS010000140.1:0-1682 GCA_022841325.1 Lysobacterales bacterium | reverse complement strand
CGACCGTCTGGTGGCGTTGACGGTGCGCGAAGCCCGGATGAAGGCGTCTCTATTGACCCACGCCGATGTCACACCCGGCGAGCGGGTTCTGGACCTGGGCTGTGGCACCGGCACCCTGCTGCTGCAGTTGGCCTCGCGAGTGCCCGGCGCGCGAATCGCCGGTGTCGATGCCGACCCAGCCATGCTGCGCCAAGCGCGGGCCAAGGCCAGCGCCGCAGGCATCTCGCTGGACCTTGCGCCTGCCTGGGCCGATGCACTGCCGTTCGCCGATGGCTCGTTCGACGTAGTGCTCTCCTCGCTCTTCTTCCACCACCTCCAGCACGACGACAAGCGACGCAGTCTCCGCGAGGTTCGGCGCGTGCTGCGCCCTGGCGGCAGGGTGCTGATCGCCGATTTCGGCCGGCCGAACTCATGGCTGGGCCGAACCGCATTTCATCTGGTGCGCTTGCTTGACGGCTATGCCAACACCCGCGACCACGCGGAGGGCCGGTTACCCGAGTTCATGCACGACGCAGGCTTTCTTGACGTATCGACCCTGCACACACTGGCTGTTCCCGTCGGCCGAATAGGGCTGTACCGCGGCGCTCGGCCCTAGCTAGCCGATACGCCTGGTGCCCCCTTTCGCCGAAGGATCCAAAGCGCCAGCAACGGAACCACGATCCACTGCGCGAGCGGACTCAGGCCAATGCCAAGGATTGGATCGACGGGCATCGACTCGCGGTAAGTCCAGCGGCCGAGCCATTGCGTGCTGATCCACTCAATCGCGATAGTCGTTGCCAATCCTAGAGTCACTACAACCATGTCGGTGCGATGGACATGGCGCGTCCAGGGCAACACGCGGGTAAAGAGCAGCGCTGCGAGCGCACAGGCAAATGCGATCACTGCATCGCCCAACGTGCAATGCAGCGCGGCTTGCCAGGCGGCCGCGGGACCGGCCTCGATCCATATCGTGTACAGCGGTGCGTGCGCGAGTTCCCAGAGGGCAAACATCGGCAACGTGACGACCGCATACGTGACGGCCCGACGCAGCGCATCCACCAGCGAGGCGGGCTCAGGGCTTGCGGTCATCCGTCGAATGATCGTGGTGCGCGTGATCGCCGTGTCCATGGAACAGATGAAGCAACGGGCACGCCAGCAACAACAGGTAAGGAAGCGCGCCCAGCACATGGCCCCAGTGTTCGCGTAAGACCACGAACGCAATCACGAGTGCGGCAGACAAGCACACCATTTTCCAGTTCCGGTTCATGGCTGATTCCCTTTGGATGCAGGTACCGGCTGGCGCACGCGCGCCGGCCGGTATGAACGCCGCGTCGCCAACCAGCGACGCAGCGGCCGAAGCCTCGCCTAACGCTCCAGTTCCGCAGTGTCATTGGCGTGGATCTCGCCGGATACCACCTCGGCCCGCGCGTAGTGCTCATCGAAGACTTCGACAATGCGCACTTGGCCCATCGGTACCCGCTTGAAGCCAGCCGGCGGCGCTTTCGGTGCGGTGTGAACCTGCTCGTTGCGATAAACGCTCAGCACCTGGCCCACTTCGGCGCCGTGGGCTTTGCCGACGCACACGACCACATTCTGGTTTTGCACCGACAGCACCTGTCCCTGCATGAAGAAGTGGCGCGTGGGACTGTTGCTGGCACAGGCGGACAAAAGGGCCAACAGGATCAAGGCAATCAGCAACCGGA
>JALHRS010000139.1 GCA_022841325.1 Lysobacterales bacterium | reverse complement strand
CTTGGCGTGCTCGACAAGCTTTGCATCCGTCGAACGCGGTCGTGCCATGGCAAGCTCCCGTCATAAGCGACGGGTCAGAGCATGCCACAGATCGACTCATCTTGAACGCTCATTGGAATTACATGAAGCAGGACAACACGGCCAACCGCAACCCCCTACTCAATCCGAGCTTCAGCGCCAAGGCGAACGGCGAGGACGCCGCATCGCTGCAGTTTGGGCTGCGTCACAACTTCTGATTCCGGTCAGCGAGCAGAGCACCTGGCAAGGCTCTGTTTCGGGGAGTTGCTCGCTGAGCATCTCCCCGCTTTTACGTTTGCTGCGGCAGCCCGGACGAGCGGCGCTGCCGTGCCGTCGTCGGTGCGCGCCAGGGCTGCGCTTGTCCCGGGTCTACGCCCCGCTTGCCGAGCCGACCCTCGGCGCTCACGATTTCTGACCCACCTGTGCTCACGGGAATCGGACCCAGCGAGTGCGCAGTTGTTTGTTGCCGCACGGTGTTTGAGTTCGGCCATGCATGCCTGAGCGCCACGCAGAGTTGTCCACGGCGGCGCTCGGTCGGCGCTTTATCGTCCTGACCGCGTTCAAGAGTCCGCGCGACGTCTACTCGCTCGACGCGGCACTTGCGTTCACGCCGACGCTGGACAACCTGCGCACCGTGTTCCAGCATCCCTGGGACCTGGGCTCCAAGATCGTCAACAGCCTGCTGGTGGCCAGTGGAGCGGTGCTGATCGCCGTGCCGATGGCGGTGATGGCCGCCTACGCCTTCTCGCGCTTCGAATTCCGCTTCAAGCGCGCGCTCTTCCTGATGGTCATCGCCTCGCAGTTCATCCCCTCGGCGGTGGTGGTGCTGCCGTACTTCCTGATGTTCAAGCAGGCCGGCATGCTCGACACCCGAACCGCGCTGATGCTGGTCAACCTGTCGATCGTGCTGCCCTACGCGGTGTGGATGATCAAGGGCTTCATCGACGCGGTGCCGATCGAGATGGAAGAGTCGGCGATGGTCGACGGCGCCGAACGCTGGCGGGTGATCGTCGAGATCGTCGTCCCCGCCGCGCTGCCGGGAATCATCACCGCCGCGGTGTTCAGCTTCACGCTGACCTGGAACGAGTTCCTGTTCGCGCTGGTGATCGGCAAGCAGAACGCGCTGACGCTGCCGATCGGCCTGATCGGATTTCGCACCGACCGCGGTGACTTGTGGGAGCTGATGGCCGCAGGCGGCATCCTGATCACGGCGCCGATGTTCCTGATCTCGCTGCTGGTGCACAAGCAGTTCATCGGCAGCCTGACCGCCGGTTCCGTTCGCTGAAGGACGCCCATGACCGCCATCCGCCTCGACCACATCGACAAGTCCTTCGGCAACGTCAACATCGTCAAGGATCTGAACCTCGAGGTCAGCGACCGCGAATTCCTGGTCCTGCTCGGTCCGTCGGGCTGCGGCAAGACCACCACCATGCGCATGATCGCCGGCCTGGAACATGCAACGGCAGGCGAGATCACCTTCGACGGGCAACGCATCAACGAGCTGCCGACGCAAAAGCGCGACGTGGCGATGGTGTTCCAGAACTACGGCCTGTACCCGCACATGACGGTCGAGCAGAACATCGGCTATCCGCTTAAATTGCGTGGCATGGCCAAGGACGCGCGCGCAGCTCAGGTGCGCAAGGCCGCCGAGCGGGTCGAACTGGGGCCGTTCCTCGCCCGGCTGCCGCGCCAGCTGTCGGGCGGCCAGCGCCAGCGGGTGGCGCTGGCGCGCAGCATCGTGCGCCAGCCCAGGGTCTTCCTGATGGACGAACCGCTGTCGAACCTGGACGCCAAGTTGCGCGTCGTCGCCCGCGCGCAGATCAAGCACCTCGCACAGGAACTGCAGGTGACGACGATCTACGTCACGCACGACCAGATCGAGGCGATGACGCTCGCGCACCGGGTGGCGGTGATGGACGCCGGCGTGATCCGCCAACTGGGCACGCCCGAACAGATCTACAACGACCCGGCGGACGCCTTCGTCGCCGGCTTCATCGGCAATCCGGCGATGAACCTGATCCCGGTGCGTGCCGACGCCGCCGGCCTGACGGCCGAGGGCGACTTGCCGATCCGGATCGACGCGCCGCGCCAGGGCGAGCTGATGCTCGGTGCCCGCGCCGAAGACATGCACATCGCCAGCCTGGACGAGGCTCACTTCCACGCCGAGGTCTACACCTTCGAACTGCTCGGCGATTGCACGATGGCCACCGTGATGGTCGGCCAGCGGCTGGTGGCGATCAAGGGCCCGAAGGCGCTGCGGCTCGATACCGGCCAGCGCATCGGCGTTCGCCTGGATCCCGCGCACCTGTACTGGTTCGACGCCGCGTCGGGCCGGCGCATCAGGGCCGGATGAACCGCGCCCGACGCGCCATGACTTTGAAAACAGGAAAACGATGACCCCCGCCCGTTCCAAGCTGCTCTCGACCCTTGCCGCCGGCCTGCTGGCCCTGCCTGGAGGCGGCGCCAGCGCGCAGACCTTTCCGGCCAAGCCGATCCGGATCGTGATCCCTTTTGTTGCCGGCGGCGCTTCGGACATCGTCGGTCGCCTGCTGGGCCAGAAGTTCCAGGAGAGTTTCGGCCAACCTGCGCTGGTCGAGAACCGGCCGGGTGCCAATGGTGCACTTGCTGCCGAGTTCGTCGCCAAGGCCGAGCCCGACGGCCACACGATCCTGATCGGCTCGATCGGCGTGTTCTCGATCAACGACGCGGTCCACAAGGACGCGCTGCGCTACCGTGCGCTGCGCGACTTCGCGCCGATCACGCTGGCCGTCACCTCGCCCAGCGTGCTGATCGCGCGGCCCGACTTTCCGGCCGGGTCGCTGAAGGAGATGCTCGAGTTCGCGCGCCGGAATCCGGGCAAGCTGTCGTTCTGCTCCGGTGGTGCGGGCTCGTCCGATCACCTCGCTGCCGAGTTGTTCAAGCAGGCCGCCGGCATCTTTGCCGTGCATGTGCCGTACCGCGGCGGGGCAGCCTGCCAGACCGACGTGATGGGCGGCCAGATCGACTTCTCGTTCCAGAACATGGGCGCCGTCACCGGCTACATCAAGGCCGGGCGGATGAAGGCCTTTGCAGTCACCACGGCCAAGCGCCATGCACAACTGCCGCAAGTGCCCACCACCGCCGAAGCCGGACTGCCGGATGTGGTGATCACCACCTGGCAGGCGGTGGCGGCACCGGCGAAGACGCCGCCCGAGGTGGTGGCAAGGCTCAACGATGCCGCGGTGCGCGCACTGCGCTCGCCCGACGTGCGGGACAAGCTGTCCCAGATGGGCTTCGACGTCGTGGCCGGGAGCGCTGACGAGTTCGGTCGCTTCATGAAGGCTGAGGTCGAGCGTTGGACGCGGGTGGTCGATTCCCGCGGCATCAAGCCCGATTGAGCGAGCCGCGCATGAAGCACGATCCGCAGCCTGTGCACGCGGGCCGGCTGACCGAGGCGATGGCCCTCATCGTCGCCGCCGGAGGCAGTGATGCGCGCGAGTCGGGCCAGGTGGCGACGAGCCTGGTGGCGGCCAACCTGTGCGGCCACGACTCACATGGCGTGGGCATGATCCCGCGCTACGTCGACTCGCTGCTCGAGGGCGGGCTGATGGTCAACCGGCACCCGACCGTGGTCGTCGACGCCGGTGCCCTGCTGACCCTCGACGGCGAACTCGGCTACGGTCAGGTCGTCGGCACCGAGGCCATGGCGCTGGGCATCGAGCGGGCCCGGCAGCACGGCGTGTGCGTGCTCGGTCTTCGCCGGGCGCACCATCTGTGCCGCATCGGCCAGTTTGCCGAACAGGCGGTGTCTGCCGGCCTGATCTCGCTGCACTTCACCAACGTGATCGCGCGTTCGCTGGTCGCGCCGTTCGGGGGCAGCGATGCACGCTTCGGCACCAACCCGGTGGCGGTGGGCATTCCGATCCCGGGCGAGCCGCCGTTCATCCTCGACATGGCCACCAGCGCCGTGGCCCAGGGCAAGGTGCGCGTGGCCTACAACCGGGGGCAGCCGATTCCCGCAGGCTGGCTGATCGACGACCAGGGCCGGCCGACCACGGACCCGAAGTTCGGCATGGTGCCGCCGCTGGGTGCGCTCAACGCCTTCGGCCTGCACAAGGGCTACGGCCTGGCGCTGGTGTGCGAACTGCTGGGCGGCGCGCTCACCGGTGGCGGCACCTGGCATTCGGAAGACAGCAGCCGCAGGCGGGTCTGGAACGGCATGCTGACCATCCTGATCGATCCGCAGCGCCTGGGCACGGGCGAGGTCTTCGCCGCCGAAACCACGGCCTTCATCGACTGGCTGCGAGCCAGTCCTCCGGCGCCTGGCGTCGACCGCGTCCGCATCGCTGGCGAACCCGAGCGCGAATCGCGCATCAGGTGCCAGCGCGAGGGCATAACGATCGACGCCGTGAGCTGGGACGAGATTTGCACCGCCGGCCAGAAGCTGGGACTGTCCCGCTCGACGATCGAGGAGGCGGCCCATGGCTGAGCCCGGGGCGGGTTTGCGTGAGGAAGAGGTCCGCGGCAAGCCCTGCCTGCTTCTGATACCGGGCAGCTTCTGCGACGACTGCGTCTTTGCGGCGCCTATGCGTGCATTGCGAGCACAAGCCCGGTTGGTGGTGGCGGACTTCACCCGTCTGCGCGACCGTGATGCCTGGCTGACGAAACTGCTGGCGCAACTGCCCCGACGCTTCTCGATAGCCGGCTTCTCGCTGGGCGGGCTGATCGCGCTGGAACTGCTGCGCCGCGCGCCGGAGCGGGTCGAACGCCTGGCGATGATCGCCAGCAACGCGGAGTCGGCAAACCGCCGCACGCGGCTGCGCACCAGCGCCCAGTGGCGGCATTGGCGTCAGCGCGGGCCTCTGGCCGCCTTGCAGCCGGTGTGGCCGGACTCCTGCGGCGCCGGCCGCAGGCTGGCACGCGAGCGGACGCTGGTGCGCGAGATGGCGCTGACCACGCC
>JALHRS010000138.1 GCA_022841325.1 Lysobacterales bacterium | reverse complement strand
ATCCGTGGCCGAGCGTGCGCTTTGCCGCCAATCACCCAAGGTGGGAGCCCGGTGCGTCAATCACGCCCGCCGGGATCTGTGCGGGGGGCGTGCCGTGAGGCGCGTCTCTACCGCGATCCTGCCGCATTCAGCCGCCGCCCAGAGTAACGAAGGCCCGGCAATGCCGGGCCTTCGCGCGCTACAGGATCAGTCAGCCTCAGAATCCGCTGACATTCAGTCGTCCATTGGACGTGACCTTGCCGTTGAGCGAAGGGGTCGGAATGGCCGAGTTCAGGATCGCCGCCTTGATGCTGGCTGCCGATGCACCCGGATGCCTTGCGGCATACAGCGCTGCCGCACCAGCCACTTGCGGGGTCGCCATCGTCAAGCTTCACTGATGTAAACAATGCGCGCTGTTCTGCAGTGGCCGCATTGTGCACGTGGCACATGCCCAGAATGACCAGGCGCCATTCCGATCGGAGCGACGATGACTGATTTCATAGAGCTATTCCCGGAGGCACTGACCCCGGCTCAGTGTCGAGCCATCATTGACCAGTTTCATGCCAGCGACGCCGTCCGGCCCGGCCGCACCGGATCGGGAGTGGACCGATCGCTCAAGGACAGCATGGACCTGCAGATCAGCCAGATGCCGCAATGGCGCCAGCAGGAGAATCTGCTGAACGGCGCGATGATGCGCGGACTCTGCAGCTATTTGCGGCGCTATCCGCAGACGCTGATTTCGCCGCTGGCCATCGGTTGGCGTGATCCAGCAGGCGGCGAGGCCCGCCGGCTCAAGGCGGAGGATTTCCCAGGCATGGAAGAGCAGCAACTGGTCAATTTCGCGCGCTACGCCTTTCGCCCCGGCGGCATCAATGTGCAGCACTACAAGGCAGATCAGGGCGGCTATCCCTATTGGCATTGCGAGCACTATCCGCGCGATGCGCAGTGCGAGGCACTGCACCGCGTGCTGCTGTGGACCATTTACCTCAATGACGGTTTCAGTGCAGGCGAAACCGAGTTTCTGGCGCAACAGCGCAAGGTCAAGCCAGTCACCGGCTCGCTGCTGATCGCGCCAACGGCCTTCACCCACACCCACCGCGGCAACACACCCATCGGTGGCGACAAGTACATCGCCACCTCATGGATCCTGTTCCGGCGCGCCGAGGAACTGTTCCCGACCAGTGCGCGCTGAGCCCAAGGCGAGAGACTGGCTCAAGCCAGTTGGGCACCAATCGGCAAACTGCGGATACGCTTGCCGGTCGCGGCAAACAGCGCGTTGGTCAACGCCGGTGCCGCGGTCGGGATGCCCATTTCGCCGGCGCCGGAGGGGTCACGTTCGCTGTCGATGATTTCGACCTCTACATCGGGCGCGTCGGCCAGGCGCAACAGCGGGTAGCTGTCGAAATTACCCTCGACCACGCGTCCGCCCTTGATGTGGATCTCCAGATTCTGCGCCGTGCTGATGCCATCGATGGTGCCACCCATCATCTGCGCTTCGATGCCTGAGCGATTGATTGGCCGGCCGACATCGACCACGCACACGCAGCGCTCGATGCGATAGCTGCCGTCACTTGCCACCGATACTTCCATGGCATGCGCGGCATAGCCGCCGAAGGTGAAATGCGCGGCGATCCCCAAACCATGACCCGCCGGCGTCTCGCGGCCCCAGCCGATGCGGCTGGCGGCGCGCCGCAGCACTTCGCTCAGGCGCCCGGTTTCAAAGGTAGGCCCACCGTGGTTGGAGTAGGCAATCTGCCGCGGCGGCCCAAGCATCTCCAGGCGCAGGGCCAGCGGATCCTTGCCTGATGCGTGCGCGATCTCATCGATGAAGCTCTGCACGGCAAAGGCATTGGCGGTGTGCGCCGGAGCGCGCCACGAGCCGCGGGTCATCCCGGACTTCACGCCAAACCACTCCAGGCGCAGATTCGGCACCAGGGCCGCCGGGAAATCGTCCGCATACAGCTCCGAGGTCCACAGTTGATCATCCGGCATGTTCGGGCGCCGGTAGTACTTGCTGGCGCTGGCCAATCGATGCGCCCATCCGGTCACGGCCTGTTCGCTGTTCAAGGTGGCGATCAGTTGGTGGTGGCCGAAGGGCCGGAAGAAGTCATGACGCATGTCGTCTTCGCGCGTCCACAACAAGCGGATCGGCTTGCCGCTGAGTTGTGACAGGATCAGCGCCTCGGCAACGAAATCATTGCTCAGCCGTCGACCGAAACCGCCGCCGACACGGGTCATCTGCACATCGATGTTGAATCGATCGACGCCGGTGATCTGTTGTGCCAGCCTTGAGGCGCCAGACGGCATCTGCATCGGCGCGATGATGCGCACGCGATCGGACGTTACATGCACGCAGGCGTTCTGCGGCTCCAGTGGACAGTGCGAGACATAAGGCACGCGATAAACCGCGTCGACCACCTTCGCTGCCGATTCCCTCGCGCGGTCAAAATCGCCATCCTCGCGGCAGCGCATGCCCTTGCCCTTGAGCAACTGCGTGCACTGATCGTCCAGCGTAGCAGTTGATTCATTGCGCCACGGCCCCTCGCTCCATTCGATCCTCAGCGCGGCCCTGCCCTTCAGTGCCGACCAGGTGTCATTAGCCAACACCGCCACGCCGGGCGCGAGATTGGCGGTGATCGGCTCACCGGCCTTCGGCCCCGGCAGCGCCAGCACCTGACGCACGCCGGCTATTTTCAGCGCAGCACTGGCATCGAAGGAAATCAACTCACCGTCGAAGTTCGGACAGCGCGCCACCACCGCCACCAGGGCACCGGGCATACGCGCGTCAATGCCAAAACCGGCGGCACCGGTGACGATCTCCCTGAGTCCCTTTTGCGGCTGCCGCGATCCGAGCAAACGGTAGTCCTTGGCCGCCTTGAGCGGCACATCGCTGTCGGGCCACGGCAAAATCACCGCCGTCCGGGCCAGTTCCGCATAACCCAGGCGCCGACCATCGATATGAATCACGCAGCCGGATTCGGTGCGCAAGTCAGCGATGTCGGCCTGCCAGCGCTCGGCGGCGGCACGAAGTAGCACGCTGCGTGCGCGCGCACCGACCTGACGCAGATCCAACCAGGCCTGCGGTATCGAGGTACTGCCGCCAGCGCCTTGCGGTCCGTATCTCCAGGTCGCACCCGGCGCTTCATCGATCTTCTTGAGCCCCAGTGGCAACTGCTCGACCCGCACCCTGGACCAGTCAGCATCCAGTTCTTCGGCAATGATCATCGGCAAGGAGGTGTAGACACCCTGTCCGATCTCCGGGCAACGCGCACCGATATGGGTGATGCCGTCAGCATCGATCTGGATGAACAGGCCAATCGCGGAGGCAGATGCAGCGGCCACCGCGCTCGAATCTGCAGTCGCGGCGCGCAACAAGCGTGGCGCGATCGATCCCGAAATCAACAAGGCACCGGTGGCCGTCAGCGACAAGCGCATGAAATCGCGGCGGCTCGTCGTGCCCTGTACGCGCGTCAATGGCGCTGCAAGATCATCCAGGGAGGCGCTCCAGTCGTCCCGATCCGGCCCGCTCATGGGGATTGCTCCGTGCGCATCATCGAAGCGGCGCGCTTGACCGCCCGGCGGATGCGCGGATAGGTGCCGCAGCGGCAAAGATTGGTCAACGTGGCGATGTCGGCATCGCCCGGATCAGGAATACGTGCAAGCAGTTCGACTGCCGCCATGATCTGCCCCGCCTGACAATAGCCGCATTGCGGCACGTCCTCGGCGATCCAGGCCTGTTGCACCACGTGCAGCGATTCACCACCGGCCAGCCCTTCGATCGTGGTGACACTGCGACCTTCAGCCACCCTCAGCGGATAAGAGCATGAGCGCACGGCTGCGCCATCGACATGAACCGTGCAGGCACCGCATTGACCGATGCCGCAGCCGTATTTGCTCCCGGTCAGACCGGCGTGATCCCGCAGAAACCACAACAGGGGCATGTCGCCATCGCCATCGAATTCGGTGGCCGCCCCATTGAGCGTAAAGCGAATCATCACCGTCTCCTCAGCTACCGGGATTCGATCGTATGCCGCAGCCATCACTGACGTAACGGCCAAAAGTCAGGCGGCAGGCTGATCAGCTTTCCTGCTTCGGCAGAACCAGGTTTGCCAGCGCCTGGACCAGCTGCCGCATTTGTGCCGAACGTCCCTCACTGTTGCTGAGCATCAGCACGCTGCTACCACGACCATCGCTGACATGCACAATGAAATAGCCTCTATCGGAACCCCCGACATCTACACCCGCCTTGCGCTGCCAGGCGCGTGCATGATCGGTCGCAAACAATGAGCCCGCCTCCAGCGCCTGGTAGTAGCGATTCATGTCGTCCAGGGTCGAGTACATGCCACCACTGCCCATCACCAGCCAGGAAGTCGGGCCCCAGTTCGGCGGAATGTTCGGCACTCCGACCGAGGTAGCAGCCTTGCCTACCGCGAAGTCGTCTCATTCGCTTGTGCGCTCGAAAGTAGCTCCAGTCGGGTAATCTTGCCGGCATCATCGAGTTTCAGCAGATATTCCGCACGCCGCTCAGCCTCGAAGACCAGATGCAGGCCGTCGCCGCGCAGTTCAACCTGGCATCGCCAAGGGCGTATCTTGCCGCGGCACGCAGCTGTTCGAGATGAACCAGTAACTGGGCCTGATCAAACGTCTGTCGATAATCAGAGGCCAAACGCGATTCGGCGAAGCTTTGCAGGGACTGCGAATCGGTGGCTGCCAGCATGTCCTCGACTGAGCGAATCGCTGCACGCACTTCCGGCGGTGGACCTGATTGGGCCATTACACCCCCAGCGGCAACAAAGGCCATCAAGCATATGGCCACCAAAACGAGTGCTCGGGTGGCTTTCAACGGCTGCCGTTGCGGCATGACATTCCCCTGTGATTGGCTGGTGCGGCTCTTCAGGCACGCAGTCCAGAGGATGCATCAGGGTGGGAAAGGGTCGCAGCTGGTGCGAGTCTCCCAAACGCCAGATAGCACAACGCCCAGTCGATGGACTGGGCGTTGTGGTGTTTAAAAGGTGCTTGGCGATGACCTACTCTCGCATGCGGATGCACACTACCATTGGCGCTGACGCGT
>JALHRS010000137.1 GCA_022841325.1 Lysobacterales bacterium | reverse complement strand
GCCAGGTGCGCGCGGAGATCCTGCCCGGGGACAAGGCGAGCGTGATGCAGGAGCTGCGCCAGGCGCATGGCGTGGTGGCCATGGTGGGCGACGGCATCAACGACGCGCCCGCCCTGGCCGCTGCCGACATCGGCTTCGCCATGGGTTCGGGCACGGATGCGGCGATGCACGCCGCCGGCGTGACGCTGATGCGCGGCGACCCGCGGCTGGTGTCCGCCGCGATCGCGATCTCGCGGCGCACCTACGCCAAGATCCGGCAGAACCTGTTCTGGGCGTTCATCTACAACGTGGTTGGCATTCCGCTTGCCGCACTGGGTTTTCTGAGCCCGGTGATAGCGGGGGCCGCGATGGCCTTCAGCAGCGTGAGCGTGGTGACCAACGCGCTGCTGCTCAAGCGCTGGAAACCTGGAAGCTGAGATAAGGAGGAAGAATGGGAAAAACCGACGCATTCCTTGAACACGCCGACGCCATCGAGCGCGGCCTGCTCGACATCGGCCGTGCCGCGAAGACGAGCGGCGTATCGGTCAAGATGGTCCGGCACTACGAGGCCATCGGCCTGCTTAAGAACGTGGCGCGGACCTACGCCAATTACCGCGTTTACACCATGAACGACGTCCACACGCTTCGCTTTATCAAGCGCGCACGGACCCTGGGTTTTGCCATCGAGGACATCCGGGAGCTGCTCGCGCTGTGGCAGAACAAGTCGCGCTCCAGCGCCGCGGTGAAGAAAATCGCCGGCGGGCATCTGGTGTTGCTGCGGCAGAAGATCGCCGAGATGAAGGCCATGGTGGCGACCTTGGAGCACCTGACTCAGCACTGCCATGGAGACCACCGGCCGGACTGCCCGATCCTGGATGACCTGGCGGGAGCGCGCAAGGATGGCGCTTGACCCTCCCACCATGGCAGGCGTGAGACTGCACCCATGAACGGCGAACAATGCTTGGGAGAGAATCCCTTCTACTGTGTCCCGATCCAGGCTGTGAGGGCGTTGGCGAATGGCGTCGTCCATATATGGCGCAGCGCACTGACCGCCTTGTCACAATTCGGGTGAAAAACGGCCGAGGGAGGGTTGTCATCGACCTCGGGAACCGAAGCCGCGGATTCCGGTCAGAATTCCGTTGCCCATGATACGATCCGCCAAATGAACCGCTTGGCCAAGGCCGTCCTGATCCTCCTGCTTGCGGCGATTCCGCTGCGCGGGATGGCCGGGGTCGTGGCCGCGCTCTGCGATCCGGCGAGCCACGGCGGCACTGCGACCCACATTTCCGACGCGGATTGCGACAGCTGCCTTGAAGGCGCCGGTGCGCATCACGAGCAGGATGACTCGGGCACGTCGAAGTGCAGCCATTGCGCGGCGTGTTCCGTGAGCGTTCCACTGGTGTCGCAGTCCACCCAGAGTTTGATCGCGGCGGTGTCCGGCGCGTCGCCAGTAACGTTCTTCAGTCGCAGCCTGCCTGTGCGCCCGCCGGGGCGCCTTGAGCGTCCTCCTCTTACTTCCTGAACGCTGAGCATTGAGGGGCGCGCCTATGGCGCGCCGTCCTGCGCGTTCGCGCGCACCTGCTTGCGTTGAGGACAGTATGCACAAACTGATATTCGCTGGCGTGCTGGCGTTTGCGTCCGGTCTTGCCGGCGCACAGGCGCCGGCAAAGCCGGATCCTTCCGATCCGAGTGTCCCGGTTCCGCGGCAATCCCATGATTCCGCCTTCAAGGATTTCCGCCCTTATGCCGATCCGGCCCTGACGCCCTGGCGCGAGTCAAACGCGGAGGCGGGAAGATTGGGCGGGCACATGGGCCACGTTCCCCGCCCGGGGGGTGTTCAATCAAAACCGTCGGCACGGCAACCCGGAACAGGCGGGCACGGGGGACACAAATGAGAGCGATCGCGATCGTAGTGAGCACGATGGTGCTGTCGGGCTGCGCCACGTTCTCCGAGGACGGCGGCTTCGGGCTGGTGCAGCGCACCGTCAAGGAGCGGACTGGACAGGAGCCTCGCTGGGCGCGCACGGACGAGGACGCGGGCGCGATACGGGCGCGGACGAGGGAAATTCTCGGTCGGCCGCTAGGCCCGGATGACGCCGTTCAGGTCGCGCTTCTGAACAACCCCGGACTGCAGGCAAGCTATGCGGATTTGGGGATCTCGGAGGCCGATCTGGTGCAGGCAGGCCGCGGTCCCAACCTGCGCCTGCACTGGCTGCGCACGAAAGTCGGCAACGACGTCGCGAAAGTCGAGGAGAGCTTCAGTTTCGATCTCCTGGGCACGCTGCTGATCCCGATGCGGCAGAAGATGGAGAAGCGCCGCTTCGAGCGCGTGCAGGCGGAAGTCACGGCGGAGGTCATCCGCGTTGCCGCTGAGACGCGCAAGGCATGGATCCAGGCGGTGGCAGCCGCCGAAGGCGAGCGCTACATGACGCAGGTCAAGGACGCCGCCGATGCGGGGGCGGAACTCGCGCGGCGGATGGCGAGCGCCGGCAACTGGCCCAAGCTCAATTTCATGCGCGAACAGGCCTTCTATGCCGACGCGACCGCGCAACTCGCGCGCGCGCGGCACGCGGCGCAGGCCGACCGGGAGCGCCTGGCGCGCCTGATGGGCCTGTGGGGCGCGGATCTCGCGTTCCGGCTTCCGGAGCGCCTCCCGGAGTTGCCTGCAGCACCGCGGGACGGCACTGAGCTCGAAGCGCGCGCCATGGAGCAGCGCTTGGACATCCGCGCAGCTCGGCGGGAAGCGGAATGGGTGGCGGAATCGCTGGGGCTGACCAAGGCCACGCGCTTCGTCAACGCGATCGAACTGGGTCGGGCGCGCACCAAGGAGGGCGACGATCCTTTTGCCTACGGATATGTCGTCGGCGTGGAGATCCCGATCTTCGATTGGGGCGGCGCGCGCGTGGCGCGCGCCGAGGCAACCTACATGCAGGCGGCGCACCGGCTCGCGGAGGCGGCGATCAACGCGCGTTCCGAAGTTCGAAACGCGTATACGGCCTACCGTACCGGATACGAGCTCGCCCGGCACTACCGGGACGAGATCGTGCCGCTGCGAAAGCGGATCTCGGAGGAAGTACTGCTTCGTTACAACGGAATGCTTGCCAGCGCGTTCGAACTGCTCGCCGATTCGCGCGAGCAGGTCGGGGCGGTCAACGCCTACCTGGGTTCGTTGCGCGACTTCTGGATCGCCGATGCCGAGCTTCAGGAAAGCCTCTCGGGCCGAACCGGCGGCGGTATGGCTCGAGTCGCAGACACGCCGGCGCCCAACCTGGGCGGCCGTGGCCACTGACCGGAGATGATCAGAATGACAACGCGTAGAAGCTTCCTCAGAACCGCCGGCGCCGCGATGCTCGGTGCGGCCGCAGTCAGCCGCGCCGCCCAGGCCGCGGTACCCGAGGCGCCCACCATGGGCAGCGCCGCCACCCAGCCGCCGCTCGTTCCGAGCGGAGGGCGCCCGTACAACCCCGTGGTCACGCTGAACGGCTGGACGCTGCCCTGGCGCATGAACAACGGGGTCAAGGAGTTTCACCTGGTCGCGGAACCCGTGGTGCGGGAGATCGCGCCCGGGATGAAGGCCAACCTCTGGGGATACAACGGGCAGTCCCCGGGGCCGACCATCGAGGTCGTGGAGGGGGACAAGGTGCGCCTCTTCGTCACCAACAAGCTTCCCGAGCACACCACCATCCACTGGCACGGGCAGCGGCTGCCGAACGGCATGGACGGAGTGGGAGGACTGAACCAGCCGCAGATACCGGTCGGCAAGACCTATGTCTACGAGTTCACGGCCAAGCGGCCCGGCACCTTCATGTACCACCCGCACGCCGACGAGATGACGCAGATGGCAATGGGCATGATGGGATTCTGGGTGACGCACCCGAAGGATCCAAAGGGCATGCGCGTGGACCGGGACTTCGTGTTCCTGCTGAATGCCTACGACATCGATCCAGGCAGCTTCACGCCCAAGATCAACACCATGCTCGACTTCAACCTCTGGACCTGGAACTCGCGCGCTTTCCCCGGCATCGATCCGCTCGTCTGCCGCCTGGGGGACAAGGTCCGGATCCGTATCGGCAATCTCACGATGACCAACCATCCGATTCACTTGCACGGTCATGAGTTTGTCGTTACCGGGACCGATGGCGGTCCGACGCCCCCGGGTTCGCGCTGGCCGGAAGTGACCGCGGACATCGCGGTAGGCCAGATGCGCGATATCGAGTTCGACGCAACCGATCCGGGCGACTGGGCGTTCCATTGCCACAAGTCGCACCACACCATGAACCCGATGGGTCATGACGTGCCCACCATGATCGGGATCGACCACCGGGGCGTGGCCGAGAAGATTCTGCGGCTGGTGCCCGACTACATGGTGATGGGCGAGCGCGGCATGGCCGACATGGGCGAGATGGAAATGCCGCTGCCGGACAACACGCTGCCCATGATGACCGGCACCGGTCCGTTCGGCGCGATCGAGATGGGCGGGATGTTCACGACCGTGAAGATCCGCAAGGGCCTGGCCCGGAACGACTACAAGGATCCGGGCTGGTACCAGCATCCGCAGGGCACTGTTGCCTTCGAATGGAAGGGAGAACTTCCCGTAGCCGAACGCAAGCAACCTGCCGCTTCCGGGACGGGCGCGATGAAGGTGCGAAAGCCCGGAGCGCATGGAAAGCATTGATCAACTCATGAACCACGAAAGGGAAAATGCGATGCGTCGAGTAGCGTTGGCAGCAATGGTGGTCGCGGCGGTGGCGGTGGGGTCCGCGCATGCCCATTCGGACAAACCCAAGCCGGATGAATCGAAGGACGCCAAGGGCGGGCACAAGAAAGGCGATCACAAGGACAAGGGACATGGCCATGACAAGAAGCACTGAGCGGATCCGGCGCGGCGCGCTGGCGGCGGCGGTCATCGTCGCGGTCCTATCGTCGCCGGCCTTCGCGCATGGAGACGCGAAGCACCAGAAAAAGGAGGCCAGGGCAATCTCGACCGAGGAGAAGGACTTCGGGCGGGAGGGCGATCCGAAGAAGGCCTCGCGCACCGTCCGCATCGACATGAGCGACAAAATGCGCTTCACGCCCGCGAGCCTTGCGATCAAGCAGGGCGAGACGGTGAAGTTCGTGGTGAAGAACAGCGGCAAGGTCATGCACGAGATGGTC
>JALHRS010000136.1 GCA_022841325.1 Lysobacterales bacterium | reverse complement strand
TGGGTCTGCAAACGACAGGCACGCGGGTTCGGGCATTCCGACACCCGCTTCAAGCCGACCGATCCGCGCCACCACCCCTGGGACTGGGTCTTCTGCTCGCGCCGCTGCCAGGACGCCTTTCACGCCCTGTACGGCCGCTGGAAACACGCCCGTACCCAGGGAATCCCCATTCCGGAGACCGACATGATCGATGCCACTGAGATCGAGCGCGCGTGCCTGCAGAAGTGCTTGAAGGCCCTCGGCGCCGCCGCGGAAGCGATCGGATTCGACAAGCCGCTGGGCGAGTACGCCGAGCCCGAGGCCCTGCAGGTGATCGGCGCCATCGTCACCTGCTTCACCAACGCAATGGCGGCCCACCACGAGATGGCGAAGTACCCGCCCGTGCGCGGCATGGCCGAAGTACGCGATCCACTGACCGACTTCTCCGACCTGGAGGACAAGGCGCTCTGGGAGAAGTCGCCATGACGCTCGACTTCAATGCAACGGCAAGCGTCAGTGGTCAGGTCTCGGCGCGCATCGACCGCGGACTGCAGGCAGCGCGCGCGGTCGAGAAATCGCGCGATTACCTTGGCGCCTCGCGCTTGGGTGTCGAGTGCGAGCGCGCGCTGCAGTTCGAGTACGCCAAAGCGCCGGTGGACTACGGCCGCGATATCGATGGAAGGATGCTGCGCATCTTCCAGCGTGGCCACGTGATGGAAGACTGCATGGTGGCCTGGCTGCGCGATGCCGGCTTCGATCTGCGCACCCGCCGCGCAAACGGCCAGCAGTTCGGCTTCGCCGACGCCGATGGCCGGCTGCGCGGGCACGTCGATGGCGTGATCGTCGGAGGACCAGACGGATTCGCCTATCCGGCGCTGTGGGAGAACAAGTGCCTCGGCGCCAAGGCCTGGCGCGAGGTTGAGTCCAAGGGGCTCGCCGTGGCCAAGCCGGTCTATGCGGCGCAGGTGGCGCTGTACCAGGCCCATCTTGAACTGCACGAACACCCGGCGATCTTCACGGCGATCAACGCCGACACGATGGAGATCTATGTCGAGCGCGTGGCGTTCAATGCGGCGCTGGCGCAGCAGATGACGGATCGCGCCGTGCGGGTGATCACCGCCACCGAGGCCGGTGAACTGCTTCCCCGTCGCTTCTTTGATGCCACGCACTTCGAGTGCCGGATGTGCGCCTGGCAGGACCGCTGCTGGAGGGCAACCGCATGATCGACGACAGCCATGTCCAAAGTGGTGCCGAGCCAATGATCGACGCCAAGCAAGCGGCTGCAGCACTTCGCCTGCCCTACTACTGGTTTGCTGATCCGCAGATGCGGAGCAAGTACCGGATTCCCCATTACGTGATCGGAGGTCTGGTCCGGTATCGCCTGAACGAACTTTCTGCATGGGCCACCCACAACAGCGCCGCTCGCAAGCGTGGTGATCAAGTCGACGTTGGCGGTGGCAGCGAATGATGGACTTCAACGACATCACGCCAGCCGACGACGTCTCCCGCGAAGTTCGCCGAGACGACATTCGCGTTGCGCTGCTGGCCCGCTTGGATTCCGTCCTGGTCGATCTGTTCCCCGCGGGAAAGAAGCGCGCCGGAAAGTTCCTGGTCGGCGACGTGCTCGGCAGCCCCGGAGACAGCCTTGAGGTGGTCCTCGCGGGCGACAAGGTCGGGCTGTGGACCGACCGTGCTACCGGCGACGGTGGCGATCTTTTCGACCTGATCGCTGCGGCGCGCGGCATCGACCCGGTGAGCGACTTCCCGCGTCTGCTCGACGCGGCCGCGGATCTCGTGGGGCGTGTCCCGGCAATGCCGCGCAAGGCGTCACGCAAGGAAGCGCCAGTGGATGATCTCGGGCCGGCGACTGCGAAGTGGGACTACCTCGACGCCGCCGGCAAGCTGATCGCGGTCGTCTACCGCTACGACCCGCCCGGGCGGAAGAAGGAGTTTCGCCCCTGGGATGCGCGTCGTCGCAAGACGGCGCCGCCCGACCCGCGTCCGATCTACAACCAGCCGGTTATTGCCGGTGCCGCGCAAGTGGTTCTGGTCGAGGGCGAGAAATGCGCCCAAGCGCTGATCGATGCAGGCATCTCCGCGACCACGGCGATGAACGGCGCGAACGCGCCGGTCGAGAAGACCGACTGGTCGCCGCTGGCCGGCAAGGCCGTGCTCATCTGGCCGGACCGCGACAAGCCTGGCTGGGAGTACGCCACGCTCGCGGCTCAGGCGATTCTGTCGGCGGGCGCCAAGACCTGCCACATCCTCTACCCGCCCGAGGAGGCTGCCGAGGGCTGGGACGCTGCAGACGCCATCGTCGAGGGTTTCGATGTCGCCAACTTCCTGACCCACGGTCCGCGCTTGCAGATGCACGACCTGGCTGACGATGTCGATCCGGTAGCCAGCAGCGACGAATCCGTCTGGGGCACTGAAGACGCGCTGGCGCTGGCCTTCACCCGCCGCTACCACCGCGACTGGCGTTACGTGGCTGCGTGGGGACGTTGGCTGGTGTGGGACGGACAACGCTGGCGTACTGAAGACACGCTGGCCGCCACCGACCTGATCCGCAGCGTCTGCCGCCAAACCGCTGTGCGCGCCGACAACCCCAAGGTTGCCGCCAAGTTGGCGAGCGCCAGCACCGTCAGCGGCGTGGAACGGCTGGCGCGCGCTGATCGCAGACACGCGGCCACCACCGACGAATGGGACGCCGATCCGTGGCTGCTCAACACACCCGGCGGCGTGGTCGATCTCAAGACCGGTCGCAAGCGCGCGAACGACCGCGCCGACAGGATGACGAAGATCACCACCGCCACGCCGGGCGGCGACTATCCGCAATGGATGGCATTCCTCTCGGACATCGCGGGTGGCGATGTCGACCTGCAGACCTATCTGCAGCGGATGGCCGGCTATTGCCTGACCGGCGTGACCAGCGCCCACGCACTGTTCTTCCTTTACGGCACGGGTGCGAACGGCAAGAGCGTGTTCGCCAACGTCATCAGCACCATCCTCGGCGACTACGCCGCCACGGCGTCGATGGACACCTTCGTCGAAACCCGTGGCGACCGCCATCCGACCGACCTGGCGGGCCTGCGCGGCGCGCGCTTCGTGACGGCCATCGAAACCGAGCAGGGACGGCGCTTGAACGAGTCCAAGGTCAAGGCCATCACTGGCGGCGACAAGATCTCCGCACGCTTCATGCGCCAGGACTTCTTCGAGTACACGCCGCAGTTCAAGCCGGTGATCGTAGGCAACCACAAGCCTGCCATCCGCAACATCGACGAAGCGATGAAGCGGCGGATGCACATGATTCCCTTCACGGTGACGATTCCGCCCGAGCGGCGCGACGGCCGCCTGACCGAAAAGCTCCTGGCCGAGCGCGATGGAATTCTGGCGTGGGCGGTGGCCGGCTGCCTTGCGTGGCAGCGCGAGGGCTTGAAGCCGCCCGCCTGCGTGGTATCCGCGACCGAGGAGTATTTCGAAGCCGAGGATGCGCTGGGTCGCTGGCTCGATGAACGCTGCGTGCGCGCGCCGAACGCCAAATCGCTGACCGCCGAACTGTTCACCGACTGGAAGCAATGGGCGGAAACATCGGGCGAGTTCATTGGCTCGCAGAGACGCTTCTCCGATCTGCTGATCACGCGCGGCGTCGAGAAGTGGCGCAACAGCGCGGGCGTGCGGGGATTTCAGGGCATTGGCCTCAAGCACACGCCCACGCCCGCTTACACCCCTTACGCCGACGACTGACAGCAATGAAAACCACGTCGTCTGACGCATCCGACGTTCCGGCACGTAACTCTCTATGCGCGTGCACGTGTGCGCGCCTCACGGAAAGTTACGTCAAGCCGTGTCCGATGCGTCAGGCCAGCCAAGACAAGGACTGACACCATGACCATCACCATCCTCGCCCTGGATCTGGGCACCAGCACCGGCTGGGCGCTGCGCAGCAGCGACGGCGCAATCACCAGCGGCAGCGAAAGCTTCCGACCGCAGCGCTTCGAAGGCGGCGGCATGCGCTTCCTGCGCTTCAAGCGCTGGCTCGCAGAGCTCAAGGACATGACCGGCGGCATCGATGCGCTGCACTTCGAGGAAGTGCGCCGACATGTTTCGACTGATGCCGCACACGCCTACGGCGGCTTCCTGGCGACGCTCACCGCGTGGTGCGAGCACCACCAGATCCCTTATCAGGGCGTGCCGGTCGGCACGATCAAGAAGCACGCGACCGGCAAGGGCAATGCCGGCAAGGACCTGGTGATCGCGGCGATGACCGCCCTCGGGCACGCACCGGCTGACGACAACGAAGCCGACGCCCTGGCCCTGCTGCACTGGGCCATCGCCAGCCAGGAGGCGTGAGATGAAGATCCCGACGTCCTCCTATCGCTGTCCCTTGGCGCGCATCCAGCCCGAGACCACGGACCTCGAGGCGATGAAGCAACGCGGCTGGCGCGACCAGCACATCCTCGTCGTCCAGCTGACCGACGACCGGCTCGACTACTTCGAACGGGAGTTCGTGAAGGCCATCGGCGAGCGGCTCTACGGAGGCGCGCGCCGTGGCTGACCGGACCTGGACGATTGAGGCGGTGGCCGCGCGCTTCGAGGAAGCGGCCAGTACCAGCCGTCGCCTGCCACCCGTGCGTGTGCAGGGCTACTTCAACACCTGGCCAGTGATCGCCCGCAGCGCTTGGGAAGCCTTCTCGGCCGACGAGAAGGTCTATCGCCCGTTCCCACCGTCACCTGCGGCCATCGACCGCATGCTGGAGACGATGCACTGGGTGCAATGGCTCGACGAGGAGCAGCGCCACCTGGTGTGGATGCGGGCCAAGCGCTACGGCTGGCGCGACATCACCATCCGCTTCGCCTGCGACCGCAGCACGGCGTGGCGGCGTTGGCAGCGCGCCTTGCAGACGATTGCGGAGCGTCTCAACGCGGCTGGCACGGGTAGCCCAGTGCGCGCGCAGCTACCGATCGTTCCACCGTCAAAGGACGAGCCATCCAAAATCGTGGGCAATGCAGAGTAATGCTCATGGCACGTGTCCACGCATTCGGGAATTTGTCTTTTCCGACTGACTTCGGCCACGCAACAAATGCCTGCGGTCGCAGGTAGGATTTGATCCATGCTCGGGAGCAGTGGCGATGAAGCCACAGTGGCTTCGCCGCGACGCTCTCGGGGCGAGGGGTCCTTCCTGCCGGAAGTGCCATGCGGGGGGCGCGAGCGCGATGCTTCGCTAGCGTGAGGGTGCGAACCAAGGTTCGCACGGTTCGCGGTTCGCACCTGGTTCGCACA
>JALHRS010000135.1 GCA_022841325.1 Lysobacterales bacterium | reverse complement strand
CCGCTGGCGTGCTTGCTCCACAGCAGCTTGTTCTTGATCGCAGCGGTGATGCTGGCGTCGTCAACCACGTCGCCAAAACTGCGTTCCGCGGTGGGCGCCGGCTGGACGTAGTCGGCCTGAACCACGATCTGGTTGTCGACATCCTTGATGCCTTTGACACCCAGCGCGATCTGCGCGGCCAGATCCTTGTTGACGTCTTCGGCGACCTTGCCGGTCAGCACGGCATGGCCATTGTCGACGCTCACGCCGAGGTCCATGGCCCGCAGGTAGGGGCTGAGAGCGTAGCTGGTCGAGATCTGCGATTCCTGACGGGCATTGGTCAGGTCCTGGGCGGCGTCGGCAAAGACCGGGCTGCTGAACGAAACCAGCGCGACGGCGATGGCGGCTGCAAGTGTCAAGCTGCGAAGTTGCTGATACATGGTCGTGCTCCAATGATCGTGTCAGGAAAGGGCTGAAAGGCTGCGGACGACGGTGGTGTCAGTCCGCAGCCGGACGGTCTGGGGCGCAGAACAATCAGGGATTGGTCTTGCGCGGCGGTTGGCTCATCAATCCATCGTCGCCGGCGGCGGCGCGCAAGGGCGCGCTGCGGCTGCCGAGGCCGGGCACCAGCGTGATCGGCAGACGGCTCTCCGGCTCGTGAGTCAGGCGATCGACGGGGTTGGGGTCGACCTGGCTGCTGGCGCCATTGCCGTGACGGGCGAAGACCGAGGTGTACTGGTTGATGCCGGCGCGTGGAATTCGGCCGATGTTGTTGTCGTTGTTCATGGTCGCTGGCTCCGGGAATCTCGCTGAATCAGCGAGCAGATCACAGCGTAGGTGATGCGCGGCGCCCGGTCGGTGCGCTGGGACACGCTGGTAACGCGGCACGGGGAGCGAGCTTTCGTAGGTCCAGACTTGTCTGGACGCTCTTCCGCCATGAGCCAGAAGCCAGAAGCAAAGAGCCAGAAGCGTCCAGACAAGTCTGGACCCACAGAAGCCAACGCCAAGCCGGACGTAGCGCGGCTCCGGCGCGCGCGGATTCTGGGCTTGCCGGATCAGCAGATCGCGCCGGCGGCCGCGAGCAAGCCTGCCGGGCGCCGCGCGCTTGTCGGCTTCGGGCATCTGCATGGTCTGCGTGCGCGCGGACCCGGCCTACGACGGCTTGGGGCACGGGAAACGGGGCGCTGGCTGCCGGCCCCGGCCACGTCAACCGTCCTTGGCCACCGGCTTCGGCAGCGTCTCCTGGCGGTACTGCACATCGGACAGCAGTCGCTGCAGTTCCTTGCGGACCACGAAGTAGCACTCGCAGGCGCGGGTTTCCAGGCCGGCGCGATCGAGCACCGTGATGTGGCCGCGGCGATAGCGGATGAAGCCCAGCTCCTGCAGGTGGCCGGCGGCTTCGGTGATGCCTTCGCGGCGCACGCCGAGCATGCTGCCGAGCAACTCCTGGGTCATCACCAGCTCGGACGAGGCCGAACGGTCCAGGGTCAGCAGCAGCCAGCGGCTGAGCTGCTGTTCCACCAGATGGTGGCGGTTGCAGGCCGCGGTCTGCGCGATCTGCGTGATCAGCGCCTGGGTGTAACGCAGCAACAGCCGCTGCAGCAGCTCAAAGCGATTGAACTCGTCCTTCAGCGAACGCGCATCCAGGCAATAGGCGTGGCCGGCGGTCTGGACCACCGCGGAACTCGGCGTGCTGTCGCCACCCATGAACAGGGAAATGCCGACGATGCCCTCATTGCCCACGCCCGCGGCCTCGGCCGATGCGCCGGTGGCCATCACATAGTGCAGGGAGATGATCGAGGTGGTCGGGAAGTACGCGTGATGCATCTGGCTGCCGGGCTCGTAGAGCATCCTGCCCAGCGGCAGATAGACCAGTTCCAGCTTTCCCGCCAGGCGCTCGAACTCTGCGGTTGGCAGAGCCGCCAGCAGATGATTCTGATTGGGGCTAGGGTCGCCGGTCATAGGGCTGCGTTCGGCAAGTCGGTAGGCGTGATCTCCACGCCGATGCCGCGATAACCCACATAACGGCTGGCGGCGTTGAACATCGGTTCGCCGCTGACCCGGAACTGCTGGCGCGTGCCATCCGGGCGCAGCCGGCTGAAGACGAAATCCAGGAATGGCCGGCGCTCCGCGATCGCCGATCGCAGCCTGTCACGCTGGGACTCATCCCATCCCGCAGATGTCTGCTTCAAAGTGTCGTCCTCCTGATCGGCTGCAAGTCCCAGCAGTTCCAGCGCCGGGCCATAGATGCGGGTGAATCTGCCCCCGTCATCCTGCTCCCAATACCAGTCGGCGGCGAGTTCGGTCAGGCTGCGATAGCGTGCCTCGCTCTCGCGCAGCTCGGCAGTACGCTCGGCCACCACCTGTTCCAGGTGCAGATTGTCCTGCTCGATCTTCTTGTACAACAAACGTACCTCCAGCATGTTGTGTATGCGGGTTCTGGCCTCGATCAGATCGAAAGGCTTGGCGATGAAATCCTTGGCGCCGGCCTGCAGCGCCCTGAGCTTGTGTCCGGGTTGCGCCGTGAACACGATCACCGGCAGATAGTCATCGGTGGCGTTGAGTTTCAGTGCTTCCATCACTTCGAAGCCATCCATCTCCGGCATCTGCAGGTCCAGCAGAATGAGGTCGAAGCGCTGTGCCCGGTGTAGCTCACAGACTTCCGCCGGATTCATCGTCGAGCTCACCCGGCTGTAACCGGTGTCCGCCAGCAACTGCTCCAGCAACTGCACATTGGCACTCTGGTCATCGACGATCAGGATGCTTGCGGTCAAGATTTCGGTCCGACTGATGATCATCATCGCGCGGGGCCGTCGGCGCGGTGCGAGAGCATCTTGGCGTGCTGCAGCGCCAGATCCAGCGTTTCCATGAATTCAGTCACCTTGATGGGTTTGGTGAGATAGCGGAAAAAGCCGGCAGCCAGCCCGTGCCGGATGTCGTTGGGCATGGCACTGGCGCTGAGGGCGATCACCGGTATGTGCGTGGTCAGAGGATCATCGATCAGCATCCGCAGCGCCTTGATGCCACTGATGCCGGGCAGATTGATGTCCATGAGGATGACATCGGGGTGGGCGCCGCGGGCCAGTTCGATGCCGCGGGTGGCATCGCGCGCAGTCAACAGGTAGATGTCGGGGCGGCGCTCGATCAGGTCCTCGACCAGCATCAGATTGGCCGGATTGTCTTCCACATACAACAGGGTGTTGATGCGCGCCTCACCTGTGGGGCGCACCAGCGGCGGTCCACCCGCGGGCACAACGCTGCGCTGTACGCCCTCCGACACATCCAGCTCCACCCAGAAGGTGCTGCCTGCGTTCTCGGCCGAGTCCACACCGATGCGGCCGCCCATCAGTTCCACCAGGCGCTTGGTCATCACCAGGCCGATGCCGGTGCCTTCCTCGACATGGGATTCCCGGCCCAGGCGGTTGAAGGGCTGGAACAACTGTGTCTGCTGCTCGGTAGACAAACCCGGGCCGCTGTCGCGGATACTGATGCGGACCCGGCCTTCGTGGCCCGGAGACCAGGATACCACCACGAAGCCCTGCTCCCGGTTGTACTTGACCGCGTTCGACAGCAGGTTGATCAGGATCTGTTTGACCCGGGTGCGATCGGCGATGACGAAACAATCTGCATCCAGATTGGCGAAAGTCACGCTGATGCCGCGCTTCTGCGCCTGCGCCTCGATCATCGCCTGGCATTCGAGCATGACCTCGGCCAGCGAGATCGGTTCCATCGACAGCGACATCTTGCCGGACTCGACCATCGCCAGATCCAGGATCTCGTTGATCAACTCCAGCAGATACCAGCCCGCACGCAGGATCTGGTCCACCCCGCGCCTCTGTCCCGGTGTCGGCTCCGGCGTACCGGTCTCGATCAACTGGGCAAAACCGAGGATGGCGCTGAGCGGCGTGCGCAGCTCGTGACTCATGCCGGACAGGAAATCGGACTTGGCCTGGTTGGCGGCTTCGGCGGCAGCCATGGCCTGTTTCAGCTGCGATTCCACCCGTTTGCGGGCCGAATTGTCGGTACCGATCAGCAGGTAGCCGATCAACTCCTGGCTGTCGTCACGCAGGGCGGTGATCGAGACGATGGCCGGAAAGCGACTCTGGTCCTTGCAGATGTAGGTCAGTTCGTAAATGTCTTCGATGCCGCGCGAGGCCTTGTAGGCCAAGGCCTCGAAACCCGGCAGGATGGTGGTTCCCAGCTCGGCGCTGAGCGCCTGGGCGCGCGCCTCCACCTCGGACTGATCGTGCAGATCACTGGGCGTGCGCTGGTTGACCACCTCGGCAGCACGGTAGCCCAGCATGCGCTCGGCGCCGGTGTTGAACAGCTGGATGATGCCGAGCTCGTCGGTGGCGATGATCGAGAAATTGGGGCTGTTCAGAATGGCATTCTGCAGCGCGCCGGTCTTCATCAACGCCTGTCGTCGTCTGTGGCCATTGGGCTGGTCAACCAAAGGAAATTCCCAGCTGAGGTTTGAATCCGCACGCTGACACGCCCAGCGCAGGCCGTCTGTGCGCCAGGACGCTTTCGGCCTGGGTACGCTGGCGCACAGATTCGTGCCTGACCAGGGACCAAGCTGGCTACCTTCCCACGGCTCAAGGATCGACCATGAAGACGCAGTTCTCCCACCTGGCCATCGCGGCGCTGCTGGCGCTCTCGGCGGGCGCTTGTGCGACCCCCGCAAACGCCGGAGATCGGCGTCACCAGGACTACAATGACCATGATCGCCGCCATGAGATCTGCCAGGAATGCGGCACCGTGCGCGACATCTCGAGGATCAGCAGCGGGTCGCGCCGCGGCAGTACCGGTGCGATCGTCGTCGGCGCCCTGATCGGCGGCGCACTCGGCAATCAGGTCGGCAAGGGTGACGGCCGCAAGGCCGCCACGGTAGCCGGCGCCGTTGCCGGTGGTGTGGTCGGCAACAAGGTCTCCAAGGACAACAACCGCAAGACCATCTACCGCATCAGCGTGCGCATGGACAACGGTCGCGTCTACAGCTTCGACCAGGGCAGTTCCAATCACATGCGCGCGGGTACACGGGTGGTGGTTCAGGGTGGCCGGGTGTATCCGGCAGATCGTCGCTAGGAAGACCCGCGAAGCCCGCAGCCGCGGGCTTGGTCCGTTCGCGCCAGCCGTGAAGCCGGGCAGGAAGGCGGTCGCTTCGAGGAGGGACGCGCGCCTGCGCGGCCGCTCCTGATCCTCAGCCAATGCAAAGCGGCGCCGCAGAGCGGCGCCCTCCACAGCAGAGGCTGCGTACATCTGGCGTCATTGCAAGTGCAACAGAAGTAGATGCCATGAGGGCCGTGGACGCGAGATCCTCTGCGGTGCCTAAACCTGAAGGAGCTACGCTGATGTCCACGACCCTCGCTGCAAACGCTACCACTTTCAACATCACGC
>JALHRS010000134.1 GCA_022841325.1 Lysobacterales bacterium | reverse complement strand
CCGAAGAGCCACCCGTGGTCGAGCCGCAAGGTGATCCCGAGCGAGGACCTGAAGAAGGAGACCATGCTGCTGCTGGGCACCGGTCACTGCTTCCGCGACCAGGTGATGGAGGTGTGTCCGGAACTGTCGCGCTTCTCGCCGGTGGCCGAAGGCATCCAGAAGACGTTCGAGGGTTCGTCGCTCGAGACGATCCGCCATATGGTGGCCTCCGGCCTGGGGGTCACGGTGCTGCCGATCACATCGATTCCCGAGAAGACCCCGCGCGACTCGCTGATCGAGTACAAGCCCTTCAAGGCGCCGGCGCCGGACCGGCGCGTCGTCCTCATCTGGCGCAAGAGCTTCACCCGCGGCGCGGCGATCGAGGTGCTGCGCAAGGCGATCCTCAAGTGCCCGCTGACGGGCGTGACCAAGCTCGATCTGCCGGCCGAGCAGCATTGAGGCAGTCGATCAGGGTGATCGGAATTCGCGAATGGCGTGGCCGTTACAGCCTCCGCTAGCATCGGTCAACCAACAACGGGAGAAGCGCATGGGCAAGAACAAGGCAAGCAAGATTGCAGTGACTGCCGGCGACAGTCCGGCGCCGATGATCGATATCGGCATTCCCGACAAGGACCGGGCCAAGATCGTCGAGGGCCTGTCCAAGGTACTCGCCGACACCTACTCGCTGTACCTGAAGACCCACAATTTCCACTGGAACGTCGAAGGGCCGATGTTCAACACGCTGCATCTGATGTTCATGGAGCAGTACACCGAACTGTGGACCGCGCTCGATGCGATCGCCGAACGGATCCGCTCTCTCGGCTATCCCGCGCCCGGCACCTACAAGCAGTTCGCCAAGCTGACCTCGATCGCCGAAACCGACGGCGTGCCGGAAGCGCGCGAAATGGTGCGGCTACTGGTCTCTGGGCATGAAGCCGTCACCCGCACCGCACGCGCGGCGTTTCCCGCTGCCGAGAAGGGGGGCGACGAGTCGACCGTGGATCTGCTGACGCAGCGGCTGCAGGTGCATGAGAAGACCGCCTGGATGCTGCGCAGCCTGCTGAAATAGCGCCAGAGCGCGGGCCGGCAGCGCGGCACACCTGCGCGGACCGCGCGCCGGCCGCTCTCGTCTGTCAAGTGGCGGCGGTCGGGATGCGCTGTCCGCTCTTGGCGTCGAACCAGTGGAGTGCACCAGCCGCGAACGACAGGCCGAGCGCGCTGCCCAGCTCCGGGCGCACATCGTCGCCCGTGCGCACGATCAGGTCCTGCGCGCCCAGGCGGGTGTGGACCAGGTGATCGGCGCCCAGCGATTCCACCATCTCGCAACTCACCGTCATCTGCGCCGGGCCCAGCTGGATCTGCTCGGGCCGCAGGCCGAGCACGGCATCGAATCGCACCGGCGCGACGTAGCCGGGCGGCAATCCGATCCGGCCGCCGTCGGTGTC
Organism: Lysobacterales bacterium; assembly: GCA_022841325.1. Classification (GTDB taxonomy): domain Bacteria; phylum Pseudomonadota; class Gammaproteobacteria; order Xanthomonadales; family SZUA-5; genus JADKFD01. Next base: position 4,191 of record JALHRS010000134.1, on the reverse strand, counting down.
GAAGTGACGACCATCGTCGCTCACCCGCCCGCGCAACAGGTTCATCGGCGGCGCGCCGATGAAGCCCGCCACGAACACCGAGGCGGGGCGGTGATAGACATCATGCGGCGTGCCGATCTGTTCGACCCGGCCCGCATTCATCACGATGATCCGCTGCGCCAGCGTCATCGCCTCGACCTGGTCATGGGTGACATACAGGCTGGTGGTCTTGAGTCGCCGATGCAGCTTCTGGATCTCCAGGCGGGTCTGCACGCGTAGCTTGGCGTCGAGGTTCGACAGCGGCTCGTCGAATAAAAAGGCCGCCGGCTCGCGCACGATCGCCCGGCCCATCGCAACCCGCTGGCGCTGGCCGCCGGACAGCTGCTTCGGCTTGCGCTTGAGCAGCGGGCCGAGCTCGAGGATCTGCGCCGCTTCGTTCACGCGGCGATCGATGTCCGCCTTCGGCAGCTTGCGGATCTTCAGGCCGTAGGCCATGTTGTCGTACACGCTCATGTGGGGGTAGAGCGCATAGTTCTGGAACACCATCGCGATGTTGCGATCCTTCGGCTCCACGTCGTTGACGCGCGCGCCGCCGATGATCACGTCACCCTCGGTCGCGCGTTCGAGCCCGGCGACGATCCGCAGCAGCGTCGACTTGCCGCAGCCCGACGGACCGAGGATCACGATGAACTCGCCGTCGTCGATGGTGCAGTCGATGCCGTGAATGACCTTCACCTCGCCGAAGGCCTTCTTCACGCCGCTCAGTTCTACCCGTGCCATGGCGTTCTCATTTCTCCGTTTCGACCAGGCCCTTGACGAACCAGCGCTGCATCAGGATCACCACCAGCGCCGGGGGCAGCAGGGCGAGGATGGTGGTCGCCATCACGAGATTCCAGTCGGTGGTCGCATCCCCGGTGCCGATCATCTTCTTGATGCCGACCACGATGGTGTCCAGGTTCTGGTCGGTGACGATCAGCAGCGGCCACAGGTACTGGTTCCAGCCGTAGATGAACAGGATCACGAACAGCGCCGCGATATTGGTGCGCGACAGCGGCAGCACCACGTCCTTGAAGAAGCGCATCGGTCCGGCGCCATCGATCTTGGCGGCCTCGACGTACTCGTCCGGGATCGTCATGAAGAACTGGCGGAACAGCAGCGTGGCGGTGGCCGAGGCGATCAGCGGGATCGTCAGGCCGCCGAAGCTGTTGATCAGGCCGAGGTCGCTCACGACCTCGTAGGTGGGGAGGATGCGAACCTCGACCGGCAGCATCAGCGTGATGAATATGCACCAGAAGAAGAACAGCCGCCCGCGAAAGCGGAAGAACACCACCGCGTAGGCGCTGATGATCGACACCGCGATCTTGCCGAAGGTAATGACGAGTGCCATGACGAGGCTGTTCCACATCATCGACATCACCGGCGGCGACAGCCGCTGCACGCCACCGCGCAGCAGCGCATCGCGGTAGTTGTCCACCAAATGCGCGCCGGGCAGCATTGACATCGGCGCCTGTGCGATCTCCTGTGGCGTCAGCGTGGAAGCGACGAACGCCAGGTAGATCGGAAACGCGACGATCAGGATGCCGAGCCACAGGATCGCATGCGTCAGCCAGTCGGTTGCGCCGTGGCGTTCCATCAGTAATGCACCCGTCGCTCGATGAAGCGAAACTGCACGATCGTGAGCCCGATCACGATCGCCATCAGGATCACCGATTGCGCACTCGACGAACCCAGGTCAAGCGCAATCACGCCGTCGTAATAGACCTTGTAGACGAGGATCTCGGTGGCCTTGGCCGGACCGCCACCGGTGACGGCGTGGATCACGCCGAAGGTGTCGAAGAACGCGTAGACGATGTTGACGACCAGCAAGAAGAACGTGGTGGGCGACAGCAGCGGAAACACCACCGACCAGAACTTGCGGCTTTCACTGGCGCCGTCGATCGAGGCCGCTTCCAGCAGTGACCTCGGGATCGACTGCAGGCCGGCCAGGAAGAACAGGAAGTTGTAGGCGATCTGCTTCCAGGCGCTGGCCAGGATCACCAGCGTCATCGCGTGAGTGCCATCGAGCGTGGGATTCCATTCGAAGCCGGCCGTGCGCATGGCCCACGAGATCACACCCACCGCCGGGTTGAACATGAACAGCCACAGCACGCCGGCAACCGCCGGAGCGATGGCGTAGGGAATGACGAGCGTGGTCTTGTAGGCGGTGGCCCAGCGCACCGCGCGGTCGGCCATCACCGCCAGCAGCAGTGCCGGCACCATCGCCAGCACCGTCACCGCTATCGAAAAGTACGCGGTACGCCACATGGCGGCGAGGTAGTCGGGGTCAGCGAGGATCGCCTTGAAGTTCTCCAGCCCGACGAACACCACCCGTGCGCCGAAAGGATCCTGCTGCAGCACCGACATGAACATCGCCTGGCCCGCCGGCCAGAAGAAGAACACCATGGTGATGGCGAGTTGCGGCGCCAGCAGCAGGTAGGGCAGCCGGGTGTTGTTGAAGACGACTTTGCGGTCCACGGGATGTCTTCGCGTTGTTGTGCCCGGCGGTCGAAGCTCGACGTCGGCGCGAAGCATATCCGCAGGTCTGCCGGGTTGGTGAACCGACTCGCGGCTTGGCCTCATTGGCCCCATTGGCCGCAGTGGCCCCAGTGGCCGCAGTGACGCCGTGACGCGCTCGCGCGCCCGGCGCCGACCGACCGCGCCCTGCTACGTCACCAGCGATGCTGCGCCCTTGAACAGCATGTATCCGGCCAGCAAGTAAAGCAGGCCGGCGAAGTACCGTTTCAGGCCTGTGACATCCAATGAATGGGCCACCTTGGCACCGAGCGGCGCCGTCAGCACGCTCATGGCCGAGATCGTCACCAGCGCTGGCAGATAGATGTAGCCGGCGAACTGCCAGCTGGGCGGCCCGAGTTCACGACTGCCGGCGATCACGTAGCCCACCGTTCCCGCCAGCGCTATCGGAAAGCCGAGAGCGGCCGACGTGGCGACGGCATGATGCATCTTCACGTTGCACCACACCATGAACGGTACCGAGACGAAGCCCCCGCCGGCGCCGACAAGACTGGACACCACGCCGATCACGTTGCCCATGCCGAACATCCCGACCTTGCCCGGTAACTCGCGCGAGGGCTTGGGCTTGCGGTTCAACAGCATCTGCGTGGCCGAAAAGCCGATGAACCCGGCGAACAGCAGCGCCAGCCACGCCGTGGGCAAGGCCGCGGCGATCTGCGCTCCGAGCAAGGCGCCGACCAGGATGCCGGGCGCAAGCACGCGCGCGACCGGCCAGAGCACCGCGCCGCGCTGATGGTGCGCGCGCACTGATGACGCCGACGTGAACAAAATGGTGGCCAGCGACGTCGCGATTGCCATGTGCACCACATGGTCCGGCGGGAACTTCTGCGCAGTCAGCAGTAGCGTCATGAACGGCACCATGAAGCCGCCGCCGCCAATGCCGAATAGACCAGCGAGGAATCCCGTCACCGAGCCAAGCGCGAGCAGGCCCGCCATCTCCCATAAGGTCATCGGATATCCAGCGCGGCGCAGCTACGCCGTCTTGAGCAGCTTGGTGGTGATGAAGCGCCACTCGGCGGCAGTGACGGGCGTGATCGACAGGCGATTGCCCCGACGCAGGATCACCATGTCGGCCAACGCGGGTTGCTCGCGCAACTCGCCGATGCCGATCAGGCGGGTCTTGCGCAGCGCGCGAACGTCGACATGGATCCAGCGGGGCTCGGCGCGCTGTGCACCCGCATCGAAGTACTTGCTCTTCGGATCGAACTGGGTGGCGTCCGGGTACGGCACGCTGGCCACTTCGGCTAGGCCGGCGATGCCGGGCTCGGCGCAACTGGAGTGGTAGAAAAGCACGCCATCGCCCACCTGCATCGCATCGCGCATGAAGTTGCGCGCCTGGTAGTTGCGCACGCCGGTCCAGGGCACGACCTGATGCCGGGCCGCCAGCGCGTCGTCGATCGAGCACTCCAACGGCTCGGACTTCATCAGCCAGTAGTTCTTTGTCTTGGTGGCCATGATGGAGGCGATGCGCGCGTCATCGCTTGCTGCATTGACAAAGTGGGCTGGCGACGATCGCCAGCCCACCGAAGAAGTTCCCCGCCTGTGCCGCCCGGCCCGATGTCCTGAACCAACGGTTCAGGGTGGTCGTTGTCCGCAACGCTTAGGTTCAGCAGACGCGTGCCGATCGCACCACGTTGCGAG
>JALHRS010000133.1 GCA_022841325.1 Lysobacterales bacterium | reverse complement strand
CTCGCCCGCCGAGCGCCGCCGCCTGCTCGAGCTGCTGGGCAAGATCTCGCCGTAGCGGCGATCGTCGCTGGCGGCGTCGACCGCCTCCAGAAGCAAAAAGCCCGCCGAAGCGGGCTTGTGGAGGCCGAATGCGGCTCGTGCTAGGCGACAGCCGATTGCTTGCGCTTGCGGCGGTGCGCCGCAAATCCCAGCATGCCGAGGCCGGCGAGCAGCATTGCATAGGTCTCCGGCTCTGGGACAGGAGACGCTGGCACATACCAAGCGTGGCCGGAGCCGCTATCACCCAGCCCGAACACCTTCAGGGCGAAAGGCGGAGCGACAAAGCTGGTCGGACTCGCGAAGCTGGTTTCCCATACGACCCGCTCGTTCGACTGCAGCAGGCTGCCACCACTGTTGGAGGCATTGCCCCAGCCTTCCATGAAATCAAAAGTCACGCCGCCCAGCTCGGTGTTCGAAGGCGAGTAATAGATATGGTCGACACCCCAGGATCCGCTGGCGAGCCGGACGCTGCCGGTGATGGGGTCGACGTTGTTGGTGTTGAACACCAGCCTGTGGATGGTCGCGTTGGGCGTGCCGAACAGCGCATTGAAATTTGCGGTAGTCGCGAGGTCAAAGATGTAGTACATGTTGTCGGTCGTCGTCACCGACAGCGTCGCGAACGTTTCTGATGGCTGGAACGTGGTCTGCCACTGACTGCTGATCTGCGTCCCGAACGAATACGTCGAAGTTTGCGCCTGAACTCCCGAGCACACCAGAAACGCAGCAGCCGCGATCACCGTTCTCTTGAAAACCTGCCGCGCTTTCTCGCTCTTGCTCAATCGAGCCCCCTGTTGTCAGCCCCGACGGTTTTAGGGGGGCCTCATATCGATATGGGGCGAGACTAAAGAGAGAGCCTTGCAACCGCAATAGTCCATTGATACTAACAATGTAATAGTTTGTCGGCCAGGACCTTTCCATACGGCAACTGCAGCTGGGGGGCGCTTCGTTCATGAGACGTGTTCCCGGCCCGCCTGAATAGCCCGCAGCGCGTGGCCCAGGAAACTGGCGCCGCCCAACAAGGGGTGGTTAGCTCACGAGGCAGAGCACTGCCTTCCCACGGCAGAGTCCATGGGTTCGACGGGTTTCACGCCGTCCTTCGGCGGCGAGCGCGGGGGCGAGGAAAAGGGGTACAAGGAGAACCCGGTGGCGTGGCGACATTCATTCGTTACGCCTATGAACTGCGAGAACCGCCAGGCACAGACGATACCTGCGTGCTCTCCAAGAGGCTCGGGCCGATTCAGAACGTCAAAGAAGCGCTCAAGCTCGCGGTAGTACCGTTGTAGAAGAAAGCGATATCGGTGGAAGTGCGTCGGTCGCGTTGCAGAGTTGCCGCGAATCTCACGTTGGTGGTGGGCGTCCAGCTGGCGCCGAACTGCATGCTGGTCAGGACGTCGCGCCGCGGCGGGCCGGCGACGGGGACCACCGGGCCACGAAATTCGCTCGCGCGTCTGCTTGCGCGAATGCTCAGCCCGACCTTCTCGCTGACCCGCCAGGTCGGTGCAAACGCAAGCGTATCCTCGACCCTGTAAGTGGAACTGGTCCCTGTCAAGAAGGGGGAGATAGCCCGGCTCGCTGTCGCGACCACGGTAAGCCTGCCGGCCGGAGTCCACGTGTAGGTGGAGTCCGCGTTGATGCCGGAAAAATCGCGTTGCGGAATATTGCGATGACGGCGCTCGATGCGGCCCAAGTGAGCTGCCAGCGTCGACTTCCCGCTCACTATCCATGTCGCCCGCAAGTCGGTTTGGTTCAACGCAAACACATTGTCGATGAGATTGACGGGATCGACCTCCTGGCCTTCGGAGACGCCGCGGGTCAAGCGTCGCGTGGCGGAAATCGAGCTCCCGCTGGCGTAGTCGTAACGGATGCCGAAATCCGCACTAGCCTGATCGGACGCCGGGTCCGAAAGGAAGACCCGCGAGGTTCCTCTCTCCGATTCTCCAGCTCCCGCGAGCAGGTGCCAACCGCCGAAGAGCCATGCATCGAGCGCAAAATTGCGGTTGCGCGTTGTGGTGGTGGTAAGCGTCTGGTCTTGCGTATCGTCGAATCCGACGACACTTTGCGCTCGGTCGGTGCTCAGCGTGCCGCTGATGCGCGGTGTCAGGTGCCACCGCCATACGGCTCGGTAATTGATCGCATCGCGGTCGAGAAATTTGAACTTTTGGTGGCGGGTGGCCGTATTGTCGATCTCTAGCAGCACGCTTTGCTGCGCATAAGCCTTGTTGAAACTCAGACCGATGGTGGTCGCGGTACTGCGATCCGACTTTCCGGACAGACCTCGCGCCAGCTGCGGATCGTTTACCCCATCCGGCACCCGGAACACGTTGCTGTCCCAAGCAGGCGTGCTGGACAACCGAAGCGTCACCGGCCCCTGCTGAGCCGCTGCGACCCGTGGCAGCAACGCCACCGCGAGTGCACATGCTACCGCGCCGAGCGCCGACCTCGCAGCACAAAAATTGACACATGAGCGGAGCATCATTCCTCCGAGGGCATGTGAAAATTCAAACGGAAAGCTGCCATGGCAACTAGGTCATTTCTGCAGTTCAGAACAAAGTCGGGCATCGGGGGCGCAGCGATGAGGCACGAAGTCAATATGAGCCAATGCGTTCAACCGGCGTCGTTAGCGGAAGAATTGCGTCTCACGGAAAGGGAACGCGAGAGATTTCTACACATCGTATCGCAGTCCTCTCGGATCAAACGCCACTACGACCTTTTCCAATTGCTGCAAGGCGAGATCCAGCACTTCCTCCCGCATCAGATCCTCGTTTCTGCGTGGGGCGACTTCAATGGGCGGAACCTGCAAATCGACGTGATTTCCGCCATCCCGGGCTTGCGCACGGGCCTGCTGGACGCTTGCAACGCGGAGAACCTGCTCAAGAATCTCCATCTGCGCTGGATTACCCAAGATCGGCGTCCGCTTCTGTTCGCCAGCGAGGCCGTCGGGAAATTGCTTCATTCCGCGTGTAACTGCGCCCTGCACGAGTCCATGCGCAGGATGTCGTCGATTCTGGTGCATGGTACCCACAACGCGCGCGATGGAACCGACAGCCTGTATCTGGTAGCGAACGCGGGTCCGATCTTGAAGGAGGTCGACTCTGAGCGCTTCCGTCATTTGGTCGATGCAGTGATTGCCTTGATAGACGCGGGATCTCGACGAGTGTCCGGATTGAAAGCTCACGCGACATCCAGGGACCCGAAGTTCGCATCTGGCTCGCCGATGCTGAGCGGGCGCGAGGAGGAAATCCTTACCTTGGTTTCGGAGGGCAGAACCAACATCGCGATCGCGGAAATTCTCACCATCAGCTCGTTCACAGTGAAGAACCACGTACAACGGATCCTGAGGAAACTCGGCGCGGCAAACCGGGCCGAAGCGGTTGCGAAGTATCGCAAACGGGACCGGCTGCCGCGAACAAGACATGCTGGCAACGACGTTGGGGCGTTTGCCGACTAACCCGCCCTGCCGCACCGAGGTCCTCAGCGGACCTCGATTCCGGGCCGACGCACGATCACTCATGGCGCGTATGATAAGCTAGCTCTCGTCGCTCGATCCCGACGACCGCCGGTCGTCATCTGTCCGGCCGTACCAAATGCCTGCCTGAACATGCCAGAGCGAACCGTCCCCGTTACGTTCCGCCGGGCCACCCGCCTTTCGCTTGGCCGCGATCAGCTCCTCAACGTAATCGAGATCCTGCTCGAACCGATGGTGCTGGTGGGGTCGCTGTGGTTCGTGGCACTCGCGATCGAAGGACGTTTGGGAGGCCACATCGTGATCCTTTCTCTGATCGCGTTCTCGTTGACCTTCCCAGGCTCCTCCCGTCTCACCATGCCTCCATGGCGTTTAGTGCGCCACATCGCATTGACATGGCTGGCGATGTCGGGACTGCTCCTGCTGTTCGGCTACGGTAGCCGCTACCTTGAATACTTCGATCGCGATGTCCTGGTGATGTGGTGGTGGGCGGCGCCGCTGAGCCAAATTGCGGCGCATTTCATGCTGCGAGCGGCTGCGCCGGCGATTCGCGATTTCCAGGGGCGTGCCCGGCGCGTGGTCGTGGCTGGCATGAACGAGCAGGGAATCGAGTTGGCCGCGCGCCTGCGCACGGATCCGTACACGAACGTCCAAATGCTCGGCTTTTTCGACGACCGGGAGCACGGGCGCCTGAGGAATTCGGAGACATATCCCTTGCTCGGCAAGATTCTGGACTTGCCGGTGTATGCGAAAGCGAACGGCGTCGACGTGATCTACCTCTCGTTGCCGATGGCGTCGCAACAGCGAATCCTGGCCCTGCTCGACGCGCTGCGTGACACCACCAGTTCTATTTACTTCGTGCCCGATGGCTTCGTCACGGACCTGATTCAAGGACGCGTGGACGCGGTCGCCGGCATTCCTGTGGTCGCGGTGTGCGAATCACCCTTTACAGGCCTGAACGGTTTCATCAAGCGCGGCAGCGATATCGTTCTGGCGCTGCTCATACTGGCGCTGATCTCTCCGCTGCTGTTGCTGATAGCGCTCATTGTCAAGATGAGTTCGCGCGGACCGGTACTGTTCAGGCAACGCCGCTACGGGCTGGACGGCAAAGAGATCTCAGTCTACAAATTCCGCTCGATGACGGTGATGGACGATGGCGACGGGGTTGTACAAGCGCGCAGGGGCGACCATAGAGTGACCCCCGTCGGTGCTTTCCTGCGCAAGACGTCATTGGATGAGTTGCCACAGTTTTACAATGTCCTGCAGGGAAGCATGAGTATTGTCGGTCCGAGACCGCATGCCGTCGTGCACAATGAAATGTACCGTAGTCTGATCAAGGGATACATGCTGCGGCACAAGGTACGGCCGGGAATCACCGGCTGGGCTCAGGTCAACGGCTTCCGTGGCGAGACCGAAACGCTGGAAAAAATGAAGGCTCGCATCGATTGCGACCTCGAGTACCTGCGCAACTGGTCGCTGCGGCTCGACCTGTACATCGTAGCCAAGACGGTGTGGGTGGTTCTAAAGTCCGACAATGCCTACTGAATGATTTCGCGGTGACGCCACCGCATGACAGCGGACAAGTCGCAGCGGCGGATCCGATGTTGGTCCTGGTACCCCGGGGGCGCCAGATGGCACCGACAGTGTCCTCCGTATCCTCGGCGAGTATCGCGATCGGGGTGAGGACCGATACACGCTCTTCGCAGCCTTTTCCGAGGCGATCGAGGGCCCGCGCCGGTCGGCGTGGCAATCAACGGCACGATGGGCTTAACTGGCACGCCTGCGACCTTCATGCCCGCGCTGAACCTTGCCGCGAATGCCGAGGTCACCGCGAACATCACTTGCCCCGTAAGGTGGCGTGAGTTTCCTTTACTTGCGACGCATCGCCACGCGCCTGTATCCCACCGACCCTCGCCTGCTGAAGCTGCCCGGCAGGATCTCCGCGCAAGAAAAAGGGCGCTTGCGCGCCCCTTCGAGCCAGGAGAGGTTCTATCAGGAGGAACTGTAGGGGAACTACATCCGGTAAGCCGCCTCGCCATGGGCCGCGACGTCCAGGCCCTCGCGCTCTTCTTCCTCGGTGACGCGCAGGCCGATCGACAGGTCGACGATCTTGAAGGCGATGAAGGCGACCACCGCCGACCAGATGATGGTGGTCCCGACTGCGATTGCCTGGGTCATCAGCTGCCCGCCGATGGAGTACTCCGGCGACACGCCGTTGGCGACGTAGTCGTAGATCCCGGAGCCGCCCAGCGACGGCGCCGCGAAC
>JALHRS010000132.1:2306-5934 GCA_022841325.1 Lysobacterales bacterium | reverse complement strand
GTTCGCGCAGGCCATCGCATAGCAGTGCCAGCCTGTCGGCATCTGCGCCTGGCTCGCCCGCAACTCGCTTCCCGGCCGCGTCGGCCTTGTCTGCCGTATCAAGTCCGTTGCGCCGCGTGGCTTGTCTTGCGGTCCGCCCGGACTTGACCGGCGGTCGCGATGTCAGGCTGTTTTCCACAAAGGGGGTGCAAATCTGGTCCGTCGTGCCGCAGCATCGCCGCAGCCATGCCGCAACGTGGCAATTGGGCTGCCTGCCGTCCCCCTTACGGGATCCCGCAGTCCAGGAGACCCTGACTCGACAGTGCGTCAACCGGCCGCGGGGCCCTACAGCAGCGGCCGCAAAGGCAGCAGCTGCAGAAATCGAACCTTGGCGCGCTTGATGACGGCAACGTGCCGATCCGGGTCGTCCGTCGCCGCGTTCCAGCTGTTCCCGGCGGCCATGTCGCGCTCGATCTGCGCCTGCACTGCACGTGCCACGCTGGGATCGTGGATCACCGCACCCACTTCGGTGTTGAGGTTCTCGGAACGCGGGTCCAGGTTGAACGTGCCGATGTAGACGACCTTGGCATCGACGACGATGCTCTTGGCGTGGAGCGAGAAGATCGGCGGATCGCCGGTCAGGGCAGGGATGCGCTGCTGCATCTGCAGGCGCTGCACCTCGGCATCGGGCCGATACTCGTAGACCTTAAGGCCCATGGCGAGCATCCGTTCGCGCTGGTTGCGGTAGCCGGAAAAGGCCGGCAGGTTGTCGGTCGATGCCAACGAGTTGGTGTTGATGCGCACCTCGACCCCACGCGCCGCCACACGTTGGAACAGCGCCATCGCGGCGTCGGAAAAGACCAGGTAGGGCGACTGGATCACGACGCTGTGCTGCGCACTCTCCACCAGGCGTGCCAGCGCCGCGCTGGTGCTCCCGCCGCCGCCCAGGCCGAACCTGCCGTCATTCTTGCCCGGCATGTCGCTGATGAACTCGACCTCGCACCAGACCATCGCCGTTGCGATACGGGCAAAGGAGACCGGCGTTGCGTCGATCGCACTGCGCACCTCCGGGGCAAAGTTCTCCGGCGAGCGCGCGTAGGCGTGCAGGTCACGGTAGATCTGCCTGATCTCGTCGTCGGTGACCTGAACATTCTTCATCATCAACCCGAGGCCGCTGTACAGCGACTCCACCGGCACCGACAGTTCGCTCGACCAGAACCGCTCGAAGTTCTGCTGCACCGATTTCACCGCCTCGCCCAACAGCACCACGTCGCGGTCGCGAAAGTTGTAGCGGTGGTTGTAGTCGAAATACTCGGCCGCCATGTTGCGGCCGCCGGTGATCGCGACCTTGCCGTCCACGACCAGCGTCTTGTCGTGCATGCGCTGGTTGACGGCACGAAAGCGCGTGACGGCGTTGATCACGCGCGTCATGAGCGGCACCCCCACGGAGGTGAGCGGGTTGTAGATGCGGATGTCGACATTCGGATGCCGGGCCAGCGCCAGCAGCGACTTGTCCGGCGCGTCGATCATCAGGTCGTCGACGATCACCCGCACGCGCACGCCGCGTTCGGCTGCGCGCAGCAGCGCCTCGGCCGCGAGGATGCCGATGTTGTCGGTACTCCAGATGAAGTACTGGACCTCGATCGACTCGCGCGCGCTGTCGGCAAGCCAGGCCCGCCCCAACAGCGCCTCGACCGGCGCCTCGAGCACATAGACGCCGGTGCGCCCCGGATGCGCCTGCACCTGGGCATCGACGATCGCCATGGGCCCGGTGTAAGCGGCCGGCGCGGCCCATGTGGGGCCAAGGCCCAGAAAGAGGAGGCAGGTCACCAACCATCGTTGCACTGACACGGTGTCGGGTCTCCGTGAATCCAGTTGACCGCGCCTGGTTCCATGGCCGGCGCGCCGCGCGAGGGTAGCGCAGGGCTTGACACTTCGAGGAAATGGAACGAAGCTGAATGCACTGTGTATACACACCGGATTCGAAACCTATGCGTGCCGATGACCTGACCACCAGCGCGTACGACGCGCTGCGCAAGGCGATCGAACAGGCAGAGCTGGCGCCCGGTGATCCGTTGTTCGAGGTGCATCTGGCAGAGCGTCTCGGCATGAGCCGAACGCCGGTGCGCGAGGCGCTCAAGCTATTGGTGCGCGATGGCTTCATCGAACAGTTGCCATCACGTGGCTACGCCGTGCCGCGTCGCTCGCTCGATGACCTGCGCGAGTTCTTCGAGTTGCGTGAGACCCTCGAGGCGACCGCGACCCGCTTCGCCGCTCTGCGCGCCACGCCAGCGGAGATCGAGCAGCTGGAGAAGCTGTGCGCACGCTACGCCCGCGAGCCGAACTGGGAGAAGTGGAACTCGATCGGCACCGAGTTTCACAACGTCATCATCAGCGCGGCTCGCAATGCGCGCCTGCGGGCGATTCTGATGTCGTTGAATGCGCAGATCGTGCTGTCAAGGCGCTCGGCCACGGGAGGCGAGCCAGAGCGTCGCAGACGAGCGATCGCAGACCATCAGGCGATCTGTGATGCGATCAAGGCGCGCGATGCCGAGCTTGCCGAGGAACTGGCGGCGGCCCATGTGCGTCGCGCCTATGAAGTGACGCTGTCGGCGTCGCAGTCGGCAGCATTCGCCGCGGCGGCCTGAAGCAGCGCAACCGATTCTTAACCGGCGCGGCGCAACGAAGAGTGCTCCGACCGACCACCTCAAGGGAGACACCCCGTGAAGAAGATCCTCATCGTCGCTGCATTGACGCTGGCTGCCGCGTGCGGCGGCGCCATGGCGCAACAGAACTGGCCGACCAAACCGATCAAGATCATCGTGCCGTTTCCACCGGGGCAAGCGTCCGACACGATTGCGCGCGTGGTCGGCGAGCGTATGTCGAAGTCCCTGGGACAACCGGTCATCGTGGAGAACATCACCGGGGCCGGCGGCAATATCGGCAGCGACCGGGGCGCCAAGGCGGAGCCCGATGGCTATACCCTCACCATGGCCACGGCAGCGCTGCCGATCAGCGCACTGGTCTACCGCAAGCTGCCGTTCAACGCGATCAAGGACTTCGCGCCGGTCACGCAGATGACGATCACGCCGCTGGTGCTCATCACCGGGCCGGGCCTGCCCGCCCAGTCGGTGAAAGAACTGGTGACCCTGGCGAAGAAGGACCCGGGCAAGATCACGTTCGCCTCGTCGGGGCAGGGCACGTCGCACCACCTCAGCGGCGAACTGTTCAAGACGCTCGCCGGTCTGGACATCCTCCACGTTCCTTACAAGGGCAGTTCCCAGGCCCATATCGATTTGATGGGCGGCACCGTGAACATGATGTTCGACAACATCGTGCCCGTGACACCGCACATCAAGAGCGGCAAGCTCAAGGCACTTGCAGTCACCACCAAGACGCGCGCCTCCACGTTGCCGGACGTGCCGACCATGGCTGAGTCCGGCTATCCGGACTTCGAGGCCGTCGCGTGGTTCGGCCTGCTGGCGCCAGCCGCAACACCGAAGCCGATCATCGATCGCCTGAACCGCGAGGCGGTCGCGGCCCTCACGGCACCCGACATCAAGGAGAGACTGACGGGGATGGGCGCCACGGTGGTGGCCAGTTCGCCCGATGAATTCGCTGCGTTCTTCGCGCGAGAGTTCGCCAAGTG
>JALHRS010000132.1:0-2296 GCA_022841325.1 Lysobacterales bacterium | reverse complement strand
CCCCCGGCCCCCCCCGACCGTACCCACGGAGTGACATGAACCACGCATCAAAGCGCACCATCACCGAACCGGCACGCGAGATTCCGCTTCTGATGGAGACCGACATCGTGGTGGTGGGTGGCGGCACCACCGGGCCGCTGGCCGCAATTTCCGCCGCACGCCGCGGCAAGCGGGTCGTGATGATCGAGCGCTTTGGTTCGCTCGGCGGCAACTTGACGCTGGGCCTCAATACCAAACCGTCCGGCGCGCTGGTCGGAGGGCTGCCGCTGGAGATCTGGAACCTGGCCCGCTCGGTGGGTGGGGCCGGGCCGGACTACATGGCGGTGGTCAAGACGGGGGGCGTGAAGATCGCCTCGCCGTGCGACCCGGAGATGATGAAGATCCTGCTGACCCGCTTGTGCGTGGACAGCGGGGTGCAGATCCTGTTCGAGACGTTCGTGTCGGGGCCGGTGACCGAAGGCGGGCGGGTGACCGGCGTGGTCATCGAGAGCAAGGCCGGGCGCCAGTTCATCGCCGCCCAGGTCGTCATCGATTGTTCTGCGGACGCCGACATCGCGGCCAAGGCAGGGGCGCCGTTCGTGATGGGCTCCGGCGAGGACGACGCCGCGTCGCGCAAGATGCAGCCGGTGTCGATGTACTTCACGATGAACAAGGTCGACATCAAGCGCCTGGCTGACTGGGCACGCACCTGTGAAGACGTGCCTGCGCGGGCGATTCCAGCGACGGACGCGGGCTTGGCCTACGGGCTGTGGCTGACGGGATTCAATGGGTCGCTGCAGCAGTGGCAGAAGGACACCGGCGTCAAGCTCCAGCGCGACAACATCACGCTCAAGACGGCGGACGGCCTGATGTACGTGAACGCGACCCGGGTGACCGGTGTCGACGTCTTCGATCCGAAGCAGTTTGCCGATGCGATCGTCGAGTGCTATCGCCAGATCGAGGGCGTGGCCCGCTACCTGCGCGAGCGCATTCCGGGTTTCGAGGGCGCCAGCATCGGACAGATTGCGCCCGTGCTGGGGGTGCGCGAGACCCGCCATATTCTTGGCGAGTACACCCTGACCGGTGCGGACTCGACACAGGGAACGCACTTCGACGACAGCATTGCCGCTGACGTGTCCGCGCTCGACATCCACGACCCCAAGGGCGCCGACGTGGACTTTCAAGGATTGCGTCCCTACGAGATACCGTACCGCTGCCTGGTGCCAATGAACGTGGAGCAGTTGCTGGTGGCGGGGCGCTGTATTTCCGCCGACCATGCTGCCCATGCGCGATCGCGCAACATGCCGGCGTGCATGGCGACCGGTCAGGCAGCAGGCATCGCCGCTGCGGTCGCGATCGACGAAGGGGTGCCGGTGCGCAAGGTGCCGGTCGTGCGCGTGCAATCGATCCTGCGCGCACTCGGCATGCCGCTGCACGCTGAAGAGATCGTGCAGTGACGCCTGGTTTTCTGCTCAAGGCAGCACGCAGGGGTACGTCGCGCGTGCACTGACAGGAGACGCGTTGCTCTAGGGTGGCAAAACCGCACAGACGGCCTCGATCAGCGTCGACCGCCACCTCTGTCGACTCGCCTCCCGTTTCGCCAGACGGCAAGTCTGCATCGGACCTTGCGGTTACCGCTCGTAACCACTGCTGCGTCGGCACGGCGAGCGCCGTGGCCGTTGAGCCGCCATGCGCGGTGCCACCTGGTGCCACCGCGACGCCGAACCAACGGAGGTCTCATGTCCAGACGCTGGATCGCGGTCACTGCGCTTGCTGCAGGTGTGGCTGGTTTGTCCGGTTGCATCGTCGTGCCGACCCATCCGGGCTACGGCCACGGCCACTACATCGATGGCCCCCGCTGGCGTGCGACGCCGCCGCCGCCGGTCTACGTAACGCCCTGGCCGTACTACCGCGACCGCCATGGGCGTCGCTGGGAACGCCGGTGATTCTGCGCGACGTTCAGATGCGGCAGGACTGATCCGGGCGACGACGTCGCTGCGTTTCGGTGTACTGTACATATTCACAGTTCACCGTTGAGCATCCGTTGTCCGCTGCATCGTTTGCCCAGGCCGTCACGGCGGCATCGCCTGGGCTCGACACCCTTCTCGTACGCCTCAATCCTGAGCAGCGCGCCGCCGCGCGTCACGGCGTTGGGGGTGCAGACCCTGGCCCGCTACTGATCATCGCTGGTGCCGGCTCGGGAAAGACCAATACGTTGGCGCATCGGGTCTGCTGCCTGATCGCCAGCGGGGTGGATCCGCGCGGCATCCTGCTGCTCACGTTCTCGCGCCGCGCAGCGCTGCAGATGACGCAGCGG
>JALHRS010000131.1 GCA_022841325.1 Lysobacterales bacterium | reverse complement strand
CGACCTTGCTCGGCAGGATGTGCGGCATACGATCAAGAACCAGAGCAACGGCAAGGTCAAAAGCCAAAGCCCAGCAGAAGCAGCGGCGCAAGCTCCGCTCTGCCAGAGCGTCGGTGTACGAGGCTGTTGTAGTGCCGAGCTTGCTCGGCAGGATGTGCGGCTTTCGATCAAGAACCAGAGCAACGGCAAGGTCAAAAGCCAAAGCCCAGCAGAAGCAGCGGAGCAAGCTCCGCTCTACCAGAGCGTAGGTCAAGCGCCGCTACAACGGCGGCGGGCCCCAGATGGTGATTGCCCACACCGCAGCTGCGCACAGGGCGAACAAGGCCAGCGCCAGCCACGGCGAACGCCAGCGGGCGTCGTGGCCGTCGCTGCGCTGCTTGTTGCCGGTCAGCATCGGCTGCACCAGATCCTCGTGCTTGACCAGCCGGTAAACACTGATCGCGACCAGGTGCAGCACGATCATCAGCAACAGCAGCTTCTGACCCAGATGGTGCCAGTCGGTCCAGTCGGCACTCGCAGAGATCGAGATCCGCTCCGACAGGGGTCCGTACCACTGGATTTCGTCATTGCTGAACAAGCCGCTGACCGCCTGCGCCAGCATCAGCAGCAGCATCGCCAGCACCGCCAGAGCACCGAGTGGGTTGTGGCCCAGAGCCGGGCGGTAATCAGCCCTGCCCCAGGATTCCAGGTAGTGCAGGATGGCTCTGGGCCCGCGCACGAAATCGGAGAAACGCGCGTGTTCGCTGCCGACCACTCCCCAGATCAGGCGGAACAGGATCAGCGCCAGCGCGGCGTAACCGAAGCGGAAGTGCCAGTCCATGCTCAGCCAACCGTATTCGCCGGTGGCGTAAAGGGCCAGCACGCAGAGCACCAGCGCCCAGTGAGTGAGGCGCACGGGCAAATCCCAGATGCGGATGCGTCGTGGCGGCTGCTCGGTGCTCATAGGCCGATGCCCTCGATGCGCTCGTCGCGCACTTCGAATCCTGCCAGCTCGGCGAAACGCCGACCACGTTCGGAATAATCACGGAACTGATCGAAACTGGGCGCGCCCGGCGACAGCAGCACCACGCCGCCGGCCGGCACCAGCTGTGTGGCAGCCGCCACCGCGGCTTCCAGATCCTCGACCAGCTTCAACTGGGGTCGACGATCACCGAGGTGGGCGATGGCCTCTTCGATCTGGGCGTGGATGCGGGCACCGTTCTGGCCCTGGGCGACGATACCGGCCGGGGCCTCGACGCTGATCGCACGGGCGAATTCGCCCCAGTCCAGACCGCGATCGAAGCCACCGACGATGACCACCGTGGGCCTGGGCGCCAGGCTGCTCAGGGCCGCCAGCGTGGCTTCGGGGGTGGTGGCGATGCTGTCATCGACGAAACGGATGCCGTCGCGGGTACCGACATCGGCCAGCCGGTGCGGCAGCGGCTTGAAATCACGCACCGCCTGCAGCAGCTTCCGCGGATCGTGGCCAAAGGCCTCGACCATGGTGAAGGCGGCGGCCACATTGCTGGCATTGTGGGCACCGGCCAGATGGGTGTCGGACAAATCGATCACATGCTCTTCGTCGTGCCATACCGAGGCGCCACGGGCATGCCAGAAGCCGCGATGATTGAACAGCGTGCGCCGTTCGACGCCCTCCACATTCGCCATCAGCCGCGCATCGGCCGCGTTCAGCACCGCCAGATCGGCGTGGCCGTCGCTGATCACCTTGAGCTTGTCGCGGTAATAGGTCTGTTCATCGCCGTGCCAGTCCAGATGTTCCGGCGACAGGTTGAGCACCGCGGCGATCGCCGGATGGCCGATGAAATCAGCTGCCTGATAACTGGACAGCTCGATCACCCAGTAATCCGGCTCCGGATCGGGCTCCATGACATCCAGCAGCGGCAGACCGATATTGCCGGCCAGCACCACCTTGGCCCCGGTGGCGCGCAGCAGGGCAGCGGTCAATGCGCTGGTGGTGCTCTTGCCCTTGGTGCCGGTGATGACGATGGTCTTGTCGCGACGATGCTGGGCAAACCACATCGACGTACCGGAAATGAAGCGGGTGCCGCGAAAATGTGCCCACTCCATCGCCCGGGTGTAGCGATAGGGGCTGATGCCCGGCGACTTGATGACGATCTGATAGGGCCCGAAAGTGCCGGCCTGAATCTCCTCGGCCACCACCTCGATCTTCGGATCGCCAGAGAAATCCCAGGATGCGGCCTCTTCCGGCGTCAGAATGATGCCGATCTTCTTTTCCGGGAAGATCGAGCGCAGGAAACGCAGCGCCGCCTGGCCCTCCTGGCCAAAACCCCAGATGGCGACCTTGCGCAGGATGAAAGCTTCGAGGCTGATATGCATGATCGATGGCGTGAGTAGCGATGCCCCGGATGATGCGGGCGCAAGCGTGAAGTTGCACTGGCTGGGGGATTGCCAGCCGCAACCTGCTATGCGGGGAAGTTGCGCGTCATCATCGGCCGCACCTGGGGCAACTCATCAACTCTCTGCGCAATCGCATAAAGCCTCGGCGCATTCTGGGTGAACCAGGGCCGCCTGGGGTGCCAGCGGCTCATGACGCCGATGTATACATCCAGCATGCTGGGTAGGTCGCCGCAAAACCACGGCGCCATGGCTGACCGGTCGAGCAGCCGCCAATGGCGCTTGCGCTGCGTCTGCTGGGAGGAGACCAACTCGCTCCGAGCGCTATCGTCACTGAGATGGCGCTCGGGAAAATCGGCATAAGTGAATGTGGGATAGAGCGTGGTCACCATAAACAACAGCCAGCGCAATGCATGGGCGCGTTCGGCACTACCCATCGGCGGCAGCAGGCCGGCAGCCGGATACAGTTCGTCCAGCCAGATCACGATGGCGGCGCTTTCGGTCATCACGCTGCCGTTATCCAGAACCAGCGTTGGCACTTGATGCAGGGGATTGGCCGCCAGCAGTTCCTCGTGGTTGGCCGCCGCCACGACCGCGAAACTGAGTTCGACACGCTCATACCGGAGCGCACACCAATCCAGGGCAATTTCGATCAGTGCCGAGCCACATCCCGGCGCGGTATAGAGCTTCATGATGTCGGACTCAATCAAAGGCTGAAAGGCGTTCCAGCGGATGCTGGCAATACAGGCAGTGCCGCTGGCGAGCGCCGCAAGCTCGGCCACACTCGGGGCAGGGTTGCACGGCGGCCCGCACCCGGCCATTCAGTTGACCGTCCTGCCCGTCGATCTCGTCCACGCGACGCAACAGATCCTGCTCGGTAAGCCCTGCGCTCTCCTGCAACAGGGAATACATCGCCCGACAGACCAGCGACAGCCGGTCGAGGTCGATCCGCAGGCGCTCGAGTTCGCTGCCGGCCCGATCCAGATCGGCTCTGGCCTTGACCACATCACCGCTGTCGTCAGCTTTGAAGTCCATGGTTCAGGGATCACGCCGGCGGGGGAAGATCCGAATGCTAGCAAGCTGGCGGCTTAGGCAGCCCGAAGTGCGCGCAGCGCTCTACGGGCAGTGATGCGACACAGCGGGCTGGCGGGCAAGAGATTCAACGCAGAGAACGCAGAGGCACGCGGAGTACGCAGAGAAAAGCCATTCTTGGGCCGATCTGCTTCTCTCCGCGTTCTCTGCGCTTCTCTGCGTTCTCTGCGTTCTGCTTCTGGCAGCGGTAGACGGCGAGTCCCGATCTTCGCCACAGCAACGTGACACCGCGGTATCCGGCACCGAGGCCCCCGCGCCTATTCAGGCCGATAGATCTCCAGCCCGGCCTCGCGGAACTCGGCTGCTTTCTCGGCCATGCCCTGTTCCAGGGCCGCGGCTTCGTCGGCCACGCCTTTCTGGGCCGCGTAGTCGCGCACGTCCTGGGTGATCTTCATCGAGCAGAAATGCGGACCGCACATCGAGCAGAAGTGGGCAACCTTGTGGGCTTCCTTGGGCAGGGTCTCGTCATGGAATTCCTTGGCCTTCTCCGGGTCGAGGCCGAGGTTGAACTGGTCTTCCCAGCGGAACTCGAAACGCGCCTTGCTGAGTGCGTTGTCGCGCACCTGGGCGGCTGGATGGCCCTTGGCCAGGTCGGCGGCGTGGGCGGCGATCTTGTAGGTGACGATGCCGTCGCGCACGTCGTGCTTGTTGGGCAGTCCGAGGTGCTCCTTGGGGGTCACGTAACAAAGCATCGCGGTGCCGTACCAGCCGATCATGGCCGCGCCAATGGCGCTGGTGATGTGGTCGTAGCCGGGGGCGATATCGGTGGTCAGCGGTCCAAGGGTATAGAAGGGCGCTTCGCCGCACTCGCGCAGCTGTTTGTCCATGTTTTCCTTGATCAGGTGCATGGGCACATGGCCCGGGCCCTCGATCATGGTCTGGACATCGTGCTTCCAGGCGATCTGGGTCAATTCGCCCAGGGTCTCCAGCTCGCCGAACTGGGCAGCGTCGTTGGCGTCGGCAATCGAGCCCGGACGCAGACCATCGCCCAGCGAGAAGGACACATCGTAGGCCTTCATGATTTCGCAGATTTCTTCGAAACGATCAAAGAGGAAGCTCTCCTTGTGGTGCGCCAGGCACCACTTGGCCATGATCGAGCCGCCGCGACTGACGATGCCGGTGACGCGCCTGGCGGTCAGCGGGATGTACTTCAGGCGCACGCCGGCATGGATGGTGAAGTAGCTCACGCCCTGCTCGGCCTGCTCGATCAGGGTGTCGCGGAAGATCTCCCAGGTCAGTTCCTCGGCCTTGCCGTTGACCTTCTCCAGCGCCTGGTAGATCGGCACGGTGCCGATCGGCACCGGCGAGTTGCGGATGATCCATTCGCGGGTTTCATGGATGTGCTTGCCGGTGGACAGATCCATGACCGTGTCGGCACCCCAGCGGATCGACCACACCATCTTCTCGACTTCTTCGGCGATGGAGCTACTCACCGCCGAGTTGCCGATATTGGAGTTAATCTTCACCAGGAAGTTGCGGCCGATGATCATCGGCTCGAGTTCCGGGTGGTTGATGTTGCAGGGAATGATGGCGCGGCCGCGGGCGACTTCATCGCGCACGAACTCGGGGGTGACGATCTTCGGCAGACTGGCGCCGAAGCTCTCGCCGGCATGGTGCCGGAGCAGATAATCCTCGCGAATCTGGTCGATCAACTGGTTCTCGCGGATGGCGATGTATTCCATCTCCGGCGTGATGATGCCGCGGCGGGCGTAGTGCATCTGACTGACATTGGCACCTGCCCTGGCACGGCGCGGCGCGCGCAGGTGTTCAAAGCGCAGGTGGTTGGTCCTGGCGTCCTGCAGGCGATCGTGGCCGAAGACCGAGGTCGGCCCGCCCAGCTGCTCGGTATCGCCGCGCTCGGCAATCCAGGCGGCGCGCATCGGCAACAGGCCCTTGCGCAGATCGATGTTGACTGAGGGGTCGGTGTAGGGCCCGCTGGTGTCGTAGATGGCCAGCGAGGGATTGATCTCGGCGCCAAAGGACTTCGCGGTGCGGGCCTGCGCCACTTCGCGCATGGGCACGCGCAGATCGTCGCGCGAGCCATGGGCGTAGATCTTGCGGGAGCCGGGGATCGGGCGGGTCAAATCAGCCGAGAGTTGCTCGGCCTGCTGCATCATGTCGTCGGTCACCGCATTCATCGTCGCGCTCCAGCAGGGGAAGGACGAAGCGGCGGCGGCGGATACGCTGTGTTGAACTGCGCACCCGAAGCTTCCCTACACCGGTACTAGCCGGATCAGGTTCGAAGGGTCTGTCTCAGCCCGGCCTGCGCCCGGCACCCCCGCTTCAGTGGCGCGATTGTAGCGCAGGCGGCTGGGGAAGCGGGGGACGGGGCGGGGGCACGGGGCACGGGGCACGGGAAAGGCTAAGCCGCGCTTTCCCCGGACCTGAGGGATCTGTCGGTCCAGACTTGTCTGGACGCTCTTTCAGCCCGTTGCCAGAAGCGTCCGGACAAGTCTGGACCTACATCAGTCCCTCGAACCACGCGCTTCCCATTTCCCCGTTTCCCCCTTTCC
>JALHRS010000130.1 GCA_022841325.1 Lysobacterales bacterium | reverse complement strand
TCGCAGCGCGTTGATGCCGCAACGCCCGTGCTCAGCGCAGCACTGCCCGACGGCTCGCGCATCCAGTTTGTGCTGCCGCCGGCGGTGGAGGAAGGCCGTACCTCGTTCACGCTGCGCAAACCCTCGCGCCAAGCAATGCGGCTGCAGGACTTCGAGCAGCAGGGCCTGTTCGCCAACGTGCAACCGGTGCAGTCCGATCTGACCGCGCTGGACCGCGAGCTCCAGTCCCTGCTGACCACCCGGCAGATCGCGGCCTTCTGCCGCCGCGCGGTGCAAGGTCGCAAGAACATCGTCGTCTGCGGCGCCACCGGCTCTGGCAAGACGACGTTCATGAAAGGCCTGGTCCTCGAGATCCCGCTCGAAGAACGGCTGATCACCATCGAGGACGTTCGCGAGCTGTTCGTGCCGCACCCGAACGCCGTGCACCTGCTGTACAGCAAAGGCGGACAGAGCCAAGCCAACACCACCGCCAAAAGCCTGCTGGAGTCCTGCCTGCGCATGAAGCCCGACCGCATCCTGCTGGCCGAGCTGCGCGGCGACGAGTGCCTGTACTACGTGCGCAACGCCGCCTCGGGCCACCCGGGCAGCATCACCAGCTGCCATGCCGGCAGCCCGGCCATGGCTTTCGAGCAGATGGCCATCATGATCCAGGACTCGCCCGGCGGTGCGAACCTGAGCTTCGACGTGATCAAGCGCCTGCTGGTGTTGACGATCGATGTCGTCATCCAGTTCCAGTGCAGCGGCGGCCGGCGCAGCATCAGCGAGATCTACTTCGAGCCCGAGCGCAAGCTGAGGTCCGCGTGAAGGCCAAGACCGCGGCGCTGATCGGCCTGGGCCTGGCCAGCGCAACAGCTGCCCTCTTCGGGGCCAACCTCGTCGCAGGTGGTGCACTGTTCGCGCTGTACAAGCAGGACCCACGCGGCGCCGACAGCAGCACGCTCACGCAGGCCTGGCAGAGCCAGCCGAACAAGCCGACCCGGCGCAAGATCGTGATCAGCATGCTGGTCGGCGGAGGCTTGTGCATCGGCCTGCCGGTGGGCCTGATCGTCGCGGCCACCAGCACGCGCCGGCAGCTGCACGGCAGTGCGCGGTTTGCGCACCATGGCGACATCAAGGCCAGCGGCCTGCGCAGTACGACCGGCATCCTGCTGGGCAAACAGGGGGGACAGTTCTTGCGGCTGCCTGGCTTCGAGTTCGTGCTGCTGGCCGCACCCACGCGCACGGGCAAGGGCACGTGTTTTGTGATCCCGAATCTGCTGACTTTCGAGGGCAGCTGCGTGGTGCAAGACATCAAGGGCGAGAACCACGCCTTGACGGCCGAGTACCGGCGAACACAGATGGGCAACGAGGTGTACTGCTGGAACCCGTTCAGCGAGCACTCGCACCGGTCCAACCCGCTGTCGTACATCGCCGCTGACCCCAAGCTGCGTATCAGCGACGTCCAGATCCTGGCGGCAACACTGTATGCGGACCAGCCCAAGGAAAGTCCGATCTGGGTCGAGTCGGCGCGCAACCTGTTCCTGGGCCTGGTCTTGCTGGTGCTTGAAACCCCCGAGCTGCCGCAAACCCTGGGTGAAGTGCTGCGGCAGGCTTCTGGAAAGGGCGAGCCGCTGCAGGACTACCTGGGTCGGGTGCTGCAGTTGCGCGCGAAATCAGGGCGCTGGCTGTCTGCCGCATGCGTCGATGCGTTGAACCGGTTTCTGGGGGCGTCGGAGAACACGCTCAAGGGCATCCTGGCGACGTTCCTGGCGCCGCTGTCGATCTGGGCCAACCCGCTGGTCGACAAGGCCACCTCGGGCGACGACTTCGACGTGCGGGCCTTGCGCCGGCGTCCGATGAGCGTCTATGTGTGCGTGCCGGCACGCGAGATGGTCGGCGCCGGGCTGCTGATGAACCTCTTCTACTCGGTGCTGATCGGCGAGAACCTGCGCGAACAGCCGCAGGACAACCCGGATCTGAAACTGCAGGCCTTGCTGATGATGGACGAGTTCACCGCGATGGACCGCGTCCCCATCATCGCCAAGGGCGTGAGCTTCATGGCCAGCTACAACCTGCGGCTGGCTATCGTGATCCAGGACACCGCGCAGCTGCTGGACGTGTACGGCAAGGAAAGCGGGCACAACATCCTGAGCAACATGGGTGCGACGATCCACTTCGCGCCCAATGATCTGGAAGACGCTCGCCGCTTGTCCGAACTGGCGGGCTACACGACCGAGCGGGCGCGATCGCACCAGTACTCCAACAACGCATCCAGCCACGGCGGCAGCAGTGGCCGCACGCTGACGGTCAGCGAGCAACGCCGTGCGCTGCTGCTGCCGCAGGAGATGCGTGCGCTGGACAGCCGCAAGCAGTTGATCGTGCGTACCGGCATGCCGGTGATCCTGTGCGACAAGGCGCCGTACCACGCCGACCCGGTGTTGATGAAGCTGTTCGCCCAGGTGCCAGGGAGGACAGTGATCGTCAACGGCGAGACGCGAACCATCCCCGTGCAACCGGCGCCGCCTCCGGCTCGGTGGGAGGCCTACGAACAGGCCTTGGCAGGCAGCGACTTCTACGCCCGCCAACGGCCAGACGGTGGCGGCACCGACCTGGAGATCGACGAGCAGAGCTTGCTCGATGCGGTCGATCGGCAGTTGGCCAGCGATGAGCGGCTCGACGCGCGATTGCAGCCGTCGCTCGAAGGGAGCCGGACGTGAGCTGCAGTGCCGCCACGGAAACCCTCAAGTGGATCGCGCTCGTGCTGATGACGGGGGACCACGTCAACAAGTACCTGCTGGCAGGCTCGGTGGCTGGGCTGTATGCAGCGGGCCGGGTGGCGTTGCCGCTGTTCGTGGGTGTGCTGGCCTTCAACCTCAGCCGGTCAGGCTGCGACGCGTCCGCGCGTGTGCGCATGATGAAGCGGCTCGCATTGGCAGCAGCCGCAGCCACGCTGCCGTACACCGCTTTGGGCGGGGGCGACCTGGCCGGCGGCTGGTGGCCGCTGAACGTGCTGTTCACGATGCTGGTGATCACGCTCACGGTCCATGGCATCGAGCAACGCACGGTGCACGGCGTCGTCTTGGCGGTCATTGCCTTCTTGGCAGGTGGTGCTCTGGTGGAGTTCTGGTGGCCCGGTGTGATGCTCGGTTTGGCGGCGTGGTGGTGGTTCAAGCACCCGAACCATCGGATGAGCGCAACCGCTCTGCTGGCACTGTCCGCGGCAGGACTGTGTGCGATCAACGGCAATGCCTGGGCATTCGTGGCGTTGCCGCTTGCAGCGGCCACACTGGCCGCCGAACGATCGCCCGCGCCGCGACGGATCAGGGGCTTCTTCTATGCCTACTACCCGGCACACCTCGTCGCTCTGCTGGGGCTGCGTTGGGCCACAGCTTGAAGCGCACATGACGGCTGAGACGGTGTTTGCGACGGTGACGTTCTTCGGCGGGATGGGCTACTTTGGCGCTGCCTTGGCCAGTGCCCTGGGAGTCGGCGCGTCGCTGCTGTTCGTCCCGGTCTTGCTGGTATTGCTGCTGGCCTTCGGCGTGGATGCCGCCACGGTGCCAGGCGTGGCAATCGCGACCAGTCTGGCAGCCTCTTGTGCCGTGACCGCAGCCGGCGCCTGGGCCCACTGGAAAGCCGGCAACGTCTGTGCAGATCGACTGCACGCGGCGTTCCCGGCCATGGGTGCGGCAGCGCTCGGGGCGTTCACCGGCGGCATGTTCGTCATCTCGGCGCCCGGAAGTTCAGTCATGGGCGCCGTGGTCGCAGCACAGCTCATCGTCGCCGGCCTGCTGTCGGTGAGGCTCGTCCGTGACCGCTCCTGCGAACCCGCAAGCAACGCAGACGCGGACGACACGATCGCCGCGGTCCTGCGACATGCGCGAACACTGGTCTATGTGTTTGCGGTGGGGGCGCTGACGAGCATCGGCGCAGGCGGCGTGTTTCTGGTCCCCTACTTTGTCTGGCGCGGGGCCGCCAAGGCACCCGCAGCGGCGATGGCCAGCGTCCTGGGTCTGGCCATCACGCCGGTAGCTACGGCCATGTACCTCAGCCAGCATGAGGGCGTGCCAACTGCCGGTGCTTTCGGCCTGGTGCATGCACCCATCGCACTGGCGTTGGCCGTGGGCGCCGTGTTCGGCGCAGGCCTTGGTGCACGAGCCGCCAGGTCGGCGAACACGGCCCTGTGGACCCGGCTGTTGGCAGCCGCGCTGCTGCTGTCCAGCGTTCGTGCCGCGGGCAAGATGCTGTGAAGCGAACTGCCAGCGCCAACAACCCCTCACCACGGAGGTGACGAATGCCCTTGAAGACGACCAGTGCCACGAGACCAGAACGACCGGATGCAGCCACAGATCAGCTGCGTGCTGCGGTGCTGGCATTGCGAACGCCGACGCTGCCGGTCCGGAGCTTCAATGCTGAGAACAGGGCCATCGTGCGCATGAACCGCAGCGAGCTCCAAACGTACAAGGCCGCACTGGATGCTGGCGACCGACAGGCCCAGCTGCGGGTGGTCAGCACTGCGGTTCAACGCCTGAGCCAGCAACAGCGCCCAGACTTGCCATCGGCACCGGTGCTTGAGCGCTGACGGGCACCCCCCGTGGTGACGGAATCGCAGGTGGCCTGCATCAAGACCTTGACGGCAAGGCTGCTTGAACCCTAGGCTAACGCCTCAGATGAGGCCGTGTGGTCAATCGGTCGCGGTGGAGACATCCGGTCGGAAGCGCGACGGCCTCGTGATCAAGACCGAGCACGGCGAAACAAGGGGAGGGTCATCATGGGTGTCGTTGTTCCGTTCGATCCAGCGGCGCGGGCCGCCGCTCAGGACGAGCCTGAGAGCATCTCGAGGACGCTCGAACCGATTGCCTACGATCCGCCCGTGGTCAGGCGAACCGGCGGTGCGACGCGGATCGCCAGGTTCGCCGTCGGCTGCCTGCATTGGACCGTGTTTTTCGGTGTCGGTCTGGCCAGGGGACCGGTTTACCTGGTGGCGTTCTTTCTGCGGTACCCGTTGCTGATTGCGACTGTGGTGGCCTTCATCGCAGCGCCGACGCACAGGGCGGCCTGGTCCTTGTTGTTCTTCACGGCGGTGGCTTTTGGCGGGCCGATTCTGCTCGACCTGGCCATCGTTGCGATCAGGCCAAAGCCGGCTCCCGCGCGAACAGCAAGAAGGTTCAGAGACTAAAGTTCTCCGGCTCGAGATACCGAAGTCGCCCGGTCGCCGCGGCGTGCGGTCAACTCAGGCTGGGATGCCCCGGGGTGAGCAGAGCTTGGCAAGCGTCTTCGATGATGGCA
The DNA here is from genome assembly GCA_022841325.1 of Lysobacterales bacterium. Taxonomy (GTDB): domain Bacteria; phylum Pseudomonadota; class Gammaproteobacteria; order Xanthomonadales; family SZUA-5; genus JADKFD01. The sequence continues at coordinate 763 of JALHRS010000130.1, read as the reverse complement.
TCAAGGACTCGGCGCGCAGCAGGGTGTGCTGCTCGGCTCCAAACGAGTGCGTCGAAGCGACCCGCTGCGCGGGCCAGCAATTGCCCATTCTTGATGCCTGACCACCCTCTTGGACGACCGTAGAGACTTGGTGCGATGGCAATGCGCGGCCCATTCGCGCCGGCACACACTCGTCAAGCAGCAGGCGCATCGGCTGCCAGCCGTTCGCGAGCCGCTTCGAGGACAGCGACGGCTCGCTCACACGTGACGCTCGGGAAATCCAGCAAGAAGTCTTCGATCGAGGAAGACCCCTCGAGGTAATCGAACAAGTGCTTGACCGGAACCCGGGTGCCCGAGAAGCACAAGGCACCACTCATGATGTCGGGATCGCGTATGAGAAGTGAAGTGTCCAAGGGAACCTCCTGGGTGTCAGTCTAGCGCGTTCCCTGCCGTGGGCCCACGTGCCGAGACGCCCAACGCATTGGGTCGCGGGAGGCCATACAGCTGGTACCCTTGCCGCACAATTTGCCTGACCTGCCGGTGTACCCAGCAACGGAGCCAAGCCGACCAGGCACATCGTTTTGGCCTCAATGCCTAGTCTTACTGTGTCACAAGAGACGCTTTGCGCTTGCTCTGCCGCAGCAGGGGCACTGCCCGAGCCGGGCGATCAGTTCGTAGCTCAGGAGATGGCGTAGCGTCGTGATCGAGTGGTCCACGTGCCGCTGCGCGCGCAGGACTGCCGCGGGGGATGTAATCTTTGGGAAGGGCAGGCACTTGGCGTTCG
>JALHRS010000129.1 GCA_022841325.1 Lysobacterales bacterium | reverse complement strand
AGTAGGCAACAAACGAGGTCGGCGCCGGCGCCGAGGCAAAGTTCTCATCGAAACTCGCGTTGAAACCGCCCGCGCCCACGGAACCGCTTCGGCCGGTGACGCTGAAGCTGAGCGCCGACGGGAACACGTAGCTGCTCATGCTCAGCGAACCAGTCGCCTGTGCGGCCGCAAGCTGTGGCAGGGCCAGGGCGGTTACCGCCGCAATCGTAGCCAAGGTCTTTGGAGCGAAGATATTCATTTTTTTCTACCCCCTTTTTCCAAGCTGAATTCCCGGATAAAGCGAACTTTTGCACTTAATTCAAGGCTACGGTCACCTCGCCAACGGATCAATAGTCCTTTCGGACTAAACGAGGCTGCGTACTGGAAGTTCATGGCGCGACTGTAGGCGATTCGGACAGATCGATTTGCAAACATCGTCGACCGAATTGCAAGAAATTGTTATGGATGCACGGCGGCACCTTCTTCTTGCGCCGCCCGTTTCCGGAGTGCCGACAAACGAGTCCGACGCGCTAGAATTGCAGCCGCTCAGCCACGGAAAAAGACGCGAATTCTACGTGAGGATTGGGACCGGACAACGGGTATTTTTTGCCGTGGCCGCGATCTGCGCCACAATGGGTGCGGTCGCCTTGGAATTGACTCCGGCGCCTGCCTCCGCCTATCGGCTCAGCCTGAACGACCTGGACAGTTTCCGGCTCGCGCACCGGGACGGCTACGCACCTGCACCTGCCCCGGCCGCGGGCAAGGAAGCGGCAATTTCCGCGAAACTGGTAGGGATGCCATTTTCCGCGGAGATCGACAGCGCAGCGCGACAGACGTCGCTCGACCCAGCGCTGGTGCACGCGCTCATTTACGTCGAGTCCCGCTATAACCCCGCAGCGCGCTCGCCGAAAGGCGCCATTGGACTGATGCAGCTGATGCCGGATACCGCATCACGCTACGGCGTCACCCGGGCATTGCACGCGCCGGAGGCCAACCTCAGGGCCGGGACGCGCTACTTGAGCGAACTCCTGACAATGTTTGACAATCGCCTGGACCTTGCGCTTGCCGCCTACAACGCCGGCGAGAATGCCGTTCGACGCCACGGCATGCGTATTCCGCCCTACCGCGAAACGCGCGACTACGTGCCGGCGGTGCTCGCCGCATACAACGAGTTGAAAGAGGACGCTCCGCCTCCCGTACCGCCCCGTACTGACGGTTTCGATTACCTGCCCGGCACCCGGCTCGACCCGGCTTCCTTGCTGGTGATCAGAGACCGGTGAAGGCAGGCTCTGCCGCGCCAATCAGGGACTAGGAGAGATTCTCCGCCGCCCGGTGATGCGTTCGATGCGCTCCAGTACCGAGGCCATGCAATTGCACGGGTTGTCGATAACGAGAACCTCATGGCTCGCAGAATTCAGTTCCACGACGGTTTGGGATCCAATGAACCCGGCGCCGCCGGTGACGAGAATGCTCTTACGATTCACCGTCATTCTGGCGATAATGACAAAAGTTCCGGGTGGGCGCCGATTGCATCCAGCGCCTCCGGGTTCTTCAGCGCCGCCAGGTTTGACACCGGCTTTCCGTTGATCAGTTCCGTGACGGCTTTTTCGGAAAACTTGCCGCTATGCGTCATCGGCAACGCACTGACCTGCACGATGATGGAAGGGACGTGGTTGGGTGAGCCCTTCTGGCTCAGGTCCTTCTTCAATCGCAACGTCATCGCGCGGTCGAGTATCGCGCCCTCAGGCAGGACAACCAGCAGCACCAGTCGCGAGCCACCGGGTTCCCGCGGCGATCGCTGCTCAACAGCCATAGCATGTACTACACCAGTCATCGCGAGAACGATGCTGTAGATCTCCGCCGGTCCAATGCGCACACCCCTGATATTGAGCGTACCGTCGCTGCGGCCCAGAATGCGCGCCGAACCACGCTCACTCAGGCGCACCCGATCGCCGTGCGTCCACATGCCCGGATTTTCGCTGTAATAGGTCTGGTGAATTCTTGCACCCCCTGTGTCACCGAAAATCCCTACCGGCCGCGATGGAAAAGGGTTCACACAGACCAGATCCCCTTCACCATGCTTCCTTAGTCCTTTCGGCGTCATGACGCGCACGTCCATGCCAAGGCTGACGCACTGGCTCTCGCCTCTGTAGGTCGGCATCAGGGGATTGCCAAGGACAAAGCAGCCGACGATGTCGGTCCCGCCCGAGATCGATTGAATTCTGACCCGCTTGAACTCCCTTTCAATCCAATCGTACTGGGTGTCATAAAGGATCGACCCGGTGGACTGAATTGTATGCAGCTTGACGAAATCGCCAACTTCCTTCGGAGACAACCCTTGTTGCTGCAGAGCATGCAGGTATGTAGCGCTGGTGCCAAACACCGTTATCTGCTCGCGATCAAGCATGCGCAGGAGCGCATCTTGTGTCGGAAACGTCGGCGAACCATCGAACAGCACGATCTCCGCACCGCAGGCGAGCGCGCTCAACTGCCAGTTCCACATCATCCAGCCCGCGGAGGTTTGAAAAAAAAGCTTCTCGCCCGGTCCGAGCGAACTGTGCAGCACGTGCTCCTTGTAGTGCTCCAGCAGCGTGCCGCCCGCGCCGTGCATCAGACACTTCGGAGATCCCGTCGTGCCGGAGGAGAACAGCACGAACAACGGTTGGTTGAACGGGTACAGGTCCCACTCCTCCATAGGCAGCACGCCGTACCGCTCGAGGTCCGCACGCGACAGGCAGGCCACGCCAGATCGCGTGAAATCGGGGGGCAATCCCGCATCCAGCAAGACCACGGTGGCGATTGAGGGAAGTTTGTCGACCAGCATCTGAATCCGCTCGCTCAGAGAACGCCGCACGCCGTGCGCGTGGAATTCCGTATGCGCAAACAATAGCCTGGGCTCAAGCTGCGCAAACCGCCCCAGAACCGCCGCATCCCCGATATCGGGCGCGACCGAGGACCACATCGCGCCAATCGCCGCCGTTCCGAGGCAGGCAATGATCGCCTCCGGTGTGTTCCTGACGATCGCCGCCACGCGATCGCCGGGCCCTATGCCTTGCTCCCGGAGCCCCTTGGCGAAGCGTTCGACAGCAAAGCGCAGCTCGCCCCGCGTCAGCGACAAGCGCTGCCCAGCTTCGCTTGCAGCCGTTACCGCGCGAAAATCGTCGGCTCCGGAACCAAGGGAGCGCAGCAGATTGCGCGAATAATTGAGCTCCAGATTCGGGAAGAACCGCCCTCGCTCGCAATCAGGCTCGGTGACGACGGGTTCGGTGGAGCCGACGAAATCCAGCCGTGACCATTGCAAGAACAACTGCCAGAATCGGCCCGAATCGCGAACTGCCCATTCCTGCAGTTCCAGATACCCGCGGAAATCCTGCTGTGTTTCCTGCTCGCATAACCGCAGGAACGCGTAAAGCGCCGAGGCGCGCGCATATCGTTCGTCGACTGGGAGGTACAGGCGTTCCGAGCTCAATTCGGCCCCCTGTAGCCCGGTAGCGCCCTGACATAGCGCACGATCTTGCCCAGGCTGTCGAAATTCGCCGGGCGAATGTCCTTGACGTTTATCTTCACCGAAAAGCTGTCCTCAAGGAAAAGAATCAGCTTGACGAACCCAAGACTGTCGAGAACGCCATTCTGCAGAAACGACTTCTCATCGTCGCCGCCGAGAAGCGCTTCCGTATCGCCAAAATGATAGTTGTCGTCCAGCCAGTCGATGACGATCTTGCGCAAAGTGCTCATGCGTTTCTGCATTCCCGGCAGCGTGGTGTCATCAGAACTGGCGGTAGATGAATGTACTCACGCCCACGGGCATTGCCAGCATGAGAAACACGATTGCGAACCCATAGAAGACTCCCCTCAGGATAGCGGGCGATCCATGAAATACGTCATGAACAGCGCGCATTCCAGGCAGGGCGAGGAGGTGATAGCCAACGATGAATACCGCGCCCAGAATCGCATGAAACGCCGGCCAGGGTTCGATCCGGGGCCAACCTGCACCTTCAGCCCCGAATAGCCCGGCGAGGTAGTCAACAGCCACATCCATTCCTGGCGCCCTGAACGAAAGCAAGGCACACAGGAAGAAGAACTGCGTTGCGGCCCACGCGATCGCCGCATACCCAGCTGATCTCCGAAGCGTCACGAAACTGCGATCGCGGCGGCACCAGCGCGTATAGAGTTCATCCCAGCGCCTATGCGCCACCATTCCGATACCATGCAAAAGACCCCAGAGCAGGAACGTCGCTGCGGCACCGTGCCAAAGACCGGAGGCAAGGAACACCACCAGCAGGCACAGATCCAGTTGGCCCCTGAACCATCCCCGACCCGTCGCCAGCGGGGTGTAGATGTAGTCGAACAGCCATCGATTCAGGGAAATATGCCAGCGGCGCCAGAACTCCGGAAGGCTGCGACTGAGAAACGGAAAGTCGAAGTTCATCGGAAGATCGATGCCGAACAGCCTCGAACACCCGATCGCGATCAGGCTGTAACCCGCGAAATCCCCGAAAACCTGCAACGCATAGCCGGCAAGCGCAGCCCAGTGCGCCCCCGCGCCAAAACTGGCCGGCTGCGCGAACACCGGATCGACCAGAGCCAAACCGATGGAATCCGCCGCCCAGGCCTTGAGGAAGAACCCTGTCAGCATCTCTCCGGCTCCCTTTGCCAGAGCATCCGGTCGAAATCGCCGCGCTACACCCAGTTGCGAAAGCAGCTCGGCACCCCGCGCGATCGGACCAGCCGTCAACTGCGGGAAGTATCCCGCGAACAACAGAACCTCCAGCAGCGACCGGCTGGCTTTGGTGCGTCCCACGTAAACGTCGATCACGTAGCCGAGGCGCTGGAGCGTGTAAAACGATATGCCGAGCGGAAGAATGACATGCAGCACCGGGACGCTAAGGCCAATTCCGACCTGGGTCATCATGGCGTTGAACGACTCGGCAAAAAATCCTTCGTACTTGAAAAAGCCCAGCGCCCCGAGGTTCCATGCCAGGCTGACGATCAGTGCGGCGCGCCGGCGCCCCCGCGCATCGGCGGCCGTGCGATCCAGGTAGTTCGTGACGGCGAAATCGAGCAACCCGCCGGCGATCAGCAAGGCGAGCAGCTTCCAGCTCCAGGCTGCGTAGAACAGCCAACTGAGGATCAGGAGGCAGCCGTTCTGTATCCGGGCCGACCGCGGCAGGCACCAGTACAGCAGCAGTGCCGATGGAAGAAAGTAGAAAAACTCTACATCGACCAGACTCATCCGACTTACCGGCCCGCCCGTTCCCGCCCAACTGCGGCGAGCGGCGCAAGAAGAAACTTCAGATCGTGATCGAGCACCCAACGCGCAAACTTGACGTTCCCTTCCTCGGTCACGTGGTCGAAATCATCCATGAAGTCTGCATCGGTCAAGGGCGAGCGGTAGGTCAGGTCGATCACGGTTGCGCCCAGCGGCTCCGCCATCGCCCGTACCTGCTTGGCGAACTCCGCAAGCGTCGTGGACTTCGCCGTCTCCGTCAAAGTGGCGGGCTTGCGCGGGAACAGAATCACCGTGGTTTCCCATTGACGCGCCCGGGCCCGCCCAAGCGTGTCGCGCAATGAGGCCATCTGGACCGGATCGCCGATGCACGCTACGCCCTCTTCGACCATGCGTTGCCATTTTTCGACAAGGCGAATTTCGTCATCGGCGGTCGGGCGTAGCGGTTTGCCTCGCAGCACGCGGCCGAGGGTCGGCAGAATGACCCGCTGGGTGCGGTCGTACACCAGCGCGGAATCGGGAAACAGCATCCGGAACCGGTTCTGCAGATAGTTCCGGTTGTAACCGTTGAGGCCATCCTGCAGCAGATTCACAGTGAAATCGCCGACTTCCCATACCCGGGCCGGCAGATTCCAGTACCGCATGCCATCGCCATGGCGGCAGGAATCCCACCACTCGGTCACCAAGAGGAATCGTCGCAAGCGATACTTGGCGGGCGCTCCTGACGCGACCGGCTGATCGACGATCGGCAGGAGGCGGTGATGCAGCGCCGAGTCGTACACGAACAATTTGCCGAACTCGATAGGAACCGCCACCAACTCTTCAGCGCCGCTTGTCCGCCGCGCCAATTCGTGTCCAACCGCCTGAAACGTGCGTGCATGGCTCGATCCAAGGACCAGGACGGTCGGGCTTCCCTGCCGCAAGTCCCGAACGCCATGCTCCATTTCGCGAAAATGCTTCGGCGGAGAAACGAAATGAAGCAGGTAGTCCGCTGCGGCAACAGTGATCGCCGCTGAAATTGACATAACTGCAAGATCCACCCAACC
>JALHRS010000128.1 GCA_022841325.1 Lysobacterales bacterium | reverse complement strand
AAGGTGCTGGCTGAATGGATCCGCGATCGTCGCCCGCCCATGGACCTGGTCGACATCGAAGTGCAGCGCATGCTCCCGTTTCAGGGTGGCCGCCGTTACCTGCGCGACCGGACCGTCGAAACGCTCGGCTTGCTCTACAAGACGCACTGGCCCTTCTACCAGTACACGACTGCGCGCGGCGCACGGCGCAGCCCTTTCTACGACCGGCTGAAGCAGGAAGGTGCCGTCTACGGAGAGCTGGCGGGCTGGGAGCGTCCAAACTGGTTCGCGCCGCCCGGTGTGACTGCTCAGTACGAGTACAGCTACGGCAAGCAGAACTGGTTTGCGCACACCGCGCATGAGTGCCGCGCCACGCGCGACGCGGTTGCTCTCTACGACCAGAGCACGATGACCAAGTTCAGGGTCGAGGGACGCGACGCGCTCCACTTGCTCGAGACGATCTCATGCAACCGGATCGACGTTGCGTTGAATGTGGTCGTCTACACGCAGTGGCTCAACGAGCGGGGCGGCATCGAGGCTGACCTGACCGTGACGCGCACCGGCGAAGATCAGTTCATGGTGGTCTCAGCCGCGGCCACACAGCTTCGAGATTTCACCTACCTGCGCCGACAAGCGGAGCGCGCGAAGCACTGCTTCGTCTCTGACCTGACCGCCGGCTTGCCGATGCTGGGACTCATGGGCCCGAGTTCACGAGCCTTGTTGCAGAAGGCGGCGCCCCATTCAGACTTTTCCAACGAGGCGTTTCCGTTCGGAACTTCGCAGATGGTGGAGATCGGGTACGCGCCGGTGCGGGCCAGCCGCATCACTTACGTCGGCGAGTTGGGCTGGGAGCTGTACATCCCGGCCGAGTTCGCATTGCATGTCTTCGAGCAATTACGCGAGGCCGGCGCCGAGTTCGGGCTGACGCTGGCCGGCATGCACGCCATGAATGCGTGCCGGATGGAGAAGGCGTATCGCCATTGGGGCGACGACGTCGGCATCGAGGACACCAACCTCGAGGCGGGGCTCGGCTTCGCCGTGGCGTGGAACAAGCCCGTTCCATTCATCGGCAAGGAAGCGCTGCTTCGCCAGAAAGCCGCTGGAGCGCCGAAGAAGCGCCTGGTCCAGTTCCGGCTCGTGGACACCGAGCGCCTGCTGTACAGGGAAGAACCAATCATCGTCAACGGGAAGCCGGCCGGTGCCACCAGCTCGGGAATGTACGGTCACCGCATCGAGGCGTCGCTCGGCATGGGGTACGTTCGTGCCGACGAACCGATCACGGCTGATTGGCTTGCCGCACAGAAGTTCGAGATCGAAATCGGGTGGGAGAGATACCAGGCAGAGGCCCGACTCACTCCGTTCTACGACCCAAAGCTTGCACGCGTGAAGTCCTGAGTACCCGCCTGAATCGATCTCCCACGGTTTGGTTCTCTCTCCTGAGAGCGGCCAAGACCTGGGGCCAGATCAGCTGCTGGCAGGATGGTGCCCCGACTCTTCCGATGGGGGCGAAGGCATGCAAGTTCACGTCGAGGAGGTCATCGAAGGGCAGTGCGAGCGACAGCGCATCGCGACGATCCAGCGCTGCGCGGATCTCGCCGCCGTCGACGTTTTCAGACTGACCCTGGCGGAGTCCGAGAACCTCCTCGATCGCCTGCAAGCGGCCGCGGTCCGCGAGCACGCCGCTGAACTCGGGGCCGCCAACTCTTCTTGCGGCGACTGCAAATGTGCTCGAACTCGACGCAGCCTATGTCCGAGCGATCCCCGAGCGCTGCGGTGGCTGCAGCTCCTTCGGCATCGTGACCGGCAGAGTGATCAAGCCCGAAGGCCCCAGCGGCTGGCATGCCGACGTCATCGATGAGACGATCAACCCGCCCACGCAGCTGCGCGGGTTCCTGGACCGTCAGGGCGTAGCAATCGACACGCCGATGGCGATCATCACTGATGGTGGCGCCGATGTCGGCACGCCCACCGTTCTGTCTTGGCGGCCAGTGCAGGTGATCCTGGACTGGCTCCACATCTCGATGCGCTTCGAGCACATCCTGCAGAGGCTGCGCGGGCTGTGCAAGGTCGCGCCGAAGCCGACCGCCCGGCTGCTGCGATATGCGGGGGCAGCCATGGCACCGACGCGCCGAGGGCAGCCTCGAGCGGTTGCGGGCGATCCAGGCCGGAAGCGATGGCGCATCGCTTTCGCAGGTGACCGAACTCATCGCTTACCTGAGCAACAACAGCTCCAGGCTGGTGAACCACGGCCAGCGATCTCGCGCCGGCCGGCCAGTGTCCACGAGTACCGCCGAGTCGGCGGTGGAATCGGTCATCGGTGATCGTTTCAAGAAGAATCGAAAGATGCGCTGGACCCACAAGGGCGCCAACGCGTTGCTGCACATCCGGGTGGCCGACCTCAACGGGGAGCTCGAGGAATCGCTGATGCGGCGCCACTGGAAGCGACCGCGCGCTGCAAACGACGACTACCGGGACTGGTTCGATCTTGACGCATGGGAGGCGGCCGCCTGATCGGTTTCAGCCCCCGATGCTGGCCGCTCTCTGGTTCACGGCCAGCTGCCCAGTCTCGGTCAGCTCCAGGCGACGGCCGCCCTTCTCGAACAAGGGTCCACCGAGGCGGTCGCCGGGCAGCTGTATCTGCCCGCTGATGGTCTGCGTGGCCAAGTGCAGCTGTCGGCGGCTGCCGCCACGTTGCCGGCCTCTGCCACCTGCAGGAAGTAGTGAAAGTGCTTGTAGTTCATCGCCGGCATCAGATTTGTTCGAGTGACGGGACTCGATTAATCGAGTTTACGTGCACACGCGAGAAGCCTAGAGTGACAAAGAACATTTAACGCGGAGCAGCAGAAGAGGACACATCGTGGACATCCGGTCCCAGAGTGCAACGGCCCCAGCCGATGTCGAACTTGCAGCGTATGCACCCAGGTGTCTGCTGCTCAGGCTGCAGCATCCCAGCGATCGCGTGGTCCGCATCAACGCCGAGCTTGTCGATGCGGCAGGCCTTGTGCCTCGACGCGACAGCTATCGCATCGTCAGCGTGAAGCTCCATGGCTTGCCTGCTGCAACCGTGGTGGATGTCGGTGCGGATGTTCACCTCGTGATCGACCGCGCCGGCCGCCTCGCCGAGGAGCAGTTGCAGCAGGCCGACAGCCCGCGGGCCCCACACACCGAGGCGGTGGCAGCATGAATATCCTGATCCACGTCATCGACAGCTTGCGGACCGCACCGGCGTTCAGCGAAGGCCTGGCCTACCGTGCGATGCCCATCGATGGAGTGGCCGCGGAAGACCATGCGCTGGCGCCGACGTTCGCCAAGGTCATGGCGGGCGCCGTGAAGCTCTTCGCCAAGGCCGGCATGAAGGTCGCGGCGGCTCCGCTGCTGGGCACCCCCGCCGGTGATGCCATCGCCGCCTACGCGCGCAAGCGCCAACTGGACGACCTCGACATGGGTTCCCACGGCCAAGGAGCGTTCAAGTCCCTCGTGCGGGGGTCGGTCGCCATGCGGGTGGCCGCGCGCAGCGACAAGCCGCTGCTGCTGGTCCGCGACCCGCGGCATGCAGGCCGGAACTGGTGCTGATGCACAGGCCCGCTCGGTGCGAAGACGACTGCCGTTTCCTGGAGCCGAAATGAAAGTGCTGATCCCCATCGACGGCAGCGCCACGAGCAATGCCACACTCGACTTCATCGCCTCCCGGGCCGCCTGCCTAGGCGCTCGGCCCGAACTGCGGCTGCTCAATGTCCAGTACCCCATCCCGCCCCGTGCAGCGCGAGCCGCAGGACGCGAACTGGTGCGCAGCTATCACCAGACCGAAGCCAAGGCGGTGCTCGACCCGGCGCAGAAGAGTCTGGCTGCTGCAGGGCTCAAGGCCAAGGCGCAGTACGTCGTCGGCAGCCCCGCCGAGGTGGTCAGCCGCACGGCAACGCAGGGCCATGCCGACCTGGTGGTGATGGGCTCGCGTGGGCAAACGGCGCTCAAGGGTTTGCTTTTCGGTTCGGTCACTCAGGCGGTGTTGGCCGCCAGCACGGCGCCCCTGCTGGTGCTGCGCGAGGGGCCGCCACCGCGTGCCGCTTCCCTCCGCGTGGTGATTGCCGTCGATGGCAGCCGCCATGGGGTGGCGGCCGTGCGGGCGGCGCTGGCGCTGCAGGCGGTGTTCGGTCCTGCGCCGCAGTTCCGGCTCTTGCACGTGGTGGACGGGCAGGCCGATATGGCCGACCTCGACGCGGCCACCGCCCCGGCGCTCGCGCTGTTCGCCAAAGCCAAGGTCGAGGCCGAGTTGGTGCGGCTCGAAGGGCGCAGCGTCGGCGATGCGATCGTGGAGTACCTGGCAACGCACCCGGCGGACCTGCTGGTGATGGGCTCGCACGGACGCGGCGCGTTCAAGGCCGTGCTGCTGGGCTCGGTGGCCACGCGCGTGGCGGCGCGCTGCAAGCTGCCGCTTCTGATCGCCCGGCCCCGCAGTCGTCGTTTGCCGGCGAAACGCAAGGATGGCGCATCGGCCGCCGCACCGCGCAGGCGTGCCTCGGCCAACGTGAGAGCGGCCAAAACCGGGGGCTGAAACCGATCAGGCGGCCGCCTCCCATGCGTCAAGATCGAACCAGTCCAGGTAGTCGTCGTTTGCAGCGCGCGGTCGCTTCCAGTGGCGCCGTTTCAGCGCTTCCTCGAGCTCCCCGTTAAGGTCGGCCACCCGAATGTGAAGCAACGCGTTGGCGCCCTTGTGGGTCCAGCGCATCTTTCGATTCTTCTTGAATCGGTCCCCGATGACCGATTCCACTGCCGACTCAGCTGTGCTCGTGGAGACCGGAAGGCCGGCGCGGTAACGCTTGCCGTAGTTCACCAGCCTGGAGCTGTTGTTGTTCAGGTAGGAAATCAGCTCTGTCACGTGCACCAGCAAGGCGCCTTCGCTTCTGAGCTGGATCGCCCGCAACCGCTTGAGGCTGCCATCCGCGCGACCGTGCCACAGCCGCCACTTGGCCGACTCGGCGTATCTCAGCAACATCGCGCTTGGCTTTGGTGCGGAGTTGCACAGCCCCCGCAGCCTCTGCAGGATGTGCTCGAAACGCATCGAGATGTGGAACCAGTCCAGGATCACCTGCACTGGCCGCCATGGCAGGATGGTCGGCGTGCCGACATCAGCGCCGCCATCGGTGATGATCGCCATCGGCGTGTCTAGCGCGACGCCCTGGCGGTCCAGAAAGCCGTGCAGCTGCGTGAGTGAGTTGATGGTTTCATCGATGACGTAGGCATGCCAACCGCTGGCGCCTTCGGGCTTGATCAAACGGCCAGTCACGATGCCAAAGGTGCTGCGGCCACCGCAGCGCTCGGGGATCGCGCGCACGTAGGCCGCGTCGAGTTCGAGCACATGCGCAGCCGGCTCGGTTGGTGAATCTGGGAACTTCAGCGGCTGCTGGGCGAAGAAGTGCTCGCCATGCTCTTCGGCCTCAGTGGCCAGGGCCTGCCCCGCCGCTCGGACGTGAGCCTTGATGGAGGATGACCCAGGGGCTGCGCCCAGTGGCAACACGTCGCCGAGCAGCTTGGCTGCCCGCTCGTAGGACATGGCGCTTGCCCAGCGCGCCTGCAGGTACAGCAACTCGGGGTGCGTGCGCTGCGCAAGATGCATCGCCAGCGGATTGAATGACTCACCACCACAGTGCCGCGCGCCGCAGCGGCATTGCGAGTACAGCCGCGGACACCGGAGGCTGAGCTTGCCAAAGGCCGTGCGATAGACGATCGAGGAAGCACCCTTGCGGGCCAGCGGCTGTGCGCAGCCGCCGCAAGAAGAGTTGGCAGCCACGAGATCAGCGGCGTGTTCGCGGACCAGGGTCGCTTGCAGGCGTTCGAGGAGGTCCTTGGATTCCGCCAGGGTCAGCCCGAGACCGTCGACGGCGGCGAGATCCGAGGAGCGCTGGATCGTCGCGATGCGCTGTCGCTCGCGCTGCCCTTCGATGACCACCTCGACGTGAATCTGCATGGGATCGCCCCTTCAACAAAGCAGGGCACGATCTCGCCAGCCGAGAACTCAGTGGCTGAGTCGGCCCCTGATTTTGGCCGCTCTCTGACGCGGCGCAGGGTGGAGTTGGTCAACCGAACATGAAGTGGGACCATGCGCCGATTCTCGTTCGACGCTTATTGCGACAGAACCGGCCGCGGTCACGATCCAGCCGGCTCGGTCGTAGCCAGCGCCTTCAGCACGTTCGAGACGGCCTGGCGGTTGCGGCCGACCAGTGCGTCCGGGGCCGGTGCGATCTCGCGCAGCACCGCCATCGCTTCGCGCTCGATGAGCTCCCGCTGCAGCGGCCTGATCTCCGCCAGTTTGGCCACATACGCGGCGCCACGCACATGGCG
>JALHRS010000127.1 GCA_022841325.1 Lysobacterales bacterium | reverse complement strand
CGCTGCGTGTTCTCCCGCACGATGCCGGCCAGCCGACGCTGCAGCGGCTCCTGAGCGTCTTCGGCCATCAGCTGCCCGGCATGGCTGATGGCAGCCAGGGGATTGCGGATTTCGTGCGCGATCGATGCCGTCAGCCGCCCCATGGCCGCAAGCTTGAGCTGCTGGGCGCGCTCCTCGACCTCCCGGACGTCTTCCAGGAAGACGACGAACTCGTCACTTGTCTCGACCGGCGGACGCGCAAAGCGTGCCCGCAATTGCAGTTCCGGCATCTGATGCTGCGGCTCGTTGACCATCGGCTGCATCACCGTGTTGGACCAGGCACCGGTCGCTCGTTCGACCTCACGCCAGCGCAGGAACGCCTGCGCGAGCGGACGGACCGGCTCGAACTCAAGCAATTGCCGGCCGGTCAGTTGCGCGTTGGGCGGCAGGCCGAGCATCAGGCGGGCGGCACGGTTGTTCGCCCGCACCCTCGTTTCTGCATCGACAACGAGCACCCCCTGCTCCATCTGGCCGATCACGAGACGGTTGATCTCCAGTTGATTCTCGAGGTCACGACCGCGCGCCAACGCCAGTCGCTCCTGGGTCGCCAGCCGCGCCGACAGCAGTCGCAACAACCCGGTCACCGCAAACAGCGCTGCACCGTACAACCCGGTCTGGAACAGCGACGAGTCGGAACTCTGCCCCAGCATGCTGCGCCACACGCTGTCTGCGAGCAACGCCAGGACTGCCAGCGAGCACACGAAGAACGCCGCACTGGTCCGCAGCAGCAGTGCGGCGCCGGCCAGCGGCAGCAGGTAGAGCACCATGATGCCGCCTCGCAGACCCCCTGCGAGCACCACCAGCAAGGTGATGAGAACGAGGTCGGTCGCCAGTTGCGCCGCCAATTGCACGCGGAAACGCCGTCGCAGGTAGATCGAGGCGATGGCAAGGACGCTGGCTACCGCGAAGTAGGCAACGCTCAGCGTCAGGGTGAAGTCGGTGTCCGAGGTGCCTGCACCGGTGGACGAGACGTCGAGGGCAGCGACTGACAGCAGCAGGCTGCTGGCGACGAGCACGCGTACCAGGGCGAAATACTGCAGCGTGCGCCAGGGCGCATCGAACGGCAGCGGGCGAGATTCAAGGGAGGCGTCGGCCATCGGGTCGGTCGCTCTCGTCAGACAGCACGGCGGCAGGCCCCGACCCTTGCGGGGACTGCTACCTTGAACATCACCGCGCGGTTCCCTGCCGGCGGTGCTCCTCGCAGCAGTACCAACGCCGCGGTTCGGCTCCCGGCGCCGGCAGGGCCTCGGACTGCGGCAAGTTCAGCCCACAGGAATCGCAGCGCACGATCGCCTCGGGCGCCGACGCATCGTTGGGACGAGGCCGATCCCGCGGATCTGCGCCATCTGACCGCCGCTGCATGCGCAGGTAACGCCAGGCTATGTAGATGGCCAGCGCCAGAAGTACGAAGAAGAGGATGCGACCCATGGTGGAGTTGACAGCTTGAGAGCGGGCGACCGGGTCAGCCGCGACCGAGCACGACTTCCAGCACAAAGCGGCTGCCGACATAGGCGAGGATCAGCATCGCGAAGCCGGCGAACGTCCACCGCAGCGCGACCCGCCCTCGCCAGCCGAATATCACCCGCCCGGCAAGCAGCCCCGCGAACACGAGCCAGGCCGCAAGTGCAAACACCGTTTTGTGTTCGAAGCGCAGCGCACGGCCGAACAGGTATTCAGAGAACAACAGGCCAGACCCGACCGTCAGCGTGAGCAGAACAAAGCCCGCGAGGATCAGCTTGAACAGCAGGCTCTCCATGGCGAGCAGCGGAGGAATCTGGCGAAATAGCGGACTGGGATCGCGCGCATCGCGCTTGCCGCGGTGCAGTTCGCGATCCAGTGCAGCCATCAGCAAGGCGTGCAGGGCCGCGATCGTCAGCAGACTGTAGGCAAGGATCGCCGCCAGAAGGTGGAGCTTGAACGCCAGGCCGCGATCGGCTGCGATCATGCCGCCCGGGAACAACAGCGGCAGCAACAGGGCCACCGCGGCCGCGGGCAGCACAACGGGCTGCAACCCGCGCAACGGCACGAAGAAGCCTTCGAGCCACAGAATCAGCACCGTCAGCCAGAGGGTGGCGGACAACGCGAGCGCGAAACCGAAGCGGAACTCGCCGTTGCCAAAGACACCAATGGTGAGCAGGACACCGTGCCCGATCGCCAAAATCGGCAGCGCCCAGCGATCAACGCCCGACCTGACAACCGCAGCGCCGTCGACCGCGAGCGACGTCCACACCTGTCTTGCCAGGAGAAGGTAGAGCCCCGCGATCAGCACATGGGGCGCGACGTAAAATGATCCGTTCGCCATACGTGCATTTATATAGCACGCAGGCTCCTCCTTGATGGCGCTTCGTCGCGCCCGGTTCAAATGCTGGATCAACTGACTGACAAGCTTGCTCGCGTCGTCAAGACGATGCGCGGGCAGGCCCGCCTGACCGAAGAGAACATGCAGGAGATGCTGCGCGAGGTGCGCGTGGCGTTGCTCGAGGCCGATGTCGCCTTGCCGGTGGTGCGGGAGTTCGTCGCCAGCATCAAGGAAAAGGCGTTGGGCGAGGATGTTGCCGGCAGCCTGACGCCCGGGCAGGCACTGGTCGGGATCGTGCACAAGGAGCTCGCGCGGCTGATGGGCAGCGACCTGCCGGCAGCCGAGCGCGAGATCAACCTGGCGACCCAGCCGCCGGCGGTCATCCTGCTGGCGGGTTTGCAGGGTGCAGGAAAAACCACGACCGCGGCCAAGCTGGCCAAGTGGTTGATCGAGCAACGCAAGAAAAAAGTGCTGGCGGTCTCCACCGACGTCTATCGACCCGCGGCGATCGAACAACTGAGATCGGTGGCCACCCAGGCGGGCGCCACCGTGTGTGCCAGCGCGCCGAGTGACAAGCCGGTGGACATCGCGCTGCGCGCGCTGGAGCAGGCGCGCAAGCAATTCTTCGACGTCCTCATCGTCGACACCGCCGGTCGGCTGGCGATCGACGAGGAGATGATGCGCGAGGTAGCTGCGTTGCATGGGGCGGTCCATCCGGTCGAGACGCTCTTCGTGGTCGACGCGATGCTCGGGCAGGATGCAGTCAACACGGCCAAGGCGTTTGCCGAGCGGCTGCCATTGACTGGCGTGGTTCTGACCAAGCTGGATGGCGATGCGCGCGGGGGTGCGGCGCTATCGGTGCGGCACATCACCGGCCGGCCGATCAAGTTCATCGGTGTCGCCGAGAAGATCGGCGGGCTCGAGCGCTTTGACGCCGAGCGCATGGCGGGTCGGGTGCTCGGCATGGGCGACATCGTGTCGCTCGTCGAAGACGTGCAGAAGTCGATCGACGTCAAGCAGGCCGAGCAGCTTGCCAAGAAGATGCAGTCGGGCGACAAGTTCGACCTGAATGACTTTCGCGACCAGATCGGCCAGATGCGCAAGATGGGCGGCCTGTCCAGCATGCTGGAGAAACTGCCGGCGCAGTTCGCGCAGGCCGCGGGTCAGGTCAACGACAAGGACGCCGACAAGCAGATCCGCCGAGTCGAAGGGATCATCAATTCGATGACCCCGCAGGAGCGCGCCAAGCCGGAACTGATCAAAGCCTCGCGCAAGCGTCGCATCGCCGCGGGAAGCGGGGTGCCTGTGCAGGAAGTCAACCGCATGCTCAATCAGTTCGAGCAGATGCAGTCGATGATGAAGCAGATGAAGAAGGGCGGGCTGGGCAAGATGATGCGCGGCCTCGGCGCGCTGCGCGGCGGCATGCCCGGGATGCCGCGGCGCTGAAGCGCAGCGGCGCGTAGATCATTAGGCCAACGGCGCCTTGGACTGATCGTACGACCAGGCGTTCTTCCACGCGGCCAGTACCGCATTCGGATACTCGGCCCGACCGCGACTTCCGTTGTAGCGCCCGAGCGCCAGGAACAAATTGCCTTTTTCCATGTCGAGGTAGTGGCGCAGGATCACGCAGCCGTAGCGCAGGTTTGACCGCATGTCGAACAGCCGGCGCGGGTCGCCGTCGCCAAGAACCCTCGTCCAGAAGGGCATGACCTGCATGTAGCCGCGCGCGCCGGCACTCGAGATTGCGTACTTGCGGAACGCACTTTCGACCTGGATCAGGCCCAGCACGAGTTGGCGGTCGAGGCCCGCCCGCGTGCACTCGTAGTCAAGCGTACGCAGGAACTCGACCCGCGTCTGGTAGTCGGCCTTGCGGCGTACTAGCCGGCTCGACATCTCGCCCAGCCAGTGAACGAAGGCCACGCGCTCCTTCGGATCATCGAAGCTACGCACCGGCGGGCGTGCATCGGCGATCTGCGCGGCCAGTGCATTGCGCACGGCGGCGGCCATGGGCTCGTACTGCTGGGCACCGGCGCGGGCCCGCGGTGGCAGCCACAGCAGCGAAACAGCGGCGACGGGCACCGCCAGGAACGCAAGGCGCCGGCGCTGCGCCATGCGACTACGGCTTGATCTGCTGTCGGACGAATGCGGCCGCATCCGCCAACGCAAACATGACCGGCTGCAACTGGCGCCGCGAGACGTACTCCAGTTCGCCAGTCTTGAGACTGCGCTCGCCGATCGTGATTCGGTGCGGAACGCCGATCAGTTCCCAGTCAGCGAACATGGCGCCGGGGCGTTCCCCGCGGTCATCGAGGATGACATCGACACCGGCGGCGCGGAGTTCTTCGTAGAGCATGTCCGCCACCTGCCGCACCTGGTCTGACTGTCGATAATTGACTGGGCAAAGCGCCACGGTGAACGGCGCCAGCGCATCGGGCCAGATGATCCCTTTGGCGTCGTGGTTCTGCTCGATCGCAGCCCCGAGCAGCCTCGTTACACCGATGCCGTAGCAGCCCATGACCATCGGCTGCGGCTGGCCTTTCTCATCTGTGAACGTGAGCTTCATGGTCTCCGCGTAGGGCAACCCGGCAAACACGTGGCCCACCTCGATACCGCGCTGGATGGCCAACACGCCCTGCCCGTCCGGCGACGGATCGCCAGCGACCACACTGCGGATGTCAGCAACGATCGGCTCGGGCAGATCGCGCCCCCAGTTGACGCCGGTGAGGTGGTAGTCCTCCTCGTTGGCGCCGCAGACAAAGTCGCTCATGTTCGCCACGGTCCGATCGGCCACCACGGTCACCGGCAGCTTGGTGCCGATCGGACCCAGATAGCCAGGCTTGCATCCGAATGCCGCACGGATCTCGGCGTCGGAAGCGAAGCGGAAACCTTCCTTGAGCCCAGCGACCTTGCCGGCCTTGACTTCGTTCAGTTCGTGATCGCCACGCACCAGCAGCAGCCAGGTTTCCGCCGCAGCTACCTGGCCCTTGTCGTCGCGGCGCTCGACCGCCAGCACGATGGACTTCACGGTGCGAGTCAGCGGCAGACCCAGCAGTTCGGCAACGTGCTCGCACTTTTCCTTGCCCGGAGTCGGCGTACGGACGACCGGTTGTGTTGGCGACGCGCGCTGTGCGATCAACGGCACGGCCTCGGCCATCTCGATGTTGGCGGCGTAGTCCGAGGTGGGACAGTAGGCGATCGCATCTTCACCCTTGTCTGCGATCACCTGGAACTCATGGCTCGCCTTCCCGCCGATGTTGCCGGTGTCGGCGGCCACGGCGCGGAACGTCAGGCCCATGCGACTGAAGATGCGCTCGTACGCGACATACATCGCCTGGTAGCTCTTCATGCACGATGTTTCGTCCCGGTCGAACGAGTAAGCATCCTTCATCGTGAACTCGCGCCCGCGCATCACGCCGAAACGCGGCCGCCGTTCGTCACGAAACTTGGTCTGGATGTGGAAGAAATTGACCGGCAACTGCTTGTAGCTTCTGAGCGCTTCGCGCGCGACATCGGCGATGACCTCTTCGGACGTCGGCTGAATGATGAAGTCACGCTCGTGCCGGTCCTTTACCCGCAGCAGTTCCGGACCCATCTTGTACCAGCGGCCCGACTCCATCCACAGTTCGGCCGGCTGCACGACCGGCATCAGCAACTCGATGGCGCCGGCCCGAGTCATCTCTTCACGGATGATGTTCTCGATCTTGCGAATCGACCGCAGCCCCATCGGCATGTAGGTGTAGATGCCGGCAGCGAGCTTGCGGATCATCCCCGCGCGAAGCATCAGCTGATGGCTGACGACCTCGGCGTCGGCAGGGGCTTCCTTGAGGGTCGAGATGAAGAAGGAGGATGCGCGCATCGCAGCAAGATTTCTGGCCGCTTCAGCTGCCACGCGCTCAGGGGTTCGCGCATCCAGCCGCGCATCCATGACGCGCGCACTCGCGTGACGAGCCGGTCATATAATGGTCCGCAGATGATAAAGCTTCAGGTGATGGCATGCTGGACAAAGACGGGTTTCGCCCGAATGTCGGCATCATCCTGCTCAACCAACGCAACGAGGTCTTCTGGGGCAAACGGGTAAGGCA
>JALHRS010000126.1 GCA_022841325.1 Lysobacterales bacterium | reverse complement strand
GGCGAGAAGGAGCGCTTCGCCGTGGCCTACCATCCATACGGGCCGGTGGGCGAGGCGATGCATCTCGACTTTCCCGCACTGACGTTCCTGTATGCCGAAATCATGGCCTCCTCGGATGGTCCGCCTACCGCAAAGACGATGCCGGTTTTCGACGCCCGGCCGGTCACTCCGCAGGAGGCGGCGAAGCTCGACTTTCCCGTGCTGGTGATCGGAGGCACCGAAGACCCGCTTTTCGGCGCAGCGGAGCTCGAGGACGTGGCGAAGATGTTCCCGAATGGCCGCTGCAATCTCTTCAAGGGCGCGGGGCACCTCGCGTATTTCGAGAGGCCGCGCCGGTTCAACGACGCTGTGCTCGCGTTTCTCCGAGGGACGGGCGAGCGAAGCGACGTGCCGTGAGGCGGTTCGCGCAAACGGGCAAAGCGGGGCCCTGCCGCTACCTTACCTGGTGAGGCGCTGATCGAGATGTCCGGCGTCGTTTTCGTGCCGGCGACGGCTACTCGTGAGGTACTGGATTGGGATGAGGCAATCGGCGCCATGCGTGCTGCATACGCGGTACCGCATGCGCCACACTCCAGCCGTCGCGCCCAGGCAAATGGGACCGGGAACTGGCTGCGCGGCATGGTTTCGGTGCCGACCGGCGCCGCAACGATGGGCGCCAAATTGATCGGTGTCGCACGCGCGAGGCGTGCGAGCTATCTGATCGCGCTCTTCGACCAGGAAAGCGGTTCGCTCGTCGCTCTTGTCGACGGCATCCATGTCACGGCAATGCGCACGGCAGCAACTTCGGCCGTGGCGCTCGATTACATGGCGTCCCGGGGCGCGCTGACGCTTGCGGTGCTCGGCAGCGGTCTGGAGGCGCAGGCGCACGTCCGCGCGTTCGCACGCGTGCGCGAGCTGAAGCAGGTTCGTGTCTACAGCACGAGCACCGCGAACCGCGAACAGGCGGCAAGATTGCTGGCCGCCGAAGGTATCCGCTGCGTGCCTGCTGCAGGTGCGCGTGCCGCCATGGAGGGCGCCGACGTGGTTCTGGCGGCGGCGCGCTCGCACGGTGAGACACCGGTCTTCGACGGCGGGTGGCTGCGACCGCCCATGCTCGTGGTGTCCATCGGCTCGACCATGCCCGCTCAGCGCGAGATCGATTCGCGCACGATCGAGAGAAGCGATCTCATCGTATGCGATGCCGTCGAGGAGGTCGCCGAACAGACCGGCGATTTCATCGCCGCGCGCTCCGCTGGCGTGGCGTTCGAGCCCAAGATGGCGAGCCTCAACGACCTCGTCCTGGGCAGGCTGGGTCCGCGCCTGGCCGGGTCGCGCCTAGGCATCTACAAGTCCGTGGGCGAGGCGGTTCAGGACGTGGCCATCGCCGAGCTGGCGGTGACGCGGGCCCGCGAGCGCGGGTTGGCGGTGGCGCTCCCCATGGCATTCGAATTCAAGCAGGCATAAGGCAAAGGAGACGGCATGGCCCGGTACGTGAAGAAGGAAGCGCGCGAATGGGCGAGGGAGCATTTACGCGGTGTGGCAAACGTGATCATCCCGTCGTACAGCCGCGACCTGAAGCGCCTGAACGAGAAGGGCATCCGGCACGATGTTCGCCTGGAGATCGAGTACGGCTTCGCCGGTACGCTCCTGGTGTCCGAGGTTGCGATCACGCTCGAGGAATACCGCCAGTTCTGCGAATGGGCAAACGACGAGGCGAAAGGCCGCCTCATGCTCATCCACCACGCGAGCTTCAACGACCTGGAGGAGAACATCGAGGCGGTAGGGATCGCCGAGGCGAACGGCGCGGAGCTCGTGCTGCTCTCCTACCCGCCGAACTTCTACCCGACCAGCGCACAGGATATCTATGACTACACCAAGGCGTTCTGCGACGCCACCAGCCTCGCGGTGATGCTGTTCCCGGTGACGCTGTGGGGCTTCGACCGGGTGCATCCGTCGGACATCGAGGCGGCGCTCATCCGCAGACTGATCGATGACTGCCCGAACGTGGCAGCCGTGAAGGCCGAAGGGGGCATGCCGAATGTCATGGGCTTCGTCGAGTGCCACCGCCTCTTCGGGAAGGAGATCGTCGTCACCTGTCCGCTGGAAATAGACATGATTCCCCTCGCGCAGCTCGTTCCGATGCAGTTCAGCGGCACCAGCAATACGGAGTACTACGGCGCGATGATCCCCAGGATCTTCAGGCTTTTGCAGGACAAGGAATTCGACGAAGCGACCCGGCTCTACTGGCAGCTGCATCCCGCGCGCAAGGCCAATGCCGCCGCCAATGCCTACATCGCCCAGACGCTGTTCCTGCATCGCATGCTCTGGAAGTTCCAGGGCTGGCTGAATGGCTTCAACGGCGGCCCGATGCGCCGGCCGACGATGCGCCTGAACGACGCGCAGATGAATCTGCTGCGCCAGGGATTGGTCAAGTCCGGGCTCAAGCCTACGGACGATCCCAACGGCGCGTTCTTCGTCGGCCGCAATCCGGTGTAACCCGGATCAATCGCCGAAGATTGCCTGACGCAGAAGAAGAATATGCTTTCGCATGGCGGCTTCCGCCCTCACCGGGTCTCGCTCGCGAATAGCCTTCACGACGCCGGCATGATCGCGCGAAGCCATGTCGGTTCCCTGGAAAGGCCGGTCCAGCGTGCGGAACACGTCGCGATTGCGGTACATCTGCAGCGTGTCGAACATGGCCAGAAGGAGCGCGTTGCCCGACGCCTTGGCAATGGCGCGATGCAGGCGCGCGTCCCAGGATGCCCAGGTCGGCCACGCAGGGCCGGCCTGCATCTTCTCCAGGCAGAGCTGCATCTCGCGCGCATCGGCACTGGTCGCGTTGAATGCCGCGAGGCGCGCAAGCAATGGCTCGAATATCAGGCGCGCGTCCATGACCTCGCGCGGGCTGGTGAGCACCATGGTCTCGCCGTTGTTCAGCGCCGGATCGAGCGGCCGCCGTCCGATGAAGGTGCCCTTGCCGACATGGCGCCAGATCTCGCCCTGGGCGGCCATGCGCCGCAGAATGCCGCGCAGGCGATTGCGCGTTACCCCGAGGTTCTCGGCGAGTTCGCGCTCCGGGGGCAAGCGCGCGTGGTCGGAAAGGCGGTTCTGCTGGAGGTAGCGGTGCAGCTTCCTGGAGAGTTCGGCCTGGGTGGGGGTCATGGGGGCCTCGATTGGCGGACGGCAGTCGCCCAATTTTCACCCATTGCACGCCCGCAGACAATTGGGTAACTTAGCCACTGCCCCAACCGGAGGAGGGAAACCATGCAACTGAAGACACTGGCCTTGTGCCTGTCCTTGGCCGTCGCCGCGCCGCTGCAGGCTGCCGATTTCACGATGAAGATCGCCTTTGGCACTGCGAACGACATCCAGAACCAGTGGGCCAACTGGTACAAGGAGGAGGTCGAGAAGCGCAGCAATGGCCGCATCGAGGTGAAGATCTTCCCGCGCGCGATGCTCGGCACGGGTCCCTCGATGACGCAGGGCACGCAGACCGGGACCATCGAAGCCTACACCTCGCCGACCGATTTCTTCGCCGGCATCGATCCGCGCTTCGGCGTGTTCGCCATCCCCTTCATGTTCAAGGGACAGGAGCACGCGAGCCGGGTGATCAATGACCCGCAGTTGAACAAGGAGATCCTCGCGCTCGGCCGCGACAAGGGCCTGCGCGGCGTCTCGGTCTTCACTTATTCTCCGTCGCACTATTTCGCGCTCAAGCCGATCCGGACCCTCGATGATTTCAAGGGCAAGAAGCTGCGCGTGAACGCGACACCGGCCGAGCGCGAGCGGATGCGCCTGCTGGGCGCGTCCGCCGTGCCGATGGATCTGCCGGAGGTCGTTCCGGGCATCCGGCAGGGAACGATCGACGGCACGATGAGCGGAACCGCCGTCTACGTCAATTTCAAGTTCATCGACCTGGGCAAGGTGATCACGCAGGTCAACGACACCATGATCGTGTCGATGGGCTTCCTGAGCAACGTCTGGCTTGAGAAGCTGCCGGCCGATCTGCGTGAAATGGTCATCCGTGTCGGCGAGGAAATGCAGCCGCGTCTCGCGACCCGCGCCAAGGAGATCGAGGACGACATGATCAACCGCTGGAAGAGCGCTGGAGGCGAGATCGTGCAGTTCCCGGCGCCCGAGCGCGACCGCCTGCGCAAGGCGGTCGAGTCGGTGGGCGAGACGGTGACCAAGGACAACCCTGCGCTCAATGCCTTCTATCGACGCATGAAGGCTGTCGGGGACAAGTATTAAGCCACACCGGGGGCAGCTGCTCGCGGACCGATTGTTCGACCGCTGGCCGGCACAGTTGCTCGGCTGGCTGATGCTGGTCGCGGTCGCGCTCAACTTCGCCAACATCGTTGGCCGGTATGTCTTCGGCTGGGCCATCGTCTGGACCGAGGTCATCCTGGTGGTGTGGCTCGCCTGGAGCGTGTTCATCGGCGTCGTGGTGGTGACTTACCGCCGCCAGCATCTCGCCATGGACCTCGTTTCGGGCAGCCTGCGCGGGTGGTTGCGCACGGCGAACAACGCCATCATGTTCGCCGTGCTCGTCGCCTGTCTCGCGTTTGCCTCGTTCCAGTCCGCCAAGGTCGTGCTGCTCATGGTGAAGACTGGCCAGACCCATCCGAGCATCGGTTTCCCGCTCTGGGTGCCGAACCTGGCCATTCTCGCCGGGCTGGTGCTGTCGCTCTGCGCCCTGTTCGTGTCGGCCAGGGCCCAGATCGCCGATCGGCATTGATCGATGTCGGGCCTGCAGTGGTCGCTCGCCGTGCTGCCGATCGTGTTGCTCGTGCTCGGCTACCCGTTCTTCGTCATCCTGCTGGCCGCGGCCAGCGTGGCGCTCACCTTCGTCCTGGGGATGCCTTCGCAACTCATCCACCAGCAGATCTTTGCGTCGCTCGACAAGTATGCCCTGATCGCCATTCCGTTCTTCGTCTTTGCCGGCGACCTGATGGCGCGCGGCGGCATTTCGCAGCGTCTTGTGCGCTGGGTGGCGTCGATGATTGGCGGCGTACCCGGGCACCTGCCGCAGACTGCGCTCGGCACGACGGTCGTGTTCAGCGCGATCTCGGGATCGACGGCCGCCTCTGTCGCAGCCGTGGGCAGCATGACCTACGGCAGGCTGCGCGAGGCGGGCTATAGCGAGCGCTTCGCCTCCGGCCTGATCGTCTCCGCCGCGGCGATCGACAACCTGATCCCGCCGTCGGTCGGCTTCATCCTCTACAGCGTGGCATCGGATTCCTCGCTGTTGCGCCTTTTCACCGCGGGCATCGTGCCCGGAATCCTCCTCGGTGCCGGCTTCGCCCTCTACATCCACATGTACGTGCTGGCGCGCGGCGAGTCGTCGCAGCGGCGTTTCCGGTGGGCCGAGTTCGCGGCCGCGACCCGCCAGGGTGTCTGGTCGATAGCCGCGCCGGTCGTTGTGCTCGGCGGGCTCTACGCAGGGGTGTTCTCCCCGACGGAGGCAGCGGGCATCGCGTGCGTCTACGCGCTGCTGGTGGTCGGCGTGGTGTACCGCGAAATGGGCCTGCGCGAGATCATCGACTCCGCGGCGCGCACCGCCGTGCTCACCGCCCAGGTCTTCATCATTGTCGCCATGGCCGGGATTTACTCCTGGCTCCTGACGGTGAGCGGCACCTCCGATGCGGCGGTGAAGATGCTCGGCGAGCTAAATTTGCCTCCTTTTGCCATCCTCATCGCAATCAATGTTCTGCTGCTGCTGGTCGGCACCTGCGTTGATACGGCCTCCGCGATCCTGGTCATGACTCCGGTGCTGCTGCCGATCGCGACGGCGATCGGTGTCGATCCGGTGCATTTCGGCGTCATCCTGATCATGAACCTGAGCCTGGGCACCTTCACGCCGCCATTCGGCGTGAACCTGTTCATCGCGCAGGCCGTCTTCAAGGCTAGCCTGCGCCAGATGTACCTCGGCGTCGTGCCGTTCTTTCTCGTCGGTCTGTTCGTGTTGCAGCTGGTCACCTATGTTCCCTCGATATCTCTCTGGGCCTTCCGTTAACCATGAAAAGCATCCTTCTCCTTCTCGCCTTCGTTCTGCCTGCGTCCGCGTACGCTCATGAGGGTGCCGGAAGCGTCTCCGGGTTCGTTCATCCCTTCAGCGGGCTCGACCATATCCTGGCCATGGTCGCGCTCGGGCTGTGGGCGGGGCAGCGCCGCGCCCGCGCACTCTGGGTCCTGCCGGGGGCGTTCGTGGCAATGATCGCCGTCGGCGGCTACCTTGGTGCGAGCGGTATTCACGTTCCCTTCGTCGAGCACGGCATCATCCTGTCGGTGATCGCCCTTGCCCTGTTGGTCGCCGTGCCGGTGCGACTTTCGCTCGCGACGAGTGCCGCCGTCGTGGGGCTGTTCGCCCTGTTGCATGGACACGCCCATGGCCTGGAGATGCCGGCCGATGCGTCGGGCCTGGCTTACGGAGCCGGATTCATGCTCGCCAGCGCTTGCCTGCACGGCATTGGTATTGCCGTCGCGCTTCGCGCCCATCCCGGCGCACGATCGAGGAATTCCGTCATATCGCCGTCCACAGGTTAGGACAATGTAACCGAGCTGCGAATTTAAGGACGAAGTGCGACAGCCTGAAGAGTGAAAGGTGAGGATGCGCACGGGTATACCTTTCTCGATGACTAGTCTAGGAAGG
>JALHRS010000125.1 GCA_022841325.1 Lysobacterales bacterium | reverse complement strand
CCGTCCGCCGGGTCGAAGAAATGCAGCGGTGCGTTGACGCCGATGTCGGAGGTCACCTGTGCGGCATGGGCCTCATTGGCACGCGAGATATACTCGCTGGTTCCCTCGCCGGGGATCCGCAGCACGAATTTTCCCTTCGGGGTGCCAAGGAGAAAATTCTTGTTGGTGAAGCCGCCCAGCCGCTCACTGGTGACATCGTCGACGCCCAGCCCGGCCAGCAACGGAATGCGCCGCAGGGCCTGATCGAGGGACGTCCGATCCGTATCATCGCTCATGGCACTCCCCTATGCCTTCAACCGCTCGTTCCCGGCATCATAGAGCGGACCGTCGTGACGTGTCGCCGGCGATTGTTCGGTGAAGGCCTCGACGGTGAAATCCTGCGCCTGGGCAAGCTCGACCGGCAGATAGGCATAGGCCACCGACCGGCCCAGGGTGTAGCTGAAATTGCCGCTCGTGGTGACACCCACCACCTTGCCGTTCTGGATCACCGCCTCGCCGCCATAGAGAGGCAGCGGTTTTTCCAGGGTGAAGGTGCACAGTTTCTGGCTGACGCCCTTCTCCTTCTGTCGGGCGAGCGCTTCGCGGCCGATGAACGACCCCTTCTTCAGGTTGACCCTGAATCCGAGCCCTGCCTCATAGGGCGTGTAGTCCGGCGTGATGTCGCTGGACCAATAGAGATAGTTCTTCTCCATCCGAAGGGAATCGATGGCGCGGTAACCGACATCGCGAATGCCAGACTGCTCACCGGCCGTGCGCAGGACCTCATAGACATGGGCGGCATACTCGGTCGGGATGTGCAATTCCCAGCCCAGTTCGCCGACATAGCCGATGCGGATCGCCAGCACCGGAGCGGCCCCCACGGTGATCTCGCGGCAGGCCGAGAACGGGAAGGCCGCGTTCGCAACATCCTCCTCGGCCACTGCTGCCAGTACCTCGCGCGCCTTCGGTCCGCAGAGATTGATCACCGCCCGCGCCGAGGTCACGTCGACGATCTGCACCGAGCCGTCGCGCGGCAGATGGCTTTCGATCCACTGCCGGTCGTGCAGGCCAAAGGCGCTGCCGGTGACGAAGTAATAGCGGTCACTGGCGAGGCGCGAGAAGGTGAGGTCGCATTCGATCCCGCCCCTCTCGTTGCAGAGTTGGGTGTAGATCGTGCTCCCCACGGGCTTCGCCATGTCGGAGACCGCCAGCTTCTGCAAGGCCGCCTCGGCACCCGGGCCGATGATCTCGAATTTGGCGAAGGATGTCTGGTCGATGAGGGCGACGCCCTCGCGCACCGCCCTGTGCTCGGCCGCCACATGCGAGAACCAGTTGGTCCGCGCGCGGTCGAAGGCCGGCTCGTCCACCGGCGCCACCCCGCCCGGTGCGAACCAGTTCGGCCTCTCCCAGCCGCCGCGGGAGCCGAAGACGGCACCGCGTGCCTTCAGTGCCTCGTAGAGCGGCGAACGGCGAATGCCGCGCATGGTCTCGTGCTCGTCGCCCGGCCGATGCAGCTTGTAGTGATGGCCATAGAGTTCCACCGCCCGCGGGTACATGAAGTGGCGCGTGTTGTGATGGAAGTTGAAGCGGCGCACATCAAGTGGCCAGAGATTGAGGCTGGGGGCGCCGTCGACGATCCATTCCGCCATCATGCGCCCGGCCCCGCCGCCGGCCGCGATTCCGTAGAGGAAGCCCGCCGAGACGAAGAAATTGTCGAGTTCCGGCGCCTTCCCCATGACGAAATCGGAATCCGCCGAATAGGGGATGGGGCCGTTGATCAGCTGCCGGACGCCCACCGTATTGATGACCGGCGTGCGCTTGCCGCCGAGCTTCGCCAGCATCTCGAAACGCTCGAAATTCCCCGGCAGCAGTTCCTGGGCAAAATGGCGCGGGATGCCGCCCGGTGCGAAGGGCAAGGTGTCGGGTTCGTAGCCGCCGATCACCAGCCCGCGCACCTCCGGCTTGTAATAGACCAGATGGTCGGGGTCGCGCATGGTCGGCATGCGCCTGGGGACATCGGGTATGGGATCGGTGATGAGGTACTGGTGCTCGACCGCGAAGCTCGGTACCCGGATCCCGGCGAGCTTGCCGATCTCGTGGCCCCACATGCCGGCGCAATTGACCAGGATGTCGCAGGTCCAGCGCCCCTCTTCCGTCTCCACCGCGACCACGCGCCGGTTTTCGACGACGATGCCGGTGACGCGGGCACCGATCACGATGCGGGCACCCTGGTCCTTCGCCCCCTTCGCCAGCGCCTGGCAAACGCCGGCGGGGTCGATGTAGCCGTCGGACGGGATGTAGACCGCCGAGCGCACATCCTCGGTCGACATGATCGGGAAGAGTTCCTGCGCCTCCTTGGGCGACAGTTCGCTCATCTCCAAACCGAAACTCTTCGCCATGGTGAGAGAGCGCTTGTTTTCCATCTCGCGCTCGCTGGAACAGGCGAGCCGCAGGCTGCCGTACTTCTTCCAGTCGATCGCCATGCCGGTCTCGGCTTCGAGCCTGTCATAGAGTTCCACCGAGTGCCGCAGCATGCGGGTGACATTGCGCGAGGAGCGCAACTGGCCCACCAGCCCGGCGGCATGCCAGGTGGCGCCATGGGTGATCCCGCTTTTTTCCAGGATCGCCACATCCTTCCGGCCCATGCGGGTCAGGTGATAGGCGATGGAACAGCCGATGATGCCGGCGCCGATGATCAGGATTTCGGCATGACGCCGACCGGTTTGACTTTCGCTCATGGATGGGTCTCCGCAACTCGGGCACCCTAGAATTGGCACCGAGGCGCCTGGCCGTCAACGCAAATTCAACATCAAATGTTGATATAACGGCCGATTATCGCGTTTCGGTGACCAGGACTTCCACATCATGGGCATCGAGTTCGGCGGCGAGATCCTCGACCGGGGCCTGATCGGTGACCAAGAGGTCGACATCCGCAAAGTCCACCGCCGCCACCAGGCACCGACGGCCGAACTTGGAATGATCGGCACCGACGATCACGCGTTCGCAATGGCCGATGACCGAACGCGACACCTCCGCCTCGCAGAGATGATTGTCCATGACCCCCAGCTTGGGATCGAGGCCGGAGGCGCTGATGATCGCGGTCTTGACCATGAACTGCTGCAGGAAGGCGATCGCCGCCGGCCCGAAGGCGGCGCTGTCGTCGGCGCGCAGCTCGCCACCGGCGAGATAGACCCGGTTCCCTTCGCCCGTACTGAGGTGCTGGGCGATCGGGGCGGAATTGGTCACCACGGTGAGGTTGCGGCGCCCGCGCAGGGCCTGGGCCACGTAATTGTTGGTCGAGCCGGTATCGAGAAAGATCGATTCCCCGTCGCTGATCTCGTCGGCGATGGCGGCGGCGATGACCTGTTTCGCCGCCATGTTGGCAAGCATGCGCCGCTGCAGCGGCTGGTCCTCGCTGCGGTCGCGCCAGCGCACATTGCCGTGGCTCTTCTCGACCAACCCCTTGGCCGAGAGCAACCGCAAATCGCGCCGGATGGTCTCGCCGGAGACATCCAGCGCCTCCGCCAGCTGCGTCACCGCCAGAACCTGGTCGCGCCGCAGCACGTCGAGAATGCGCGCCTGGCGCGCATTCAGCCGCAGATCGGTCAGGGCGTCAAGTTCCTTGCTCATGTACAACTCTTAGCAGATCGGGCGCGCCGGCACAAAGCAGCGGCACCTTGCCCGACTCATTCGTCCGGCAGGCCCAGGCGCTGCTTCAGACGCTTCGCCCCGGCCACGATCAGCCGGTCGGCCACGATCCCGAGAAAGGCCACGCAGAAGCCAGCCACCAACCCACGCCCGGCATCGGCCTTGGCCAGGGAGATAAATACTTCCTGCCCCAGATCCCGGGTACCGATCAGCGCCGTGATAACCAGCATGGCCAGCGCCATCAGCAGCGTCTGGTTGATCCCCAGCATGATCTCCGGCAGGGCCAGCGGCAGTTTGACACGCCAGAATATCTGCCGCCTGGTACAGCCGATGGCAACAGCGGCCTCAATGAGATGCGGTGGTATCTGCCGCAGGCCGTGATTGGTATAGCGGATCGCAGCAGCTACCGCGAACAGCACGATGGCAATCATCGCGGTGACGTCGCCGATACGAAACAGCATCACGACCGGGATGATGAAGACAAAGCTCGGGATGGTTTGAAGTGTGTCGATTATCACGGTAACCACACGATTGCCCCAGTCCCGCGTCGAGGCCCAGGCACCAATGGGAATGCCAATCAACGCAGAGATGAAAGCCGAAATCGACACGAGATAGACCGTAATCATGGTCTTCTCCCAGAGGCCGACGACCACCGGAAAAAGGATCAGCAGCGTCACCAGGACGGCCAAACGCCAGCCACCCAGCTGGAACCCCAGCAAACCGGTGGCGCAGACGACCACTGCCCAAGGCAGCTCCACCAGGAATGATTTGAATGGGTTGAGGAGGTTGATCAGCAACCAGGTACGAAATGCCTCGATTGCATCGAAGAAATTGACGTTTATCCAGGCGATCAGGGAGTTCCAGAATTCGGCCGTGGTGAAGGTGATCGACACAACCGCAAAGGCCGCGTACCACAAACTGAAGACCGTTGAACCACCCACCATCACGATGGCCATCGTCGAATACGGATGACGGCGCACGAAACCTGCTGAAGGATCCGGGTGTCCGCGCGGCTCCCGTTGCGCTGCCGCGACGCTCATCCGATCGAGAGCGATAGCAACGAAGACGATCGCCAGCCCGGCTTCCATCGCGGCGCCGATATCGAGCCGCCGCAAGGCGACCAGCACATCGAAACCCAATCCACCTGCACCAATCATGGAAGCGATGATGACGAAATTGAGGGTCATCATGATGACCTGATTGACGCCGACCATGAGAAGCGGTTTGGCTGTCGGGATCATCACGCGCCACAGGCGCTGTTGTCGCGTACACCCGAACATGTCGGCCATACTGGTGATTTCTTCCGGCACCCGCTCAAGGGCCAGCTTGGTGGCGCGCACCATCGGCGGCGTCGCAAAAATGACTGTCGCGATCATTGCCGGCACCGGGCCGAAACCAAACAACAACAGAATCGGCACCAGATACGCAAAGGCAGGCATGGTCTGGGCGATGTCCAAAGATGGCCGGATCGCCCAGTCGTCAAGCCATTTGAAACGGAAGGACAGGATACCAAACAGCAGTCCACAAACGATTCCGATCGGCACGCACAGTGCCACCGAAGCCAGGGTCAGCATGGCGCTGTCCCACCGTCCAAAGAGGGCCACATAAAGAAAACAGCCGAAACTGAGCAGGCCTGTCCGCCAGCCACCCAGGGCATAGCCGGCGATTCCCATGGCGCAGACCACACCCACCCAGGACAGGCGTGGAAAGACCACCTCCTGGCTGACATTGGTGAAGCCCTTGGCGAAGACAGAAATGGCGAGTTGAAAAGGAACATCGATGACAGCCGCGATGGCCCTGGTGAACGGGCTGAGGTTGTCGACACTCCACTTCGCAGCTACGGTAATCCAGCCCGCCAGCGGCACGAACATGCTGCGCGGATACTTCACCAGCCATTTGGCAATTTCTGGGTGTGTCCACAGCACAACGGTGGCAACACCGAGTGCGGCCCAAACCAGCCAGAAATAGCTGCGCGGCACCACCCCCAGCCTGAGCGCGAGAGCCGTCATGTGCGGGTGTCTTTGCCGATCAGGGTATCGATCACCGCCTGCGGCGCCAGCGTACCAATGACATTGCCCGCTTCGTCCGTGACGGCCAGCGGTTTCCCGGCACCGATCACGATAGGCGCCACGTCGGCGATCTTGTCCGCGGCGCGGATGACGCCCGCGGCGGCAATGCCATTGACCGGCCCCATGACACTGCGCGCGGTGAGGACCTTGGCGCGCTGGACGTTGCGGGTGAAGGCGGCCACATATTCGGTGGCCGGGTTCATCACCAATTCCTCCGGCGTGCCGATCTGGATGACAAGGCCGTCCTTCATGATGGCGATGCGATCGGCGAGCTTGATCGCCTCGTCGAAATCATGGGTGACGAAGATCATGGTCTTCTTCAGCACCTTCTGCAGGCGGACGAGTTCATCCTGCATTTCGCCGCGGATCAGCGGATCGAGTGCCGAGAAGGGCTCGTCGAGGAACCAGAGTTCCGGCTTCACCGCAAGCGATCGGGCGATGCCCACGCGCTGCTGCTGACCGCCGGACAATTGCCGCGGATAGGCGTTCTCGCGACCGCCGAGGCCCACCAGATCGATCACCTCGCGCGCGCGCTGTTCGCGCTCGGCCTTGGAGATCTTCTGGATCGCCAGCGGAAAGGCCACGTTGTCGAGCACGGTCAAGTGCGGCAGCAAGGCGAAATGCTGGAACACCATGCCCATCTTGTGCCGGCGGATGTCGATCAACTCCGCTTCGCTGGCTTTCAGGAGGTCCCGCCCCTCGAACAGCACCTCGCCGGCGCTGGGCTCGATCAGCCGGGACATGCAGCGCAGCAGGGTGGATTTTCCGGAACCAGAAAGGCCCATGACGATGAAGATCTCACCTTCGCCGATCTCCACCGAGACGTCGCGCACACCGGCCATCAGGCCAGCTTCCGCCAGCGCCTCGGGCGTCAAGGCCTCGGGCGCCGGCTTTGTCGCCATGAAGCTGTCCGCGCCCCGGCCGAATACTTTCCACACGCCACGGCAGGCGAGCTTCACCTTACCCACGCTGCTCATATTCCCCGTCTCGTCACTGGCCTAAGAAAGAGCCGCGCCGACGCGGTCTGCGTCGGCGCGGC
>JALHRS010000124.1 GCA_022841325.1 Lysobacterales bacterium | reverse complement strand
TCCTCCGCCCACGCCGGGCGCAGCTGGAAGTGCGGCTGGTCGACGAGGGTCTTCCAGCTGCCGCCCCACTCCAGCCCGAGGTCCATGCCCAGGGCGCCGACGGCCTTGTACTTCACCGATTCGGCGAGGTAGGCCGAGCCCTCGAACACGCCGACGTCGAAGGCGATGCCGAAATTGTGGTTCGACCAGCCGCCGCGCGCGATGGTCACCTTGCGTCCCGGCAGCGTGCGCCCCTGCGCGTAGAGCGCGTCCTGCTCGGCGAAGGTCCGCAATGCGCTGATGACCTTGATGCGGATCCCGGCCTGCGCCGCCTTCTGCACCAGGGCGCGCGCGATGGGCCGCACTTCCGGCAGCAGGGTGGCGATGTTGCGTTCGCTGCGCGCGTCCACCGCAGAGAGGCCGCCGCGGGCGGGCCCGACGATGCGCGCATGGATCGCGCCCCAGGTCTCCGGACCGGCGCGGCCGTCGACCTGGATGCCGAGCTTCTTCTGCACGCCGGAGATCATCTCCTCGAGGGTCATGGGCGATAGTCTGCCAGCCAAACGGTATGCCCGCCGCACTCCGGGTCCTGCGCCACATGCGACAGCTCCCGGAAACCATGCGCGGACAGCAGCTGCCGGTACTCCGCCGGATCCAGGCTCGCGTGGTACAGCGGCTCGCCGCCGCCGTACATACCGATGAACTCGCCGATGGACTCGCCGTGCGCCGGGCCGCTGGTGAACAGCAGCGGCGCGCCGGGCTGCGCGTGGGCGGCGAAGCGCGGGAACATCGCGCGCTGGTTCGCCGCATCCAGGTGGAAGAAGCTGTCCCAGGCGACCAGGCCCTCGAAGCGCCGCCCGAGTGCAAGCTCGCGCATGTCGCCGACCCGCCACTCGGCCCCGGGGAAGCGGGCCCGGCACAGCGCAATGAGGGACGGGGAGGAATCAACTCCCACGACCCCGAACCCGGCCTCGATAACGTAGCGTGCAATCGGCTCGCCCATGCCGCAGCCGATGTCGAGGACGGTGCCGGCGGGGCGCACGTGGCCGAGGAAGCGCTCGAGCCAGGCCTTCTCCTGCAGGCCGCGGCCGCGGTCGCGGTCGTACTGGCGGGCGTGGCGCTCGTAGAGCGCGGCGATGCCGGCCGCCAAATGTGTACGATCGTGCACATTTTCGCCCTCGCCCGCCGCGATGCCCAGGGCGCGCAGCGTGCTCGCGGTCTCCGCCACGCCCCGCACCTGGAACGCGTGCATCCCCACCTCCCGCGCGGCGGCGACGTTGCCGGGCAGGTCGTCGAAGAAGCACACCTGCGCCGCCTCGACGCCGAGGCGCGCAAGCGCGTCTTCGTAGGCCTCGCGATCGGGCTTGAGGAACCCGGTGAGGTGCGAGGCGATGCAGAGGTCGAACACGTCCTCGATGCCGTCCAGCCGCGCCCAATGGACGGAGTTGGTATTCGACAGGCAGGCGATGCGGTGGCGCGAGCGCAGGCCGGCGAGCATTTCCCGCGCGCCGGGCAGGAAACCGCGCACCCAGGAGGCGAACTCGTCCAGGAACTGCGCCGGCGTCATCGGCAGCGGCCATTCGGCGAGGAAGGCGCGGGCGAAGGCTTCCTGGGAGAGGGCGCCGCTCTCGAAGCCGCTCACGGCGCCGGAACGAAGCCAGCGCGACAGGATTTCCTCCCGGCCCAGCTGCGGCAGCAGGCGCTCGAGCGTCGCGAGGCCCGCGGACTCGACCACGACGTCGCCGAGGTCGAACAGGAGGACGGCGGGCGCCGGGGGCTCAGTCGGCATCATTCCTGGATTGCCGGCGACGATGCCACGCCAGCCCCGCGTACACCAATGCCGCCACCGCGCCGCCGATGACGGGAACGCTCACGCCCAGCGTGAACAGGAACAACTCCTTGCCCCAGAAGCAGGCCTCGGAGGACGGCGCGCGGCAATCGATCGCCAGTTCCACGAGCGCATGGCCGACGCCGGCCAGCAATCCGGCACCAAGGGCGGCGGCCAGGTGCAGCGAGGGCTTAGGCTTCATGCCTGTGCGGAAGGGCCCGCATTGCATCGGCAACCCTTCTGGTTTGGGCCAGCGTGGGCACCTGCCCGCAACCCTCCAGGACGAGGAAGGCCCGCCCGGAAGTCGTCGGCGCGCACCAGCCCCAGCCGCAGGCTCCATCATGTCCGGGCAAGCCCGGAATCCCCGGTTTGTGGAACAGGTAAATCGAAAGCAACGGGACCATGACGACATACCCGCTCATCGGTTCGAGATCGGAGGAGCCCCGATAAGCGGAAATGGCAAGCAAGGCATACCCGGCCAGGAGAGCGGCAAATATCTTGAGCGTGCGCGGCTGCAGCGCCGGGCCGGGCGGAAGTGTGTCGATGCCGGACCGTCTCATGCCGCTTTTCGCAGCACCTCGACTGCGTACGCGACGAACGCGAGCCACGCCACGGTGAACAGTACGGTGCGCGCCATGAAGAGACTGAACCCGCCGATGTGTACCACCGCGTGCGCGGTGCGCGCATAGAAGTAGACGGCGGCACAGATCTCGGTCATGGCGGTCGACACTCCGACCACGTGGGCGATGAGAACAACGGCCGCGAAGGCCGCGAAGTTCTCGACGGCGTTGAGGTGTGCGCGATTGGCGCGATTGACCCAATCCGGGAGCGGTGAAGTCCGGGCGACCTTGTAGTCGGACGGCGTCAGCGGGCCGCGGGAGAGCACGTAGCCGATGACAACGGGAATCCAGAGCACCCCGGTGAGAATGGCGGTGAACAGAAGGTACGAGAGTTCAGTTGTCATCCCGGCTCCAATTCATCTGTTGATCGATCGCCGCCTTGAGCGGCCCCGGCTGCGGCCCTACGTTAGCACTCTGCCGCACCGCATGTGCAGCGCAGCGAGCTGAAGGCGCCGGCCAACGACGGCCAGTCAGCCGTCACTGGCCGCCTGTCCGTTCCACCTGCAGTCGGGTGACAGGCGGATCACCCTCCTGCTTCTGAAGCCTGCCGCGCGTGAACGGACATCTACTTCCGGGTTGGAGTCAGTGAAAACAGGTACAAGGTCCAGATGTCGCTCTGCCGCCAGAGAAATGCCGCCGAACGCCTTGCCCGGTCCGACCAGAGGTGGGCTCGCATCTCGGGCATTCTGCTCGAATTGATGAGGGTGAGGGTCAGCAGAGTCCGCCTGCCATTCCCCGTTCCGGCGGTGATATGCATCACTCCGGTAGCGGAGTCCACCAGATGAAATCCGGGGCCACCCGGGCCTGGAAAAACAAGAAGATGTGGAGTCGGACGGCCCATCGTCAGTCCGCGGAACTCAATGGCTGGAATTCCTGCGTTTTCCGCGGAATCGAAAGGTATATAGGCCGTGTCCGGTCCAAACCGGATTCGCGCTGATGAACGAGCACCGCTATTCACATCCAGGCGCAGGGCTTCGAACAGCCCATCCGCCCCCGGCAGGCCGGTGACGAGGTAGATCGCAGCCGGCTCGTTGACATTCTGCAGGAGCGTCGGCGGCGACCCCCACGCAGGCATTTCCTCAAGCGGAGCCACAAGCAGGGCGTCCACCGGCTTTGGATCGCCGTCGAATCGCGCGACGTACCAGCACGCTACGACCACCCCGGCCATGACCAGGAGAAGGCCTTTCCGTCGATTCATGCCTTCGCCCGGTGCCTGATTGCCTTCATCGCGCCTGACGTGGAGGCAGGCGGCGCGCGGCCACTGTCTGCTGCAATGCGGCTCCGCTCGCGCGCGTGCGCTGCGCTGCGAGGTCAAGCAGCATGTGATCCGCCAGGACGTCGAGACCTTGCGACTGCCACGATCCTGCCGCCCAGCCAACCGAGGCCGAACACAACGACCATGAGACCGGGCCAGAGGGCGGCGCGCAGGAAGCCCGCCTCGATCAGCGAAGCGGGAAAGAGCCAAAGCACCAGCGGAACAGCCGGCATCGAAAGCGCGATGCCCATTTGAGCGGGAAGGACCCTGCCCCAGGCAACGCCGAGAGCGCCTGCCGGAACGAAGCAGAGAACAAAGAGGATCAGTGCCGGCCACAAGCCGCTGAACACGGCTCCGAAACTCAGGAAAATCAGAACTGCGCCGGCAATCACGCCAAAGACGCAGGCAATGCCAGATCTCGAGGATGGGCTCAATTGACGCTGTTCAACGGCGCGCTGGCCGGCGCGCGCCGTGGTTGCGCACGTCCGCGTTGAGCGGCTGGTCAGCTGCCATGACGTTCCGCTCCGCCGGCGACCCTGGAGAGCAGCCACTGCACGGGGTAACTCATCAGCGTGACGCAGGCGGTGAGGGCGAATGCAACCGAGCACCAGATCGCCAGGACGAAAACAAGAACGATGCCGGGTGGGTGACCCCTGCCGGGAACGATGATGGCAAGCACGGCGAGGGCACCAAGGGCGAGCGTGGTTCCGCCGAAAGCCCGGAGTTGCACGCGCCACAGGCGGCGACGCTTGCGCGCGACGTCTTCAAAGCTGGCTGCCCGATGGAAAAGCCATCCCCAGAGGAGCGCGCCGGCGAAAGCCGCAGCCGCGAAGAGTCCGGCCATGAACACCCATGGACTATTCTGCAATGAATAGCGCACGAAGAGCGGGACGTCGTGCGAGAGCTCGGCGGCGGCGAGCGGACGATTGACCTCCAGTGAAGTGATTTCCGCGAAATGAAGGATCGCGCCGTCGCGCAGTCCTTCGTACCTGACGATCGACCTGTCGGCATTCCGTACCCAGAGCCGCTCGCTGTTCCTGTGGTTCTCGTCGTCGAAGCGCTCGAACACGGAATGCTGCGTTGTCGAGAGCGCGCTGTTGGCCTTGTACGACTGCAGGTAGCGCGTCGAGGTTCGGTCGGGGGCGTTGGGAGAGTACTGGCTGAACAGCCGCGACAGGTAAAGGGGGTAGAGCTCGCTTCTGTTCCCGGGGAACGTCGACAGGGAAACGTCATCGAGAGGGTATTCCCGGTAGAAGCCTGCGGCCTCTGCATGGCGGTAAAGCCTGTGGGAGTCCGACCAGATCACCTCCTTCTGTGGCCGATCGAAATACTCGACGGACTTGAAACGCCCGTCGCGGTGTGCGCAGCGCGAAAACGCCAACTCCGCAAAACCATGTTTCGGCTCGTCCCGCCTCCCCCATTTCCCGGTCTCGCAATAGGTCTCGCCGCCGAAATAACCGGCTGCAATGGACCCGATGGACACCGGCTCCTGCGCCAAGGCCGGGATTGGCAGGAGGGCCAACATGAAAAGGGCAAGCAGATGCGTCGGCACGAACTGGCTCCGATCGGCGGCGCGGCTAACGTTTGAGCTCACCTGCGAGCGACAGACCGCGAAGCGGGCCGGCGATCGTCAGGAGGAGCGAAGGGTCGGACCGCAACTCTACCCCTTGCCCGGCGACCTGAAGCGTCGCACGAGATAGCGGATCGGGACGGCTAGGCTGATGCCGAGGAGCAACGGCCAAAGGAGCAGCAGGTCCACGCGAATGTTGCACTCGCCAGAGCACAAGACCCGCGCGTACATGAGGAACTCGTACGGGGCGTACAGAAGCCACGCAATGCCCGCAACAAGAGCGCCAGGCACCCGAGTGGTGAGCCACAGTGCGGCAAACACGCCGCCGAGGACGATTGCGACGATGCTTGGGGTGAGCATTGCGGTCTAACGTTCGCGGCCAGGCGCGCTGCGCATAGGCGCGTGTAGCGCCGAGCGAAAGGCGTCGCTCTGCACCGCGTGGTTAGATGCCATTAGGCTTCAACTCCTTCGGCGGTAAATACGCGCCCACACTTCCTGCAAACAAATGCACCTTGAGGTTGCTTGCGCAGAGCCATAACCATTCCCACGATAACGATGCAAACGGCGACGATGTAGGCAGGCGTCCAAAGCATGCCAATGGCGACGAAGATAACCGCAAGCGTCCAAGTCAGGATGTCCGCTACAAACATGGCGCCGATCATTGCGCCAATTCCCGTGTAATGCTCCAGATGCGAGTCGCAGTGTGGGCAGAACGGGAACCCCATAGAGTCTCGGCGTAGTGCCATCTAACGTCGTGCTCTGCGGCGGGCCAACCGCATTGACTGTTGATATGCTGCCTCGCTTACGGCCCGTCCGCAGCAGCTACGGGTTAGACGGCTAGTCAACACATGGCCCTTGCACGAATCGGCCACCTTCTACGAAGGCCCGACAGCCAAACGGACTATTGTCGCGAGCGCATTGACCCACAACAGCAATGTCCTGTTGCGGACGAGAGCCGACGTGCACGCAGGCGTACTCACATTCGCTTCGGCTCGTGCATGCCCTTCCGGCGTCTTTCGCATCCAACACGCAGCCCGGAATGCCGGACCTACCGCGTGCCTCCCAGCGTCCGCCTTTGGACTTGCAATCAGCGACGAATCTCTCGATATGGCAGTAGTCAAAACCAGCCGTCTTGATGTGTCGCCCCCAGGATCCTCCCGCTGCTTCACATTGGCCCCTGAGGTCGATTGCATCAATCGGGAGTCCACACTCGACGGACCCATCCGGTAGCGGCGTTCGTCCTCCCCCCTTTGCAACGCAATCCTGGACAGTTGTCCTGATGTAGCAGCGCCCCTGCCATGCGCTATAGCCTCGTTGGAATCGGAACTCACCACCAATAGCCAAACATGCCTCTGAAGTACCGAACTCGCCGGCGTAGGCCACTGAGCTAGTCACGATTAGAAGCAGAGCCCAAAACCATTCGGTACGCATAGCCGTCTAACGTTCGCAGCCACCGGCGCGCGCGACCGATAGCGCTTGATCATGCGCAGCGTTCGCGCGCGCGTCCGTGTGGGCTGCGGTGTTAGGGGGCATTTCTTGCGCCCTTTTTGCGGTAAAG
>JALHRS010000123.1:394-6859 GCA_022841325.1 Lysobacterales bacterium | reverse complement strand
AGCGTTCGTTTCGTCACCCGCAAATAGGCAGCGACTTCTTCCAGCGTCATGATGTCCAGCCCGGCTTTGATCATGGTCACACCGAAACCAGTACGTCGCCCTGGGACTCACCAAGAACGTGTTTGGTGACACTGCCAAGGAGCAACTCTTCCACCCAATCTTCCCCGTGCTTGCCCATGACGATCAAATCGCAATCCCACTCTTGTTCCTGCTCGATGATGCGCGTCGTCGGATTGCCGTGCAGGATCACTTGGCTGCAGTCATTGGGGGCTAGTCCGGCCTCGGCGCGAAGGGAATGGAGCTTTTGAGTCGCCTCCTGCTTGGCAACGATCCGATAGTGATTAATGGTGTCGTCGTCCACGCTGGCGTAGCGCAAGTGTCCCTCGAAGGGCACCTCGAAGGCGTGCAGCAACACGATGTCAGCTTGGGGCGCGATGCTGCGTGCTTGGCGGATGGCTTTCAACGACGAGGCAGAGAAATCGACTGGCACCAGAAGCCGCCGGTAGGATTCATGGGGCGGCTGCTTGACCACGAGGACGGGGCACGTTGTCGTGCTCAGTACACGCAAGGCCGTTGTACCCAGCGCATAGTGGCGAATGACACTTTCCCCTTTTGCGCCGCAAACGACCAGGCCCGCCGCCAAGCTCTCAGCCTTCTTGGCCAACTCTGCCAGCAAGGAACCGGTGATTACATGGGTGCCAGCTAAGACGCCAAATCGTTGCTGGAGTGCGGTCGCGTGGTCGCGGAGCTTTTGTCGCGCGGCATTCAGCACTCGCTGTTCCATGTCGGCTGGCGTTGCACCCATCAGTTGTCGCAGCCGCTCTAGTGGCGCGAGGTTGGCGACATGCAGAAGATCGAGCGCGGCCGCCGTGTCCTTGCTGATCAGAGCCGCACGCTCAATGGCATGGCGGGCCGGAGCGGACAGGTCGGTTGCCGCCAGGATGTTATTCAGTTTCATGGCGTTTAACTCGTGATTGATGAGCATTGCAAATGGACGGTAACACCGATGCTCGGTACAATTTTCAAGTATTTTCGCTAAAAGTGCAACGAACGTACTTCCTTCCCGAACTGCCTTCACATTGCCTGAACAAGATGGGGTCACACTATCCATGACCAATCGCTCGACGGCCGGCCGCTTAGAAGAGCCGCCGCCAACAAATTGGCATACCTTGCCCCCGGCGCAGGTCGAGAAAATTCTGCAAACCGGTACGGGCGGACTAACAGAAGCAGAAGCCCGTATTCGGCTGGCCCGGTACGGGCCGAACCGACTGGCCCCGCCAAAGCGGCGCGGGCCGTTGTTGCGCCTCTTGATGCAGTTTCACAACATTCTGCTCTACGTGATGATGGGAGCCGCCGTCATCACGGCTTTGCTCGGCCATTGGATCGACACGGGCGTCCTAATGATTGCTGTGGTGATCAACGCCATCATCGGTTTTATCCAGGAAGGAAGGGCGGAATCGGCACTCGATGCCATACGCGCGATGCTCTCACCGCATGCCACGGTGATACGCGACGAGCAGCGCCGCGAGATTGATGCAGCTGATCTGGTGCCCGGCGACCGGGTCGTCCTCACCTCCGGGGATCGAGTGCCTGCTGACTTGCGCTTGGTCGTTGTTCGGGACTTGCGTATCGAAGAAGCCGCACTAACCGGTGAATCCCTTCCGGTCGAAAAGACCATCGAAGCCGTGGCCGCGGACGCCCCAGTGGGAGACCGCTACGGCATGGCTTACTCGGGCACCCTGGTGATCTTCGGGCAGGCCAGCGGCATTGTCGTGACCACCGGCACCGCGACCGAGTTGGGCAAGATCAACCAGATGCTATCGGGTATCCGTAACCTGACCACGCCGCTGCTGCGCCAGGTGGACCGTTTCGGTCGTGTGCTCGCCCTGTCCATTCTCGGTGTGTCGGCGGCGACCTTTGTACTCGGCACCCTGTGGCGAGATCACAGTCCGGCAGAAATGTTCATGATGGTCGTGGCTTTGGCCGCCTCGGCGATCCCCGAAGGCTTGCCGGCGATCATGACCGTCACCCTGGCACTGGGCGTGCAGCGCATGGCCCGGCGCAATGCGATCATCCGCCGCCTGCCTGCAGTGGAGGCGCTGGGATCGGTGACGGTCATCTGCTCGGACAAGACCGGGACACTGACTCGCAACGAAATGACCGTGCAGCGCGTAGTGTGCACCGGCCACGTGTTCGACGTTGGCGGCGTGGGCTATGCCCCGGTGGGCGATATGAGCATTGAGGGCAGGATCATTGTCCCTGAACATTATCCCGCCTTGGCAATGGCAATTCGGGCTGGCGTACTGTGCAACGATGCCAGTCTGAACGAAGACAATGGCCTGTGGCGGATCGAGGGAGACCCCACGGAAGGCGCCCTGCTCGTGCTCGGCGGCAAGACCGGATTCACTCAGCACCGCGGCGATGAGGCTTGGCCCCGGCTCGACACCATTCCCTTCGAGTCCCAGCACTGCTTCATGGGTACCTATCACCGCGACAGCGATGAAGATCCGTGGATCTTCGTCAAGGGTGCCCCGGAGCGCATTCTAGACATGTGCAGCGCGGAGTTGGGCCACGATGGCGAACGGCCGCTGGATGTCGATTACTGGCGGCGCATGGCCACCGACACGGCGGCACAGGGTCTTCGCCTGCTGGCCTTGGCTTGCAAACAGACCGAGCCGCAGAGCGAGCGCCTGCGCTTGTCCGACATGGAATCGGGCTACGTCCTGTTAGCCCTGGTCGGCATCATCGACCCGCCCCGAGAAGAGGCAATGCTCGCCGTTAACGAGTGCCACCATGCCGGCATTCGCGTCAAGATGATCACGGGCGATCATTTAGAGACAGCACGGGCCATTGGGGCGCAACTGGCCATTGGCGTGGGAAAGCCAGCCATCACAGGCGCGGAATTAGCTATGATGGATGATGCCGCTTTGCGCCGGGTGGCGATGGAGGTGGATGTCTTTGCCCGTGCAGCGCCGGAACACAAGTTGCGCTTGGTGCAGGCGCTTCAGGATGATGGCCAAGTGGTTGCGATGACCGGCGACGGGGTGAACGACGCCCCGGCATTGAAACGCGCCGACGTGGGTGTTGCGATGGGTAGGAAAGGCACCGAGGCGGCCAAGGAGGCCGCCGATATGGTGTTGGCCGATGACAACTTCGCGACCATCGCCATAGCAGTGCGTGAAGGCCGCGCTGTCTACGACAATCTGAAGAAGTTCATCCTGTTCATGTTGCCCACCAATGGCGGCGAGGCGCTCGTGGTCATCGCGGCCATTCTGTTTGAGCTGACCTTGCCGCTCACGCCGGCCCAGGTGCTTTGGATCAACATGGTCACATCGAGCACCTTGGGCTTGGCGTTGGCTTTCGAGCCGGCCGAGCACGGCATCATGAACCGGCAGCCACGACCACCGAGTGAGGCGCTGCTATCGGGCTTCTTTGTCTGGCGGGTGCTGATGGTGTCTGTGCTCATGATGACCGGTGCTTTGGGTCTCTTCTTGTGGGAATTGAACGCGGGTGCCAGCATCGAGACGGCACGCACAATGGCTGTTAATGCGGTAGTGGTTGCGGAAATGTTCTACCTGGTCAACAGCCGCTTCATCCTTCAACCCGTGATGAGCCGCCGCGGCCTGACCGGCAATCGCTACATCCTGCTGGCCATTGCTGCCTGCATTCCCTTGCAGATCGCCTACACCCACATGCCAGCAATGCAGGCAGTCTTTGATTCAACCGGTCTGACGCTACTGGAATGGGGCAAGGTGTTGGCCGCGGGTCTATTGGTGTTCAGCGTGGCCGAGCTGGAAAAATTCGTCATTCGACGCACACGCTTGGTAGCTCGCTTGCGTCTGGCATGACAGAGCGGACATTGAAGGAGATCCCCATGACTGCATTCCTCGAACAGAGCACCACACCGCACCACCTTCTGCTAGCCACTGACCTGAGTGCACGATGCGACCGAGCGCTGGATCGGGCTGCCCAGTTGGCCAATGAGTGGCATGCCGAATTGTTGGCGTTGCACGTACTTGATCCCGCTGCATCCCCCGATCAGGCGCTGGCCTGGGCCAGCGGGGCGAGCGATGAGCAACTCTTGCATGTGGCACGAAAACAGCTTGCCCATGATCTCGCTTTGGCGAATGTACCCGCGACCCTGTCTCTTGTGAGTAGCAAGCATCCGGCAGACGTCATTCGTGACACGGCGGCCAGCACGCAATCCGGCCTCGTCGTTACTGGAGTATCCGGTAAAGAGACCTTGGGGCGACTCTTGCTCGGTTCTACGGTCGAGAGTCTGGCGCGCTCGCTGTCCCAGCCTTTGCTCGTCGTCCGCAAGCGGGGGCGCGGACCGTACCGGCGGATCGTAGCGGCTACCGACTTTTCTGTGTCTTCCCGCCATGCCCTACTGTCCGCCGCCCGGCTTTTCCCTGGCCGCGAACTGATCCTGTATCACGCCCATGCCTTGGCCATGTCAGGGTTGGCCGATGCTGCGCCGCATCCCAGTGTCTGCGTTAGCATCGAGGAAACGGAATGCGCAACCTTCCTGGCAGCGAGCGCGATTCCCGAAAGTGTGAAGGTCCGCCCCATCGTCGAGTGCGGCGCAATCGAGAGCATGTTGACCCGCTACGTGCGCGAGCATGACATTGACTTGGTGGTGATGGGAAGTCATGGTCGCAGCGGCGTGATGAGCCTGCTGCTGGGCAGCACGGCCGCCAAACTGTTGGACTGGCTACCGTGCGACACGCTGCTGGTCCGCGAGCCGAAGGCCACGGCGTGACAGTTCGCAT
Source organism: Lysobacterales bacterium (assembly GCA_022841325.1). Classification (GTDB taxonomy): domain Bacteria; phylum Pseudomonadota; class Gammaproteobacteria; order Xanthomonadales; family SZUA-5; genus JADKFD01. The sequence goes on along the minus strand of JALHRS010000123.1, from coordinate 2,087 downwards.
GGTTCAGACTTGGGCTGACGCTGTGGCTTGGCCGTTGGTTTGTGGGTCAAAACGCTTCAACACATGCCCGGTCATATCCTTGGCAAGCTGTTCCTCGCCACAGAAGATCGTGCCAATCCCATCCTTACGCAGCATTGCGGCATTGCCCCATTACCAACTACTCTTCAATGTACGTGCACAAGCTCAGGATTGAGAGTGCGCTGTGTCAGCCACCGGGCGCATGTTAAGCGGATCGGGCGTTTCCACAATCAATATGGCAGCATCGACGATGCGGGCCTAAATCAGCACCGCCGGATCGGTGGCATTTCACGATACGGTGATGATGTCCTTGTTGTGCATGTATTCGACCAGTTCGCGATTCTGCTACGACACCGTAGTGAACGGCGCGCGCCTCCAGCGCGCCGGCAATCCAGCCATAGCCCATCAGCGCCACTTGCCCTCGCAGATACGTCCGATCGGTGGTTAAACAGAGGCAATGAGCTGCAGCAAGACGATGCTCAGATGGAGTCACAGCCGCAGAGTTCGGCAGCGGAGGAACTGTTGGCGCTCCAGATTCTCGCGCACGTGGAGTTTGAAACACATCCCTTCTGGAATTTGCCACCTACAAGGACAAGTTATATAAGCCTGCAAGGCCAGAGCCCACCCGAGCGCGCGCTCCGAGGTGGTATTCGCGCGAGGCACTGCTTGGCAGCAAGCGACGCACGCAGGACGCGGTGGTTGCTTCAGTGATCCTGGGTCCGTGTCGGGCGTACCTGCATCACGACAACGGACAGTGACGCATCAACGCTCGTTTCAGCGGCGAAACGCAAAAAAGCACTGCGCCTTCCCGCAGATTGCTGCCGTCATGAGCTCATAGCCAGCCCAGACCTTGGGCCATGACCAGTCCGATGACCAGCGGCAGCACGACGCGAAGGCTCCAGAGCCAAGTCATGCCAACGGCGCCTGAACCCAGGTTGGCAGCCTGCCGCGCCATGTCCGGACGCCAAACCCAGCCAGCCATGATCGCCACTGCAATCCCGCTCGCTGGCAACAGAATGTTCGAAGAAAAATGATCGATGCGGTCCAGTAGCGTCGCCGCCCCTGCTTCTTCAGGAGCAAGCACCCCATACCCAAGTGCCACTGGAACTCCAAGTGCCAGCGCAAAGGCCCCCACTACAAGCGCCGCACGCGCTCGATGCCACTTCCATCGTGCGATCACCCACGCGACGGGCACCTCCAGAAGCGCCACCGACGATGTCAGCGCGGCAATGAAAAGCAGCAGGAAGAACGCGATCGCAATACCGCGTCCGCCAGGCATTACCTGAAACACCTCGGGAAGCGCCGCAAATGCGAGGGTTGGCCCCTGAGCGGGATCCACGCCATAAGTGAAGACCGCAGGAAAGATCATGAACCCGGCGAGCAGCGCAATGAGCGTGTCGCCAATCACGAGAAACAGGGCCGCGCGCGGCAGATTCTCGCGTGCCGGCACGTAGGCGCCGTACGTTATCAGAACGCCCATTCCCAAACCGATGGAAAAGAAAGCCTGGCCGATGGCAGCCAGGTAGGTCGTCGGTCTGCGCAGTGCGTCCCAGTCTGGCGTAAACAGGAATGAAACGGCCTGCCCGGCACCATCCAGGGACAGACCGTATCCAGCTAGCAGAACCAGCAGGAGCACGAAAACCGGCATCAAGACCGTGCAGGCGCGCTCTATCCC
>JALHRS010000123.1:0-384 GCA_022841325.1 Lysobacterales bacterium | reverse complement strand
CCCACGCTCGACACCCGCGGCGACAATCGCAACCGTCGCGAACATCACCAGAGAGAAAAAGAACAGCGCCTGCCCCGGATCGGATATCACCGACTGGAACTGCGCTGAATAGCCAGCAGAGCCGAGCAGAACGGCAGAACCATGCAGATAACGCCACAAATAATTGACCACCCACCCTGCGACTACAGGGTAGTAGCTCAGAATCGCAATACAGGCAAGAACTCCGATCCAGCCCACCCATCGCCACGGTCTCGCTGCAGAGATCTGCGTAAACGCCGAAACCGCATCGGTCCGGGTGCTGCGTCCGATTGCGAGCTCGGCGATGAGGAGCGGCCATCCCAGCGCGAGGACAGCCACCACGTAGACGATGACGAATGCCCCACC
>JALHRS010000122.1 GCA_022841325.1 Lysobacterales bacterium | reverse complement strand
GCTGCGCGTTGGGCTACCTGGACTTCCGCTTTGCGCACATCCCCTGGCGCGAGCCCTACCCCAACCTGAAGAAGCTGGCCGACAAGCTGGCCACGCGCACCAGTTTCGTGGACACGGCGCCGACAAAGGTCTGAGCCTGCGCGCATGACCGTCCCTGCGGACGGTCATTCGGCTGGCGAAGGCAAGAGGACATCTCGTGTCCGACGGTTGAATCCCCCCCAACCGGGGGTACCGCAACGAGGGCACCCCGCAAACCGACCACGGGGCGATGGCCCTGTACCGGCCCGATCGCGACCATCTCGACCACGGCCTGCGCTGCACGCAGGCCCGGGAGCAACGAGATGGACCTGTGGCGACACCTTCACAACTGGCTCATCCGCAAGGCCGAGGCACCGGCCGCGCGGCTGCAGTCGCTGACGACAGACCTTGCCGGCGAACTGCCTTGCGAGCCCGAAAAGCCCTGGGGCTGTGGCTGGTTCGATTCCAGCCTGGACCTGCAGCAAGGCCTGGCCGTCATCGAGCACACAGCCATCGACCTGGCCTTGATGCAGGCCGTGGACCGCATGCTGCGCCCCGAGCTGGCCAACGCGTGAGTACGGGCTGCGCGGCGCGAAGGGCCGGATTGCGCCGCACCGCCGCGTGCGGTCAAATCGCGGCCCCGAGACCTGCGCAGGAGCGTGAAGATGAAGGCAATCTGGAACGGCACCGTGGTGGCCGAAAGCGACGACACCGTGGTCGTCGAAGGCAACCACTACTTTCCGGCTGCGTCGGTCAACCCCAAGTACCTGCTGCCGAGCAACACCAAGACCATGTGCTCATGGAAGGGGCAGGCCAGCTACCACACTCTGTTCGTCGATGGCGACGCCAATCCGGACGCGGCGTGGTTTTATCCGGAGCCGAAGGAGGCGGCGGCGCAGATCAAGGGGCGGGTGGCGTTTTGGAAGGGGGTGAAGGTGGAGGGTTGAGGCACACAAGCGTCGCGCGGAACTGAAAAGGCCGCCTAGCGGCGGCCTTCAGCAGCATGGAAGACGCTCAGCCGTTCTGGCGACGACGACGCGTTACCGACGCGCCGGCAACGGCAAGAAGCACCATGGCCATGGTGGCAGGCTCCGGGACGCCGGTGCTTCCAAGATTACAACCGCCAGTGTTTGTCACTGTGCCTGTACATACGTTCACCACCGCCAGACTACCCAGCTTGAAGGCGTCGTTGTTCCCTCCGAAAGCCGTTGAAACGAGCCAGTGGCTGGAGTAGTAGTTTGTATCCTGGATGATCTGACTGAGTGAGCCAGGTCCTGAACCACCCGTACCAGGACTGCTGTCGAAATCGCCGGTATGGACCAGCGACCAGCCGGTCGTTGTATTGGCAGACGGCGTGTTGTTGGGATTGAAATTCGTGATAGTGGGGGCCGCCCCCGCGTTGTAGTTCCAACGATAGACTTGAAAGTCTGCGTCGCCAGTGCCTGTGCTATTGGCCCACTGTGCAACCAACGTACCCAAGTCGACCGCCTTGGAGAAGTTGAGGTGCACCAGCTCGTACGAACTCCCGTACGCTCCGAAATTGTCGATCGCATGGTGCGGAGAGTCCCGCGACGCTATCTGAGTTGCTGTGCTTCCGGCTTGGCCCTCGTTCCCGCTCCACACACCAAGGAAAGTACCTCCATTGTTGATGCTGGTACTGGCCGTCGTGAAGTTAGTGGTAGCACCGGTCGAACTATAGGCCTTGATGTCCAGGGTCGCCGTGGTGCCCGACGCCCTGCAACCGGTATAGCCTGACGCTGCTTTAGTGCCGCTGGTGCAGGCGTCGAGGTCCCAGGTCTGTGCATGGCCGATGCTGCTGGCGACAAACCCGACCGCGGCCAGGGCCAGCGTGCGGTAGGAGCGAATCAAAGTGGTCATGTGAGTGCCTCGGTCAAAAACTTGTTATGGCAGAAGATGCACAGAGCGGGCCAGAACAAAAATAGTCTTATAAATCAGTCGTTTAGTTAGAAAATCTGCCGCAGAGTGGAAACAACTGTAAGTTCTGTCGACGCTGCTGGGAACCCCTCAATTCAGGGTGCTCAAAAGCGCCTGCGCATCCTTCTGGGTACCAAACGAGCGCGGTGACTTGACGGCAGCGGCGAGCTCGGTCTTCGCCTCGCCGATACGACCCATCGCGGCCAGAGTCGCACCCAGGTAGTAGCGTGTCTGCCCACTGTCGGGGTCCCGCAGGCGTGCATCGCGCAGATGCTGCAAGGCACGGTCGTTCTGCCCCGCTTTGTGAGCCGCCCAGCCAAGCGTGCCGATAATGTAGGGAGCATTGGGCTTGAGGGCATGGGCCCGCTCAGCAGCCTTGAGTGCAGCAGCCGTATCTTTCTGGATCAGGAGCACATGGGTGAGGTTGTTCAGGGACTCCGCGTCGTCAGGCCGGACCTTCAGCAAGGCCTCGTAAGAGCGGCGCGCAGCAATCCAGTCGCCGGCCCGGGCTTGCGCGTCGGCCAGAGCCCGCCATACGACGGCATCTGCCGGGCGTTGCCTGAGCCACTGTTCGGCAGCGCGGATCGATTCGGCCGGCTGGCTGCGTGTCAGTAGGCCAAACAGTTGCAGGAAGGTCGCCTGGCCGTTGTCGAGCTCATGGGCACGGCGGATCGCGACCAGGGCGACGGCGTCTTGCTTGCGCGCAAGGGCAATCTCACCCAGCAGCGAATGTCCGACGCCGGATTTGGGCAGCTTCGTCGTGAGCTCGCGAGCGCGCTGCTCGGCAGACGCGAGGTTGCCGTGAGCCAGTTCGGCGCGTGCAAGCACGACCTGGGCCCCGGTGTACTGCGGCGCTTCCTTCAAAGCCTTGCCGGCGCTGTGCGCGGCGCCCGGCGCGTCTTCAGCAGCAAGCTGTAGTTCGGCGATCACGACCAGCAGGCCGACGTCGGTCGTGACGGCCGTCGACGCTCGGGAGAGGGCCGACTTGGCTGCACGAGGGTCACCCGCGGCCAACTCGATTCGCGCCTGCTGCACCAGCACTCGGGGCGCATCGGGGGCCTTGGCGGTGACGCGCTTGAACGCCTCGCGGGCGCGATCGACTTGGCCGTTCGCGAGGTGAAATTCGACCAGGCGCATGCCATGGTCGGTCATGTCAGCGGCGCTGTGGTCGTCAGCCTTCTCGAACCAGCGCTGGGCTTCGTCGAGCCGCTTTTCAATGACCATGACTTGACCCACCAGCGACAGCAATTCGGCGTGCTTCGGCGCGCGGTCCAGCGCAGCGGTCAGGCGGCTCTTGGCGGCCGCCGTCGCCCCGGCACGCATCTCGAGCTTGGCCAGTTCGACCACCGGGTCGACGAAGCGCGGGTCGGCCTTGATTGCCGCTTCCAAGGCCGTGCGCGCACCTTTCGGATCACCGACTTCGGCGCGGGCTCTGCCCAGCAGGAAGAGCAGGCCGGGCTGGTCCTTGTGCGCCGTGGTGATCTGCTCGGCGACCCGGGCGGCCTTGGCCGCCTGCCCTAATTGGAGGTACAGCGCCGCAAGTGAAGAGCCGATCGCGGCAGATTTGGGGTTAGCCTTATAGGCTGCCTCGAGTTCAGTGAGCGCGCTGGCAAACTGGCCGGAACGCATCAGCGCCATGCCGAGCGCATGCTGGATCTCCGGGCGCACCTGTTGCTGCATCGCTGCCCTCAGGATCACAACAGCCCGGTTGTGCCGACCCTGTGCAGAATGCGCCGAGGCAAGAAGCAATGTGGCTTGCGAGTCTCGAGGATGTTGCCGCAGGTAGGCATCCAGCACCTCGATCGCGCGCTCGAAGTTGTTTTCCTTCAAGTGAATGCGCGCCAACAGCTTGGCTGCCGGGCTGCCTGGCTCGCCACGCAGCACACCTTCGAGGTAGGGCTTGGCCTTTTCAGTTCCGTCGAGGCCGAAGTGGGCCAGGCCGCCGAGCATCAGCAACTGCGGACGGTATCGCAAGGCTTCGATCGGGATCGGGTCGAGCAGCGCGGTGACCTTGGCCAGTTGGGCCTTCGCATCCGCGGTGCGTCCGTCCCGTTCGGCCAGCAAGGCCGACAGATAGGCCCCTCTCGGGTCCTCCGGGTCAACCTTGAGCAGCGCCTCGACGTCCTTTCGCACGTCGGCAGGCCGATTCAGGTCGAGCAGCAAGCCTGCTCGAGATACCAGGGCTTCGACATGTTCGGGGGAATCTTGCAGCGCCTTGTCGTAGAAGGACAGGGCCGCCTTCAGGTCGCCCTGGGTGTGCGCCAGTGTTCCCCGAACGTACAGGGGCTGCGCTTTTCCCGGTGCCAGCGCGAGCGCCTTGTCCGCTGCCGTCAATGCCTCGCGAAACTGACGGGTGCGGATGCGCAGCTTGGCTTCGGCAAGCCAGGTCTCAACGGACGACGCGTCGATGCTGCGCGCCTTGTCCAACAGTTGCATCGACAAGCGCGCGTCGCCCAGGTCGTCCGCGGCGCCGGCCTTGAGCAGGAGCAAGTCGAAGCGGGTCGACGCACTCAGGTCCTTCTCGGCGAAGCGCTCGTCGTCCAGAAGCTGTCGAGCCTTGCCGACGGCGAGTAGCGAGCGGGCCAGCGGCACGACCACTTCTTCGCGGCTCACGCCGAGCCTCAGGGCCTCGAGGAATGCCGCTTCGGCCGCGATCACCTCTTTCTGTTCCAGCAGCGCCTTGCCCAGCAGCAAGTGCACGGGCAAGAAGTTCTTGTCGATCTGCAGGGCGTTCTTGAGCTGCAGGACGGCGCCGGCAAAGTCCTTCTTGTCGAAGCGTTGCAGGGCGTCCTCGTAGTACTTCGATGCAGCAGGGCTCGTGACCCCAAAGGCAGGCGACACGACAAGCGCGATCAACAGTACGATGCTCCAGGCGGTCACACGGCTTCTCATCGAGCTGGCGGTTGGGCAGTTCGTCACAGGGAGCATCCTATGAGAAGCGGACTCACTCATGGCCCCGCGGTGGTACGCGTCGTGCTCGAATTCGCGTTCGCACTGCACGGAAGGCGAACTCGGCAAGCGAAGATCAAGTCGGGTAAACAATCTTGCCGCCGTGCGCGATCCTGGCGACCTTCTGACGCAGTTGCGCTGCAGGCAGCGGCGATCAGAACCGGTTCAACGAAGTGGCGCGAAGCGGATGCTGGCAAAGATCCGCCTGGCCAGCGGCAGCGAAACGTCACCCTCGAAACGCAGGATCATCGTGAACTGAACGGCAATTGCCTGGGTCTCACGTACGCGCGGCACGGCCAGTACGACCTCCTTCCCGGCGCTCAGCATGCGTGCGGGCCGGCCGTCGATGTTCATCGCCTGCTCGGTCGGCTGTTTCAGGTGAGCCAGCGAGGTGCCGTATCGCCCAAGGTCGAAGGACAGCGCCAAGTTCGGCCCCTGATAACGAGCCGCCAACGAATCGATGGCCTGGCCCGGCTGCAGCACGAGGTCGGCCGGGCGGGCGAAGCAGAAGGCGTTCGAGGGACACTCGGTAACCCATTCGTCTGCCGGTGATGGGCCGCCCGCCGGGCTGCAACTGGCCGTCGTCATTGCAGCCGTCAGAAAGCCAGCCACAAGTGCCTTTGCGGGTGCGGCTGCTCTGCCGCGCGGAGGGTATGCCGCCTTGCCCATGATGAACAAGTCCTCATCGAGTTGTAGCCCAGGAAGCACGAAGCCGGTGCGGGCTGAAACCCGACACCGGCTGTACGCCACAACGAGCAAGACTACTCGAATGTCCGGCTCTTGCGCGGCCGCGTCCCCGCAAAGAGCACACCAGCCGCCAACAGGGCCAAGGTCGACGGCTCCGGTACCTGCTGCAGGCGTTCGACGATCAACACGGGGTTGATCTGGATGAAGCGCCGGTTGTTGCCATCAAACTGGACCAGGGAGCTGCCAAGGATGATGTTGACTTCGGCACCCGACAGATCGTCACCACCGAGCAGGACAGGATTCATCAGGAAGTCTGCTCCATCGCGGTGGGGCAGACCGAGGTTATGGGCTAGCTCATGCGCCAGCAACTCAGCGCCGAATGTGCCGGCCGCCGCCCCGGACTCCACGACGAAGTCGTTTCCAGGAAACTCACCGCAGCCGATGATCAAGGTATTGAAGCCGCTGCAAGCATCGACCTTGTCCACGAAGTAGAAGTTGACGACGTTGTCCCCCCCCGAGTGAAGACCGAAGATCTCACTGATCTCGGCGTCGCTGGTGATCTCGAGCAGCGTCGGGGCGACGATCGTCGTCACCGGCCCGAAGCGGATGTCGACAGTCCGGTTGCCGAAGCTGGCCTGAGAAAAGATCGCGTCCATGCGCGTTTCCGGCAAGGTCACGAAGGCAGCTTGCGCAAGAGGCGCAAACACCAAAGCAGCCACGGCACACAAGGTCTTGAATCTCATTCTGAACTCCCTCCAAGATGAACTGCGGAGCCGAACGCAGCTTGTGGGCCAATGCCTTGAAGTTGTTGGAAATCAATTCGCTAGGCCAACCGGGCAGCAGCAGCAGACTCGAGGCGACGGGCGACTGTCAAGAATTCCGACGTCCGCCTGTTCACTCTGAGCAAGGTCAACGCGTGCCAACGCGGGCGATCAGCCTATAGCTGCTTCAACATCCTCCCCACCTCCTCCTGATTCGGATACTTCCTCCCCATCCGCTCGATCTTCTCCAACTCCGTGCGCGCCATCCCCCGCTGGTCGCCCTGCAGATACAGCTTGGCCAGGTTCATGCGCAGCGAGCCGTCCTCCGGCGCGCGCTCCACGGCCAGCTTCTGCAGCTCCAACGCGCGCGGCAGTTGCTTTTCGGCCGCCAGCGCGCTGGCCAGGGTGTCCATCAAGGGTGGCCTGCCGGGCAGCAGCTGGTTGGCCTTTTCGGCATAGGCCACGGCACCGGGCTTGGCCTGCTGCACCATCAGCCAGGCCACGTTGTTCAGCGCCAGCGCGTTGTTG
>JALHRS010000121.1:4315-6881 GCA_022841325.1 Lysobacterales bacterium | reverse complement strand
CATTCGACGCTGGCCTACGTCAGCCCGATGCAATTCGAGCAGCGCTGGCGTGCCGATCAGGAAAAGCAGGCCGCATGACGGACTCGGCTATGGGATACGGAAAACAGGGGCAAGGTCACCGAACGCGACTATTGATGCAACTTTTCTTGCCTATCAGCTTCTGGCCAAAAAGAATGAGATTCTGGAGTTAGTTGATACAGCAGGGCACGGTACCGGTCGTCTCGATACTGATTTGTTGAAGTCCTCCGCAATAGTGCTACCACCGCTACCAGAGCAACGCCAGATCGCGCGCGTCCTTTCCACATGGGACCAAGCCATTGCCACCACCGAGAACCTGCTTACCAATAGCCTCAAGCAGAAGCTCGCACTGCTCGCTGCCACATTGCACGCGGCGCCCGCAACGGGTGATGTGGCCGCTAAATTCGACAACGGCGGCTTTCCTCTATCAGTGCAACCCGGAATCCCAAAGCTACCCTCGACGCCAGATGGCTGGCGGCGTGTTCGACTGAGTGATCACTTGAAGGAAGTCCGACGCCCAGTCTCGGTTGAAGCCAATGATGCCTATACATTGGTGACGGTCAAACGCTCACGGGGTGGGGTGCAACAGCGGGAAATCCTGCACGGCTCGGAGATTAAGACGCCTTCTCAATTTTCTGTCCAAGCCGGTGACTTTCTGATTTCCAAGCGCCAGATCGTGCATGGTGCTTGTGGCATCGTCCCGCCGGAATTGGATGGCGCATTGATTTCGAACGAGTACGCGGTGATCAACTCCGATGGAGAGATTGATCTGAACTTTCTGAGGTACTTATCTGAATCGAGGTATTTCCAGCAGACCTGCTTTCATTCCAGTATTGGCGTGCATGTCGAGAAGATGATTTTTAAGATCGAGCGCTGGCTTGCTTGGCCCTTCAACATTCCGCCGCCATTGCAACAAAAACGCATAGTTGAAATTCTGGACGCGGCAACCCGGGAGATTGAGTTGATCGACCAACAGCTGTTGTCGCAGAAGAAGGAAAAGACCGCTCTCATGGCTCAACTCCTCGCCGGCAAGCGCCGCGTTCGCCTACCGGATACCGCGAAGCAGGCCGTCGCATGAATGTCCCCCAAACTCGCGAGCAGTTCAGCGCCCATTTACCCGCGCTGCATTTGCTCAGCAACCTAGGCTGGCGATTCTTGGCCACGGAGCAATGCCTCGCATTGCGCGGCACCACCCGCGAAGTTCTGATCAAACCCCGCCTGATCGAAGTCCTCAAATCCCGCCGCTTCGAATACAAAGGCGAGTGGTTCCCCCTCTCCCCCAGCGGCATTGACCAGATCGTCCGCGAAATCTCCGCGATAAACCTCGGCGAAGGCCTCCTCCCCGCGAACGAACGCCTGTACGCCAGGCTGCTGTTCGGCATCACCGTCACCGAGTTTATGCCGGACGGCAAGAAGCACCAGCCAACCGTCGCAATAGTCGACTGGACAAACCCTGAGTCCAACACCTGGGACGTGACCGAGGAGCTTGAGGTTCTTTCGGCGCAGGCCACGCACTCCCGCCTGCCGGACATCGTCTGCTACGTGAACGGCATCCCCCTCGTGGTGATCGAGGCAAAGCGGCCGGAGTCGAGCAACAGCAGCAAGGCAATGGTGCAGGAAGGCATCAGCCAGCACCTGCGCAACCAGCGGAACGACGAGATCCCGAATCTGTTCGCTTACGCGCAAGTCCTGCTGTCGATCAGCCAGGTGGACGGGCGCTTCGGCACGACGAACACGGCGGCAAAGTTCTGGGCGCGCTGGCGGGAGGAAGAGTTCACCGAAAAGCACATGACGGAGGTGAAGAACCGGCCGCTCGAAACCAAGGCGAAGGCGGCATTGTTCGAGGGCAAGCCGGCGAAGCTGCGCGGGTACTTCGAATCCCTGTGGTCGCAGCCGATGCTCCCCACCGACCAGGACCGCCTGCTGGTAAGCCTGCTGACCCCCACACGGCTGCTGGAACTCCTGCGCGGTTTCATCCTGTTCGACCGCAAGGTGGGCAAGATCGTCGCCCGCTACCAGCAGTTCTTCGGCATCCGCGCCCTGCTCGCGCGTCTCGGCCAGTTCCGGCCCGATGGCGGCCGCGAAGGGGGCGTGATCTGGCACACCACCGGCTCCGGCAAGAGCTTCACCATGGTGTTTCTCACCAAGGCCCTCCTGCTCAGGGACGACCTGAAGGAATGCCGCGTGGTGGTCGTGACCGACCGCATCGACCTGGAAGACCAGCTGTCCCGGAACTTCATCTCCGGCGGCGCGTTCGGCTCGATGATCGCCACGAAGAAGGAAGGTGAAAAGAGCAAGGCGACTTCCGGCCGGGATCTGGCCAAGCGCATCGGCAGCGGCTCGGACCGCATCCTGTTCACCCTGGTGCATAAGTTCAACACCGCCTCGAGGCTCCCCGAGTGCCGCAACGATTCGCCCAACCTCATCGTGCTGGTGGACGAAGGCCACCGTAGCCACGGCGGCGAGACGCACGAGCGCATGCGCAAGGCCCTGCCCCGCGCCGCCTACGTCGCGTTCACCGGCACGCCCCTGCTCAAGAACGAGAAGA
>JALHRS010000121.1:0-4305 GCA_022841325.1 Lysobacterales bacterium | reverse complement strand
CGCCAACAAGTTCGGCCCGATCGTGCACGCCTACACCATGCAGCGCGCGGTGGAGGACGAGACCGTGGCGCCGCTTCTATACGAGGAGCGCGTTCCCGAACTGGACATCAACGCGGAAGCGGTCAACCGCTGGTTCGAGAAGATCACCGCCGGCCTGTCGGACAAGCAGAAGTCCGACCTCAAGAAGAAGTTCGACCGCAAGGGCGCGATCTACAGCGCGGCCAACCGCATCGAACTGATCGCCTGGGACATCGCCACCCACTTCAACGAGAACATCAAGAAGCTGGACATGGGCCTCAAGGGCCAGGTAGCGACGGACAGCAAGCGCGATGCGATCCGGTACAAGCAGGCGCTGGACGACACCGGTTTGGTCACCAGCGCCGTGGTGATCTCGCCTCCGGACACCCGCGAAGGCAACACCGAGGTCGACGAGGACAAGCTGCCCGAAGTACAGAAATGGTGGAAACAGAACGTCGGCAGCGACGCAGAGGGATACGAAAAGAGAGTTCTGCTGGATTTCGGCAGCGATGGCACCCCCGATCTGCTGATCGTGGTGGACAAGCTGCTCACCGGATTCGACGAACCGCGCAACACCGTGCTGTACATCGACAAGCCGCTGGAGAGCCACAACCTGATCCAGGCCATCGCGCGCGTTAACCGGTTGCACGACGCCAAGCGCTACGGCGTGCTGGTGGACTACCGCGGCATCCTCAAGGAACTGGACACCGCCATCCGCGCCTACCAGGACCTGGCCAGCAATACGCAGAGCGGCTACGACATCGCCGACATCGACGGCCTCTACCGACAGTTCAGCACCGAGTACAAGCAGCTGCCGGGCCTGCATGACCGGCTGTGGTCGTTCTTCGCGGGCGTAACCAACCGCAAGGACACCGAGCAGTACCGGCAGGTGCTGATGCCCAAGCTCGTCGCCGGGCCGGATGGCGAGAGCCACGACGAGCGCCAGAAGCTCAGGGACGACTTCTCCGCGGCGCTGACCGCGTTCGGCCTCTGCCTGCAGACCGCGCTGTCCTCGCGCAGCTTTTACGAGGACCGGAGCTTCTCCGAAGCGCTCATCTCGCGCTACAAGGAAGACCTGCGCTTCTTCACCAGCCTGCGCAGGATCGCCCGGCAGGACGCGATGGAAACGGTGGACTACAGCACCTACGAGGAGCAGATCCGCCGGCTGGTGGACAAGCAGGTGATCGGCAAGGAGGTGCGCGAGCCCGAGGGCGTCTACCTCGTGCACCAGCTGGGCGCGCCTCCCGAAACGGCGGAGTGGTCCGATGAGAAGGCCCGCAATGAAACGGATCTGATCCGCACCCGGCTGCGCAAGACGATCGAGCAGGACCTTGCCGAGGATCCCTATGCCCAGAAGGTCTTCGCCGATCTGCTGAAACAGGCAATCGCCGAAGCCGAGGCCATGTTCGACCATCCGTTGAAGCAGTACGCCCTCTTCAAAGAGTTTGAGGAGAAGCTCGAGGCCCGCGAGACTCCGGGGGTGCCGGACGCTTTCGGCGACAACCGCCACGCGAAGGCCTATTACGGCGCGATCCGGCTGGTGCTGGGGGAGGACGCCTTTGCGTCGATGAGCGACGCCGACCGCCAGCAGGCGGTCGAGCAAGCGATCGCGGCCGACCGCATTGTCAGGGACGCGATCGCCGAGAACTCCCTCAATCCACAGAACATCGAAGCCGCGATACGGAAGGGACTTCTGCCCAGGCTGTATGCACTCATCGGCCTGGAGAACGCGAAGTCCGTCGTCGAGCAGGTGATCCAGATCACCCGCGTCGGGCTCAGCCGAGGATGACCCAAGGCGTTCGGTACGGGGACCAGCTCGTCCGCTATACGGTCCGCCGCCGAACCGAGCGAAAGAGCAGCCGGGTCGCCATTCACGTGGAGCCCGACGGGCGGGTTCTCGTCGATGTGCCAGAGGGCGCTTCGGACAGGCAGGTTCGGGCTGCGGTCGCGGCACGCGCACGCTGGATACATGGCCACGTATCCGCGGTCCGGCAGCGGCTCGCTCAGGTCCTTCCGCGCGAGTACGTCAGCGGCGAGTCCCTGCTCTATCTGGGCCGGCGCTACCGCCTGAAGGTGGTTCCCGGAACCGCCAGCCCCCCCGGCGTCCGTCTGCGCGGCGGCTACGTCGAGGTCGCCGTTGAAAGGCGAAGTCCGACTCTGGTCCGGACCGCGTTGAACGCCTGGTACCGGGCGAAAGCCAAAGCCCTGCTTTCAGCCCGTCTTGAAGAACTGGCGGCGACGCTGCGCTGGGTGCGCACCCCACCACCGGTCCGGTTCCAGGCCATGAAGGTGCAATGGGGAAGCTGCTCACCGGCCGGCCGCCTGACGCTGAATCCGCATCTGGTGAAGGCGCCGCGGGAGTGCATCGACTATGTGCTGCTCCACGAGCTCTGCCACTTGCGCGAGCACAATCACAGCCGCAGGTTTTACCGGATGCTCGACATGCACATGCCGCGCTGGCAGCGGCGAAAGTCCCGCTTGGACGCCCTGGCGGAGAACCTGCTGGCCTAGGCGCGGCGCCTGCGGCGCCCAGATGTAACCGATCGGTTACATCCACCCCTCCCCCGCGCCCCGCTCAAAGCAGGAACAGCGTCGCGAGCCCCAGGAAAATGAAGAACCCGCCCGAATCGGTGCAGGCGGTGACCAGCACCGAGGACCCCACCGCCGGGTCGCGCTCGAAGCGCGCGCGCAGGTAGGGAATCAGCACCCCCATCCCCGCCCCCAGCAAGAGTGTCAGCAGCATCGCCAGCGCCATCACCCCGCCCAGCGCGACATTGTCGTAGAGCATCCAGGTGGCGATCCCGAGGATGCCGCCCCAGATGACGCCGTTCAGCGTCGCCACGCCCAGTTCCTTGGCCACCAGCTTGGGCCAGTAGGTGGCCTGGATCTGCCCCAGCGCGAGGGCGCGCACGATCATGGTGATGGTCTGGTTGCCGGAGTTGCCGCCGATGCCGGCGACGATGGGCATCAGCGCGGCGAGCGCCACCAGCTGCCCGATGGAGCCCTCGAACAGGCTGATGACGCGCGAGGCGACGAACGCGGTCACCAGGTTCACCGCCAGCCAGGACCAGCGGTTGCGGAAGCTTGCCCACGCGGTGGCGAAAATGTCCTCTTCCTTCGCCAGGCCGCCCTCGGCGAGCTGGGTCTCGGCGCTCTTCTCCCGGATGTGGTCCACCACCGCATCCACGGTGAGCCGGCCGACCAGTCGGCCGAAATGGTCCACCACCGGCGCGGAGACGAGGTCGTAGCGCTCGAAGGCCTGCGCCGCGTCCTCGGCAGGATCCTCCGGGTGCAGCTTGACGCCCTCGGGAACCATGGCCGCGAGCACCTCGGACTCCAGGTCGGTGACGATGAGGCGCGCCAGCGGCAGCGTGCCGCGCAGCTTCTGCTCGCGGTCGACCACGAACAGCTGGTCGGTATGCCCGGGCAGCTCGTCCAGGCGGCGCAGGTAGCGGGTCACGACCTCGAGGGTCACGTCCTCGCGCACCGTGATCTGCTCGAAGTCCATCAGCGCGCCCACGGTGCCTTCCTCGTAGGACATCGCCGCGCGCAGCTGCTCGCGCTCCTCCTGCGGCAGCGCGCGGATGACGTCCTCGATGACGTTCTCGGGCAGGTCCGGGGCGAGGTCGGCGATCTCGTCGGCTTCCAGCGCGCCGGCGGCCGCGACCAGTTCCTTCGGGTCCATGGTCGCGATGAGCGTCTCGCGCACCGCGTCGGACACCTCGAGCAGGATCTCGCCCTCGCGCCCGGCGCGCACCAGCGCCCAGACCTGCAGCCGCTCTTCCTGAGGCAGCGCCTCGAGGATGTAGGCGAGGTCCGCCGGGTGCAGGGGCTCCAGGCGCGTCTTCAGCTCGGCCAGGTGCTGTTTGTGGACCAGCTGCTCCACCAGCTCGTGCCTGGGCATGTCCTGCCGCTGCACCAGGCTTTCCACCACGTGCTGGCGGCGCAGCACGTCCTGCACCGCGCGCAGGTTCTCCTGCAGCGATTCGACTTCGAGGCGGGCGGGCGCGTCAGTCATGGCCGAGGCCGCGATTCTAGGCCCGATGGGTGAGCCGGGTGATTACGGAATCTGCGCCGCCGGCATGCGCGCGAGGATGGTGGCCATGCGGTTGGCGACGTAGGGCGTGACGCGGCCACGCTCGTAGCGCCGCGGGCTGGGCAGGATCACCGCCAGGTAGGCGGCCTGCTCCGCGCCCAGGCCCGCGGCGCGGCCGCCGAAGTGGTAGCGCGCCGCGGCCTCGGCGCCGAACACGCCCTCGCCCCACTCGGCGAAGTTGAGGTACAGCT
>JALHRS010000120.1 GCA_022841325.1 Lysobacterales bacterium | reverse complement strand
GAGGCCAGCAGACAAAAGACGGACAAGGACAGCCACGGCAGCCACAGCGCAAGACCGGACTGCGCCAGACAGGCCAGGCCCATCACCACCACCGCCAGCGCCAGCCCGACCAGCGGCAAGCGCTTGGCCGGCACACCGCGCTGAGGAACCACCGTCGCCAGCAAGACCACCGCCAGCACCACAAACGCCAAGCCCTGCCACAGCGGCCAGCGGGCCGGCGTATAGGGCACGCGCTGATCCAGCAAACCGACGATCGATTGGGCATGGACCTCGAGCCCCGAGGCCACCGCGCCCAGGGGGGTGGCCACGGTGTCGCCGATGCCAAACGCGGTAGCGCCCACCACAACGATGGCGCCGTTGAGCACGGTCGTGTCGACCCGTCCCTTGATCACGTCAGACGCAGACACGGAGGCCATCGCCTGCCGCGACACGCCATACGGCACACGCAGATTGCCCGCACGATCGAGAGGGACGGCCAGCCCAGGCAGGCTGGCCGATGTTAGCCAGGCGGGTGGCGCCAGGCCGGCAGGGAACGGCGACGGTTCCGCATCCGTATGCCAGGCCCAGTCTGGCGCTGCAGAGCCACGCCCGTCTTGGGCCAGGGGCTGGGCGGCCTGCCACAAGGTGGCCAGCGCCAGGCTCGGGTAGGCACTGCCCAGGTGGCAAACCAGGGCAGGAACCTGGCGCACCACCCCGTCGGACCCGACCCGCGGCGTGATATGCCCGACGGTGGGCTTGCCCGCAAGCAAGGTGTCGGCAGTGCCATACGCGCCGAAGGACCGGGGCGCAAAGGCGGGACAGCCGCGCGACGCCACCGCGCCGGCGACCCTGCCCACCGTGGGGGTGACGCCTGCATCGATGGAAAACACCTGGGCAATGACCACAGGCAACCTGGCCCAGGCCGCCTGGAGTTGTGCATCGTCAGCGCGCACGTCGGGAAAGGCGATGTCGTAGGCCTGCACGTGCACACCAGCGGCCGACAGGCGATTGCCCAGCTCGGCCATGGTGGCACGCGACCAGGGCCACTGACCGATGTCGACCAGACTCTTCTCGTCGATATCAACCAGGACGACTCGCCGCTCGTCGCGGGCACTCGATCCGAGCTTCCAGATCGCATCACCCACGCGATCTTCGAGACCGGCCACGGCCTCAGGCTTGAGCAAGCCGGGCAGCACTGCTCCTGCCAATGACAGGAGCAAGGCAAAGCCGCGCAGCAGCCAGGGGTGCCTTCGCCAAAGCTGCATGGGTTGCCGATCGCTAGGCTGGCAAGCTCAGTTGGGCCACCGGCGGATCAGGGGCCCCACAGGGTGCGTCCGCGGAACCAGCCACCCCCCGCGCTGCGCTCGAACAGGTAGCCCGCTTCACGCCCATCCAGCGAGACAGCACCCGCCACACGCTGTTCAGCGCGCAAGTCAGGGTTGCCTTCACGCAGCACGAACAAGCCGTCTGACCGCAGGTCGCCCGCCATGCGCAGTTCGCCCTTGATGCCCGATGCCGACGCCATGTCGAGGCCGGTGGCAAAACTGCGCCGCGTGAAGTCGATGGTGAGATTGCTGCGGCTGATCGACGCGGTTTCAGTCACGTTGCCGACCTCGTAGATCGTGCTCGCGCGGCTCAGGCGCAACTCCACCGTGCCTTGCAGCGTGCTGGGGAACAGCTCGCCGGGCACCGTCTGGTTGCTGCGGAAAAGCCCTGTTTCAGCGTCGGCGACGGTCACGTGACGGCCGAGCGTGGCCAAGGCAAAAGGCACGCTGAGGTTGTCATGCTCATCGGACCGCAGGGCCCAATGGCCCCAGATCAGTTGATTCGACAGGCTGGAGGCGCGGTTGAGATCGGGTACACCCACCGCCGCCAAGGTCAACAGGCCGGCTGCGACATGGTCGTTGCCCCGCTGCGACTCTTTGACCGTAGGCTCGGCTGCCAGCATACCCGTCGACCTTGCATGCGACAGGGCCTGTTCCCGATCCTGCCTGGCCCGGTCAGAGCCGGCCGCGGTTGACACATCAGCGGCAGGGACGATCCGGGTGGCGTGATCTCCGGGCCGGACTTCAGCCATCAAGCGCCCCATGTCGGCGGACAGCTCGCGCACTTCAGCGCCTGCGCAGGGCCCCAGCCCGGCCGCCGAACAAGCACCACCCAGGGCGCCGACCACGATGGTGCCGTCGGCCACGCTGGCCCGAACACCCGCCGGATCGGTCTGGACGATGAAGTCGGTGCCGCGCACGCCGATGGCGGCGATGGGGGTGTTCAGCCGGAAACGTGACTTGTCGATGTCGGTGGCGGCACCGGAAATGGACCGGCTGGTTCCCCTTTCGACCAGCAAGCGGATCTCGTTGGCTTGCGGGCGCGCGGCGTCATAGGTGTAGGCCTGCACCTGCAGCACGCTGTCCGGTCGCACGCTGACGGCCGCGTTGTCGATGAACCGCATGTGCACATGGCCGTTGAAGGCGGTTTCGACCCGGTCGCCGACCATGATCGAAGCACCACGGCGGACGGCTTCACGAGAACCGTCGATGCGCACGACATGGGCCTCGCCGATGACCAGGCTGACCTGCCCCACGGCGGGCTGCGCGGCATGTGCTGCCATACCCAGGGACAAGCTTGCCACGACCGCCAGGGCGGTTGCGGCCCATGCAGGGACAGGTAACAAACGGTTGAACATAAAAACCTCCACCCGTTGGCGACGGCGAGCGCCGGACGCGTTGACGGACAATACATCTTCGACCGGACTGCCGTGCAGCGATGTGTCGTGCATCACATGGCGCAGTGTTTTGATGCAGTACAACCCGCGCTCCGATGCCGATCCTGATCCCGATCCTCCAGGGCCTGCGCCTGTTCGACCGACAGCCCCTGGAGAAGGTGGCCGAACTGGCCGCCACCATGAGCGAACGCCGGGTCGAGCGACGGCAGGTCGTGATCAAGCGCGGTGAGGCCGACACCGGCCTGGGCTTCTTGATCGAAGGTCGACTGCAGACCGTCAATTTTACGCTCGACGGGCGCGAAGTCGGGCTGGACTTCATCAGCGAAGGCGACTTCTTCGGTGAACTGTCCGTCATCGACGGCCAACCGGCGCCTGAGTACATCATCGCGGTGGCGCCCTCGCGGCTGACCTTTCTCGACCGCGACCGGGCCCGGGACCTGATGTTTTCGACCCCGCAAAGCGCCGAAGCGGTGGCTGGCCGGCTGGCCGATCGCATGCGCAAGACCGCGAGTCACCGCGCGGTGCTGGCGCTGCCCAGTTCGTTTCAGCGCGTGTGTGCACAACTCGCGCTGCTGGCGCAGAAGCTGGGTGACGGCCGCATGGTCATCGTGATGCCGCCCACGCACCAGGAGATCGCGATCATGGTCAACACCAGCCGCGAAACCGTGACGCGCACACTGCAGTTCCTGCAAGGCCAGAAGGTGGTCAGCCGCGCCGGCAACGAATTGGTGGTTGACCAGCCCGGCACCCTGCAAGAAGCCGCCGACGGCAAGGTCGCTCCAGGCAAGAACTGATCAGGGCCGCTGGTATTCGGGGATCGTGCGAGCCAGTTCGGCGCGCACCATGTCGTCGCTCACGGTGGCGGCGCCAGTGGACGCCAGTTGCAGCAGCTCGTCCACCGACGGCCCGTTGGCGTCCAGCCGCGCGATGCGCAGGCGTTCGAAGGGCGTGGCGACACTGGCGTCGCTGTCGGCCAGCAGTTCCTCGTAAAGCTTTTCGCCCGGCCGCAGACCCGAAAAGACGATGGCGATCTCGTCGACGGTGTGGCCCGCCAGGCGGATCAGGTCGCGCGCGAGGTCGACGATCTTGACCGGCTCGCCCATGTCGAGCACCAGCACCTGCCCGCTGGCACCGATGGCGGCGGCCTGCAGCACCAGGCGCGCCGCCTCGGGGATGGTCATGAAGTACCGGATGATGTCGGGGTGGGTGACCGTGACCGGACCGCCGCGCGCGATCTGTTCCTTGAACTTGGGGATCACGCTGCCGCTGCTGCCCAGCACGTTGCCGAAGCGCACCGCCATGAAGCGCGTGCCCGGGTGGGCCGCCACCAGCGATGACAAGGCCATTTCGGCCGCGCGCTTGGTGGCGCCCATCACGTTGGTCGGGTTGACCGCCTTGTCGGTGCTGATCAGCACGAAGCGCTCCACGCCCTGCTCGGCCGCGGCCAGCGCGGCCTGCCAGGTGCCCAGCGTGTTGTTGCGCAACGCCGCCCAGGCGTTGTGATCCTCCATCAGCGGCACATGCTTGTAGGCCGCCGCATGGAACACCACCTGCGGGCGCCAGGCGGCAAAGGTGGCGCGCAGATGGCCGAGGTCCTTGACGTCGCCGATCAGGCGCACCAGGTCGATGTCCGGATGCAGCTCGCCCAGCTCCTGCTCGATGGTGTAGAGGTTGAACTCGCTGAGCTCATACAGCACCAGCCGCGTAGGCCGGTAGCGCGCCACCTGGCGGCACAACTCGCTGCCGATGCTGCCGCCGGCACCGGTGACCAGCACGACCTTGCCGCGCAAGGTGTCGCCGATGCCGGCCTCGTCGAGTTGCACCGGTGCCCGCCCGAGCAGGTCTTCGGGTTCGATGTCGCGCAGCCGTTCGATGCGGCTGCGGCCTTCGCGCAGTTCGTCGACCGTGGGCACGGTGAGCACCGGCAGCCCCGTGTCGGCCGCCAGTTTGAGTGCGCGCCGCCGCTCGTCAGGGCGGGCCCCCGGCATGGCGACGATGACATGGGTGGCGGCACCGCGCACGGCCTTGTCGCGCACCGCCTCGAGCGGGCCCAGCACCGCGGTGGAGCCGATGCGCGTGCGGCGCTTGGCCGGGTCGTCGTCGAGCAGCCCCAGCACCGTCCAGCCCTGTTCGTGGATGCCCGCCAGCAGCATGCGCGCGGCCGCGCCGGCACCCAACACGATGGCACGCCGTGCGTCCGGGTCATGGCCCGACATGCGGGAGCGGGCATGTTCGTACACCATGCGGTAGGCGATGCGCACCACGCACAAGCCCATCAGCGCCACGATGGGGTGCAAGGCCAGCACGGCCCGCGGCACGGCGCGCAAGCCCAGACCCATCACCACCAGCGCGGCCACCGTGCCCGCGCCCAGGCAGGCGAGCGTCAGCCGTTTGACCTCGCCAAAGCCCGAGAATCGCCACAGGCTCTGCGGCATGCGCAAGGCAGCCAGGGCCAGCAGGTACAAGCCGACCACGCCGGCCAGCACCAGACCGTCGTAACCGGGCCGCGCGCTGATCCAGCGCTCGAAACCCAGCCGGAACAGGTAGGTGATGTTCCAGCAGACCGCGATCACCGCGGCATCCACGGCCAGCGACAAGGGCACCCGGTGCGGCCGCAGCCGTGCCAGCAGCGCGTCGATGCGGTGCCAGACGGTGACGGGGCGTGTCGACCCGGGTTTCATGCGCGGCTCAGCAACAGGCGCAGCGTGCGCACGATCACCTGCAGGTCGGTCCACAGGCTGGCCCGATCGGCGTAGTCGGCGGCCGCCTGCAGCTTGCGCGGCAGGATGCGGTCGATGTATTCCCGCTCGGGGTCGGCAGCGGCGGCCAGCAGTTCGGCTTCGTCCAGGAACTCGAGCGACGAAGGATCGGTGATGCCCGGCCGCACCGCCAGCGCGCGCTCGCGCAAGGCCGGCGGGTAGTGCTGCACGTAGCGCGGCACTTCAGGCCGCGGACCGACCAGGCTCATGTGGCCCAGCAGCACGTCGATCAGTTGCGGCAACTCGTCCACGCGCGTCTGTCGCAGCCAGGCACCGCTGCGCGTGATGCGCGGATCGGCACCCACGGTCAGCGCCAGGCCACGCTGGGGTGCGTCAGCCACCATGGTGCGGAACTTGTGGATCGCGAACGGCCGGCCGTGACGGCCCACCCGCTGCTGGCGGAAGAACACCGGGCCGGGTGAATCGAGCTTGATCCACAGCGCGACCACGGCCAATACGGGTGCCAGAAACAGCAGGGCCGCCATCGCCGCGGCCAAATCGAATGCACGCTTGAGCACTTAGACCGCGGACGGATCGACACCGTCGAAGACCTGATCCATCGGGATCGAACACCCGATGCAGGCCGCCTCGAACACCGGGTCGTCACTCATGTCGAAGAGCACCCATTGGCCTTGCGGATTGCGGCGGAAGGCTTCGATGCGACGCGTATCCGGGTCGACGAGCACGAATTCCTCGAGTGAGGGCAAACGGCGATAGATCGCAAACTTGAGGCCTCGGTCGTAGGCCTGTGTACTGGGCGACAACACTTCGATCACCAGCTTGGGCGAGCGGAAGATCATCTCCGTGGCCAGATCCGCCCGGTCGCAGGTGACCAGCAAGTCCGGATAGAAGATCGCGTCGTCGGCGATCTGCAGCTTCATGCCTTCAGTGAAAACCTGGCAGGGTGAGCCGAAAAGTTGATTGCCCAACAGCCTGGACAGGTTGTTCACGATGCGCCCATGCACGCGCCGCGCCCCCACCATCGAGTACACCTCGCCGCGATAGAACTCGTTCTTGTCGGGCTGCTGATTCTCCCAATCCAGGTACTCGGCTAGTGTCAGCTTGCTTGCAGGAATGCCCATGGCGTCACCTCTGAGCGCATTGTGCCGGCTCAACCGGCCAGCACCCGCCGCACCGCGCTGATCACGCGGTCGACGTCGGCATCACTCATGCGGGTGTAGATCGGCAGGCTGACCAGCCGCTCGTATGCATGCTGGCTGTGCGGGAACTGTTCGGCCCGCAACGCATAACGATCGCGCCAGTACGGATGCTGGTGCAGCGGGATGTAGTGCACGCTGCAGCCGATGCCGTGCGCGAACAGGGCTTCGATGAAGCGGTCGCGCTCGATGCCGGCACCGTCGCCCAGGCGCAGCGCGTACAGGTGCCAGGCGTGGCGGTCGCCCGCGGCCGGCAGTGGCGGCGTGATCAGCGGCAGCCCGGCAAAGCCCTGGTC
>JALHRS010000119.1 GCA_022841325.1 Lysobacterales bacterium | reverse complement strand
CCACTTGATGTCGAGCGCGTCGCGCCCCGTCTTGGCGGGCCAGTAGCCGCTCGCAACGACCGCCACGCCACCGCCACCGCGATCGCCCGGCACCTGGAACACCGCCAGCACGCCCTTGACCGCCTGCGCGCGCGTGGTATCCACGCTTTCGGCCTTGCCGCCGAACACCGGCGGGCGGGCCACCATCGCGACCCGGCAGCCGGCCGGCATCTGGTCGATGCCGAACTTCGCCGTGCCGTTGACCTTCTCGCGAGAATCCAGCCGCCGCGTCGGCTTGCCGATCAGCTTGAAGTCCGCGGCATTGGCCTTGAGGCCGACGCGGGTCGGCACCGGCAGCTTCATCGCTGCTTCGGCCAACGAGCCGAAGGGGGCGCGTCGCTTCTGCCCGCCGATCTCGTAGATCACGCCGTCGCGCGTGTCGAGCCGATCAAGCGGCGCTTTCCACTGCGCGGCGGCCGCCTGCAGCAGCATCAGCCGCGCGGTGGCGCCGATGACGCGAAACTGCTGGTAGCTCGAGGCGATCGAGGTCGAGCCGCCGGTCATCTGGATGCCGAAGCCCGGATGCGCGTAGATCTTGTCGGCGGGTGCATGCTCGGCACGCACCTTGTTCCAGTCGCAGTCGAGTTCCTCGACGATCAGCATCGGCATCGCGGTCATCACGCCCTGGCCGAACTCGAGCTTGTTGATCAGTACCGTCACCGATGAATCCGGCGCAATACGGACGAACGCGCTGGGCGGGTACACGAAGGACTGGCCCGGCTGCTGAGCCTGGCTCGCGCCGGGCAGGGCGATGCCGAGCATCAACCCGCCGCCGGCTGCGCCGGTCGCCTGCAGGAAGGCGCGTCGCGAGAGCTTGGTCGGAACAGCCGTGGGGCCAGCGAGTTCGGCGGCGAGTTCGCCGGCGTGGGCGCGCAGGAGCTTGTGCATGGTGTCTCCTTAGCCCAGGCTCTTGGCCGCGTCCTTGATGGCGACGCGGATCCGTTGATAGGTGCCACAGCGGCACAGGATGCCTGCCATCGCGGCGTCGATGTCGGCGTCGGTCGGCTTCCGGTTGGACTTGAGCAGCGCGGTGGCGGCCATCACCTGGCCGCTCTGGCAATAGCCGCACTGCACGACATCATGGCGGACCCAGGCATCCTGCACCGCGCGGCCGACGCGGTCGTTCTCGGCGGCCTCGATGGTGGTGATCTGTGCCCCGGCCACCGCAGCGATCGGCGTGGTGCAGGAGCGGACCGGCTGGCCGTTGACGTGCACGGTGCAGGCACCGCACGCGGCCACGCCGCAGCCGAACTTGGTGCCGGTCATGCCGAGGTTGTCGCGCAGCGCCCACAGCAGCGGGGTACTGGGGTCGGCATCGACCGAGACCGATCGGCCATTCACATTCAACTGGATCATGCAACAGACTCCGCGAGGCGATGGGCGTCCGTGGCGTGGCAGCGCACGGGCGCAAACGGGGAGCGAAGGCTAGCGCAGCGCGCGCTGCTGCGGCGCGCGACCACGCTGGGCTTCGCGGAAATCAGTCAGGCGGACACGTCGACCACCACCCGGCCCCGCACCTGTCCACTGAGGATCTCGCGAGCGACATCGAACGCACCACTGAGAGGCACGACGCGGGTGATGGCGTCGAGCTTGGTGCGATCGAGATCGGCAGCCAGACGCTGCCAGGCCTGCTGCCGCCGCGGCAGCGGGCACATGACCGAGTCGATGCCCACCAGCGTGCAGCCGCGCAGGATGAAAGGCGCCACCGAACTGGGGAAGTCCATGCCCTGTGCCAACCCGCAGGCGGCAGCCACGCCGCCGTAGCGCAACTGCGCACAGGCATTGGCCAGGGTATGCGAGCCCACGGAGTCGATCACCGCGGCCCAACGCTCCTTCTGCAGCGGCTTGCCGGCGGCGGACAGCGTGGCCCGGTCGATGACCTCGGCCGCGCCGAGCGACGCGAGGTAGGCAGCCTCAGCGGCCTTGCCGGTGGAGGCGGCGACCCGGTAGCCGCGCGCCGCCAGCAGGGCGATCGCGACCGAGCCGACCCCACCGGATGCGCCGGTGACGAGGACATCGCCCGCATCAGGCTTTAGGCCATGCTGTTCGAGCGCCATGATCGCCAGCATGGCCGTGTAGCCCGCGGTGCCGATCGCCATCGCCTGACGCGTAGACAGCCCGTCGGGCAGGCGTACCAGCCAGTCGCCCTTGAAGCGCGCGCGCTGAGCCAGGCCGCCCCAATGGGTCTCGCCGACGCCCCAGCCGTTTAGCACCACCTTGTCGCCCGGCTTCCATGCAGCGTGCGAACTGTCGACCACGGTACCGGCGGCGTCGATGCCGGCCACCATCGGCCATGTGCGGACCACCGGACTCTTGTTGGTCAGCGCCAGGCCATCCTTGTAGTTGACGGTCGAGTACTCGACCGCAACAGTGACGTCGTCGTTCGGTGTGGCCGCGGCCAGCGCGGCATCGTCAAGCTCGCGCACCACGGCGGAGAACTGCTCGCCATCGCGGCTCAGGTAAATCGCCTTGAACATCGTTCACCTCACAGAGAAGACGCCAGAACAATGAGTAACGCCACCACGACCAGTGCCGTCAGCCGCGTGCGCAACGGCAAGTACCAGGCCGGTGCGTCAGCGAACATGCGCAGCAGGATGCCGTCCATCAACCGGCACAGGATGAAGTCGATGACGAGCAGCAGGCAGACCAGCCACTGCGGCGCGCCTGCCAGTGCCAGCATCATCGCCAGCCAGCCGAGCAGGGCGGGCAGCACGCCCCATCCCAGCACGTTCCACGATTGCGACTTGTCCAGTTGCGGCGTCAGCAGCGCCAGCCCCCAGTGCACCGCGCCTAGGAAAGACAGGATCACCGCGGCGTAGGCAACGAAGGCGAGATCGACCAAGCGACCAGCCACCGGACTCAACGGCAGCCAGGCGGCGAAGGCCAGTCCGTAGAACGGGAACAGCCCGAAGTTGCCGAGCAACGTCGCGATCCGCTGCTCGATGATCTGTGACATGCGTCGGATGCCCTGCAGGTCGGTGGGTGGAGAGCCGGGCAGTGTAGCGAGGCCGCGCCGTTGCACCGTGGGCAGCGGACGAACGTAACAGGGGCCGCAGCCCTGGCGTAGAAGGGCTCGCGGCTCTGGTCGGTACCTCGGACCGGGTCCCCGCAACCGCCTGCGCCACGAGTGCAAACAAGCGTGTTGCGCAGATGCCTGCGGTGGCACAATCCGCCAAGGCTTGGGCGTGCAGCCGGTCCCGATGCGCGGGGCGGCAGCTCCGGGATCACAGCGGAAGCTTCTTTGTCATCTACCGTCATTCCTCTGCGCCAGTCGGCGGTCGAGGCGTCGCTCAAGCAGGCGTCGTTCGATCACCTGCCGCTGCCGACGGTATGCATCAACGGCGCGTCGCAGCTGCTGGCAGCCAACGCCGCTGCGAGCGAAATGCTGCAGCTCGAGGCGCCGCAGCTGGTTGGCAAGCATCTTTCCGAACTCGTCAGGTACGCCAGTGCACGCGCTGTCGCGCGCCGTTGGTCCCGTTTCTGGGCTGCGCTCGACAGTCGCGGATCGGTGTCGACCTTGGCCCGCATCCCCCTGCCAGGCGCGCGCCTGGCGGTGGTCCAGCTGGATGCCCAACTGCTGCGCTTCGAGCAGGACAGCGTCGCACTCATCACCTTGCGCAACGCGCAGGGGCCGCGATCAGCCGCGCGTGCGCTGCGGCTTCAGCTGCGTCAGGCGCGGACAATGCTGGATGCGACCGACGGCGCCACCTTGCTGCTGGCGCCGGACCGCCGGGTCGCTGCCGCCCATGGTCTGCTGTCGACCCTGCCCGAGCTTGCGCTGCGTGACCTTGCCGGGATGCCGTTTGAGCTGCTGCTCGATGATCCGTCATCGGTGCAGTTCATTGAGGCGGTGACGCAGCCGAACATGCAACTGGCGCAGTTCACCTGGCGCCTGCGTGGCCCGGCCGGCGGGCCCGGCCGCTGGCTGGCTGCGACATTGACGCGCCAACATGGCGTGGCGTCGGGCCCAGGCTTCGTGCTGCATCTGCGCGTTGCTGACGCCGATGTCGCTGCCTTGACGATGGCGGAGCGCCTGGAGCGCCGGCTCCAGGTCGTGTCCGACGCGGCCACCGACGTGCTGATGATGGTGGATGCCGACGGCGTGGTCCGCTATCAATCCAATGCGATCCGGGAGTCTCTCGGACTTTCTCCTGCCGATTCCGTCGGTCGACCGTTCTCGGCGATGATTGCCACCGACGACCGTGAGGGGCTCGCGGCTGCCATGCGATCGGCGCTTGCCGACACGACCAGCCGCCCGCACGCAATCGATGCGAGGCTGGTCGACGCCGGGCGCAGGCCCCGCAACCTGCGCTTGTCGATCCGCAACTTTGCCAAAGATCAAGCATGGGGCGGCCTGTTGATCGCCGGCCACGAGATCTCGGCGGTCGCTGGCAGCTCTGGCCGAAACGCAGTTCCGAGGCGTGCGACCTACCTCGATCCGGTGCGGCGCCTCGAGTTTCGCGAACAACTGCTCGAACTGGCGATGCAGACGCGCGGCGACTTCGCGCAGTCGCTCTCCCGCTTGCTGCGGTCGGCGGCACGCACGATGCAGGCTCCGCGGGTGAGCTTCTGGCGGCGATCGGCGGATGGGCGCGCGCTGCAGTGCGAGGCACTGTTCGACCTGCAAGCGGACAGGTTCACGCGGGAGTGGGTTGGCGCGGAGCTGCACAGCGCCGACGATCGTGCTTACTTCGATCGCATAGAGCAGCGCCAGCCCGTGGTTGTCGGCGACACACGCATGCCGATCCTCGCGCCACGCTTCGTCGAAGATGCGCGCTGGGTCGGCGTGCGCGCGCTTCTTGATGCGCCGGTGCTCGTTGATGGCGAAGTCAAGGGCGTTTTGTGCGCGCACGACCTGGTCCCGCGGCAATGGGATGAGGACGAAGTCAATTTCCTGTCGACCGCCGCCCTGATGACTGCGCTGGCAATCGAAGCAGGTCAGCGTCAGGATGCGGAAGGGCGCATTGAGCAGCTCGCCTGGTACGACTCGCTGACTGGTTTGCCGAATCGCAACCTGCTGCGCGAGACGATGCGCGATCTGGTGATGACGGCCGCGAATCGGCGCCGTCGTATCGCGGTGATGTTGATCGACCTCGATCGGTTCAAGGATGTCAACGACACGCTGGGCCATATGGTCGGCGACGCCCTCATCAAGTCGGTCGCCCTGGTACTGCGCGAAACGGTGGGTCGCGCGGGTTTGGTTGCGCGACTTGGTGGCGACGAGTTCGTCGTGCTCGTCAATGAGTTCGAACACCGGCAAGAGGTGGCGTTGCTGGCCGCCCGGCTCGCCCACGCCTTGCATCGCACCGACTTCGTCCCGAACGTGGACACTCAGGTGTCGGCATCGATAGGCGTTGCGCTTTTCCCGGAACATGGCCGCGAGATGAGCACCCTGCTCAAGAACGCGGATGCAGCCATGTACCAAGCCAAGCGCGACGGCCGCAATCAGTTCAGCTTCTTCAACCCGATCCGACATGAACGCGCTGCGCGCGAGGTGCAACTGGGAATCCAGTTGCTCAAGGCGGTACAGGCCGACAGTGCGCAGTTCATCGTCGAGTACCAGCCGCAGGTCGAAATGTCGTCCGGTAGGGTGGTGGGGCTCGAGGCGCTGATTCGCTGGCAGCATCCGACGTTCGGTTTGCTGACGCCCGACCGCTTCATCGGTGTGGCCGAACTTAGCGGTTTGTCGGAGCGCATTACGCGCTGGGTGGTCAATGAGGTCTGCGGCCAGATTGTCCGGTGGCGTACGGCCCTGCCCGGGTTCGACATCCCGGTGGCAGTCAACGTTGCCGGACGCGAGATGGGCAGCGTCACCTTGCCCGCCCTCGTTCGCAGTGCTTTGCTCAAGCACGGTGTCGAGCCGTCGATGCTGACCCTGGAAATCACCGAGCGCACGCTGGTGCGCGAAGGTGAAGTCAACAACGACGTGATGAGTGAGCTAGTAAACCTCGGCGTCGGCCTGGTCCTCGACGACTTCGGCACCGGTTACTCGATGCTGGGATACCTCAAGCGCATGCCGATTCAAGCGCTGAAAGTCGATCAGTCCTTCGTGGTCGGCGTCCCAGAAGATGCCGACAGCCGGGCCATTGTCCGGGCGATGGTGGCGGTGGCAAGCCACTTCCGGCTGAAGGTCGTGGCCGAGGGTATCGAGACGCCGGAGCAGGTCGAATATCTGCGCTCGATCGGCTGCGAGTTTGCACAGGGCTATTACTACTCACGGCCGCTCCCGCCACAGACGATCGTTGACTATGTGAAGCGTGGTCGCACCTGATCCGCCTGGCCGCGTCCTCGCGGCGTGGCGCGTTTTACTTTCGTAACCCCCGAAGAGAGAAGCCATGAGTTACCAGAATCTCCTGACCGAGGTGCGCGGCCGTGTTGGCCTTGTCACGCTGAACCGGCCCAAAGCGCTGAATGCGCTAAACGACGAGCTGATGAATGAGTTGGGCGATGCGCTTCTGGGCTTCGACGCAGACGACAACATCGGAGCAATCGTTCTTACCGGTTCGGACAAGGCCTTCGCCGCAGGTGCTGATATCGGCGCAATGAAGGATTGGACGTACATGGACGTCTTCAAGAGCGAGTACATCACTCGCAACTGGGAGACCATCAAGCGCGTTCGCAAGCCCGTCATTGCAGCCGTCGGCGGATACGCGCTCGGCGGGGGCTGCGAACTGGCCATGATGTGCGACATCATCATCGCAGCAGAATCGGCTCGATTCGGACAGCCTGAGATCAAGCTCGGAATCATTCCAGGCGCCGGGGGAACTCAACGTCTCCCGCGCGCGGTCGGAAAGGCGAAGGCCATGGATCTTGCCTTGACGGGGCGCCTGATGGATGCGCAGGAGGCCGAGCGCGCGGGCTTGGTGTCGCGCGTTGTGCCGTCGGACAAGCTGATTGACGAGGCGATCGCGGCAGCAACAATCATCGCGAGTTTTTCATTACCGTCGGTGTTGATGGCCAAGGAGGCAATCAACCGGGCGTACGAACTGCCGCTCGCAGAAGGGCTGCTCTTCGAGCGACGGCTGTTTCATTCGCTTTTCGCTACGGACGATCAGAAGGAAGGTATGGCCGCGTTCAGCGAAAAGCGCGCTGCAAAATTTACGCATCGCTAGCGGCGCTCTTCAGCGTGTAGGTCCAGCCATACGGATCAAGGGTTTACGAACACGGCGAGAGCGATTGGGCGGTCGATTTGACATGCTGATTTCGAGTCCTCATAATCTCGTTTCTGTGCTGCTGACGAATCAGCGCGGCGCGAAAGCGACGTGCTGATTGACCGACGAAAGTCGATGTCTGCGGCAACGCTCTTTAAAAATGAAACAGCCGATAAGTGTGGGCGCTTGGTGAAAAGGCGCAACCGCGATGGCGGGTTCTCACGAGCCAGCCAAAGTGGATGCTCAAATTATCAAACGCCTCACAGGAAGTAACGATGAGTCTTCGGACTCAATCAATTCCGCAAGTGAGAGCGATCGCGATCTGTCTGTTGGTTGGGCGGATCGTTAACAGTGATTGAACTGAAGAGTTTGATCCTGGCTCAGATTGAACGCTGGCGGCATGCCTTACACATGCAAGTCGAACGGCAGCACGGGGGCAACCCTGGTGGCGAGTG
>JALHRS010000118.1 GCA_022841325.1 Lysobacterales bacterium | reverse complement strand
TGGGCGCGGCGGTAGGCTTCGACAAGTTCAATTCGGCGCTGACCGACGATGGCAAACTGGAAACCCGGGCGCTCACGCTGAGCGGCTACAGTGCCTATTACCTGAACGATCTGACCTACCTCGATACCCGCTTGAGCTACGGTCGGGTTAATCTGGAGCAGACGCGGCGCCTGCGGGTCAACCTCAGCGGCTTCACGCTGGACGAAACGCTGGGCAGCGACACCCAGGCCAATCAACTGACCTTGGCGACCAGCATAGGACATCACTTCAGCCGCGGTGCCTGGACCTTCACGCCGAACGGATTCGTGCGGTACATGCGCAGCACGGTCGACGGATTCAGCGAAACCGGCAGCGATTTCGCGGTGCGCTACGGCGATCAGACCGTCAGCTCGCTGGTGTTTGGCGCTGGCCTGCAGATCAATCGCGTGATCAGTCTTTCGAACGGGGTGCTGACGCCACAGTTCGATCTGATCTGGAATCACGAAAGTCGCAACAACGACACGGTCATTGACGCGAGTTTCGTCAGTGGCGATCCGGGCGAATTCTTCAGCCTCTCACCGGAAGAGCCCGACAACAGCTACGGTAGCGTGGGTATCGGGCTGGTTTATGTGCTGGCCAATGGCAAACAGGCCTACCTGCAATGGCGCGAGAGCGTCGGTGTTGATGGATTGAGTCGCTCGACAGTGAACCTGGGCGCCCGTTTCGAGTTCTAACTACGGCAGAGGAGGATCTATACCATGCCGAAACAAGACACAATGACGAAGCCGGCAGCCGCCGCTGGAAGGCCGGCACTGCCGGTTGCAGGCGGAACCCGGCGTCTCGCCCTGATTCTGGGCAGTGCGCTGGTGATCGGTCTGCTGGGCAGTGCCAGCGTGCTGGCGAAGAAGACCGAAGTGCCCAAGGGCGGTGTCAACGTCGAGGATCTGTACATCGTCGACTGTCTGCTGCCCGGTCAGGTACGCCAGCTCGGCGGCAACTTCACCTACCTTTCGGCACGACGTCCTATCCGCACCACGGCCAAGGATTGTGCCATCCGTGGCGGTGAATACGTGGCCTACGATCGAGCCAACTACGCCACTGCGCTCAAGGTCTGGTTGCCCGCTGCCAAGCAGGGTGATGTGGATGCCATGAACTATCTGGGCGAGATCTACGAGAAGGGTCTGGGAGTGACCCCTGACTATGCCACCGCGGTGGAGTGGTACCGGCAAGCGGCGGAGAAGGGCAGCTCAACGGCCATGATCAATCTGGGCAGTCTGTATGAGGCTGGCAAGGGTGTACCCCAGGATCTGACGATGGCGATGAACTGGTACCGCAAGGCCTCCGGTCTGAGCAGCGGCAATCTGGAACTGGTCACCGAGGAAGAAAATGCCCGCAGGCGCGCCGCGGCTGAAGAAACCGAGCAACTGCGCGGCGAAGTGAGCCGTTTGCGCTCGCAGCTGGAGCAGACCCGTGCCGATCTCGGCCAGCTCGAATCGGAACTGGGCCAGTCGCGCAATCAGCTGAACTCGGCCAAGGCAGAGCTGGCCGCGGCCAGTGCCGATCGCTCCCGTGCCGAGCGCGCCAGTCAGCGCATTGCCGAACTGGAACAGCAGATTGCAGCCCAGGAGCAGGCCGTCGCCTCCTCGCATGCCGAGGCCGACAAGCTCTACACGGCACTGGGCGTTGATCCGAATCTGCGTGGTCCGGCACCCGAAGGCACCTCGCCGAAGATCCAGGTCATTGCGCCCAAGCTCGTGGCCACCCGCAGTGGCGTGCTGGCCGCACCCCTGCTGGCAGCAGTTCCCACCTATCAGGTGGTCGGCCGGGTCTATCCGGC
This sequence comes from Lysobacterales bacterium, assembly GCA_022841325.1. Classification (GTDB taxonomy): domain Bacteria; phylum Pseudomonadota; class Gammaproteobacteria; order Xanthomonadales; family SZUA-5; genus JADKFD01. The sequence continues at coordinate 5,840 of JALHRS010000118.1, read as the reverse complement.
CAGCAGCCTCAAGGCGCTCAAGGTCAATGACCGCGACTACCGCGACAAGGTCGACTCCGATGGCCTGTTTCAGATCGACCTCGATCTGGTGGCCGGAGACACGCCGGTGGAGATCCAGGCGATCACCAACGATGGCCTGAGTGCGGTCGAGAGCTTCCTGATCACCCGTGATCGTGGCGGCGCGGCCGCAGCCAAGCGCGTGACCAGCAAGCTGTTCCAGCGGCGCATGCGTCAGGATCTGGGCACCTTCCATGCGCTGGTGATCGGCAACGATGCCTACAGTTCGTTCCCGGCCCTGTCCACGGCGGTCGCCGATGCCGATGCCATCGCCGAGCAGCTGCAGTCGCATTACGGTTTCAAGGTCAGCAAGCTGACCAATGTCGGCCGCCAGGTGATCATCACCAAGCTCGCCGAAATGACCATGGGCATGAAGAAGAATGACAACCTGCTGATCTACTATGCCGGCCATGGCCAGATCGACGCCAAGGGCAATGGCTACTGGATACCGGTCGATGGTCGCGCCGATGATCCGAGCAGCTGGATCGGCAATGACCAGATCAACGACTATCTCGGCGCTTCCGAAGCCAAACACGTCATGGTGGTGGCTGACTCCTGTTATTCCGGCACCATGTCGGGCAATGCGATCCGGCCGATTCCGCTGGATGCCAAGGAAGAGGATCTGCTGTTCATCTCCCGCGTGAAGGCGCGAACGGTCATCACCTCGGGTGGACTGCAGCCGGTGCTGGATGATGATGGCAGCGGGCACTCGGTGTTTGCCACGGCCTTCCTGACTGCACTCAAGCAGGCGGATGGACTCAACGAGGGCTATCGCCTATACGAGGAGGTTTCGGAACTGGTTGGTCAGCGCTCCGCTGTCGCCCGGCTTCCGCAGCGCCCTCAATACTCGGCGTTGCGGCACGCCGGCCACGAAGGTAGCGAGTTCTTCTTCCTGCCTCGCGACGCCTGAGGCGGCGCAAGCGGCGGGTGCTGATGACCCAGGCACCCGCCGCGGCTCTGCTGCTGGCGGCCCACCGCTACACAGGCACCGCCAGACGATGACCATGACCAAAGCTCTACCCAACGCCTTCGAATGGCTGCTTGGCCTCTACAGCGACAACTTTGAACGACTGCGCAAGCTGGTGGACAGCCGGCGCCTGTTGCCGGGTCGTCATCTGAATCAACCCGAGGGCAGGCCGGCCTTGGTGCTGGACATACTCGAGCAGCAGCCGTACACCACACTGCTGCGATTGAGTCTGCGCTTCGAGCAATCGACGCCAGCCGAAGACCCGGAATCCTACTGGCGGGTCTACCACGATGCACTGCAGGCCGAAGTGACCCATTGTCGTTTTGACGCCCATCGGGTGCGCCTGTTTGCGCCGGATACGCCTGCGCGGTTGATCGCGCAGTACCGCAGGCGCATGAACAGCTTCGCCAACAAGTGGCTGGAGCATCTGCTGGAGATGGATTACGCAGCCGAGTCCTGGCGCGAAGCCGGTCCGGTGCCCGAGTGGGATCGTTCGCTGATGGTCGCGCCCGGCGAGGCCGGGGACCTGGAGCGGGCCGGCGCCAAGCGCCGTGGCGATGGTCGCAGGACAGCGCGTCTGGCCTGATGGCCCGATTGCCTGCTTTCTTGCGTTTACACTAGGGAATCTGTGTACACATTGTCGCGAGATGCTGATCTTGTGCCAGCATAGCGTGCGATATCCACAAATCTGACGTCTACGCCGGAACGGCGTACAGCCCTGAGGACATGTCGATGCGAGCAATCTGGTGGTGTGGTCTGGCAATGGCGGGCGCTGTCGCCCTGGCGCCCAATGTGGCTGCGGCCCGAGGTGACAAGCCTGTGGTCGCGGTGACCGAATTCGAGAATCAATCCGGCGCCGGCTGGTGGCGCGGCGGCGTCGGCTGGGAACTGGCCGGCATGCTCAGCAATGAACTCAGCGCCAGCGGCGCCTTCAAGGTGCTCGAGCGGGCGCAGATCCAGTCGGTGCTGGAAGAGCAGAATCTCGCCGCCTCCGGTCGGGTCAAGGCCGGCACCGGCGCCCAGATCGGCCAGCTGACCGGCGCCCAGTATCTGATCACCGGCACCGTGACCGCCTACGAGGAAGAGACTGCCAGCACCGGCGGTGGCATCAGCTTCGGTGGCGTGTCGCTGGGCGGCAAAAGCGAGAAGGCCTATCTGGCCGTGGATCTTCGGGTCATCAATGCGGAAACCGGCGAGATCGATTTCGCCCGCACCATCGAAGGCACCAGCAAGGGCGGCGGCATGAGCATCGGCCTCTATCGCGGTGGCTTCGGCGGCAGTCTGGCCAGCGAGAACAAGACGCCAGCGGGCAAGGCCATCCGCGCTGCGCTGGTCGAGATCACCGATTATCTGGAGTGCGTGATGGTCCAGCAGAGCAGTCGCTGCATGTCCGAATATGACGCCAAGGAAGACCGCCGTCGTGACAAGACTCGCGGTGCGCTCGATCTGGACGACTGATCTCAGTTCTCGCCCGGAGCAGGCTTGAACAGACCACAAGCCGGTCGGCTCACCGACCGGCTTGTTGCGTTCCGGGGCACCGTCAGCGCCGCAGCCTCAAGGCATTGCTGACCACCGAGACCGACGACATGCTCATCGCCAGGGCGGCAATCATCGGGCTCAGCAACCACCCGAACAGGGGATAGAGCACGCCGGCCGCCAAGGGCACACCGAGCGCGTTGTAGGCGAAGGCGAAGGCGAGATTCTGTTTCATGTTGGTGACGGTCGCTTCGGAGAGCTCGCGGGCGCGAAGAATTCCGCGCAGATCGCCCTTGACCAGGGTCACCTGGGCGCTGGACATCGCAACGTCGGTGCCGGTGCCCATGGCGATACCCACATCCGCCGCCGCCAGTGCCGGGGCGTCGTTGATGCCATCCCCGGCCATCGCCACGCGTCGGCCCTGGGACTTCAGTGTCGCCACCAGATCCGACTTGTCCCTGGGCCGAAGCTCGCCGTGGAACTCGTCTATACCCAGTTCCCGGGCAACGGCCGCAGCCGTGGTCTTGCCGTCGCCGGTGGCCATGACGATGCGCAGTCCGGCGGACCTAAGTGCCTGGATGGCGGCGGGCGTGCTGTCCTTGATCGGGTCGGCGACCGCCAGCAGTCCAGCCGCACGACCGTCGATCGCCAGAAACATGACGCTGGCACCCTCCTTGCGCAGACGTTCCGAATCCCGATCCAGGCTGCTGATGTCGGCGCCGACATCGGCCATCAGCACGTCGTTGCCCAGCGCCAGTTCCTGCTCGTTCACCTGACCGCGCACGCCGACCCCGGACACCGACTGGAATTCCGTGGCTTCGGTCAATGCCAGCTCACGACGTCTGGCCTCGGCGACGATGGCATCGGCCAGAGGATGCTCGCTGCCCTGATCCAGACTCGCGGCCAGCCGTAGCACCTCGTCGGCACTGATCCCATCCACGGCCAGCACTTCCCTGAACGCCGGTTTGCCTTCGGTCAGGGTGCCGGTCTTGTCCACGATCAGGGTGTCGATGGTGCGCAAGCGCTCGATGGCTTCGGCGTCGCGGAACAACACACCGGCCTGGGCGGCACGGCCGGTCGCGACCATGATCGACATCGGTGTCGCCAGGCCCAGGGCACAGGGACAGGCAATGATCAGCACGGCGACGGCATTGACCACGGCATAGGTCCAGGAAGGTTCGGGGCCAAACAGTCCCCAGACCACGAAGGTGGCGACGGCGATGGCCAGCACCACCAGCACGAACCAGAAACTGACCTTGTCGGCCATGCGCTGCATGGGCGCCCGCGAGCGCTGGGCCTGCGCCACCAGTTGCACGATCTGCGCCAGGACCGTGTTGGAACCGATCTTTTCGGCGCTGATCACCAGCGCGCCGTTGCCATTGATGGTGGCCCCGATGACCTTGGCGCCCTTGGTCTTCTCGACCGGCATCGGCTCGCCGGTGAGCATCGATTCATCGACGCTGGAGCGGCCCTCCAGAACACTGCCGTCCACCGGGACCTTCTCGCCCGGGCGTACCCGCAGGCGGTCGCCCGGCTGCAACTGATCCAGTTCCACATCCTCTTCGCTGCCATCGTCGCGCAGTCGTCGCGCGGTCTTGGGCGCCAGCCCCAGCAGGGCCCGGATGGCCGCCGAGGTGCTCGAACGCGCCTTCAGCTCCAGCAGTTGACCGAGCAGGGTCAGCGAAACGATGACCGCCGCCGCTTCGAAATAGACGCCGACCCGACCGTGTTCATGCAGGGATTCAGGGAACAGTCCGGGAGCCAGCGTGGCCACCACGCTGTAGCCGAAGGCCGCGCCGACGCCGGTGCCGATCAGTGTCCACATGTTCGGGCTGCGATGGCGCCATGACTGCAGCCAGCGCTGGAAGAAGGGCAGGCCAGCCCACAACACCACCGGCGCCGACACGGCGAACTCCAGCCAGGTGCGCAGATTCGCGGACAATCCGCTGAACTGGTGCCCGAACATGGCCAGCACCAGCACCACCGCCGACAGCGGCAGCGTCCACCAGAATCGCCGTCGAAAGTCGATCAGTTCCGGGTTTTCGGCCTCGTCCACACTGGGCATCAGCGGCTCCAGCGCCATGCCGCAGATCGGGCATTCACTGGGCCCGTCGCGCAGCACTTCCGGATGCATCGGGCAGGTGTACCGGGCTCCGGACACGGCGGCCTTCGGTTCCGCGGGCTGGTCCTTCGCCTTGAGATAGCGCTCTGGATCTGCCAGGAATTTGCTGCGGCAACCGGCGCAGCAGAAGCGGTAGTCCAGCCCGTTGTGTGTGGTTTGATGGGGCGCGTCGGCCGCGACCGACATGCCGCAGACCGGATCGATCACGCTGCTTTTGTCGCCATGGCTGCAGCAGGAAGCGGCACCTGAATGCGTGTGCGCATGCCCGGTGTTCATGCCGAGGGCTCGTCGTTGAGGGCGTGGAGTATCGGGCAGGCATCGGCCCGGCCGTGGCCAGGACAGGCGGCCACCAGTTGGCTCAAACCCGCCCGAATTCGCTGCAGTTCGGCAATCCGCGCATCGACGTCGGCGACCTTGGCGACGGCCAGTCGTCTGACCTCGGCCACGTCCGGATCTGTGCTCAGCGCCAGCAGGCCGCGGATTTCGTCGAGCGAGAATCCCAGCGCCTTGGCGCGGCGGATGAAGCGCATGCGCTTGAGTTCGGTGTCGCCGTAAACGCGATAACCCGAGGGTTGCCGGCCTGCCGGAGTCAACAGGCCGTCGCGCTCGTAATAGCGGACGGTGTCGATGGAAACCTCAGCGCGCTGGGCGAGTTCTCCGATCTTCATGATGTGCCTACCTGATCTGCGTGGCTCCTAGTGTGAACCCTGGACCATGGTCCAGAGTCAAGGCCGGCATGAGCAGCGGGGCAGGGGTCAGTCGGTGTCATTGCGAGTTTCGGCTGGATCTCTCACGCGGAGACGCGGAGAACGCGGAGATGTGCAATCGCCATCGAGCGCCCCTGGTCTTTCTCCGCGGCCTCCGCGCCTCCGCGTGTACAAGCGCTCTGGGGTCTGATCGCGATCCCTCTTTGCTCGACCTCAGTCGGCGACCGCCAAGGATGGCTTCGCTGCGCTCTTGACCTCAGCCGCCGCGCCGCGTGCCCGGGGGTTTGCGGGGTCCGGTGCGCGGCGTTGTGCTGGCTCCGCGGCCTGGGGGGCGGGCGCCACCGGGTTTTGCCGGGCGGGCACCGCTGCCACGCGGGGCATAGGTTGGGCGCTCGCCGGCGCTGCGGGCGCTCGGCGCTTTTCCGGGTCCGCTGCGTTCGCTACTGCGGCCGCCTGACGGTCCACGTTCGCCGCGCGCGGCGCCGTCGATGGTGGCGCCGCGCACGCGGGC
>JALHRS010000117.1 GCA_022841325.1 Lysobacterales bacterium | reverse complement strand
AAGAAGGCAGAACTGGAAAACTTTCCACTGCAGGAAGACGTGGCGTTTTTCATTGCCAAGAACCTGCGCAGCAACGTGCGCGAGCTCGAAGGCGCGCTGCGCAGCATCCTTGCATTTGCCGCCTTCCATGCGCGCACCATCACGGTCGAGGTGGCGCGCGAAGCGCTACGCGACGTGCTTGGCGCCTCCACCGGCCAGATCACGGTCGAGCTGATCCAGAAGACGGTCGCCGACTACTACAAGATCAAGGTCGCCGACATGTACAGCAAGCGGCGGCCGTCGAACATTGCGATGCCGCGCCAGGTGGCGATGTACCTGGCCAAGGAACTCACGCAGAAGAGCCTGCCCGAGATCGGTGAGCTGTTCGGCGGGCGCGACCACACCACGGTGCTGCACGCGGTGCGCAAGATCGGCAGCGCGCGCATCAATGACAGCGAGCTCAATCACGCGCTGCACGTGCTCGACCAGTCGCTGAAGGGCTAAGCAAGCGCGATGAAATGCCTGTGTGCAACCTGTGAATCAAGGCGGGACAGCCTGTGCAGCACCGCGGACAAGTCGGCCGCTAGGCCGGTCCAGTGGGGTGCATCAGCGCAGTTGTGCAATCGCTCCACAGGCTGTGCGGCGCTGCCGGGCGGCGTTGCCCACAGTGTTTGCAGCGATCCAAGTGGTTGAGCCAAGAGCAGAAATCCCGGTTGTCCCCACGTCAGACGAAGCCTATTAACTACTAGTCCTATTGAGAAGGAAGAAAAACAAATGCAACTCGTCAAAGCGTCTCGTGATGCGTTGCTCAAACCTCTTCAGGTCGTGAGCGGCATCGTCGAGCGGCGGCAGACCCTGCCGATCCTGGCCAACATCCTGGTTCGCAAGGAGGGCGAGCGGGTGAGCTTCACCGCCACCGACCTCGAGATCCAGATCCAGACCAACGCCGATATCGGCGCCGGTAAGGATGCGTCGTCGACCACGGTGGCCGCGCGCAAGCTGGTGGACATCCTGCGCGCCCTGCCCGAGGCAGACGTGGCGCTGTCGCTGGCCGGCAAGAAGCTCACCATCCAGTCGGGCAAGAGCCGCTTCAACCTGCAGACGCTGGCGGCCGAGGAGTACCCGACCGTGGCGCAGGCCGAGTTCTCCGCCGACTTCACGTTGCCGGCGGCGACCCTCAAGTACCTCTTGTCGATGGTGCACTTTTCGATGGCCGCGCAGGACATCCGCTACTACCTCAACGGCATGCTGCTGGTGGTCGACGGCACCACCGTGCGCGCGGTGGCCACCGATGGCCATCGGCTGGCGATGTGCGAGGTGAGCAAGGACGGCGCCACCGGCAAGGTGGAGGCGATCATCCCGCGCAAGACCATCCTCGAACTGTCGCGCCTGCTGCCCGACTCCGAAGACGATCAGGTGCGGGTGCAGATGGCCGCCAACCAGGTCAAGTTCAGCTTCGGCGCGATCGAACTCATCTCCAAGCTGGTCGAGGGCAAGTTCCCCGACTACCAGCGCGTGATCCCGGCCAACAACACCAAGAGCTTCGCCATCGGCCGTGAAGAGTTGATGTCGGCGCTCACCCGCGCCGCCATTCTCACGACCGACAAGTTCAAGGGCGTGAGAATGGTGCTGGCAACCGGCGCGCTGAAGATCACCTCCACCAATGCCGACCAGGAAGAAGCGCAGGAGGAACTGGAGATCGACTACAGCGGCGATGGACTTGATATCGGGTTCAACGTCACCTACCTGCTCGACGTGCTGGCCAACCTCAAGAGCGAGCAGATCAAGTTCTCGCTCGGCGACGCGCTCGGCAGCGCGCTGATCACGATGATCGACTCCGAGAAGTTCAAGTACGTCGTGATGCCGATGCGTATTTGAGGCTGCGTGGTAGCAGTTTTGTCAGTTTCGTTGCTCTTTGAATTGCATCGGGCGCCCGACCGCTCCGAAGCCCGATGCGCTAACAGAACTCGCTCAGGTGCACGTGCGGCGGCGTAGCCGCCGCGTACACCGAAGCGAAAGGATCCACTTGATGTCTGCAGTCCCGAACCAACCGTCGATGAACACGCCGCCGATCGTGGCGCTCACGCCCGCCACCGACTACGGCGCCAACGACATTCAGATCCTCGAAGGGTTGGAGGCGGTGCGCAAGCGGCCAGGCATGTACATCGGCGACACGCAGGACGGTACCGGGCTGCACCACATGGTGTTCGAAGTGGTCGACAACTCGATCGACGAGGCGCTCGCCAACTTCTGCGACGACATCGTGGTCACCATCCACACCGACAATTCGATCTCGGTGATCGACAACGGTCGCGGCATTCCCACCGGCGTCAAGTTCGACGACAAGCACGAGCCCAAGCGCAGCGCCGCCGAGATCGCGCTGACCGAGTTGCACGCCGGCGGCAAGTTCAACCAGAACAGCTACAAGGTGTCGGGCGGTCTGCACGGCGTCGGGGTCTCCTGCGTCAACGCGCTGTCCAAGTGGCTGCGGCTGACCGTCAGGCGCGACGGCCAGGTCCACCACATGGAGTTCCATGCTGGGGTGCCGCAGGACCGGCGCATCGAGACAGTGGACGGCATCGAGATCTCGCCGATGCACGTGCTCGGGCCCACCGACAAGCGCGGCACCGAGGTGCACTTCCTGCCCGACGAGACCATCTTCGGCCACGTCGAGTTCCACTACGAGATCCTGTCCAAGCGCCTGCGCGAGCTGTCGTTCCTCAACAATGGCGTACGCATCCGCCTGATCGACCAGCGCAGCGGCAAGGAAGAGGACTTCGCCTTCGCCGGCGGCGTCAAGGGCTTCGTCGAGTACATCAACAAAGCCAAGACGGTCCTGCATGGCAACGTGTTCCATGCGGTGGGCGAATCGACCGCAGGCGGCACGCTGGTCGGGGTGGAAGTCGCGATGCAGTGGAACGACAGTTACAACGAGTCGCTGCTCGTCTTCACCAACAACATCCCGCAGAAGGACGGCGGCACCCATATCACCGGCCTGCGGGCGGCGATGACGCGCGTCATCAACAACTACATCAAGAGCCACGAGTTCGACAAGAAGGCCAAGGTCGAGACCAGCGGCGACGACATGCGCGAAGGTTTGACCTGCGTGCTCAGCGTCAAGGTGCCGGAGCCCAAGTTCAGCTCGCAGACCAAGGACAAACTCGTCTCCTCCGAGGTGCGACCCGCGGTGGAAGACGTGGTGGCGCGCTCGCTGGAGTCGTTTCTGCTCGAGCGGCCGGCCGATGCCAAGATCATCTGCAGCAAGATCGTCGACGCCGCGCGCGCGAGAGAGGCGGCGCGCAAGGCGCGCGAGATGACGCGCCGCAAGGGTGTGCTCGACGGTGCCGGCCTGCCCGGCAAGCTTGCCGACTGCCAGGAAAAAGACCCCGCCAAGTGCGAGATCTACATCGTCGAGGGTGACTCGGCAGGTGGCTCCGCCAAGCAGGGCCGCGACCGCAAGTTCCAGGCGGTGCTGCCGTTGCGCGGCAAGGTGCTCAACGTGGAGAAGGCGCGCTTCGACAAGCTGATCGCCTCCGAACAGATCGCCACGCTGATCACGGCGCTGGGCACCAGCATCGGCCCCGAGTTCAATCCGGACAAACTGCGCTATCACCGCATCATCGTGATGACCGACGCCGACGTCGATGGCGCCCACATCCGCACGCTGCTGCTGACGCTGTTCTACCGGCAGATGGGGCAACTGGTGGAGCGCGGCCACATCTATATCGCGCAGCCGCCGCTGTACAAGGTCAAGCACGGCAAGGACGAGCGCTACATCAAGGATGACCACGAACTCGCTCACTACCTGCTGCGCCTGGCGCTCGAAGGCGCCCGCCTCTACACCGATGCGCGCGCCGTGGAGGCCGCCACGCCGATCAGCGGCGAAGCGCTGGCCGAACTGTCACGCCAGTTCCTGCTCGCTGACGCCGTGGTCCAGCGCCTGTCCAATGTGATCGACAGTGCGGTGCTCGAGGCGATCACCAATGGCGTCGAACTGAGCCTGGCCGATGCCGCCGCCGCCGAAGCCAGCGCCGTCGCCCTCAAGGGCGCGCTCGGCAATCACACGATCGACGTATTCGCGCTGTACGACAGCACCACCGACAAGCACCGCCTGCGCATCGAGCGCCGTCACCATGGCAACGTGCGCGCCTGCGGCATCGACGCCGAGTTCATCCACGGCGCCGACTACGCCACGCTCAACCACGCCGCCCGCACCTTCCGCGGCCTCATCGGCCCCGGCGCCAAGGTCGTGCGCGGCGAGGGCGACAAGGCCAAGGAAGCCAGCGTCACCGACTTTCGCGACGCGATGCGCTGGCTGCTCGCCCAAGCCGAGTCCGGCGTGGCCAAGCAGCGCTACAAAGGTCTTGGCGAGATGAACCCCAGCCAATTGTGGGAGACCACGATGGACCCGGCGGTGCGCCGCCTGCTGAAGGTGCAGATCGAAGACGCCATCGGTGCCGATCAGATCTTCATGACGCTGATGGGCGACGATGTCGAGCCCAGAAAACGTTTCATCGAAAATAATGCGCTTACGGCGAGCAATATCGACGTGTAGCGTCGTAGGCCCGCTCTCATTGAGGATGCAAGCGTTCACGACCTGCAGACTGTGAGAGGGTGAAGCATTCCTCTCGCTGCACCGGCATCAACACCTCCTGCAGAGAGTTAGTCGGGTCGCGCCAGGGCGCCTCGGCGTTGCCCGGTGGCTGCCGTCACAGGCTTGCTGTCCGGACGGCAAGGTCCGCATGAAGCGATCCCCGCACACGCGTCAGCCGGCTCTCGAATCGCGCGCGGTCGTGCGGCGACTCAATGGTGCGATCGGCCAACTCCGCGATCCATTGAACCTGATCGAGCAGCGCCTGGCGCTGGCTCAACCTGGGTGTTTGGCTGGCGATGGCTTGAAGCGAACCCAGCAACCGCAGCATGACGGCGATGTTGCCGCCGGCGCTGCCCCGAATCTGGTCGAACGCTTCGGCGACGAGATGCGCAAAGCTCTGCTCGGCCTCGATCAGCCGCAGTTTTCCATGTTCGTAGTGGCGTAGTGACGGCACATCCCGGGATGCCAGCCGCGCCAGAATCGCCGTCAAATAGTCCACGCACATCACCGCCGTTGTGGAGTCGTTCATGCTCGGCGACAGTGCTCGCAACGCCACGTCGACGATCTGCCGGATACCAAACGCTAGATCCTGTTCCAGCGTACGGTGGCGGCCAAGGCTGTAGGCATTCCGCACGGCAGCGATGAGGGTGTCATCTGGCGGCGTCAGCAGCGCGAGCGATGCCAGGGGGGTCCCTTGGATCACGAACTTGCCAATGCGCTGCTCCATTTTCACGATGGTGTCGTGCTCCCGGGCCAGGTGAAGCAGTCGCTCGAGATCTACGCCTTCGATGTAACCGTAGCTGTTGGCGCAGACGACCTGCCAGCACAGCTGCGGCGGCAGAGGCTGCACTTCTTCGCTGACTGCGGGTGAAGCGTCCCGACCTTGGTGGAGCGGATACAGTCTGTCGGCAACCGCGATGGTCTCATCCGCCACGGAAGCGATGATGCTCGACGCCTGGATCGAGGACGCGACGTGGTGGATGAAATAGATCAGGACGGCGATGCCGCCGATGGCTAGCGCAACACCGAGCGTGACGGCAGCGCTCGCCACGAAGCCGGCTTCATCCCCGCCCCGGATCGTGCGCAATACGATCAGGCAGTAGGTGAAGACGCCGGCAAAGATGCCCAGCACGACCTGCGTGACGCGGTCGCGGATGAAGTTTCTCAGGATGCGCGAGCTGTATTGGCTCGACGCCAGCGCCAAGGTCACCAGTGTCATCGAGAACGTGATGCCCACGATGGCCATCATCGAGCCCGCGATCGTGGAAAGCATCGCACGTGCGCCGTCGGCATCGGCACCGAAGACGCGCGGCCATCGGCCGAGCCATGGGTCGCTGCCGGCCGAATCCGCTTCGACCATGACGACTGCAAGCACGATGCTGAACACAACGATCAAGGTTGGTGCGAACCAGAAGCTTGTCCGCAGATTGCGCACGAAGCGTTTGAGTGGACGCATAGGTCAACCCCTTCCGAACTCCCCCGCCGCCGTTGCGCTGCGTCGGCACCGAGCGGTGCTTCAAGCCAGCTGATCGGGGCGCATCGAGCCGCTTGGCAATGTTGTACCTCAGTGGCAGAACGCCACTGAAAGCTGCGTCAACTGGCCGTCAGGTCGTACGAACCCGATGGACCTGTTCGATGTCGACGTCCGCGCCCAACCGTGTCGTGTGCACGGGCGCGCGACGCTCAGTGGGTTCTGTGTTGCCTTGGTCTCGCCGCAAAGCAGTTGCACGACGTCCTGCCCAGTGACGGAGGTCCTGCTCGTAAGTAGTTCTTCCTGGCGACGGAATCGTGACGATCGTGCGGGTGAAGGGCCCGCGATTGCCGACACACATCGCGGTGCCGGCGGGTCTGCGGTTGACACCTGACAACGAGGATCCCGCAAGCCGCGCGTAGGGTGGAGTGGCACAGAGCAGTGCAGGAGTTGAGCAATGCGCAGAATCTACTTTCTGATTCCGGATGTCCGGTCGGCCAAGTCGATCGTCAACGAGTTGCTATTGGCTCGAATCGAGGAACGACGCATCCACCTCCTCGCTAAGGAGGGCACGCCGCTGGAAGACCTGCCTGAGGCAAGAGTGGCTCAGAGCAGCGATCTGATTCCGGCGCTGGAGCGAGGCGCAGCAGCGGGAGGCATCTCAGGTTTGCTCGCCGGCGCGCTGGCTGTGAGTTTCCCGCCGGCGGGGCTGGTACTGGGCGGTGGCGCACTGCTTGGCATCACACTGTTCGGCGCCGGATTCGGCGCCTGGATGTCGAGCATGGTCGGCATCGGCCTGCCGAGCGGTCGGCTCGAGAAGTTCGACGCGGCGATCGCACGCGGAGAACTGCTGTTGATGATCGATGTTCCGCGCGACCGCGTCGAGGAGATCGAGGCGATCATCGCGCGCCATCACCCCGAGGCTGAGCTCGAGGGTCTGGAGCCGAACATCCCCGAGTTCCCGTGATCGGCCTCTCGGTGCTTGGCCACAAGCCGGCTGCTGGCCGCTGCAACATGCCTCGACCGCGCACGCCTTAATGGCGATACCGCACGGTGACTCTGCCGATGCCTCGTGCGAAGCCGCCGGTCGACAGCGTGCGCGACGTGGCGTAGTCGTAGGCGGCTTCGACCACGAGGTCGGTGTGCGCCGCCCACGCGACGCTGGCGCTGCCGCTGCGGATCGGGCGCGCGCCGCCGGGCTGCTCGTTCTCGCGGCCGATCGCCCAGCGCAGGGTCCAGTTCACGCCGGCGCGCATCCAGCCGGACGCGCTGACAGTCGCCTCGTCTGACCGGTACTGGTCCGGGTTGTAGTAGCCGCGTTGGCCGGGCGTGGTGAAGCCGTACTGCGTGTGGCGATAGCCGAGGTTGATGCGCGGCGTGTGCCAGATGCGGCGTTCCGCCTCCAGCTGCCACCCTTCGCGCTGGTTGCCGTCCGAGTAGCTCGCCTGGCTCACGCGCGCGGTCAGGCGCGTCAGCTCGTCGGGCAGCACATCCACCGAGAACTTGGACTGTGTGGCGGCGAGGCCCTGGCGCAGCGTCTCCTCGCTGTCGAACGTCCAGCGCGACGAGCCCAGATCGAAGCGCAGCAGATCGCTCGGCCACCAGGTGACATAGGTGTCGTGGGTCCAGCGCGCGTGATCGCCGCGGGCGCCGCGCGTGTCGATCAGGTCGAGCGCGAGGAGGCCGTTCCACGCCAGCGCGTCGCTGAATCGATAGCGCGCCTCGACGCCGGGGCGCTGCACTTCGATCTCGCTCACCGGCCCGCGCGGCGGCCGGTAGCGCGTGATCGAGTATCGCGGGCCGATCTGACCGCGGCCGCCGGCCAGCGGCACCCGGCTGGCGATCGCCAGTTCGTTGATGTGCAGATCGTCCGACTGATCGAAGTCGCGCCAATCGACCGAGGTCTCGGGGCGCAGCCCGAGTTCGAGCTTCTGCAGCAGTGCGGCGGCGCGCTCGTCACTG
>JALHRS010000116.1:657-8114 GCA_022841325.1 Lysobacterales bacterium | reverse complement strand
ATCTGTTGCCAGTTGCCTCCGAAGAGGCGCCAAGGGTCGGGACAACCTTCAGGCCGAAGCGCTCGCGCACCACTTCGCGAGCCCAGGCACTGAGTTCGACGCCGCGCACGGTGAATCCGGCCTTGCGCGCCTCGTCCAGGGTGAAGCCTGTCGCGCAACCGACGTCAGAAGTGGCTCCGGGGTTGACCATGCGGCGCGCGCTGGAGAAGTTCGCCGCTGTGCAAATGGTCGACGTCCATATCCCAACGACCGACGGACGCGAGCTCTGGCTCGCCCGCTACACGCAACCTGAACCCGAGTTGAAGCTGCTGCTCGGGCGCTTGAGGCTCGAACTGCCGCCGCAACCGCCGCCCAAGATCACCGCCGCGCAAGCCGCCCGGCACAAACCCCTGTAGTGCAGACCTTCAGATACGCATCCTTGGCGCATCAACCATCTGCGCGTCGCCATCCCCGCGAATCCGCGGTGTTCGGCTAGGGCTTCTTCCTGCAAAGGCGCTGCATCACGACGTGGCCGAAGATGGCGTGCACGTCCTCCGACAGTTGCATGTCGTCCACGTCCGCCCAGACCACGTGCTGCGCCAGCTGCTTGAGCTTGCCGCCGCGGTACCCGCACAAGCCGAGCGTGACGGCGCCCTGCTCGTTCGCGTAACGCACCGCTCGGATCACGTTCTCCGAGTTGCCGCTGCCGGAAATGGCGATCACCAGGTCGCCCTTCTGCAGCAGGTTCTTCAACTGCTCGACGAAGATATCCTGGAAGGAAAGGTCGTTGCCATAGGACATCACCAGGCCCATGTTGTCGACCAGGCTGCGGCCGCGGAAAGGCACCCCGGTCGACATGTAGATGCTTTTGTTCCAGTCGTTGATGAAGTGCAGCGCGGTCAGCGAGCTGCCGCCGTTGCCCAGGGTGATGATCTGCCGCCCGGCGCGCCAGGCCTGGGCGATCACGTCGACCGCCTTGTCGACCTGGTCCAGGTCGAGCGCCGCCAGAAGCGTGCTGAGCCTGCCGATGTACTCCTTTGCGGTTACTGCATAGGCCTCGTTCATCTGGACTCCCGTTCTGCTGGCTCAATGATAGAAGATGATCCGGCTGCCGAGCGGCTCGAAGCCGACCTCGATCCGGCGCAGCATGTGCAGCGCGGCGTGGATTGCGTCGTGCGCCTCGGCCGGCGCGTACAGTATCAGAAAGCCGCCGGCACCTGCGCCGAGGATCTTGCCGCCAATCGCCCCGGCGCCGCGCGCGGCGTCGTACCAGGCGTCGATCTCGCCGCTACTGACGCCGGAAGAGACGCTCTTCTTCAACATCCAGTTCTCGTGCAGGATCTCGCCTAGGGCCCCGGCATTGTTGCGCTGCAGCTCGTCGCGCAGGATGTGGGCCAGTTCGGCCATGCGCAGCAGCGTGCGCCGCTTCTCGGCGCTACCGGCGACTTCCTGCGCCTGTTGCCGGAGCAGTTCCGAGGCGCTGCGCGTGATGCCGGTGTAAAACATCAGGATGTTCGACTGCACCGCCGTGATCGTCGCCCGATCGCAGATCACCGGCGAGACGACCACCGATTCGTCCGGCCTGAACTCGATCAGATTGAATCCGCCAAAGGCCGCCGCGTACTGGTCCTGCTTTCCGATCGGCTCGCCGCACATCTCGATCTCGATCCGAGAACTGTCTCGGCCGAGCTGGGCAGCGGAAACGTAGCGTCCGCAGTAAGCATTCAACGCGTGCAACAGTCCTACCGTGAAAGAGCTGGAGGAACCGAGCCCGGTGCCGCGCGAAGGGATGTCCGCGATGGTGGTGATCTCGACGCCGCCGCTCAGGTCCAGGTGCTGCATTGCCGCGCGCACGATGCGGTGCTCGATCTCGGCCACGCTGGCGACCTCTTCGTTCTTCGAGTACGCGATACGGATGCCGCTGTCGAACTTCTTGTTGACGTTGACGTAGACGTACTTGTCGATCGCGGTGCTGAGCACGGCGCCGCCGTGCTCCCGGTAAAAGCCCGGCAGGTCCGTGCCGCCGCCCACGAAGCTCATGCGCAACGGCGTGCGGCTGATGATCACAGGGCCTCCAGCGTAAGCCTGCGGGCGCGCGCCGCGAGGCCCTCGATGGCGTCGAATTCGTCGTCCCGGCGTGCCTCATAGACCCGCCGCGCCTCGTCCTCCGAGTGGCCGCGCAGGCGGTACTCGCGCAGGATACGGACCTGCCTCTCGCCCTCGTCCAGATCGACATGGAAGCGGTGGAGGTCCGGCATGCCCGGCGGCGCCTCGAGCGCGAGCGCCACCACGCCTTCCACCAGAACGACGTCGCCGGGGGCGAGGGTCAGGGTCTCGACCGCCTCGATGCGCTCGCGTTTCAGCTTGTGGTATCCGGGCAGCGCCAGCTGCGCCGGCCGCGCGCCGCCCAGGCGGTGGACCAGTTCCTGCAGCGCCGGCATGTCGTAGCGCCCGAATACGCCTGGCCCGCGGTCGCTGCCGCTCTTGAGCCACCGATCGGCCGACAGGAGCACCGCGCCGGAGCCCCGGGACCGGATGGCGTCGCGCAAGACGCTGCCGAAACTGCTCTTGCCGCTGCGCGCCTGACCGCCGATCAGGACCAGCGCGCCAGCGCCGATCTCGGCCGCCCATGCCGCGCAGCCGGACAGCAGGCGCGGATACTGATCGAGGATCAAGGTCACGGCCTCGGGCAGTCCCGGCACCACGAAATCCGGCGTCGCCCAGGTCCGATAGTCGAGACCGGCCTGGCCCGATTCCACCAGGATCGAGCGCAGGCCCGCGCGGCGCGCGGCTTCGATGTCCACCGACCCGTCGCCGATCAGCCAGGAGCGGTCGCGCGCGACGTTCAGGTCCCGCGCCGCCTTGTCGATCAGGCCTGTGTTCGGCTTGCGGCAGTCGCACTCGATCTTCAGTTCCGGCCGCTCCCCCGGGTAGCCGCCGTCCGGATGATGGGGGCAATGGTAGATGCGGTCGACGAAGGCGCCGCCCTGGCCCAGCAGGGTCTCGAGCTTGTTGTGGATCTGGCGCAAGCCCTCCTCGGTGCACTCGCCGCGCGCAATCACCGGCTGGTTCGTCACCACGCAGCAACGGTAGTCGGACCTGTTCAGGCGGCGAATCGCCTCGGCGGCGCCCGGTAGCAGCTCCAGCTGGTCCGGGTGTCGCAGATGGTTTGCTTCCCGGTTGATGGTTCCGTCCCGGTCCAGGAAGACGACCGGCTGCGCGCGGCCGAGGCTTGCGCGTTCGATCTTTCCTGAGCGAAAGTCGTCGCACACCCTGTCCAGGCGGGTGGGCGTACCTATGTCCTTGATGTACTCGGGACTCCGGTATCCGCCCAGAACCATGCCTCGCCGTAGCATGGCGGGGAAAAGGTCCTTGCCGAAATCCAGCACCGCGGTCTCCCGGCGCCAGGGTTCCAGTGCCTGCCTGCGCACCCAATAAAGCGCTGCGTTCACCAGATTCGGAAAATAGCGCGCACCGTCATGGGGATACGGATGGAACGCGGTCACGCGGTCCGCGTCGTCGATCTCGACCAGATCGGAGTCATGAGGGTGATCGTTCGGGTGCAGGAACAGGGCGGCCACGTTCTCGGGCCGCTGCGCATGCCAAGCATGGAAGCGGGACAGGTCCACCTCCAGCATGGTATCCCCGTAGACGACAAGGAACTCCTCCGCCAGGCGGTCAAAGCACGCGAGGGTCGCGCCGGCGGTCCCGCGCGGCTCGCCGTCGTCGATGCATTCGACGTTCAGCCCCCAGGCGCCGTTGGAAGCGACGTAGTCCACGATGCGCTCGGCGGCGTGGTTGACGAGGATCAGGACGTCGGTGAACCCGTGGCGCTTCGCCAGCTCGACCTGCCGCGCTAGCAGCGGCACGCCGCAGACGTCGATGAGCGGCTTGGGCAGCCCGCCTAGCCGCTCACGCAGGCGGGTGCCCTTTCCCCCGGCCAGAATCACCGCCTGTTTCAACCCCCGGCCTCCTGCTGCGCAATCTGGTCCACCGCCTTGCGCACCGTCGCCTCCGAGCCCAGGCTCGGCCGCCAGCCGAGGGCGGCGAGCTTGGCCACCGAGTAGCGGAACCTCGGCACGTCCCCGACCCAGCCCTTGTTGCCCTGGCCGTAGGATATGCGGGCCTGCGGCGACACGCGCTTGACCACTGTCTCGGCGATGAAGCGCACGTTGACCCCGTCGTCCTCGGCGCCGATGTTGAAGCAGTTCAGCCTGTCGCCTGCGCGATCGCGCGCGAACAGCATCGCGTCGATCAGCTCTTCGGCGTGCAGGTAGCCCTTCTGCTGACTGCCGTCCCCCAGCACCTCGAGGCTGGCGGGCGTCGCCTTCAGCTTGCGCACGAAATCCAGGATTACGCCATGCGTGGCCGGCACCCCGACGACGTTGGGAAAGCGGTACAGGTAAGCGCGCTCGAGGTGGCTTTCGAGCGCCGCGCTGATCGCGGCCTCGGAGGCGAGCTTCATCGCACCGTAGTTCGAGATCGGGAACAGGGGGCCGGCATCCTCCCGCAGCTCGCGGTCGCCGAGGTCGCCGTAGATCGCCGAACTGGACGCGAACACGATGGTGCGCACGCCGAGCTCCTTCATCAGCACGAGCGTGTTGAACGTCGTCATGAAGGTGTCGCGGAGGTCGACCCGCGGGTCGGCGACGCCGGCCGGGATGTCGGAGCTGGCGGCAAGATGCCAGACCTCGCGGATCGGGCTGCGCGCATGCAGGGTCTGGAGCGCGCTTCGGTAGGCCGCAAGGTCCGCGAGGTCGACGACCGCGAACGCGAATGCGGTATGGCCCAGGATCGGCCGCAGGTTGGCGTTCGAGCCGAGGCTCAGATTGTCGAACCCCGCGACTCTTGATCCGCGCTCCAGCATCCTGCGGGCCAGGTTGCTGCCGATGAAGCCGGCGACGCCGGTGATGAAGATCGTCATGTGCGTTTTGCCAGCTGCGGGCACGATTCCAGGAACAGGATGGCGAGCTTGGCGGCCTCGACGTCCACCGAGTGGCGCTCGACCGCGCGCGCATGCGCGGCCTCTCCCATCGCCTCCAGTTCGTCCACCGGCAGGTCGAGCACCATCTCCATCGCCTCGACAAGCGCCTCCACCGAACCGGCCGGAAACAGCCATCCGTGCTTGCCGGGCTGAACCAGCTCCGGAATACCGGCGATGCTGGTGGTCAGGACCGGACGGCGCAGGCTCATCGCTTCCATGATCGTCATCGGCAGCCCCTCGGCAAAGCTCGGCAGCACCAGCGCGCGGGCCTTGAGAATCTCCTCGACCATCTCGTCTGTGCCGATGGCGCCGGTCAGGCGGACTCTGTCCTGCAGGCCCAGGCGCTCGACCAGCGCATCGATCTCCTCCCGCATCTCGCCTTCGCCGATCAGCACCACTTCGAATTCGATGCCCCTGGACGCGAGGCGACTGGCCGCCTCGACCAGCAGCAGCTGGCCCTTCTGCTCGTTGAGGCGGCCGATGCAGACCATGCGGCGTCGCGCCGGCGGCGGGACCGCTGCCTGCGCGTGGAATTCCGGCTCTAGGCCGCAGTGCACCACACGGATCTTCGGCCAATGGCTGTGCTCAACCCAGCGCTGCACCTGGCTGCGCGCGAACGAGCTGATCGCGATTACGAAGGCCGCGCGGCGCACTTTTTCCCCCAGTCCGATGAATTGCGGCTTATCGAACTCCTCGGGACCGTGCACCGTGAAACTGTAGGGGGGGCCGCCCAGCGCGCGGGCGAGCATCGCCACTTCGGCCGAGTTGGTGCCGAAATGCGCATGCAGGTGAATCGCGCCGAACTCGCGCATCCACGGCAGTATGCGGCAGGCCTCGGCCAAATAGGCCAGGTGATAGGCCAGCGGGCGTTCGGCGCGCCAGCCCATGCGCAAGGCGAGCGCGAGCGCGCCCGCAAAGCGGGCAGGCGCGGTCGAGAGCACCCGGAGCACGGCCCAGAGCAGCGCCGGAAGGCCCTCGCGCAGCACGTAGCGGGTCTTCGCACGCTCGCATCTGTCGACCGCATCGACCAGGTTACCTTCCCAGCCGCGCAGAGCGACGCGCTGCACATCGAAGCCCAGGCGCTCCAGCGCGAGGATTTCCCGGCGGATGAAGCTGTGGCTGATGCGCGGATACTGGTTGACGAAATAGGCGATGCGTGCGGACATGGCGCGGCGTGCCGGAACCGGCTACTTGTACTCGATCAGGCCGGACTGCCCGCCGAAGCTCCGGTCGAGCAGGTACTTCACCTGCCCCAGCATCTCCGGGAACTTTCCCACCACGACGAACGCCGCGTAGCGCCAGTTGTCGGCGGCCGTTCTCCGGCCGCGCAGCGCTAGTCGCACGATCTGTGCCGGATAAAGGAGCAGCAGGCCCGCCGACCAGGGCCCCCACCACCAGGCCGTCGCCGCCGCGGCGAGCGGCAGTCCTAGGCCCCAGGCCCAGGCGCTGCGCGATTCGCGTACGTAATGGCGCTCGGGAGGCGCGCCATGCAGGCGCGCGCCCTGCGCAAAAGCGTAGCCGGCGCGCAGCGACCGTTTCCACCATTGCCCGAGGCGCGTCATCGCCGCGTCGTGGCGGGTCATCTCGTTCTCCAGCCGCCAGATACGCCAGCCCGCTTGGCGCAACCGCACGCAGAACTCGGGATCCTCGCCGGCTATCAGGTTGATCCGATAGCCCGCCACCGCCTCGAAGGCGTCGGCGCGCACCAGTACGTCGCCGCCACAGGCACGCGATTCGCCGACCGGCGTATCCCAGTCGCAGTCGCAAAGGTAGTTGTAGACCGACTGGCGCGGATAACGCTCTCGGCGGCGGCCGCAAACCGCGCCGACTTCGCGATGGCGTTCGAGCCAATCGGCCGCCTGCTCGATCCAGCCCGCCACCAGCTCGCAATCGCCATCGACGAACTGCACCATAGTCGCTTCGGGCGCGAGTCGGCGCAGGCGCCCGAAGCCCTCATTGCGGCCGCGAGCCGCGGTGAACGGCCGGCCCGGGTCAAGCCCGAGCACCTCGACCCCCATCGCTCGCGCCATCGCCACCGAGCCGTCGCTCGATCCCGAATCGACGTACACCGTGCGCGCCGCCAGCGCGCCCAGCGAACCCAGGCAGATGCGAAGGCGTTCGCCTTCATTCCTGCCGATTACCACGACGCCGACGCGCTCGAGAATGCTGCCGCGTTCTCCCATACCGCAATTCTACTTGGTGGCGACCACCGCATGCCCGGTGCTTAGCTCTTCTTGCGTTTTCTTGCCTTGACAGGTCCGAACAGAGGCAGGGCGCCGGCCGCCGGGTCGCTGAACAAGCCCGCTTCGCCATAGACGCGCAGCGGCGCCGTGCCCGGCGCCTCTTAGATGCCGAGGCTCTTGGCCTCCATGATGCGGTTCTCGATCTGGTCGCGCATGGCCAGGCCGTGCTGCACGCCGATCGAGTTCAAGACGCGCTACGATTCCATCAGCCCGGGGCCATCCTCAAGTGATCACTTGTCCGAAGATCCCTG
>JALHRS010000116.1:0-647 GCA_022841325.1 Lysobacterales bacterium | reverse complement strand
GTGAGAACTACGCCACCGCGTCGGCGAAACCCTCGCCGTTCAGCGCGACCGGCACGCCTTGTTCGAAGCGCACCGCGACATTCTCCGGCTTCAACTTCACGTCTGCGCGCCGGAAAGCGGTGTCCATGATCAGCTCGACGACGGCGGTGCCCTTGTTCAGGGGCACTGCCAAGGTGCCAAGCGCTTTCATTCAGTGGTGCCAAAAAAAACCCACGTCGCTTCACGTTGAACATGAGTTTCGCCGTGCCTATGCGAAGCGCATTGGCGCCCGGCGCAGGATATTTGGCGATGCGTAGCACTTGGATGAGGTGAATCTCCAAATCGGTGGTCGCTTGCTGCATCTGTGGCGGGCTGTCGATCAGGATGGCAGCGTGCTGGAAATTCCGGATCCGTCTCGACGCAGCAAGAAGGCCTTACGCCGATCGAGTTCAAGACGCGTTACGATTCCACCAACCCGGGGCCATCCTCAAGTGATCACTTGTCCGAGGATCCCTGGGCAGGTCAAAAGGCGCGATTCTGCAATCGTTGCGGGAACCGAAAGTGCCAAGCGATCAGTGGCCAATTCCCGCGCCAGGCGCTCAACGCTACGCCGATCGCCGCGAAGCGCTCCCTCCGCGCTTCGTCCAGCGTAAAGCCCACGGCGCAGC
>JALHRS010000115.1 GCA_022841325.1 Lysobacterales bacterium | reverse complement strand
GCCGCCCACCTCGCGATGACCAACGCATGACTCGGGGACACTCATGGATCGCTACTCCTTTGGTGTCAGGGACTTGCACCCTTTACGCTTCACCGGTTTCGCCGGCGCACCTACTCGAACCCGTCTCCGAAGATTGCGGCCGGCAGTTCGGTCGCGCTGGTGAATCGATAAACGCGCCCGTTGAACGACAGCAGATACACGCGGCCATCCTCATCTTCTCCGAAGCTGGCGACGCTACCCGGAGCTGTGCCCCACTGGTTGGCTGCTGAGGGCTGCGGAGTGAAGGTGTTCGGTCCTGTCTGCGCGGCAAACCAGATTCGTTGCGTGACGTAGTCGGCGTAAACGTACAGGCCATTCAAATCAGGAATCAGACCGCGGAAGCGATAACCACCGCTGATCGAGAACCCCAGACTGCGGCCATACGCCAGCACCGGGCCGGTAAGCACATCGCCAGCGCGACAGGTACCCCCGGCGGCGACCGGTCCCTCACGACAGTCCCAGCCAAAGTTGATGGGCGCGCCGATGGGTCCTGCCGGCCGGAAACTCACCTCTTCCTGCGCGTTCTGACCGACATCGCCGATGATGAGATCACCCGTTAGGCGATCAAAGCTGAATCGCCAGGGGTTGCGCAGACCGTAATCCAGAATTTCATCACAGGCACCTACCACGCGCGCTGAGCCGATGAAGGGATTGTCGGCTGGAATCGAATAACTCGCACTGCCGTCGGCATTGTCCGCGCATAGTTCATTCGATGCGCTGGCAGACGTAGTCACGTCAACGTTCAGCCGCAGCATCTTGCCCAGCAGCGCGCGGCTGTCCGGGTTGCCTCCGGTCGAGGTAAACGCGCTGTCCGCGGGACAGCCTGAGGTCGGCTCATTCGGTAGCAGGTCTGCCGGCGTCAGGCTCTGTGCGCGGTTGCACGGGTCGTTGCCGCTGCCGCCATCGCCCATTCCGATGTACAGATACCCGTCCGGCCCAAACAGGATGTTGCCGCCGTTGTGATTCGAAAAGTCCTGATCGACCCGGAGAATCACCAGGCGCGTGCTGAGGTCGACCTGGTTCGGATCAGACTGGCTCACCCGGTATCGGGCAACGACGGTGTCACTCGCGGCGTCGTTGTAATTGATGTACAGGAAGCCGTTCTGGCGAAAATTCGGATGGAAAGCGAGCCCAAGCAGGCCACGCTCGTCCCCCGTGCCGCCCAAGGCAACAAAGCCCCCGGGTGGAGGATTTCCCACGAACGTAAGGAAAGGGGTGGGCAAGTACGCGCCATTGACGAACACCCGAATGTTGCCGATCTGCTCGACCACGAACAGCCGTCCAGAGCCATCACCAGCATGACGCGCGATCAGCGGCCGATTGAGCACTCCGCAACTGGGGCAGATATCGGTTAGTGCCAAGTCTGGCGGAGGCGTCTGGGCTGCGGCGACGGTCGCCCAGAGCAAGGTGGCAAAGACGGACAGAGCTCTGATCATCCAGAAACCCCCAAGTGGACGGTGTGGGGGAGGATACCCGCAGCCGTGATCCAGGGGTGTGAACTGGCCCCGGATCTAGCCGATGATGGATCCAGAATCCGGCCTCAAGGTGATGTGATGCAGCTCTTCCGCGTCACCGCCCGGACAGCGCTGCGCGCAGTTCGGGCTACAGGGGCCGGCTTTCCGTAGCCCGTTGTGCCGCGCAGTGGCTCAGCGGGGCTCTTGTCGGAAATTTCCTACGGCGAATTCCGGGAAATGCCGGTTCGTGGAATGACCGGCGAAGGACATGCTACCGGCCATGCAGAATGTGCGCCGAATTGATCCTGAGGGTCGTCCCGTCTTTGTCACTCAGGTGACGCGTCATCGGCTGCCGCTGCTGGCGGGGCTTGAAACGCTGCTGCTCGAAGTCATCACGGAGCTGCGAGACGAAATCGGGATGCGCGTCTACGCCCATGTGATCTTGCCGGACCATCTGCATTTGATCGTTCACGGATCCACGGATTTCGGCGCGTTCATGCAATCGCTCAAGCTGCGGATGGTTCGACGTCACGGGCTCCAGCGTCTGTGGCAACGTCGCTTCTATGATCAGGTGATTCGCAATCAAGACGATCTGCGGCGGCCTCTGGACTATGTGCACTACAACCCGGTGAAGCACGGTCTGACAGCGCGCCCGGAAGATCATCGGTACAGCTCGTTCCGGCGTTTTCGGTCGATGGCGTGGTATCTGCCTGGTTGGGGACACGTGCCGCCGATGGGCGTTTCGACCATGGCTTTGGAGTAGCGCCGGCTCCTGCCTTTCGTAGCCCGTTGTGCCGCGCAGCGGCTCAGCGGGGCTTTTCGCGTCACCGCCCGGACAACGCGTAAGGTGGGTTCTTTTGTAAGGTGGAACCCGCACACCGTGCGGATTCCACCGCTGGCCGATGGCCCGGAGACGTTGACGACCCCACGCGAGTTGGGCGGCAGGATCCGCCTGCGAAATCCCTCGCTCATTGCCAGCACACCGCGGGCGGGTCCCGCCCTACGGCGGCTGCGATTGGCTATCGACCGGCGGTCTTCGCCGAGGACTGATGTGCTAACATCTGATGCATGCGCACCACACTCGACATCGACGAAGACGTGCTTCTCGCGATCAAGGATCTGGCCAAGCGCGAGAAGCGCACTGCCGGCGAAGTCATCAGCGCGCTGGCGCGGGCGGGATTGCAGGGCGCTTCTGCGGCCGTCGCCGAATCCTCGCCGCGCTACGGTTTTGCGCCGAAACCGAGCAGCGGCGTGACTGTGAGCAATGCGCAGATCAACGCCCTGCGCGATGCGCTGGGTGAGGACTAGCTGACTTGCGTGCGCTGTTCGATGTGAATGTGCTGATCGCGCTGCTGGACGGGGCGCATCAGCATCACGCGCTGGCGTGGAACTGGCTGGAGACCCATATCGGTCAGGGCTGGGCCTCATGCCCGATCACGCAGAACGGCTACCTCCGCATCGTTTCGCAGCCGAATTATCCGAACGCCACCAGCGTCTACGATGCAATGCTGCGTCTGCGCGGCGCCACCCGCACGCCACATCATGAATTCTGGGCCGATTCGATCAGTCTGCTGGATGAGGCGCACGTGGATTCGAGTCGTGTACACAGTCCGCGGCAGTTGACCGATGTCTACCTGCTGGCGCTGGCGGTGAAGCACCAAGGTCGGCTGGTGACCTTTGATCAGCGCATCGCACTGAGCGCGGTGCGGGCGGCGACCGAAGAGCATCGCGTAGTGCTTTAGCGTAGCCCGTTGCGCCGCGCAGCGGCTCAGCGGGGCCTTTTCGCGTCACCGCCCGGACAGCGCTGCGCGCAGTGCGGGCTACAAGAGCCGGCTTTCGTAGCCCGTTGTGCCGCGCAGCGGCTCAGCGGGGCTCTTGTCGGAAATTTCCTACGGCGAATTCCGGGAAATGCCGGTTCGTGGATTGGCTGCCGAATGAAATGCTACCGGGCATGCAGAATGTGCGCCGAATTGATCCTGAGGGTCGCCCCGTTTTTGTCACTCAGGTGACGCGTGATCGGCTGCCGCTGCTGGCGGGGCTTGAACCGCTGGCGCTTGAAGTGATCAGGGAGCTGCGAGTCGAATTCGGGATGCGCGTCTACGCCCATGTGATCTTGCCGGACCATCTGCATTTGATCGTTCACGGATCCACGGATTTCGGCGCTTTCATGCAATCGCTCAAGCTGCGGATGGTTCGACGCCACGGGCTCCAGCGTCTGTGGCAACGTCGCTTCTATGATCATGTGATTCGCAATGAAGACGATCTGCGGCGGCATCTGGACTATGTGCATTACAACCCGGTGAAGCATGGTCTGACAGCACGCCCGGAAGATCATCCGTACAGCTCGTTCCGGCGTTATCAGGCGCTGGCGTGGTACCTGCCCGGTTGGGGACACGTGCCGCCGGTGGGCGTTTCGACCATGGAATTGGAGTAGCGCCGGCTCCTGCCTTTGGTAGCCCGTTGTGCTGCGCAGCGGCTCAGCGGGGCTCTTCCGCGTCACCGCCCGGACAGCGCTGCGCGCAGTTCGGGCTACAAGAGCCAAGGCCCCGCTTCACGTACCCCGTTGTGCCGCGTAGCGGCTCAGCGGGGCTTTTCGCGTCACCTCCCGGACAGCGCTGCGCGCAGTTCGGGCTACAAGAGCCGCCTTTCGTAGCCCGTTGTGCCGCGCAGCGGCTCAGCGGGGCTCTTCCGCGTCACGGCCCGGACAGCGCTGCGCGCAGTGCGGGCGACAAGAGCCGTCTTTCGTAGCCCGTTGTGCCGCGCAGCGGCTCAGCGGGGCTCTTCGCGTCACTTCCCGGACAGCGCTGCGCGCTTTCGGGGTACAAAAGCGCTCAGGCCGGCTTCGGCAACCAGCTGATGTCGACGCGATGGCGTTCGGGTTGATCGGCGTCGATACGTACGCCGATCTGTGCTCGATCGCCGATGAACTCGCCGGGATCGAACCACAGGTCCTCGCTCTGGAACATGTGCACCTTGCCGGTCACCGGATGCTGCCACTGGGCGTGGATGACCCAGGGTGAGCGGCCGTTGACCTTGAGGCTGGTGTTCTTGCCGACCTCGATGATGCGCGCCTGCACGGTCATGCCGCTGTGTTCGAGCCAGTCGTACATGCGCTTGCGGCGGATGCCGGCGACGATCAGCCCTACTGAAACTCCGCCGAAGATCAGCGTGAACACGCTGAGGATGGTGACAACGAACCACTGCTCCATGAAGCTCCCGATCTGTCCATCGGCGGGTCGATCGGGTCGGAACAGCACCTTCACCTTCTCGCCCAGGTCGTAGCCACGGCTGGAGGAACGCACGCTGCCGACGATCTCGTAGCTGGCGGCAGCGCCGCCTTCGGGCAAGGGCACGCTGTAGCGCACCCGGGGCGCGTACATGGTGCCGCCCTTGCTGCCGCGGGAACTGACGAAATCGATCACCTCGCCCTCGGTGACGACGGCGCCAGCGCGAAAATCCAGCGTGTGGCGAATGACAAAATAGTCGGCGACGGCCATCGCCAGGCCAACCAAGCCGAAGATCACGATGAACCAGCGCATGTCGCTCTCCGCCGCGGTGCCGATACATTAGTCTACGAAAGCCATCGCCGCTTGGGCCGGTCTAGCTTGCCATGGATGCCAAACGTAGCGAATTCGATCAACTGGTCCGGCGGCTCTCGCCCGATCTGTATCGCTTTGCCTTCTGGCTCTGTCACGACTCGGCGGTGGCGCAGGATCTGGTGCAGGAGACCTTCCTGCGGGCCTGGCGCTCACTCGCCGATCTGCGTGACGAGAAGAAGGCCAAGGCCTGGTTGATGACCATCGTGCGCCGTGAACACGCACGGCTGTTCGAACGCAAGGTGCCACCGCTGGACGACATCGCCGATGTCGTTGTCGAAGATCAGGACAGCCCAAGCGCACACGAGATGAGTGAGATTCAGGAAATGCGCGATGCCATCGGCCGCATCGACGAGAAATACCGCGAACCGCTGCTGTTGCAGCTGGTCGGCGGCTTCAGTTGCGACGAGATTGCCGATCAACTGGGCATCACCGCGTCGGCGGTGATGACCCAGCTGTTCCGTGCCCGCGCCAAGCTCAAGGCTCTGCTGCGCGGCGAGAGTCAGGGGACAGTCCATGAACTGCTCTGAGTTCCGCAGGCAATTGTTGATCGATCCGCGTTCGCCGGAGCTGGCCACCGCAGCCCAGGCCCGCGTCTGCGATGATGCCGCCGCGCGGCTGACCGAGGCGCTGGCCTTCGAGAATCAGCTGGAAGCGGCACTGAAGGTGCCGGTACCGGCCGCTCTGGTGGATCGAATCCTGGCGGCAGTGCCGGAATCGTCCGGCCAGGCGCAGCCGCCCGCGCGCCAGCGCTCGGCGGCACGCTGGTGGCCGTTGGCGCTGGCTGCCTCCCTGGCGGTCGTCGCCCTGGTGTCGACCAGCCTGCTGCGGGCGCCGAATCCCACCGAGGCCCTGATCGTGGCCAGCGTCGAGCACCTGTCGCACGAACCCTACGCACTGACCCGCACCTCGCGCGTGCCCGAGCCGCTGGTGGAACGCATGTTCACCGAGGCCGGCCTGCGCGTGGATGAAGGCAGCCTGGTGCTGAACTATCTGAATCGCTGCCCGCTGGAGAAGCGCTGGTCGGTGCACATGGTCATGCAGGCACCGGAAGGTCCGGTGACGGTCATGTACCTGCCCAACGAACCGCGGGTGGAACGCATGGACACCCGCCACGAAACCGTGGCGGTGCGGGCCCTGCCCTTTGCCGATGGCGCGCTGGTGCTGCTGGCCGAGAGCAACCGCGATTTCGATGACATCGAGAACGCCTGGCACAGCGCGGCCGGCGAGGCCCTGGTGATTGCAGCAGGGAGTCTGTAGCCGCCGCTCAGGCTTCTGTGGGAGCGGCTTCAGCCGCGAACAGGCATTCGCGGCTGAGGCCGCTATCACCAAACATACCGCAAGTCTATGATTTTAATGTAGGTCACGTTGGCCGCGAAGCGGCCTACGTGACTGACGCAGCTGTCACGTAGACCCTTCGGGTCAACGTGACCTACTTCCACGGTTTGATGCGCGAATAAGCGCACCGCCAGGGGGCGACCGGGACTCCCACAGGGCTGAGCACCCTCAGCGCGTGATCGGCATCACCCCGTACTCGCGGGCGGCCTGGATGTCGATGATCTGGTAATCGGCATCGTCTTCATCGTCGAAGGCATCCCCGGCCTCGTCGATCTGCTCCTGGCCGGCGGACAGCGCCGCCTCGAAATTGGCCAGCGACGTTTCCAGATCCACCGACAACCCCGCGCGCCCCTTCAGGCGTACCTTGATGTCCTCTGCCCTGGGCTGGACGTCGCCGAGCATCGTGGTTTCGAGGTAAGCGAACTCGCTGCCCTCGGCGTCGAGGGCGAAACCCAGCAGCATGTGTCCGGGCACCAGCACCAGCACCGGATCGATGTCGATCTTGCGCAGCACCGAGGCCAGCAGCACGCTGCCGTCCACGCAGTTGGCCTGGGTCATGGCCAGCGATTCGTCGATGAAGCGCACGTGCTGGCTCAGCACCTTGTCATGGGCGCTGGCGGTGCGGGTGATCGAGGAATAGCGGATGCCGCGCTGCTGCAGCACATGCCAGATGGCATAAACCTGCTTGAGCACTTCGTCGGCGTCCTCGCTCTGATAGCCATCGAACTGGTCGACCACGCCGCTGTCCAGCGCCTCCTTGAGAATGGCATCGACCGCCGGATGGTCTTCGTTGACGTAGGCGGCAAACAGCCAGTTGAAGTCCAGATCGTCGTCCTCGCCGTCCTCGTCGATGTAGTAGAGCGCATCGTTGACCGAACGCACCCGCACCCGTTGGACCTGGGTGCCGAGCGACGCTCCGTTGAGCCTCAGTTCGAACTCGATGTTGGCCGGGCGCGGCTGGGATATGGCCGCCAATGCCGGGAAATCCCAGGCCACGGTAGGCGCCAGGTTGAGGCTCTGGTCCAGATCCGGAATGGTGCCCGACAAACGACTTTCGCGCGCCAGCCCGGGCACCCGAACCAGCAGTTCGAAATGGGCACCGGCCGGCGCGCCCGACAATTCCACGCCGATCAGCCCCTGCTGGTCACCCAGCACCGCCGGATCGGCGTCTTCGGGATCGCTGGCCACCGTGGCAGTGGCGATCTCCAGGCTGGGAAACAGCTGATTGTAGGGCTCGACGAAGGGTTGCCAGGTCGGCGCTGCATGGACCTGCAGCGCGACCAGTCCCAGACAGAGCAAGGCCAGCCTGGACATGTGCGCCCCGGTCAAAGAACCGGCATGCGCAGCATCTGGCCAGGATAGATCTTGTCGGGATCCTTGAGCAGCGGCTTGTTGGCCTCGAAGATCTGTACGTAGGCGCCGGACTTGCCGTAGTGCTTCTTGGCGATGGCCCCCAGGGTGTCGCCGGGCTGCACGGTGTAGAAGCCCGCCGGCGTGCCCGCCTGACCGGCATCGATGCCGTCATCGACCTTCTCGACGCCAGCGATATTGCCCAGCGCCAGCAGCACCTTTTCCTTGTCTTCCTGAGTGCCGGCCTTGCCGTTCACCTTGACGGTGGCCGAAGCGGCGTCGTACTCGACCTTGAGATCGGTGCTGGCCAGTCCCTTGGCCTTGAGATGATCCAGCAAGGCGCCCGCGGTATTGCCGGCCGTGGCCGCGCCCAGCACCTTCTCGCCCGCCGATTTCATGAAATCCAGTACACCCATGGCGCCGCTCCGTTGAGAATCCAGGCTTGAGCATACGCCAGCGCGGCCCGCCCTTGCGGCGCGACGGTCGCCGCGTGATCCTGTTCTGAGGCAGGTCGTGGCCAGAAGCTGGACGCAGAGTACACAAAGGAAGAGCCGAGAGAACGCGAAGAATGCCCTTCCAGTCTGCGGGAGGCTCTGGATCGTTTGTCACTATCGGCCGGCGTGCCAGTCCGGCAGAACCCGTGTGTGAGTAGCGCGGCTCCGGCGCGCGGCGTATCGGGATGTGCGCGAGGGATGTTCGCGCCGGCGGCCGCGGCCTGGCCTGCCGGGCGCCGCGCGCTCGCCATCGCTGCGCGCAGCCC
>JALHRS010000114.1 GCA_022841325.1 Lysobacterales bacterium | reverse complement strand
GTTGAAAGTGGTAGCGTTTGCAGCGAGGGTCGTGGACATCAGCGTAGCTCCTTCAGGTTTAGGCACCGCAGAGGATCTCGCGTCCACGGCCCTCATGGCATCTACTTCGGGCGCAGGCCTGCGCGCCAGACCCGGCCGTCAGAAACCAGGTCGCGTTGGCCGCGCAGCGGGCTACGTGACAAGCGCACCTCAGGGCAGCCCAGGCCAACAGCAGGACGCGAAGGTCACGAAGGAAAAGCAGAAAGGACACGAAGAAGAGCTGTTGAGAGAGATCGCTTTCCTTGGCGACCTTGCTGCCTTTCCTTCGCGTCCTTCGCGTCCTGCTCTTCACCCGAACAGCGACTCACCCAAAGGGCGCAATGCCGATCAGCCAGCGATGTGCCCAGAGGGCCATCAGCAGGTACAGGCCGATTCCGCCGACGACGGCGATGACATCGTTGAATTTCGATGCCGGTGCACCCGGGAGTTTGCGCGCCTGGCGGGTGCGGGCCGAGGCCCAGTCGGCCAGGGCCCAGCCGAGGAAGCTGCCGAACAGCAGCAGATCGGCGCGGGTGGTGGTGCCGAGCAGATGGGCGCCGGCCCAGAGCACCGTGGCGATCAGCGTCGGATGTCCCACCGCGCGCTTGATGCGGCCGGGTAAGTAGGTGGCCAGCAGCAGCGGGAACACCGGCAACAACAGCAGCGCCGCCAGATGCCGGGTCCACAGCGGCGGGCTGTAGACCAGCTGCGGTTCGCCGCGCGCGGCGCTGTAGCCGATCAGGATCAGCGCAAAACCGGCGATCGACAGCAGCGCATACAGCCCCTTCCAGCCGTTTTCGCCGAGGCGCGCATGCATGCGCTCACGCCAGCCGGGCGCCACGATAGCGATCGAATGTACGCCCAGAAAGATCAGAAGGCCGACAAACAGCAGATTCATGGCTGACTCCGGGCTGGCGGTAGAATCGTCAGATTAGACCTCAAACGAGCCAGCGGGTGAGAACCGCGGTTCGCAAGGGGAGAATGGAATTCCGCGGCACAGGAGCAAGCCATGAAGGTCGAGCTGCAGTCCGAACATCCCGTGAGCGAAGACAGCTGCAAGGCCGCCACCGGGAAATCCCTGAGCGAATGGTTCGCGCTGATCGATGCCCGCGGCGGCCCCGCCCTCGGGCGGCGCGAGATCGGCCAGTGGCTGTACCAGGAGATGAAGGTCGATGTCTGGTGGTCGCCGACCATCAACTGCGAATACGAGATTGCACGCGGACAGCTGGAAAAGGATGGCAGGCCCAGGGGCTACACCATCTGCGCCACCAAATCGATCAAGGCCGAGCCCGGCCGCTGCCATGCCAGCTTCGCCAGCGCCGCCGAACTCGACCGTTGGCTGGGTCCCGGCCATCAGGGCTATATCAAGGACGGCGGCAGCCTGGCCAATGCCGATGGCAATCGGGCCACCGTGAAGAAGGTCAATCCCGGCAAGGTCATCCGCCTGATCTGGGAAGATCCGGAGCTGACCGCGCCGACGCCGGTGGAAATCAAGTTTGCGCCGGCCGGCGCCAAGACCACGGTGATGGTGACCATCGACCGCCTGCAGACCCGAGCCGAAGCCGACGGCTACCGCCGCGCCTGGGGCGAGGCCCTGGATCGGCTGAAGGCGGTGCTGGAGGCGTAGTCGAAGCCTGTGGGAGCGGATTCATCCGCGACCGGTGTGGCACGCGGGCACGTGGGCGAGAGGGCACGCGAGATCAAGAGCTCGCGGTGAAGCTGCCTTTGCGTGCCCTCGTGACTGACGCAGCTGAGATTCACCCTCGAGTCGCGCCCGCCAGCGCTGCCGTGCCAGCATTTTCCGACAACCGACAACCGACAACCGACAACCGACAACCGACAACCGACAACCGACAACCGACAACCGAAAACCGCTACACGCCACGTGCAAGCCGCTTCCGCTAACCTTGGCGCCATCCACAACCACGAGGAACCCGCCATGTTGCAGGTTGGTGATGCAGTACCGGATTTCAGCCTGGAGTCGGACAGCGCCGGCACGATCAGCTCGAAGAAGCTGCGTGGCCAGCGCTATGTGATCTATTTCTATCCCAAGGACGACACGCCCGGTTGCACCAAGGAAGCCTGTTCCTTCCGCGACAGCATCCCCAGGTTCAAGGACCTGGGCGTGCCGGTCTTCGGGGCCAGCCCGGATGATGCCAAGGCCCACGGCAAGTTCGTGACCAAGTACCAGCTCAACTTTCCGCTGCTGATCGATCCGGACAAGAAGTTGCTGGAAGCCTTCGGCGTCTGGGTCGAGAAGAGCATGTACGGACGCACCTATTTCGGCGTCCAGCGCGCCACCTTCGTCATCGACGCCAAGGGCAAGGTCGAGCATGTCTGGCCCAAGGTCAAGGCCGAAGGCCATGCGGAGCAGGTGCTGGAGTATCTGCAGGGCTGACGGCACTCGCGCGCAGAGCCGTTGCTGGCCGATCATTCATGGCCAGCTCGCCCGCCCCTGCCGACACGACGCTCTTGACTGATACCGCTCCACTTTCGCAGCTTGCGCGCTGGCGTCGACTGCCGGCCAGAGAGCGCCAGCTGGTCGCCAGCGTTCTGTTGCTGCTGCCGCTGGTGGATCTGTCGCTGCGGCTGCTCGGCTTCCAGCGCACCTGGCGCTGGATGGCGCGCTGGGCCCGGCCCGGCACATCGAGCCTGACTGAACCCGCCATCGAACCGACGCCTCGGCGCATTGCCGATCTGGCCCGCGCCGTCGGTGCCGGCAGCCTCTGGCCGACGACCTGTCTGCGCCAGGCTCTGGTGGTCTGGTTGCTGCTGCGCCGTCGCGGTCTGCAGCCCGAACTGAAGATCGGCGTGGTGAGCAAGGACCCGCCGCTGCAGGCGCATGCCTGGGTGGAAGTCGATGGCAAGGCACTGGATCCGGACATCTCGGGTCACGCCGTCTTCCCGCGGATCGAGCCGCCAGCTTCGGTACCCAGGGACCGTCAATCGTAGGGTTTGCCGCCCGACCCTGATCAGCGCAGCTCGATCACGGCAATGTCGTCCATGACCAGCGGCCCATCCGGCTGGCCGCCGCCAAAGCGGTGCGGGCCGGCCGTGGGCCCGAGTTCACGGTAGCCGCCATCGTAATCCCAGGTGTTGAGATAGAGGCGCGCGCCGGACAGCGTGTCGGGATGGCCCAGCGCCGCCCGCGGCAGGGTGAAGCTCACGCTGCGCGCAGGTTGATCGGCGACGATGGTCGCGGTCGGGATCACTGCGGTGCCTTCGGACTCGGCGCTGGCACCGGCGGCACTGAACCAGGCGTTGCTCCAGCCATGGGCACGCAAGCGGAAGTGCCAGCGCAGATCACCCGGCAGCTCACCGTTCTGCAGGGGCATCACCCGCAAACCAGGTCCAGCCTGCGGCAGCTCCACGAACAGCGTGAACGCCACATGGTCGAAGCCATTGGGCGGATTCCACGGGGTGAGGACCTGGTGCATGGTCAGTTCCACCCTGAGCGATCCCCCCGAGCCGAACACGCGCACGCGCTGGATGTCGGCCGGACGTTCCAGGCGCCAACCCGGATCGTCGGGATACTGGTAGCCGCCATCGGGTCCGTGATCGTCGCCATCCGGGTCGGCCACGTCGGCCAACAGCCGCCATTCGCGCTGAACGCGGAAATTGAGGCCCGCCGAGGCCTGGGCGGACTCGCCATCCCAGGCCACCAGATGATGCTTGATGCCCGGATCGAGCATATCGCCGGTATCGACGGTTGCTGTCCAGCGGCCGTCGCGGTCTGGCTCGACGGTCTGTGCCTGTTCCAGCTGGCCATCGACGACCAGCTTGATCGGACCGCTGGCGCGACCGGCGATACGGAAGTCCTCGCTATGAACGGTGTTCTGGATCGGCTCCAGCGTTGGCGCCGCTCGCGCCGGCGCCGCGATCGCTTCGACGCTGCCGGGCTGCCACACATAGCCGCTGCGCGGCGGCAGTTCCAGACTGATCCGTCCGGCGTCATCCACCTGCGCTGATGGCGCCTTGCCATCGATGGCGAACAAGGGCTGCAGACGCGTGCCGGGTGCCAGTCCGGTGGGCATTCCATCGATCAGGGTGCGCTCATCGCTGCTGTTGAAGACGACGATCGCCTGCTGTTCCTGCCAGGACATGCGCCAGGCCAGCGCGCCGGGGCCGGCCGGGTTGCGATGCAGAATCTCGGGTGTGCCGCGCGACAGCACGGGATGGCTGCGGCGCAGCGCGATCGCGGATTTGAGGTACTGGAACCAGGGCGACCGGGTGTCGAAGTGGTCAATGCCGCCGGAGCCATAGCCGGCTGCGAACATCGCCGCACGCGGCTCGCGGAAACCCTGTTCGGTGCCGTAGTAGACGGTTGGTATGCCAGGCAGTGTGAGCATCGCCAGCAGGGCCTGACGCATGGCCGCCTCGCTGCCGCCGGCCAGAAAGCGGTCTACGTCGTGGTTGTCGATGAAGCTCGGCATCAGCTGCGGCTGGGCGTGGATCTGCATCATCGCCTCGATGCGCGCCGCCAGATCGGCGGTGGGGCGGCCACGGGCGTAGACGTCGACCAGACTGCCGTAGAGCGGAAAATTGATCATCCCGGGCATGCGCTGCTCACCGTTCTCGCCGCGCATATAACGGTCGATCTTGCGCATGGCGGCATCGCTGCCGGGCGCGTCCACGGCGAAGCCCTCGCCAAAGACATGGAAGTGCTCGCGGCCGGTCGCCCGCGCCACCCGGTCGATGCCCGGATACGTCGTGTCGGCCGAGTACAGGAAGTCCTCGAAGAACGCTGGCGGCACGTAGAAGGCGGTATCGACCCTGAAGCCATCGACCCCGACCTCGCGGATCCACCAGCCATAGCTCTGGCGCAGGGCTTCGCGCACGCGCGGGTTCTCGGTGTTCAGATCGTCCAGCCCAGCCATCTGGAAATTGGCCACCTGCTCGGGATCGGCAAAATCACGCACATTCGGGGTGTAGTGATAGATGGCCGCCGCGCGCTGTGCCGGGTCCAGCACATTGTTGAGATCGAAGGGCGGCTGGGTAGGCGCACTGTTGCCGTCGGGGCCAGGGTGGCGGCGGAAATTCCGGGTCGGATCGGCCGGATTCCAGGGCCCGTCGTAACTGAAATAGTCGCCGCTGTGATTGACCACGATGTCCTGCAGCAGATACATGCCGCGCTGGTGCAGGGCCGCGCTCAGCGCCCGATAATCCGCCAGCGTGCCGTAATGGGCATCGACGGCCATTAAGTGGCTGGCCCAGTAGCCATGGTAACCGGTGTGCTCACGGGTTGGGTTCCACCATTGGTTGGCTACCGGCGGCGTGATCCACAGGGCGGTGGCCCCCAGATCGTGAATATATTCGAGGCGCCGCGTCAGTCCGCGCAGATCGCCACCGCTGTAATGGCCGCTGCGGCCAGGATCATATTCGCCCATACCCTGATCATTATTGCCAGGGTCGCCATCGTCGAAACGGTCAATCATCGCGAAATAGATGATCTGGTCGCGCCAGTCTGGCGACGGCATCGCCGGTAAGCCCGGGGCCTCCGCAGCCGGTTGATTTTGCTGCATTGCAGCACACGCGGCCAGCAAGGCGCTCAGTCCCAGCACTCCCCATCGCATCGACATCGGCACCTCTCCAAGCTGCATTTGACACCCCTGGGCGCAATCCTGACCGGGTCGGTCGTCGTCACGCCATTGCATTCGGGATGCCAGTTTTGCCGCACCTAAGCGACGATCGGTAGTGCAGAAACCCGAGATTGACCATGAATACGTATACAACGAGTCCTTAACAGCTGGCCGCTGCGGCTACCATTTTCGCCACGTCGCAGAGGCAGGGGTCGCCGCTGACGTAATCGAGTCTGGAGACAGCGCAAAGCCCGGTTTCATGGCTGTCTCAAGTGCCCAAAGAAACGCCCAGCAGTGGAGGGGGAGATGTTGAAACTCAAGCGCAACATGTTGTTCATGGCGTTGGCTTCGGCGACCTTGATGGTTTCCGCAGGTGCCTACGCGCAACAAGCCGATGACCAGGACCAGACCATGACCGCCAAGGAGCGCGAAGCAGCGCGCAAGGCGGCCGCGGCTGAGAAGGCCAAGGAAATGGATGTGGTCGAAGTCACCGGCATTCGTCGCGGCATCGAGAGCGCGATTTCGATCAAACAGGAATCCACCTCCATCATCGAGGCAGTGTCGGCCGAAGACATCGGCAAGCTGCCGGATTCCAGCATCGCCGAATCGATCGCCCGTCTGCCCGGGCTGGCGGCACAGCGCGTGGCCGGCCGCGCCACCACGATCAGCATCCGCGGTCTGGCTGGCGACTTCTCGACCACCTTGCTCAACGGTCGCGAGCAGGTGTCCAGCGGCGACAACCGCAGCGTCGAGTTCGATCAGTACCCCTCGGAACTGCTCAATCAGGTGGTCATCTACAAGACCCCCGATGCCAATCTGGTCGCCCAGGGCATTTCCGGTACCGTGGATCTGCAGACTGTGCGTCCGCTGGCCTTCGGCAAGCGCGTGGTCTCGGTCAATGGCCGCTACGAGAAGAATTCGGTGGGCGAGGTCAATCCGGGCTATGACGACACCGGCTATCGCCTCAGCGCCTCCTATATCGACCAGTTCGCCGACAACACCATCGGCCTGGCCATCGGTTTTGCGCGCCTGGATTCGCCCGGGCAGGCCGAGCGCTGGAACGCCTGGGGCTACCCGACCGGCACCGTGGCTGGCCAGGCCAATACCCTGATCCTGGGTGGGTCCGAGAGCTTCGCCACGTCCACCTCGAATGTGCGCGATGGCCTGATGGCGGTGCTGGAATGGCAGCCCAGCGATAACTACAACGGCGCGCTGGATCTGTACTACTCGAAGTTCGAGCGTGTCGAAACCACGCGCGGTCTGCAGACCGGCCTTGGCTGGTCTGGCGGTACCCTGAGCAATCCGGTGGTCGACAATGGCCTGTTGATCGGCGGCACCTATACCGGCGTGCGCCCGGTGTTGCGCAATGACCGCAACAAGCGCGAGGACGATATCTTCGCGATCGGCTTCAAGAACGAGTTCACCTTCAACGAATACTGGACCGGCATGGCCGACTTCAGCCATTCCAAGGCCAACCGAGACGAGTCCATCCTCGAAACCTACGCCGGCGCCGCCGGTTCGGACATCGTCAACTTCACGCTGAATCGCCGCACCGGGCTGCCCAACCTCGATTTCGGCATCGACTATGCTGATCCCAACGTCATCCGGCTGCGCGACCCGGGCGGCTGGGGCCAGGACGGCTATATCAAGTACCCGAAATTCGAGGACGAGCTGGATTCGGCACGCTTCTCGCTGACGCGTTCGCTCGACAGCGAAATGTTCAGCAGCTTCGACTTCGGTTCCAACTGGTCCAAGCGCAGCAAGAGCCGCGCCGTGGCCGAGGCCTTCCTTGACCTCGCCAACAACCGCCAGCCGCTGCCGATTCCGTCGAACATCCTGCAGAGTGCCGGCAACCTCAGTTTCACCGGCATTCCCGGCACGATCGCCTACAGCGTCCCGGGCGCCTTCAATCTGTACACGCCGCGCACCAACGTCAACCAGGACATCCTCAACAAGGACTGGGAAGTCAACGAAACCGTCATCACCAGCTACTTCAAGCTGAACATCGATGGCCAGATCGGCGACATTCCGGTGCGCGGCAACCTTGGCATCCAGTACGTCAACGCCGATCAGGAGTCCGAGGGTTTCGCGGTTCCCGGCGGCAATGCCACCCAGGCCCAGCCGTTCACCGGCGGCAAGGACTACAACGATGTACTGCCGAGCTTGAACCTGATCTTCTCGCTCACCGATGAGCAGAGCTTGCGCATGGGCGTGGCCAAGCAGCTGGCGCGTCCGCGCATGGATCAGATGCGCGCCAACAACGGCTTCGGCATCGACACTACCCGCGGCATCTGGTCGGGCGGCGGCGGCAATCCGGAGCTCGAGCCCTGGCGCGCCACCAGCTTCGACCTGTCCTACGAGTACTACCTCTTTGGCGGAAAGGGTTATGTCAGCGCCGCCGGCTTCCACAAGGACCTGAAGAACTACATCTACGATCAGGGTGTGGATTTCGACTTCAGCGTCTTCGATCTGAGCGGGTTCACCGGCCAGATTCCGACCTCGACCATCGGCCGCTTCACCCGTCCGGTGAATGGCGAGGGTGGCTCGATCAACGGCTGGGAACTGGCGCTGTCACTGCCCTTCGGCGAGTTCGCGCCGATGCTGGACGGCTTCGGCATGCTCGGCAGCTATTCCGATACCCGCAGTGGCGTCAAGCCGCAGGGACCGGGCACCAGTCAACCGCTGCCGGGTCTGTCGCGCTACGTGTCGAACATCACGCTGTACTACGAAAAGTATGGCTTCTCGACCCGCGTCAGCCAGCGTAGCCGCTCCTCCTTCATCGGCGAGATCCAGGGCTTCGGTGCGGATCGCGAAACCCGCTATGTCGAGGGTGAGGATCTGATCGACTTCCAGGTTGGCTATTCCTTCAGCGGCGACCTCGATGGCCTGACCGTGCTGCTGCAGGTGAACAACGTCACCAACGAAGCCTATCGGGAGACCTTCCGCGATCCAGGCACGCCGGACCGCCCGCGCTCCTACAACGAGTACGGCCGTACCTACCTGCTCGGCGCTTCCTACAAGTTCTGACAACGACCCCAGGCAGCACCCTTCCCCAGCCCCTGTCGACCCACCCGTCGGCAGGGGTTTTTTCTTGGGGTGTGAGCGACCTTGCGTCGCGACCGCGGGCCTGGAACCGGCGCGAAAACCGGGTAGCGAGGCGGGATGTGGCCAGAAGCGCAACGCAGAGAACGCAAAGGGGCGCAGAGAACGCAGAGAGAAGCAAAAAACAGAATTGCCGTGGCTCTTCTCCGCGTTCTCTGTGGCTCTCTGCGTTCTCCG